>JACKHA010000005.1 GCA_020639215.1 Phycisphaeraceae bacterium
CAACATGCCCGCCTTCGAGCGCTGCATGGAAGAGGCCCGCGAGAAGTCCCGCGCCGGTTCGGCCGCCAAGGAGTCCGGGCGCCTCGTCCTCGACGCCGAGGCCATCGCCCGCCTCAAGGCCCTGCGCATCCAGCCCACCGACGACTCCCACAAGTTCCACGCCCGCGACATCCGCGCCTCGGTCAAGGCCATCTGGAACGGCTCCAACTTCGACGAGCACGCCGAGTCCTCCGGCAAGATCGACCTCATCGGCGTCATCCTCGACCGCACCAACCACTACCCCGAGATGGGCGGCCAGGTCGGCGACCACGGGCGCTTGCTCGTCACGCGCGAGACCCGCTCCAGCGTCAGCGACACCGCTCAGGGCGGCGAGTTCGTCGTCGAAGACACGCTGGCCTTCGGCGGCTACGTCCTGCACGTCGGACGCGTCCATCGCGGCGAGATCCGCGTGGGCGACGACGTCACCGCCCACGTCGCCGGAGCCCGACGCAAGAGCGTCCAGGCCAACCACACCGCCACCCACCTGCTCAACTGGGGCCTCCGCGACGTGCTCGGCGAGCACGTCGAGCAGAAGGGCTCGCTCGTCGACGACCAGCGCCTCCGCTTCGACTTCTCCAACAACGGCCCCGTCGAGCCGGCCCACCTGGCCTCCATCGAATCGAAGGTCCGCGAGAAGATCGACGAGGACCTGACCGTCTACGCCGACCTGGCCCCGCTCGAGCAGGCCAAGCAGATCCACGCCCTCCGCGCCGTCTTCGGCGAGGCCTATCCCGACCCCGTCCGCGTCGTGTCCATCGGCCAGCCCGTGCCAGACCTGCTGGCCAACCCCGCCAACGGCGCGTGGCGCGACATCTCCGTCGAGTTCTGCGGCGGCACGCACGTCGCCACCACCCGCGACATCGCATCTTTCGCCCTCATCAGCGAGACCGGCATCGCCAAGGGCGTCCGGCGCGTCGAGGCCCTCAGCGGCGTCGCCGCCGTCGCCGCCATCCGCGCCGCCGACGCCCTGTCCGAGCGCGTCCGCGCCGCCGCCGCCCTGCCCGACGATCGCCTCGCCGAGGAGATCGCCGACATCAACGGGCAGATCGAGCAGATGACCATCCCGCTGCCCCGGAAGAACGACCTGAAGGAACGCCTCGCCACGCTGCTCGAACGCGCCAAGGGCGCGGCCAAGGCCGCCGCCAAGGCCAAGGCCGCCGAGGCCCAGCAGCAGGCCCGCCAGATCGCCGAGTCCGCCGCCACCAGCCTCGACCGCGTCGTCGTCGCCGTGCTCGACGTGGGCGCCGACCGCAACGCGCTCCAGGCCGGGCTGCAGACCGTGCGCGACCGCGTGCCCGCCGCCGCCGTCATGCTCTTCAGCCCCGACGAGTTGGACCCCGCCTCGCCGAAGGTCAGCATCGTCGCCGGCGTGCCCAGGGGCGCGATCGACGCCGGGCTCAAGGCCGGCGACTGGGTCCGCGAGGCCGCCGGCGTCGTGGGCGGCAAGGGCGGCGGCAAACCCGACGCGGCCCAGGGCGGCGGGACCGACGTTGCCAAAATGCGCGAGGCCATCGCCCACGCCCGGACCTGGGCGATGCGGGTGCTGACGAAGTAACGCCTGGCACCGGCTTGCGGCCCCGACGAAGTTCACATGGTTCTCGGTTTCTGCCTTGACAGACGCCGAGCAATCGTGTAACTTCAATGGACTCGCAACAGGAGTGTTGAATGGCTCACCGCTCACCGCTCACCGCTCACCGCTCACCGCTCTCGCGGCGTCGCGCCGCTCCTCGCGTTCGGGTGCGTGGTGGGGCTCGCTGAGCGGGCTGCCCTCGCCCAGCCCGCGCCGCAGCACGCGGTGACGGGGCGGACGGTGATCGTGGTTCCAGAGTCGCGCGCCAGGAACGCCCAGTTGCGCCCGATCATCGAGGCCTTCGGGTACCGCGTCGTGATGGAGACGCCGATCAGCGGCGTCATGGCGGTCGCGGTCCCGCCGGGCACCGAGGAGATCGCCGCCGCCCTGATGCGCCAGTGGCCGGGGGTGCGCCGAACGGGGCGCGACCTGATCGGCCGCGGCGGCACGGTGTGCGACGCGGCCCCGCCGGTCATGTCGGAGCCGTTCGACATGCCGGAGCCGACGCCGGGGAACGACCCGGACTTCGAGGATCAGTGGTATCTTGAGAACATCGGTCAGGTGATCGTGAACGGCAGCTGTCCGACCACCGACCCTCTGAATGACGATCCGGGCGTGCCGGGTGTCGATATCAACATCCGGAAGGCGTGGGCGATCACGCAGGGGTGCGAGGACATTGTTGTTGCCGTCATCGACACAGGCGTGCAGTACGAGAACCCGGCGTTCGACCCGGCACGGTTCTTTTTCCCCGACTTGGCCGCGACATGTCCGAATGGAACGCTCCTCGATCCGTACACCTGCTGCTGGGAGGAGACCGTTCCGCCGTACACGCCTGGTCAGTGCGCCTTCGGGTACGCGATCGACATGGGCGGACACGGCACGCCGGTCGCATCCGTCGTCGGGGCACGAGGCAACAACTTCAGCGGCGTGGCAGGCTGCGTCGAGATGGCGGGCGTGGACCTCAAGTGCCGGATCCTCGCGGCCCGGACGAGCATTGTGAACGCGTTTGGCGGATGGCCCGTGTACAACCACTTCAGTGAGTACGCGACGCTCTATCTGCTCGAAGAGATCGCGAGCAACCCGGTGTACGCCGACGTGCGCGTCATCAACATGAGCTACTCGTTCGATTGCGACATGTATTCTTCTCCGATCTACGACGAGCTTCAGGATGCGTGCGAGGTTCTCAAGAGCGTGGACATCGTTGTCGTCGTACTCGCCGGGAACAGCGAAGGCTACGCGAACCGATGCCCCACGCGTTGGGATAGCGTCATCGCCGTTTCCGGAATCGAAAACATCGGCGACCGGTGGCAGCAGGAGATTCCCGGGTCGTGCCTCGGCATTTCGGCTGCTGGCGAGTCGGTTGACTTCTGCGCACCGGCTCGAGCCATTGTCTCCGCTCCTTGCAACCCATCGTTCGGCACTCCCGGGTCAACGCCGCCGCCGTCTCCTTGCAACGCCCCGATCGTCCTCGCTGGAAGTGGAACATCCGGTGCGACGCCCCAGGTGGCGGCAATCGTGTCCTTGCTGTTCGCTCGGGCGGACGAGTTGGGCGTCACGTTGACGTGGCAGGACGTGTACGACCTGCTGTTCTTCGGCTCGCGGCGGCTCGCCCACTGGCCCGGCAGCGGACGAGACGACGTGTATGGCTGGGGCCTCGTCGACGCATACGAGTCACTCGTCGCCCTCGAACTGCTCCATTATCGATTCGCGCACCCGCACAATCGCGCCGACCTTACCGACCACAACACACCCGGCACATGGCGTTTCGGCGTCGCCGATGGCGTGATCGACTGCGACGACAAGGCGTACTTCATGGACTACGCCTATCCGAATCTGATCGTCGAAAAGGCCGATTTCACGACGACGGGTGCTCTGCAGGGCCAGCCGGGATACGGCGTTCCCGATGGCGTCGTCAATCCGGACGACCGGGACTACTTCCTCGACGTGTTGTTCCCCGCGGCCTACGCAGGTACCTGCAACTGAAGGGACGAAGATGCGCTGGTCACTGGCGGCATGCGGTATCGTCGCGGCGGGGCCGTGCGCCCTCGCGCAGACCGCCCTCGTGTCCGTGATGCACGACGACCCTGACGGAGTCGTTTCTCCCGGCGAAACGGTCCGGATTCGCGCATGGCACACGCGTTCCGGCTCGAGCATCCTGGCGGGCGTCGGCGGCGATCTGGTCGCGACGGGCGACCTCGGAGAGTCGTCCAATCTTGGAACCGATCTGTTTCCCGGATCGACTTCGCAGACAACCTACCCCGGCACTGTGGGCTCGTCATGGGGGGGGTCAGTGCGCGGAGTCCAGTTCGAGTTTGTGTCCCACCCGTCCTTTGTTCCGACGATCGCGCCCGCGTACGGGAACTGGGGCGGCATCGAGATCCTCTCCTACGACTGGACCGCCCCCGTCGTCTCGCAGCCCACCACCGTCTCGTTCGACTGGGCGCCCTCCGCGGCGTTCCCCGATGTCTACGCGATCGTTCCGCCGTACAACGAACTGCACTGGGCCTTCCTGCCCACCACCTACACCGGCACGAGCCTCATCGTCCTGCCAACCCCGGCGACGCTGGGCGTGCTCGGTGCGGTCTATTTCGCGCAGCGCCGGAGGCGTTGAGGCACGACCCGTCCTGTTCCCGGCGGCCTACTCCGGATCGTGCAACTGAGCGGAGGCCTTGCGATGCAAACGCCTGTGTGTCCTGTTCTGCCGGTGCTCTTCGGCACCGCCGCGATCGCCCAGACTGCCACTGTCGGCGTCTCTCACAACGACCCCGACGGTATCGTGCTGCCCGGCGAGTCCGTTCGCGTCACAGCGTGGCACGCGAGGTCCGGCTCGAGCATTCTTGCCGGAATCGGCGGGGATCTTCGCGCCACCGATGACCTCGGGGTCGCCTCCAACACCTACTCGGACCTCCGCCTGGCATTGCACGGACCGTCGTTTCCCGCCAGCCATGGCTCGGCGATCGGCGGCAGCGTTTTCGGCGTTTCGTATGAGTTCGTGTCGCACCCGGGATTCGGGCCGATTGTCCCACCGGCGTACAACTACTGGCCCGGGGTCGTGGCCTTGTCCTACGACTGGACCGCGCCCGTCGTCTTGCAGCCCACCACCGTCTCGTTCGACTGGGTGCCCTCCGCGGCGTTCCCCGATGTCTACGCCATTGTCCCACCGTTCAACGAGTTCCACTGGGCCTACCTGCCCACCACCTACACCGGCACGAGCCTCATCGTCCTGCCAACCCCGGCGACGTTGGGCGTGCTCGCCCTCCCGCTGCTGGCCCCGCGCCGGCGTCGCGCCTGATGCGAACTCCCGTTGACGTGTGGGCGATGCCCGATCGAGCCGATCGCGCGAGCGATCGAGTCAGCGTCTTCACGCCTTCGATCGCTCGCGCCACCGGCTCCACCACCATGCCCGAGCCCGAGCGGGACCTGGCATGCGTTCGGCTACCCCACATCCACCAGCCCCAGCGTCTGCCCGAACGCCTTGAACAGGCGTCGCCGCAGCAGGGCCTCTGCCGGCGCGTGCAGCGTGGGCGAACGCTCGATCCACGCCGTCGCGTCGCGACGGGCCATCTGGAGCAGGTCGATGTCGCGTGACAGGTCGGCGACGCGGAACGTGGCGGCCCCGGACTGGCGGGTGCCGAAGAGCTCGCCGGGGCCGCGGATCTCCCAGTCCTTCTCGGCCAGTTTGAACCCGTCGGCGGTGTCGCGGACGGCGTCGAGGCGGAGCGTCGCGTCGTCAGTCGTGGCCTCGGCGACGAGCACGCAGACCGAGGGCTTGTCACCGCGACCGACGCGCCCGCGCAACTGGTGGAGTTGGGCCAGGCCGAAGCGGTCGGCGTTGAGGATGACCATGACCGTGGCGTTTGGCACATCGACGCCGACCTCGATGACGGTCGTGGCCATGAGCACGTCGGTGGACCCGCCCCGGAACCGCTCCATCGCGGCGGCCCGGGTCGCGGGCGAGAGCCGCCCGTGGACCGCGGAGATGCGCCGCCCGGCGAGCGGCCCCTCTTCGAGTTCGCGCCGGATGTTCTCGACGCTCTCGAGTTCGTCGGACTCGATGGAGGGCACGACGACGTACGCCTGCTCGCCGCGCTCGACGCGGGTTCGGAGGAAGTCGAAGACCTCGGCGCGTTTGTCGGGCGGGACGACGCGGGTGGCGATGGGCTGGCGTCCCGGGGGCAGGCCGTCGATGACCGAGACGTCCAGGTCGCCCAGCAGCGAGATGGTCAGCGTGCGCGGGATGGGCGTGGCGGTCATCACGAGCAGGTGGGGCGTGGAGCGTTCGTCCTCGGCCTTGACGCGCAGGGCGGCCCGCTGGTGCACGCCGAAGCGGTGCTGCTCGTCGACGATCGCGACCGCGAGGCTCTTGAAGCGGACCTTCTCGGTGAGCAGGGCGTGCGTGCCCACGAGGATGTCGATCTCGCCGTCGCCCAGGCGGGCCAGGATCGAGGCCCGCTCGTCGCCCTTGATCGCGCCCGTGAGCAGTTCGATACGGACTCGCGAGCCGGCCAGCACGCGCGAGATCGAGGCGAAGTGCTGCTCGGCCAGCAGTTCGGTCGGGGCCATGAGCGCGGCCTGGTGCTCGCTTGCGACGGCCATCAGCATCGCGTACAGCGCGACAATCGTCTTGCCCGCGCCCACGTCGCCCTGGATGAGGCGGTTGGTCGGCACGGGCTGGGTCAGGTCGCGCACCAGATCGGCAACGACGGATTCCTGGCCCGGCGTGAGCGGGAAGGGGAACCGCTCGCGGATGTGGGCGTCGATCCGCTCGGACATCTTCAGGGCCGGGGCCCGCAGGTGCGAGCGCAGGTACGCCCGGCGCATCTGCACGCCCAGTTGCAGCATCAGCAGCTCGTCGTACGCCAGGCGCCGCCGCCCCGCGGCCACCTCGTCCTCCGACTCCGGCGCGTGCTGCATCCGGTACGCGTCGGCGAGGCTTGGCATGGCCCGATCGCGCCGGTACGCCTCGGGCAGGTGGTCCTCCAGCAGCGGGAGGCCCACCGGCAGCACGCGGGCCATGGCCCACTCGATGGTCCGCGACGGCACCTGCTCGCTGGCGGGGTACACGGGGCGGAGTCGCTCGTCGCGCGACTCGGGCTCGGCGGCGTCTTCCTTCAAGACCTCGAGACGAGGGTTGGCCAGCTGGAGGCCCTGGCCGTATGTGCGGAGCGTGCCCTGCACGATCACGCGCATGCCGGGGTGGACCTTCTTGTGCATGAACGCCTGGTTGAACCAGACCAGGTCGAGGCGTCCGGAGTCGTCCATAAGGACGGCCTCGAAGCGCCCCTTGCCGCGCCGGCCGGCCAGGCGCGTGGCGGTGATCTGCCCGCGGGCCGAGACGATGTGCCCGACCTGCAGCGAGCCGATGGGCGCCTCGGCCTCGTGGCGCTCGTGGCGCATGGGCAGATGGGCCAGGAGGCGGCCGACGTTGGTCAGGCCGAGCGTGGCCAAGTCGGCGGCGGTCCGCGGCGTGAGGCCGGGAACGTCGGCGAGGGGCGTGGCCAAGGAGATGGCGGCGGCGGCGGCGATGGGAGCAGGATAGAGCCGAGCGGCCCCGAGGAGTGGCGGCGCCGACGTGTGGCATGCTTGCTGCTCGGAGCAAGCATGCTCGATGAACGGGACGGGTTGCACACTCGTCATGCCTGTGCAGAGCCACAGGCATGCCACGCGTTGGGCGTCCGTCCGTTTCGGCACGACCTTCGGCTGGAGCCCCGAAGGCCGTGGCACAATGGAGTGCACCTGGCCCGCGCGTCAGCCCTCGTCGTTGTCGGCGTCCTGGGCCGCCCACGGCTCGCGGAGCGAGTCGGGCACGAACTCGCCCATGGCGGGGTCATACGGCGTGGGTTCCCAGCGGACTCGGGCCGAGCCGATGAGGGTGCCGGTGGCCGCGGCCAGGTCGACCAGCGCGATCTGGTAGTCGACGATGGCCTGGATCTCGGCGAGGCGTGCGACGGCCAGGGCGGCCGAGGCGTCGAGCACGTCGGTGGAGGTCGAGGCGCCGACGTCGAACTGGCGCTGCTCGGCCTCGAGCGAGCGGACGTTGAGCACGACGCTCTGGCGTGCGGCCATGATGCGCTGCCAGCCGGCCTCGACCTCGTCGATGGCGTCGAAGACCTCCTGGCGGATCAGTTGGGCCCGGGCGGCGCGGGTGTTGAGGCGCTGGACGCGCGTCAGCACGGCCTGGCGGAGGCGCGCCAGCGCGGCCTCGTTGCCGATCGGGATGGAGGCGTTGAGCGAGAGCGACCAGTCCTCGAACTCGTTCTCGGCGGTGGTCTCGATGGACTCGCCAAAGTCGGGCCCGAGGCCGTTGAGGCGGTAGAGAGCCTGGAGCGAGAGCAGCGGGAGCGTCTGGTTGCGGGCGAACTGGATGCTCGAGGCGTCGGCCAGCAGGCGGAGCTCGAGTTCGAGCATCTCCATGCGCTGGTCGACCGCCTCGGCGGCGAGGGCGTCGCGGTCGAAGCGGAAGCGGGCGGGGTCGGGCGGGCTGGTGGGCACGAGTTCGGTGCCGGACTCGACGTCGAGGCCCGGGATGTTGATGATGCGCTTGAGTTCGCGCTGCGCGGTGGTGATGTTGGTGCGGGCGCGGATGATGCCGTCGATCCGGTCGGCCAGGCCGGACTCGGCGCGGGTGACCTCGATCTGCGCGACCGAGCCGGCGTTGAACTGGCGCTGGGCGCGGGCGAGCTGGGCCTCGGCGACGCGGTACTCCTCCTCGCGGACGACCAGGGCCTGGCGCTGGCCGAAGAGGGCCCAGTACTGGCGATCCACGGCGCTGAGCTGCTGGATGACCTGGAGGCGGGTGTTGGCGCTGGAGATCTGGCTGTTGTACGCGGCGATGCGCAGTGAATGCGTGTTGGCGCGGCGGCCGGCGTTTCGGAGCAGTTGGTGCGTCAGCGAGATCTCGAGGTCGCTGGTGTACGCGGGGTTGAGCGTGGAGAACTCGTTGTTGGTCTGGTTGCGGCTGACGGGCAGGCCGACCGAGACGGAGCCGCCGGTGCGCATGGGGATGTCGAAGGAGGGCTCGACGCGTGCGAAGTCGGACTGGGCGCTGTCGAGTCGGGAGCCTGTGGGCGAGTCGTTGGAGGCGAGGGTGGCGCCGAGGTTGAAGGTGGACTCCCAGCGGGCTTCCTCCTCGTCGACGGACTGCCCGGCGATGGTGGGTTCGAGCAGGGAGACCTGGAGGTTCAGGTTGTGCGAGATGGCCGAGGCCCGGGCCTCCTCGATGGAGAGTTCGGCCTGCTCGACGTTCTGGAACCGCCCGAGGTAGGCCTCGGGCGTGGAGGGCATGGCCTGGTCCTCGTGGCGGAATCCGGCGGGGTCCATGGGTGCGATGTTGCGGAGGCGGTCGAGGTCGACGCGCTGGCCGTAGTCGTCGAGCACGGTGCGGAAGGGGTTGGCCGAGGACGCGCAACCGGCGGCCAGGAGCGCGAGCGGGAGGCCGGCGGCGAGGGGGAGTGCGACGGTGCGGGTCATACTCGGAAGGCTCCGTCGGTTTCAAGGAGGAGTTCTTCAACACAGAGGCACAGAAACACAGAGATCCGAGGGAGGCGAAGCCTGGTTCGACTGAGCAAGCCCTCCGGATCGGGCTCTGCGTCTCTGTGCCTCTGTGTTGACTGCTTCTTGATTGATCGCAAACAGGGCTTACTCATGGCGCAGCGCGACGATCGGGTCCAGGCGCGCGGCCTTGATCGCCGGGAACATGCCGAAGACCACGCCGACGCCGCCGGAGAACCCGAACGCCAGCATGATCGCCCACGGGGGAACCTGGGCGTCGCTGAGCGGGGAATCGGGGATGGCGGTGAGCCCCAGGATCAGGGCCTGGCCGATCGAGACGCCGATCGCGCCGCCGAACGAGCAGAGCACGACGGCCTCGACCAGGAACTGCAGGAGGATCGTGCTGGGCTTGGCCCCGACGGCCTTGCGCAGGCCGATCTCGCGTGTGCGCTCGCTGACCGACACGAGCATGATGTTCATGATGCCGATGCCGCCGACCAGCAGCGAGATGGAGACGACGCCGCCGGCGATGAGGGTGATGACCGCGGCGATCTGGTTGAACTGGTCGATGGCGGTCTGGAGGATCTCAAGGTTGAAGGTGTCGGCGTCCTCCGGGCCGAGGTTGCGGGCCTTGCGGAGGGTGAAGCGGACCTCTTCGCGGGCTTCCTCGGCCAGTTCTGGCGTGCGCAGCTGGGCCATGAACAGGATCCAGTCGTAGGGGTTCATGGTGTAGGCGGTGGAGAAGGGGACGAAGACCTCGCTCTGGGCCTCGCCCCCGCCGAACATGGGGCCGAGTTCCTTGGTCTCGACAATTCCGACGATGAGGAAGCGGCGCCCGTCGATGAGCAGGAAGTCGCCGACGGGGTCGATGTCGAGTTCGAGCTCGTCGATGGCCTTCTCGTTGATGAGGCAGACCTGGCGGCGTTCGTCCTCGTCGATGCGGAGGAAGGGGCGCCCGCGGAGGACGGTGCGGTTCTCGATCTCGTGCCACTCGGGCCAGATGCCGGTGACGCGGACGGCGGGCTGGGTGACGCGCCCGGCGGTGACGTCCCAGCGTCCGTCGGTCACGGGCGTGAGGGCGGAGATGGACGGGCAGTTCTCGATGATGCGCTCGGCCTCGGAGAGATTCATGCGGACCGAGTCCCAGGAGACGGTGGTGCGCATCTCGCGCGGGACGTAGCCCCAGATCCACATCTTGCGGGCGCCGAACGTCTCGACCTGCCCGAGCACGTACTGCTTCATGCCGTCGAGCGAGGCGATCACGGCGATGACCGACGCGACGCCGATAATGATGCCCAGGCTGGTGAGCACGGCCCGGCCCTTGTTGGCCCAGATCTGGCCCAGGGCGAGGAAGACGGTCTGGAAGAGGAGGCGGAACAGGAACATCAGCGGTCCTCCTCCGCCAGGGCGCGGGAGGCGAGGCGCGGGTCGGGGCGGGCCTCGATGAGGGGGGCGTCGGCGTCGTCGCTGGTGTCGGCAGGGTCCTCTTCGACGGCTTCGGATCTCGCTCCGGCGCCGGGGGCCGCGGGCTTGCCCACGGGCGCGGCCTTGGTCGGCGCGAGGCCTGCGGCGACGCGTTCCTTCCAGGCGCGGTGGATGGGGTCCTGATCGGTCGGCAGGTCGGAGACGATCAGGCCGTCGCGGAGGCGGACGATGCGTTTGGCATATCCCGCCACGTCCTCCTCGTGGGTGACCAGCACGATGGTCTGTCCCTCGTCGTGCAGGGCCTTGAACAGCGCGACGATCTCGTCGGTGGTCCTGGAGTCGAGGTTGCCGGTGGGCTCGTCGGCCAGCAGGATGGAGGGGTTGCCGACCAGGGCGCGGGCGATGGCGACGCGCTGTCGCTGCCCGCCTGAGAGCTGGTTGGGGCGGTGGCGCATGCGGTCGCGGAGGCCGACCTTGTCGAGGGCTCTCTTGGCCCGCCCGCGCGCGGTGAGCCAAGCGCGTCGGGAGTAGAGCAGGGGGAGCATGACGTTCTTGAGGGCCGAGGCGCGGGAGAGCAGCTCGAAGGACTGGAACACGAAGCCGATCTTCTCGTTGCGGATGCGTGCCAGGCGGGACTGGCCCATTCTGTGGACGGGCTTGGCGTCGAGCAGGTAGGTGCCCCTGGTGGGTCGGTCGAGGCAGCCCAGGATGTTCATGAGCGTCGACTTGCCCGAGCCCGAGGCGCCCATGATGGCGACGTACTCGTTGTCGTTGATGGTCAGGTCGATGCCGCGGAGGGCGTGGACCTTCTCCACGCCCATCTTGTAGACCTTTTCGAGTTGGCGGATCTCGATGCCCATGGGACGCTGGGAGGAACGCGGAGGCGCGGAGGGGGACGCGGAGGACGCGGAGGAAAGACGAGGGTTCGGAGAGCGGAGAACGGGGGTGAGTGGATGGTGGGATGTGTCGGTTGGTTGGACGGGGTCCTTGGCTGTTCAGCCGTTCGCGGCCTGGGTCGGCTCAGTGTTTTCCGCGGGTTCTGACCCAGCATCAGCCTCCGCGTTCTCCGCGTCGGACTCCGCGGCCTCCGCGTTCGGCTCGGTGCCCGGCGCGTTCGTCGGAGTGGCTCCTTCGATCCTGATCCGGTCCTCGTGGATCAGCGAGATCAGGACGCGGTACGGGCCGCTGACGATCGTGTCGCCTTCGTTGAGGCCGCCCAGGATCGCGGTGTCGGTCAGGTCGCTGGCGCCGACGGTGACGGGGGTGGCGACCGCCTTGCCGTCGACCATGCGGTAGACGATGCGGCAGAAGGTCTTGTTGGGATCGATCTGGGCGTTGCCGGCGGTGATGTTGCTCGGCAGTTCATCCACGCGCCGGTCGAGCACGCACTGGCTGGGAACCTTGAGGGCGTTCTCGAAGGTCTGGACCTCGATGTCAACGTTGGCGGTCAGGCCCGAGAAGAGGCGCTCGCCCTCGCCCATGGCCAGGGCGATCTCGGTCTCGAAGAAGCCGGTGCCGCCCTGGGCGATCTGGCGGGTCAGGTCGACGCGCTCGACGACGCCCTCGTACTGGCGGTCCTCGTAGGCGTTGATGTAGACGCGGACGCGCTGCCCGGCGGCGATCTGGGCGATGTTGGACTCGTCGACCTGGGCCTTGACGAGCATGCGGGAGCGGTCGGCGATGACCATCATCACGGTGCCCATGTTGTCGCGCGTGCCGAGCACGACCTCGCCGACCTCGACGCGCAGGTCGGTGATCTCGCCGGCCATGGGGGCGCGGACGATGGCGTTGTTGAGGTTCTTCTGGGCCTCGTCGATCTGGGCCTGGGAGATGGCGATCTGGGCCCGGGCGCTCTCGATGCCGGCTTCGAGGCCCGCGACGTTGCTCTGGGCCTGGAGGAACGCGGCCTCGGCCTGGTCCAGGACCGAGCGCGCGATGTCGCCAGTGTCGGCAAGTTCGCGCTGGCGGCCGTATTCCGAGGTGGCCTGGGCCAGCGCGGCACGCGAGCCCTGGAGGCGTGCGAGGTCGGCCTGGAGCCCCGCTTCGCTGGCCCGCAGCTGGGCCCGGGCCGAGTCGAGTCGGGATGAGAGTTCCTCGGGGTCGAGGCGGGCGATCACGTCGCCCTCCTGGACGACCGCGCCCTCGCGGAAGGGCAGTTCGAGGATGCGGGCCGAGACCTTGGCGCTGATCTCGACCTGGACGCGCGGCTCGATGACGCCAGGCGCGTTGACGGTGCGGATCAGCGGGCCGCGCGTCGCCTCGGAGACACGCACTTCGGTTGCCTCTGGCTCGCGGGCGCCCCCCGTAAGCAGCGCCATCCCGAGCGGGGTAGAGGTGACGACGAAGCCGGCGGCCCCCGCCAGCAAGACCAGCACGATCACGATGCCCACGGCCCACTTCAGCACACGTCGCCCCCGATGTTCTCGGTCGTTCCGAGGTGGTTGCCCGCGGCGCGCGAGAGCCGCGCCGACCCGTTGGTTCTGATACCGCCGGTCCGGGCTGCGGACGCGGCGTGTCCTCTTTCTGGGGATTCCAACGCTCCATCTTTCCGGCCTCGCGCCGCCGAATCGAGATTCGAGCACGATTGTGGCAGGAACCCGGGGGTGATCGCCCCGACATGCGTCGGGCGCGGCATTGGGGGACATGACGCCGCGGGGGCGAGGTTGTGCCGCGTTGGGGACAGGAATCGTCGGGGCATGTACACTGGGCGTGGCGGGTCGAGCGCGACCGCCCGAGGACGGACACCGGAGGTCACGATGGGACAGCCCGCGGCCCGCGTCGGCGACATGACCGTGACCGGCGACCCGATCACCGGGCCGGGCGTCGCGACGGTGCTCATCGGGAGCATGCCCGCCTCGGTGATCGGCGATGTCGTGTCGGGCGCGACGCTGATCGGGGCGATCTCGAAGGGCAGCGCGACGGTGCTGATCCAGGGGCGGATGGCGGCGCGCGTGGGCGATATCGCCAGCGGGGTCCACGCGGTGACGGGCGTGCCGTTGACGTCGCCGGTCGCGCCGCCGGGGTGCCCGACGGTTCTGATGGGGGGCTGACGGTCGCTCGGCGGGCACTCGCGGCGTTCTACGCCCCCGAGTCCGGCCCGCGGAGCGCGAGCGGCTTGTCCAGGATCTCACGCAGCATCACGGCACGGCGCAGATCGGCCCGGCCGACGGTGCCTCGCGATCGAGAGACGCCCGCAGCCGGCGGCTCGACGGCCCGGCGGGGTGCCGCGGGTGTGGCGCTCGCGTCGGCTGCGAGGCGGCGGGCCTCCTCTTCGAAGGAGGGGGCGGCGCGGACCTGGGGTGCGGGCGGGGACTGACGGCGTGACTGGGCGGCCTGGTATGGGTTGGGTCGCTGGGGCTGGCGCTGCTGGCCTCGCGGCGGGCTGTACGGGCGGGGCTGCTGAGGCGGTGCGGGTGGCGAGCCACCCTGGGCCCGCTGGCGGCGCATGGCGTCGATTTGGGCCTGGCGTCGGGCGGCCAGTTCGCGGAGGCGATCCTGGGGCGATTGGCCCTGCGGAACGGGGGCGGGCGGGGCCACGACCGGGGGCGGGGACCCCTGGGGATAGGAAACGCCCATCTGGGCGGCCATCACCTCTTCGACCGAGCGGCCGGTGCGCATGGCCTCCTGAACCTGGGCCTGGCGGACCTGCTCGATGCGGCGCTTGTGGGCCTGCTCCTGGGCGGCCTTCATGATCCGGATGGCCACGGGCACCACAAAGATCAGGGCGAAGATGGCAAGGCGGATGATCTGCTGGGTGGTCATCGCTGGGAGAGTCTAGTCGGCGGTCGGGCGGGGTGAGGCCAGCGGGATCGGCGGGGTATCGGCGGTCCCGGGAACGGTCGCAAGGGCGAACGGCGTCTGGAAGACGCGTTCGAGCACGGGCGGGGCCAGCACGTCGGCGGGCGGGGCGGCGGCGGCGACGCGTCCATCGGCGTCGAGCAGCAGGACGTCATCGGCGAACTGGGCAACGAGGGCGAAGTCGTGGAGGACGACCGCGACGCCGACGCCGGTGGCCGCCAGGTCTTTGAGGACGCCCATCGAGGCGATGGCGTGGCGCGGGTCCATGGCCGAGACCGGCTCGTCGGCGAGGAGGAATCGGGGGCGGCGGGGTGAAGGAGCCGCGGCATCGGTTGGACGCGCTCCGGCGGCGTCGAGCTGGGCCAAGGCCCGGGCGAGCAGGACGCGTTGCTGTTGGCCCGCGCTGAGCGAGCCGAGCGGCTCGTCGGCCCGGTCGAGCATGCCGACGCGCGACAGGGCGGCGCGGGCGGCCTCGTCGCGAACCTGGCGAGGTTCGTTGATCGCCAGACGCCCGAGCGCGACGACCTGGCGGACGGAGTACGCCAGCGCGGGCGACGAGGCCTGGGGAATGAACGCGATGGCGCGGGCTCGCTCACGTGAAGGGATGGAGGCGAGTGGGCGGTCGGCGAGCGTCACCGCGCCGCCAGTGGGGCCGAGCACGCCGAGCAGGACGCGCAGGAGCGTGGTCTTGCCCGCGCCGTTGGGTCCGATGATCGCAGCCAGGCGGCCCGGCTGGACCGCAAACGAAACATCGCGGAGCACGGCCCTGGAGGCGTACCCCGCGATGATGCTTGCGGCGGAGAGTGTCACGACCGGGCCTCAGGCCGTCTCGCCGACCTGCCAGCGGAAGAAGGTGATGAGGCGTGCCTTGGCGCCGACGAGGTCGCCGACGGTCTTGGCGGGGTCCATGACGAAGGGCTGCTCCATCAGGGCGATCTCGCCGTAGAACTTCTTCATGCCGCCCTCGACCATCTTCTCGGCGATCTCCTTGGGCTTGCCGGACTCGATGGCCTGCTCGACGCGGAAGCGGCGCTCCTTCTCGACGATCTCGGCGGGGATGTCGTCGGCGGTGACGCCCACGGGGCGGGGCGTGGCCGCGGTGACGTGCATGCAGATCTGGCGGAGGGTCTCGTCGTTGATCGAACCCTCGGCCTGGATGAGCACGCCGGTCTTGCCGTCGTGGTGGACGTACTGCCCGAAGGCGGTGGTGCCGGTCTCGCCGGAGATCTTGTGCCCGCGGGCGTAGGAGATGTTCTCGCCGGTGGAGGCGCGGAGGTCGTCGAGGATCGCGGTCATGTCCGGGGTGACGCCGACCTCGCCGCCGGCGGCCAGGAGGGCCATGCCGGCGATGTCCTTGACGGCCTTGATGAACTTCTCGTTCTTGGCGGTGAAGTCGGTCTCGCAGCGGATCTCGACGACGGCGCCGGTGCCCGCGCCCTCGTTGACCGCGATGCCGATGCGCCCCTCGCCCGCCGGGCGGTCGGAGCGGGTCTCCATCTTGCCCTTGAGCTTCTTGCGGAGGAGTTCCTCGGCTTTGTCGGCGTCGCCGCCGGCCTCGGCCAGGGCCTCCTTGCAGGCCATCATCGGGAGGCCGGTCTTGTTCCGAAGCATCATGACGACTTTGGCGCTGATGTCGCTCATCGGTGCTCTCTCACTGGTCGGCGGGCTGTATGGTCGCCCTTGGTCTGATGGACTCACCACGGAGACACGGAGGCACGAAGGGGGACCGGCGGGGAGGCTGCGATCGCGCGGCGGGCCGCGGGGTCTGGCCCATGTCCTGCCTCCGTGTCTCTGTGTCTCCGTGGTGGATTGCTTGGATCACTGGGCGCGTTCGGCGCCGGCGCGGGCCGGTTCGGCGCGGGAAGCCTCGCGGGCGGGGGTCTCGTCGTCGGACGGGGCGGCCGGGGCCTCGTCGGAGCGGAACTGGGCCCGTCGGCTGCGGCGCGGGCCCTCACCCTGGGGCGGTGCGCCCTCGCCAGCGTCCTGCGGGCGGGACATCTCTCGCTCTTGGCGCCCCTCGGCGACCGCCAGGCACAGTTCCCGGATCACCACGTCGATCGACCGCATCGAGTCGTCGTTGCCGGGGATCGGGATGTCGGCCATCTCGGGGTCGCCATCGGTGTCGAGCAGGCAGATGGTGGGGATGCCCAGTTTGCGGGCCTCCTTGATGGCGGTGATCTCGTTCTTGACGTCGATGACCACCAGCGCGCCCGGGAGCTTCTCCATCGTGCGGATGCCCTCGAGGTTGCGCTTGATCTTGCGCATCTCGCGCCGGAGCTGGGACTCCATCTTCTTCGAGTACGACTGGAAGTTGTCGTTCTTCTCGATGGCCTCGAGTTCCTCGAGGCGCTTGAGGCGGAGGCGGATGGTGCGGAAGTTGGTCAGCGTGCCGCCGAGCCAGCGCTCGGTGACGAACGGCTGCTTGGCGTCGGTGCAGCGCTGGATGAGCACGTCCTTGGCCTGGCGCTTGGTGCCGATGAAGCACACGTCCTTGCCATTGGCGACGCACTGGCGGATGAACTTCTTGGCCAGCAGGAGGCCCTTGACGGTCTCCTTGATGTCGATGATGTGGATGCCGCTGCGCTTGCCGTAGATATACGGCTGCATCCGCGGGTTCCAGGCGCTGGAGCGCTGGCCGAAGTGGATGCCGGCCTCGATGAGGTCCTGCACCAGCGAGGTGCCGGAGGACTGGCCGGGATTGGCGGCGACGGTGGACATGGGAAACCTCTGACGCGGCAGCGGCACCGGCGGCATCGGGTCGGTCGCGGGCCAAGCCCGCCGATGACGCCACAGGGCGCTTGGGGGAGATCAGTAGGCGACGATCGACCGCTCGGACGCCGAGCGGCGTGTCTCTCGCCTGAAGGATCACCACAATCCGGCCGCCGACCACCGCCGGACGTGGGAGTATAGGTGGGGTTGGGGGGGTGGCAAACGGTCGAGCCAACCCGGCCGGCCGATCGCCGGCCTTCCCCGGTTGGCAGAGGATTGAGAGAGAACGGGCTGAACCCCCGAAGTCGCGCGAACTACGCGAGTCCACGAACGAGCTGTACTGAACAAATACCGATCATGCGCGGGCGGTGGGATTGCATCCGGCACGCGGAGAACTCGCGGAACGGGACTGGTTGTCGTTTCTCACGCCCCCATCGCCATGTTCATCAGGAACTCGGCGTTGGTCTTGAACTTTTTGAGGCGGGTTCGGAGCAGTTCCATGGCCTCCACGACGTTCATGTCGGAGAGGACCTTGCGGAGGCGGTGGACCAGTTCGAGTTCCTTCTTGTCCAGCAGCAGTTCCTCGCGCCGGGTGCCGGAGGCGCCGATGTCGATGCAGGGGTAGATGCGCTTGTCCATCAGCTTGCGGTCGAGGTGGAGTTCGGCGTTGCCGGTGCCCTTGAACTCCTCGAAGATGACCTCGTCCATCTTGGAGCCGGTGTCGACCAGGGCGGTGCCGATGATGGTGAGCGAGCCGCCGCCGTCGATGGCGCGGGCCGCGCCGAAGAACTTCTTGGGCTTCTGCAGGGCGTTGGAGTCGAGGCCGCCGGTCATGATCTTGCCGGAGTGGGGCATCTCGGCGTTGTAGGCCCGGGCCAGGCGGGTGATCGAGTCCAGGAAGATGACCACGTGCTGGCCGAACTCGACCATGCGCTTGGCCTTCTCGATCACCACCTCGGCCACGGCGACGTGCCGGCTGGAAGGCTCGTCGAACGTGCTGGCGACGACCTCGACGCTCTTGTCGGAGTGGCGCTTGAAGTCGGTGACCTCTTCGGGACGCTCGTCGACCAGCAGGACGATGATCTTCACGTCCGGGGCGTTCTTCGTGATCGACTGGGTCATCTTCTGCAGCAGCACCGTCTTGCCGGTCCGCGGCGGGGCCACGATCAGCATGCGCTGGCCCTTGCCGATGGGCGTGACCAGGTCCACCACGCGGCACTCGATGCCGTCCGGCTCGTCCTCGAGGATGTACCGTTCCTCGGGGTGCAGGGGCGTGAGTTCCTCGTACGGCACCAGGTCGTGGATGCGTCCCGGTTCGCCGGCGTTGACCTGCTCGACGCGCAGGAGCGCGAAGTATCGCTCGCTCTCCTTGGGCGGGCGGATGGCGCCCTTGACCTCCATGCCGCGACGCAGGCCGAAGCGCCGGATCTGGGAGGGGCTGACGTAGATGTCGTCGGGGCCGGGGAGGTAGGACTGCTCGGGGGATCGGAGGAAGCCGAAGCCGTCGGGCATGATCTCGAGGGTGCCGTCGCCGTACATGAGGCCCTGCTTCATGGCGCGGGCCTTGAGCACCTTGAAGATCAGGTCCTGGCGTGAGAGGGCGTGGAAGTCCTCGAGGCCCTCCTTGGCGGCGTACTCGTGGAGTTCCTCCAGCGGCATGCGCTGGAGTTCGCCGATGGAGATGGCCTCCTTGAGCATGGCCGGGTCGGCGTTGGCGGCGATGCGTTCGAGTTCGGCGGCCTCGCGCTCGAGTTCCTCGTCGCTGGGCAGGCCGTGCGGGAGGTAGCGCTGGCCACCCCCACCGCCGCCGCCGCCACCACCCTCGAAGCCGCCGCCCTGACCGCGCTTCTTCTTGCGCTTGCGGCGTCCGAGGCGTGAGTCGCCCTGGGGGTTGTTGGACCAGGGGCGGTCGGAACGGTTGTCGGGGCCGCGGTCGGCACCTCGATCGGGACGGTTGTCTGGACGGCCGTCACGTTGGTCGCGGTGATCGCGCTGGTCGGGCCGGTTCTGGGGCGGGCCCTCGCGCCGATCGGGGCGCGGTCCATCGTCTCGGCCCTCGCGGCCTTCGCGTTGCTGCGGACCGTCGGAACGCTGCTCCGGGCGTGGCTCCGGACGCCCTTCGGGACGCCCCTCGGGCTTGGCCTCGCTGCGCTGCGGCGGCCTCGGGGCCGGGGCCATCGCCGGGATCACCGGGCGGGGCGTCGGCTTGTCATCGCGCGACTCGCCCTTGGCCGCGGGCTTGGGCTCGGCCTTGGTGGCCGCCCTGGTGTCCGCCTCGCCCTTGGGCTCGGCGGCCTTGGTGGTGCGGCGACGGGTCGTGCGGGCGGGGGTGTCGGAAGAGCTGTCGTCCGCCACGTGTGCTGACTTGGCCATGCTGGTCTCGGGGGTCTGTGGAACAGAACTCGACTCGGGCCTGGCGCGGCTGGCTCTAGGGAGAGCAATCGCGGCGCGGCGATGGACGGGGGGGATGGGCCGATGCGCCCCGGCCCGGGGGCGTGCCGCGCCTGCCTGTTCACAGGCGAGGTCGGCGTGGACTGGCTCCGCTCCTGGCTTTCCCCGGACCCACCACGATCGGGGGATCACGAGCGGGGATTGCGAGCATGAGGGAGGGAAAGGGGCGGGAGGTGTCCCACCGAGGAATCGTGCCTGGGCGTGCCCATCCGCGGAACGGCCCGGCCCGCGGGCGTGGGCCCGGCGGCGGAGGAACTGCGGGTGGTCGCCTGTGTGCGGGGTTCGGGGGCGTCCGCGTGCGGCCTTCGGAGCGATGCCCGGGTGGGCTCGCGGCCGGAGATCGCCTCGGCGGGCGTCGGCCCGAACGTTGCTGGAGTATACATCGGCTGGCGGGTCAAGCCAACCCAGAAGAAGTTGGGGGGGCGGACCCGTCGCCGGGTCGTTTGGCGACCGATGCGGGGGCGTCCGCTGAGGCACGCGAGGTGCTCGATCGGCTCGTGTGCGCGGCCAGCGCGGCCCGGGCCGCGGCTTCGACGCGCGAGGCCAGCGTGCACTCGTCGTCGTCGTTGGGGATGATCCGGTGGGCTCGGGCCAACTTCTGGTCGAGGGGCATCTGGGCGGCCTCGCGGCGTGCGAGCTCGCCCTCGTCCCAGTTGCGCGAATCGCGGACGCGCGTGAGGCGGACGTCACGCGGGGCGTCCACGAACCAGACCTCGTCGCACTCGTCGTCGATGCCGGCTTCCAGCAGCAGCGGCGCGTCGATGACGACGATCGGCGTGCCTTCCGCGGCGGCTTGGCGCTTGAGGGCCTCGCGTCCCTCACGCAGCAGCGGGTGGATCAGTTCCTCGAGGCGGGTCCTTTGCTCGGGATCGGCGAACACGATCGCGGCCAGAGCCCTTCGATCAACCCGCCCGGCGTCGTCGAGCACGCCATCCCCCCACCACTTCTGGAGCGTGGCCCGGACGTCGGGGCGGTCGAGCATCTCTTTGGCGCGGGCGTCGGAGTCGGAGATCACGGCGCCGTACACGAGCAGGTGGCGCGCGACCTGGCTCTTGCCCGCGCCGATGCCGCCGACAAGGCCGATGACCAGCGGGCGGGGCGGATGGTCCGGCGTCGGGGCCTCCTCGGGGCGTGTTCGCTGGGGGAACGCTGGCGGAGAATGTGGATCGGTGGCTTCGCCTTTGCGCTGATCGCTCGCGGCGCGGATCGCTCGCATGGCGGCGTCGGGCTTTGCGATCGAGATCCACACGGATTCGAGGGCCAGGGCCGAGGCCGACGACACGCCGACGGTGCCCAGCCCGAGCAGTCGCTCGACCAGGGTGCGGTGCTGGGCGATGCTCTGGACGCGGGCCAGGGGCACCTCGGCCCGCCAGCGCTGGAACACGCCGTCGTTCGAGATCACGCGCCGGTCGGTCAGGATGTAGCGCCGCCCGTACCAGCGAACAACCTCGACGCCGACGCGCACGACGGCCACGAGGATCGCGGCCCACAGCAGGCTGAACGAGACCGTCGCCCCGCTGGCCCGGCGCACCATCGGCGCGAGCACCGCGAGATAGAGGATCAGGATCGCGACCGCGAACCATGACCGCAGCAGGATGGTCACGGGGTGCGGGCGCAGGGCCAGCAGGACGCGCTCGCCCTCGTGCGGCGCGGCCCCCGGTGCCGGCAATCGCTCGAACCCGCCCGCGGTCATCGCACCACGGTAGCGGCGGCGGGGCGTGGCGGTTGCGGGCGGCTCGCTTGCACCCTCTCTCCCGACCAATCGGCGCGAGCCAGAGAGACTCACCGCCGAGGCGCAGAGAGCGCAGAGAGAGCCACTCCGTCGAGGCGGGGGAGCCGAGCCACAGAGGAGGAACCCGGAGGCCCAGGGACCGTCCCGCCCGATCCGAGTCTCGGCCACGCGCTGCGCCCTCTGCGCCTCGGCGGTGATTCCTCTTGATCCGCAGGTCCCGTATGCTTGGCCCGTGAGCCCGACCACGCCCGACGCCGAGCCCCACGCCGAACCGGTGATCTCCCTCCGCAACGTCGTGAAGAAGTTCGGCGGGCAGACCGTGCTCGAGGGGATCACGCTCGACGTCCGCAAGGGCGAGACGATGGTCATCATGGGGGGGTCTGGCTCGGGCAAGTCAACGACGCTGCGCCTCATGATCGGCTCGTTCCCCGCCGACGGAGGCGAGATCCGCCTGTTCGGCCAGAACATCTGCGGCCTGCGCGAGGCCAAGATGAACGAGGTCCGCAAGAAGTTCGGCATCCTGTTCCAGTCGGGCGCGCTGTTCAACTCGATGACCATCTACGACAACGTCGCCCTGCCCATCCGCGAGCACACCGACCTCGACCGCGACATCATCGACATCCAGGTGCAGATCAAGCTCGAGCTCGTGGGGTTGCGTGAGGCGGCCCAGAAGTACCCCAGCCAGATCTCGGGCGGCATGAAGAAGCGGGCCGGGCTGGCCCGGGCCCTGGCCCTCGACCCGCAGATCCTGTTCTACGACGAGCCGTCGGCGGGGCTGGACCCGGTCACGAGCGCCCAGATCGACACGCTGATCGTGGACCTGTCGAAGAAACTGGGCGTGACATCGGTTGTGGTGACGCACGAGATGGACTCGGCGTTCACCATCGCCGACCGCATGGCGATGCTGGACAAGGGGCGGATGCTGACGGTCCAGACGCGCCAGTGGTACGACGATCTGAGGAGGATGGGCGAGCAGGAGGCCGCGGCCCTTGACGAGGACCGGCGCCTGATCCGCCAGTTCCTGCGGGGCGACGCGGCCGGGCCGATCACGGACCGCCAGGCGGCCCGCTCGGACTTCGCGGCCGCGCTGTTCGGGGACGACTTCGGGCCGATCGCGCCGCGGGACACGCCGAGCATCCAGCCGAGCCGGTGAGGACGCTGGCTCGCGGCTCGCGCGATCGGCCGCGTGCGATCGTCAGCGACGCCCGGATTCCAAATCGATCCGCTCGCGCCAACGGACGGCGCGTTCCAGGTACTCGCGGTCGGCGGCGTCGGCCTGGCGATCGGCGTTCAGGTCGATCGGGGCGGCGTGCCAGTCGTAAAGGTCGTGGACGTCGATTGAGTCGTCGGCATTGAGATCGAACGTTTGGCGAGCGACCGCAATCGGTGCTGAGAGGGCGTCGAGTTCGGAGAGGGTCACGAACCCGTCGGCGCCGCCGGCGTGCCCGCGGACCCGGATGCCCGAGGCGATCACGGGCGTGGCGAGTTCCAGGTGGAGGATCTGGTACGGCACGATGGGATCCAGGGCTTCTGCTCCCGAGAAGGCAACGGGCACCCACGACCCGCCCTGGAGTACGTCGATCTCGAGATCGACAAACCACCCCCCATCGGCCTCGGTCCGCGTGGGATACGGGAAGTGGTCGCCCTCGATGAGGCGCACGGTGTGGACCTCGACAGGCTGCGAGTAGGTCACTGCAAACCACTGGGGCGTCCCCGGGGACGATGCGTGGTTCTGGCTGGAGTAGTACCACTGGCGACGGGTGAGATCCTCCAGGCCGCGCGCGTCCTGCTCGTAGGCGTTGCTGAAGAGCGTGGGGTCGGCGTAGCCGTAGTTGACCGGCGGAGCGGAGGGGGCGAACACCGACGGGACGACCGTGCCCCCCGCGAGGAGGACGCCGAGATTCGCGCTTCGCAGCGCGAGGCGGGCGACCGGGCTGGCCGTGGGCGGGCTCGGCGTCACCAGCGGGGGCAGCAGCCACAGGCGATCGTCCGCGTCGGCGAGCCCGCCCGCGTCGAGGATCGCCTCCTCGACGAGCGGCATCATCCGATCGGCCATCATGGAGAGGGTGTCGTCGGCCTGCGGGTCGGGCAGATAGTCGGGCAGGTTGTTGCGGGTGACCTGGACGTTGAAGCGGTCGGAGAGGGGCGTCCCGGGGAACTCGTCGCGGATCGCCTGCGTGCCGAGCATGAGCCCCAGCAGCCCGCCGAGCGTCGCGGCCGGGTTGTCCGAGTCCCAGCCCGAGAGCGTCGCGATCTGGACGGTGCGTGAATAGTCGCCCTCGCCGTAGAGCAGCGCCATAATCGTCGTGGCGAAGTTGACCGAGGACTCAAACCAGTCGCGGTACTTGAACCCGTTGGCGGCGGCGCTGCCCTGGTACCTCTCCCAGATCCGGTCGCGCGTCGCCTCCCAGTCGTTGACGTCCGGGTTGGCCAGGAAGTCGGCGCGAACGAAATCGATGATGTCGGCGGCCTTGGACGTGTCGGGCACGTAGGCGCGGGCCCGGTCGACCAGCCAGAGCGCGCGGTCCCGCCCGGAGAGCCCGGGATCGACCTGCGAGGCCATCGCGTACATGACAACGAACGCCTGGGCCGCGTGGGCCGCGTGCCCGGAGGCGACGTTGGCGATCGGCAGGTCGGCCAGGTCGAGGGCGTGCTCGGGCATGCCTGGGGCGATGGCGCCGTAGAACTCGGTGGTGAGCTGGGCATCGATCATGAGCCACCACTCGTTGGCGACCGAGAGCCCGGTGGCGGGCGGGGCCATGCCCCGATCGGTCATGAGGCGCCAGGCCGCCTTGTTGGAGACCCAGATGTACACCGGGTCCATGTGGGCGATCCAGCCCGCGGCGATCTGGTCCGGTGCGAGGCGGGTCGTGGCGTGCTGGGTCATCAGATGCAGATAGACGTACTCGACGTCGGTGTCGTCGTCGGCGAGCCAGGGGTCCTGCAAGACCCACTGGATGTTGCCGGTGCCCCAATCGGCATCGGTGTAGAACGGCGGGTTGATCCGGGCTCCCTCTGTCCGACGCCCGGTCCAGTTGGCGATGACCTGCCCGAGCCACATGGCGTGCAGGCGGTCGCGGTACTGCTCCTGGTCCATCAGACGGGGGCCCTGGGCACGAGCGCATGAACACACCGCGACGGCGATCGCGAGGAGCAGCGTGCGGGCGGGGGAGCCGCCGCGCTGCGCGGTGATGGCATCGAGAGAAGGCACGTTTCAAGTGTACCGCTTGCGATCCCGTGGCCCGACCGCAATCTCGGAACGAGCGCGAATTGGCGCGCGCAAGTGCATTACGATCGCGATGCCGCCAGCCCGCCCGGCGGTCAAACGGGGGACGAGTCCGACGTGCTCCCCATCCGCACCGATCGCCTGCTGCTGCGCGCGTTCTCGATCGGCGATGCGCCGGCGCTGGCGGCGTACCGATCGGACGAACTCGTGGCTCGGTTCCAGGGCTGGGAGGCCCCGTTCCCGCGGCACGAGGCGGATCGGTTCGTGCGCGAGATGGCCACGAGGGGCTGCCTGGCCGCGCCCCGCGAGGGTGAGTGGAACCAGGTGGCGATCGAGGCACTCGGCGGACAGGCGGCTGTCGGCTCGCTCATCGGGGACTGCGCGTTCCAGATCCGCGCCGGCGAGCCGCGAACGGCCAGCATCGGGTTCACGATCGCGCGGGCGTCCCAAGGGCGGGGATACGCCACGGAGGCGGTGCGGGCACTGATCGGATCGCTGGCCGCTCGCTTCGGTGTCGAGATCGTCGAGGCGGTGTGCGACGCGGAAAACACCCCGAGCCAGCGCACGCTCGAGCGGCTCGGCATGCGCCACGATCCGAGCCGGGACCGACGAGTGCTGTTCAAGGGGCGCTGGACGATCGACCGCACCTACTCGATGCGGATCGATGCGATGCGGACCGAACACCGCCGCGTGTCGGGTTAGTTGTCGTCGCCGTCGTCGCCGTCCTCATCATCGCCCCCCTGTGCTTCGACCAGCTGGGCCGCGGTGTCGAGCAGGCGCTGGAGGGGGACGGGCTTGAGGAGGTAGCGGTCGACGCCGAGGCTCTCGGCGTAGGCCTGGTGACGGCGTCCTTCGTTGGCGGTGACCATGATGACCAGGGGGCTGTCCTCGCGTCCCTTGATCTTCTCGAGGGCCAGGAAGCCGGAGCGACCGGGGAGCATCAGGTCGAGGATGACCAGATCGGGCGGGTCCTCGAAGCAGATGCGGACGGCCTCGTTGCCGTCGGCGGCGGTCTGGGTCAGGGCGCCCTCGGCCTGGAAGGCGACGTTCATCGACTCGAGCACGTCGCGGTCGTCGTCGACGATGAGGACGCGGACATCGGCGAGGCGGCCTTCGGCGTCGTTGGGCGCGTCTTGGGGGGCGTCATCGGGCTTGGGGTCGGGCATGGGTCGGGCTCCCGGTGGGGCCTGGCGGCGGGCCGGCCCCCGGCGGGGGCGGCGGCGTCGGGCCCGTCGGGGGCTGGACGCGAGAGCCGCGGCTGGCGGTAGCGTATCCGCACGCGGGTGGGTGGGGGTTCTGAGGGCGGGAGGTGATTGAGGATGCTGGGGGGCGCTTCGCAGGGTGCCCGGCACGCGTCGGAGTGGCTCGATCGGTGCGGGCATCACACCGCCCGGCGGGCACCGACGACTTGATTGGGAATGACGAGGGGCGACCTCAAGCAACCCAGATCAAAGGAGACGAACGAGACCGCTCTCACGCACCGCTCGCAGGTCGTACACAAACCCCCTCCATCCCGCTCGCCTGGCGTTTGACGATAGCGGCTTCCGCGGGACGAACATGCTCTCAGTTTGGAGGTCCGCGCTCAGGTAGTAGACGCTGAATCGCCGTCCCGCGACGATCACCAAGTACAGCGGGAAGTAGATGCCCGATTCCATCCGCTCGGCCTGCACACCCCACGCAGCCCCAAGCACGTGGTTCGGCACCCGAGTAACGTCGGTGCCACTAGCCGTCTTGACCTGGCCAGAAAGCCACAAAAGTCGCAGATCAAGTCAGCGCACTTGAAGTTCGTGGGCAACCTGCGCAGGGTCCGAACCCGTTTGCAGCGTGGGCACGAACAGCGTTTCGCAACAAGTTCTTCACCTTTTCTGCCGAGCTTTTGTCTTTCTGTTGCCATTGGAGGGCTCTGGTTTATGCAAACCGCGCTGCCAGCGAGGTTTCGCCGCGGGTGTCGCGCTCGGCGGCCAGGGCCGCCGCCGCCTCGGGCAGCGCCAGGGCGCCAAGGTCCTTCTGGATCCCCCGCGCCCGGATCGACACTGTCCCGTTCTCCTCATCCCGCGGCCCGACGACCAGCAGGTATGGGATCTTGAGGTCCGCGGCCACCTTGATCTTCGCCTGCACGCGGTCGTTCGAGTCGTCCATGGTCGCCCGCAGGCCGCGCTCGGCCAGCGCGCCGAGCACGCGGGCCGCGTAGTCGTTGGACTTGTCGGAGATCGGAAGCACGCGGGCCTGCTCCGGGCTGAGCCAGAGCGGGAACGCACCGGCGAAGTGCTCGATCAGCACGCCGCAGAACCGCTCCATCGAGCCGAACGGGGCGCGGTGGATCACCACCGGGCGGTGCGGCTTGTTGTCGGGGCCGATGTACGACAGGTCGAACCGCGGCCCCATCTGGTAGTCCACCTGCACGGTGCCCAGCTGCCACTCGCGCCCGATCACGTCCTTGACCACGAAGTCGATCTTCGGGCCGTAGAACGCGGCCTCGCCGGGCTCCCTGCTGAACTCGACGCCCAGCGAGGCGGCGGCCTCGAGGCACGCGGCCTCGGCCTTGTCCCACGACTCCTTCGACCCGGTGTACTTGCCGCTGTCGGGGTCGCGCAGGCCGACGCGGACGCGGTACTCCTTCATGCCCAGGACGTTGAAGATGGTCTTGACGAGGCTGAGGCAGCCCTGGATCTCGGCGGGGATCTGGTCCTCGGTGCAGAAGAGGTGGGCGTCGTCCTGGGTGAAGCCGCGGACGCGGGTCAGGCCGTTGAGTTCGCCCGACTGCTCCCAGCGGTAGACGGTGCCGAACTCGGCCAGACGGACGGGCATGTCGCGGTAGGAGTGCGGGGCGGAGGCGAAGATCTTGGCGTGGTGCGGGCAGTTCATGGGCTTGAGCATGAAGCCGTCGATGAGCTGGTCGTCGGGCAGGACGCGGTCGGGGGCGATGGTCTCGCGCCCGGTGCGCTGGTTGATGCCCGCGGCCAGTCGCGGCGAGACGCCCTCGACGCGGCGCAGCATCTCCGAGCACGAGCACGCCGCGTCGGCCAGGGCGTTCAGGGCGTCACGCTCCACGATCGGCGGGAACTGCGAGTCCTTGTAGTACGGGAAGTGCCCGGAGGTCTTGTAGAGGTCGAGGCGTCCGATGTGCGGCGTGAACACCTCGGTGTAGCCCTGCTTTCGGAGCTCGGCGGCGATGAAGGTTTGGAGTTCCTTGCGGACGACCGAGCCGGCGGGGGTCCACAGGATCAGCCCCTGGCCGACGTCCTCGTCGATGTGGAACAGGCGAAGGGCCTTGCCGATGACGCGGTGGTCGCGCTTGGCGGCTTCTTCCTTCTGCCTGAGGAACTCGTCGAGTTCCGCCTGGGTGGGGAAGGCGGTGCCGTAGACGCGGGTCAGGCGGTCGGCGTTCTCGTCGCCGTGCCAGAACGACGAGGCGAGCGAGAGCACCTGGGCGGCGCCGATGCGGGCGGTCGACGGGACGTGCGGGCCGCGGCAGAGGTCTTCCCAGTTCTTGCCCGGCTGGCCTGTGGCGTAGAACGAGAGTGACGGAGTGACGGAGTGACGGAGTGACGAAGCGTCGGACGTGGAGGCGACGGGCGCCGCTTTCGGGCCCTTGTAGACGGACGACGGGAGTCCCAGCGCACGCTCGGCGTTGTCGACCTTGTACTTGTTGCCCTCGCTGTTGAGGCGCGGCAGGGCCTCGCCGGCGGGCTGCTCGTACCGGGTGAACGGGCGGTCCTCCTTGATGATCGCCGCGATCCGCGCGTTGATCGCGTCGAAGTGGTCGGTGGAGAATCTCTTGCCCTCCGGGATGAACATGTCGTAGAAGAAGCCGGTGTCGGTCGGCGGGCCGTAGGCCAGCAGCACGTCCTTGCCCAAGACGTCCTGGATGGCCTCGGCCATGACGTGGGCCGCCGAGTGGCGCATCAGGTAGAGCGCGTCGGCGGTGGCCTTCTGGTTCGGGCGCGGGGCGGTGATGATCTCGAGGCGGCAGTCGCGGTCGATCGGCGAGCCCAGGTCGCGGAGTTCGCCGCCGCTGCCGAAGTCGGCCTTCGCGCCGATCGCGGCCTTGGCCAGACCGGTGCCGATGGAGGCGGCCACATCGCGGGCGCTCACGGGCTTGTCGAAGGACTTGGTGTCGCCGTTGGGGAGGGTGATGGTGGGCATGGTGCGGGAAGGGGCTGAGGGTCGGAGGGGCCGAGGGACGGAGTGGGGTGAGGATATGAACAAAGCCCGGCGTTTGGGGCCGGGCTTTGGCGTGAGGTGGAGCGATGGCGGCCGCCCGGCTAGCCGCGGTTGGTGGGAGTCGTCGTGGTGGTCGGGCGGGGGCGCATGTGCGGGGAGTATATCGGCTCGCGGGCGGGAGGTCTGCAGGCGGATGAGGCTGGGGAAGGCACCAAGGCATGAGGCATCGAGGCACCGAGTGATCCGACGCTCGCGCGACCGGCCTCAGTTGCCGGCGTCGGACTCGGAGGCGCCTTCTGGCGCGTCGGGCGCCGCCGGCGGATCGTCGGCGTAGACGACGATATCCGCGCGGTTGCGGTCGGTCTCGAGCAGCGTGGGATGGAGCCCGCGGCCGCAGGAGATCGTCAGCACGCGAAGATTGGGTCGGGCACGGCGGATGAGCTGGAGCGTGCCGCCGTCGTTGTCGGTGTGGAAGCGACCGATGACCAGGAACACGGGGCGGTGCTCGCGCGAGGCGCGCACCACCGAGTCGGCCATCGTCGCGTCCCACGTCGCCTGGGAGCGGAAGATGGCCTCGGCCTGGGCGATCCGCTGCTCGTCGGGCTGGGCCGGGCCGGAGGAGGCGGGTGGGGCGGAGTGGTCGCCCATGCCGGTCATGAGCGTGATGAACCGCTCGTGGTATCCGCCGGAGGGCATGGGGTCGGGGATGTTGAACAGCCGCTGCTGCTCGGGCGTGAGTTCGCGGAGGCGGTCGTAGCCATCGGTGCGGGCCAGGCGGACGTACCGGCGCGGGGCGTTGGCGGCGATGGCGGGCACGCCGGCGGCCTTCGCGGCCTCAACCATTGCCCGATGTCCGGCGGGGTCGTTGCCGGCCCGTCGCCCGGTGGCGGCGACGAACTGCTCGGTCGTGGTCAGGCCGGCGAGGTAGTCGTCCAGGTGGACCTGCTGGTCGCGCTCGTAGAACTCGAGGGCGACCGCCGCGTTCGGGCGGCGCTCGAGGACCGCGGCGAAGAGGTCGGCGGCCATCATCTGGGCCGGGTCCAGGTCGTGCTCCTCGGCGATGATCACGACGTGGGCGGCGGCGGCGCGGTCGACGAGATCGTTCCAGGAGAGGCGCTGGCCGGTGCGACCGTCGTGGGCGAGCACGGCGAGGAAGGTGGCGGGGGCGGAGGCGTTGCCGGGAGAACCAGACGGAGATTCGACGCGGGCCGGGTCGTCGCCGGCGTCGGGCGAAGAGCGGCACGCGCCGAGGAGCACGCTCGCGCCGACCAGCAGCAAGGCGGCGACGCGGGTGGAAGTCACACACAGGCTGGGCATCGCGGCCTCCGTTCGGATCGAGAGTCGAAACGTGGAGGCGGAGGGTATGTGCCGGCAGCGGCCGCCGTCAGTCCGAACGGGTCCGGCGTTTCTGTTTCCCGGACAGGCGGCGGGCCTCTTCGTCGGTGATGTTCAGCTCGTCCGCGCCTTCACGCTCGATGAGGTGGGCGCGGAATCGGCGTGCCTTGATGTCGCCGCGAACGCTCTCGCGGCAGCGGTCGCACAGGCACTTCCACGGGCCCTTCTCGTGGGCCTCGGGGAAGTACCGCCAGCCGACGACCTGCGGCACGTCGCGGATCGCGTGGATCGCCTTGGGCGGGACCGCGTGCGGGATGATGACCTCCCACCCGCGGGGATCGGCCTCGCGCATGACGAGCCCCGCGGCGTGCCCGAGCGGGAGCAGGCGGTGCTCGGCGTTGTAGCGACCGGCCCAGACCAGCGCGTCGGCGCGCATCCGCACGTACGCCGCGGCGATGGTGCGCATCCCGCGCCGCTTCAGCTCGCGCAGCCACTGGTGGCTGGCGTAGAAGTTCGGCAGCACCGGCATGGCGAAGACGGCAGCGGGGAGCTCGGCGCGCCCGGCGTGGGTCTGGATGGTGGCGGCGGCGGCGCGGATGCCAGAGCGGCGGATGGAAGGGGCGTCGCGGGCGTCGAGGAGGTGGATGAGGAGGGGCATGGTCGAAGAGAATCCGCGGAACCAGATCGGCGATCAACTGCCTTCGGCTAGTTCGGACCAGAAGGGGATTCGGCGCCAAGGGGGGACTCGGATCGGCGCCCTTGGCGCGGAGTTGAACTCGCGAGCGAGGTAGTCGCGCAGATCGGAGCCGTAGTAGATCACGTCCGACTGCCACACCGAGAAGACGGGATTGCCCGGCGTGGAGGGTTGCTCAGGAAGGTACCGGTGCGAGTAGACGGGGATGAGGCGAGGGAGGGACCGAAGATATGTGGTCGCGGTGGCCCGTCGATCGGCGGGGTCAACGGGTTGGTCGCCGAATTCCGGGCGCCAGAGGCCGTTCTGCTCGACGTCGAACACGATGCCGTCGGTTGGCCATGAGAGCACGTCGGCGAGGCTCGACGTGATAGGAGCGCCATCCCCGCCGCGATGGGTTCGAACGCCAGTGCGCCAGTTCGGGAAGCCCTCGCCCACAGGATGGGCCGCGGCAAGGCAGACTCGAAGATCGGGAGGGAAGCGAAACTGGTGGCGCGACTCGACCCCGCCGAGTTCGGCCTCGTCCAGTCCGGGCTCGAACTCCGTTGGCATGCAGCGCCAAGCGGCGATGAGCCCAGCGATCGCGCTGGCATCGTCGCTCACGTCTGCAAAACCCCCGTCCTGAACCCCGCCGAATAGTCCCACCCGCGCGTGGCCTCCAGCGCCGCGATCAGTTCCTCGCGCGTCCGGTGCGGCTCGATAATGCGGTCCACCCAGCCCCGGGCCGCGGCGTGGCGGATGTCCTGCTGCTCGGTGTAACTCGCGTGGATGGCCGCGTAGATCTGCTTGTGGGCCGCCTCGTCGATCTCCTCGCCTTTCCGCTTGCGGCTGGCCTCCTCGATGGTTGTCAAGACGCCCGTCGCCTGGTTGGCGCCCATCACGGCGCACCTGGCGTTGGGCCACGCGAACGACAGGAACTGGTCGAACGCCCGCCCGCACATCGCGTAGTTGCCGGCGCCGTACGACCCGCCCATGATCACCACGATCTTCGGCACCACGCAGTTGCTCATCGCGTTGACCATCTTGGCCCCGGCCCGGATGATCCCGCCCTGCTCGCTGTCGCGCCCCACCATGAACCCCGTCGTGTCGTGCAGGAACACGATCGGGATCTTCCGCTGGTTGCAGTCCATGATGAACCGCGCGGCCTTGTCGGCCGAGTCGTCGTAGATTGCCCGCGGCATGTTGCTGCTCTTGGCCGGGCCTGCTTTGCCGCCGGCCATCACGCGCTCGGTGAGCTTGCCCTGATTGGCCAGGATGCCCACGGCGTGCCCGCCCAGGCGTGCGTAGCCGCAGACAAGGGACTGGCCGTAGTCGGCCTTGTACTCGTCGAAGTCTGGTTCCGCGGTGGACCGGCTCTCCGAGCCGGTTTCGGGGCGCAGCCCCGAGCGATCAGCCGAGGCGGCCCCATCCGCACCACGCTCGCCGCTGCGCGGCGAAACCGGCTCGGAGAGCCGGTCCACCTTGGCATCCACGACGCACGCGATGATGTCCTTCACGTCGTACTGCGTTCCGGGCTTGTCGGTGAAAACGGAGTAGATGTCCTGGGCATCGCGCACGGGCGGCGAATAGAGCCGATCGCGCGAGCGATCGGGTGCCCCCGCATCGTCCTGTCGTGTCTCGATCGCTTGCGCGATCGGCTCTAGGGCGGGGCGGTACTTGTCGATCAGGCTCCTCACCCGCTCGATACACGCCGCATCATCCTTCTCCTTGAAGTCGATGGTCCCGCTCACGCTCGCGTGCATCGTCGCCCCGCCGAGTTCCTCGTCCGTCACAGCCTGCCCGATCGCCGCCTTCACCAGCGCCGGCCCGGCCAGATACAGCCCGCTCCCCTCGGTCATCAGCAGCGTGTCGCACAGCACGGGCAGGTAGCCGCCCCCCGCGACGCAGTAGCCCATGATGGCCGCGATCTGCGGGATGCCCGCGGCACTGATCACCGCGTTGTTGCGGAAGATCCGCCCGAAATCGTCCGTGTCCGGGAACACGTCCTCCTGCAGCGGCAGGAAGACGCCGGCCGAATCCACCAGGTACACCAGCGGCAGGCGGGCCATCATCGCGATGGTCTGGGCCCGGATGATCTTCTTGCACGTCATCGGGAAGAACGCCCCGGCCTTCACCGTCGCGTCGTTGGCGATGACCATGTGCGGCCGCCCGTGGATCCGCCCGATGCCGGTGACAACCCCCGCGGCCGGAGCCCCGCCGTGCTCGGCGTACATCTTGTGGGCGGCCCAGAGACCCAGCTCCTGAAAGACCTCCGGCCCATCGACGAGCAGTTCGATTCGCTCGCGCGCGGTCAGACGCCCCTTCTCGTGCTGGCGGTCGATGGCCTTGGTGCCGCCGCCGAGGCGGACCTGCTTCTCGGTCTGGCGGAACTCCTCGACGAGTTCGCGGAGTGGGTTGATGGCGTGGGTCGCGGTCATGGCCGGCTCCATGGGGAGCACAAGCCTATTCGGGGAAGGGACTCACCGCAGAGGCGCAGAGAACGCAGAGCGAGGCCTTGTGCCCACGGCGCCACACCCGCTCGGTTCCCACGGCTCATGCCATCGATGGGCTTCGGAGTGAGTCGCCCAGCGCGATGCGGTCCCGCGCCGGCCCTGCGAGAGAGCGCGCCTCACGACTCGCGATCACAGCGCCGCCCGGATCCTCGCTACGGATTCGATCAGCCCCCCCATCGCCGCCAGCGGCAGCTGCGTCGCCGCGTCCGACATCGCCTTGGACGGCTCCGGGTGGCACTCGATGAACAGCGCGTGCACCCCCGCCGCCGCCGCCGCCCGGGCCAGCAGCGGGGCGCGGTCCGGGCGACCGCCCGTCTGCTCGCCCGTGCCCGGCGTCTGGGTCGAGTGCGTCACGTCGAAGCACACCGGCGGGGGGCCATCGGGCGACTTGAGCGCCATCAGGTCGCCAAGCCCGATGAAGTCGTTCACCAGCCTGTGATAGCCGAACGTCGTGCCTCGCTCGGTCAGCATCACGTTGCGGCAGCCCGCCTCGCCCAGTTTCCGCACCGGCCCGCCCATCTCGCCGGGAGAGAGGAACTGGCCCTTCTTGACGTTCACCGCCTTCCCGTACTCGGCCGCCGCTCGCCCGGCCGACTCCAGCAGGTCCGTCTGGCGGCACAGGAACGCCGGGATCTGCACCAGGTCGACCGCGGCCGCCACCGCCCCGGCCTGGGACGCCTCGTGGATGTCCGTGGTCGTCGGCAGCCCCGTGCGGCGCGCGATCTCACGCAGCCACGCCAGCCCCTGCTCCAGCCCCGGCCCACGCGCCGACGCGATCGACGAGCGGTTGGCCTTGTCGAACGAGGCCTTGAAGATGTACGGGAGGTTCGCCGACGAGCACGCCGCGTGCACCGACCGCGCCACCTCGAGCCCCAGTTCGAGCGACTCGAGCACGCACGGCCCGGCGATGATCGCCAGCGGCTGGGCCGGGCCGATGGTCACGGGGCCGACGGTGCAGGTGCGGGGCATGGGCGCAGGGTAGTTTGGCAACGCTCGCCGCGGAACGCAGGGCCGGCGTCACGGGCGGCGTGGGCCCGGCGCATACTCGGCCGGTCCGGGCGATGCCGAGCCCGCGGACCCAGGATCGGCCTCGCGTGCGGCGCCGCCGAGTGGCTCCGTGGACGGCTCGGTCGGCGGCTCGGTGGGCGGGTGGATCGGCGGCGCCGTCTTGTGCGCCAGCATCCCGTTGAGCGCTTCGATCACGAGCGCCTCGTGCTCGTCCGGGCACCGCACGCCAGCCTCGAAGGTCGGGCGCAGCACGTTGTCGCCCCCGACCGCCCCCACTCGCAGCGTCCTCCAGAACGGGCTGACCCGATCGAGACTGGCGGCGTCGGCCTCGCCCCACGGATGGAAGCTCTCGCCCAACAGCCCCGGCCGCGGCTCGCCCTTGAGCGGGATGAACGCGATGCCGCCCGTGCCGCAGACCAGGCGGATGGCGCCCTCGTGCTTCCCGCCGCGCGGGCGGGTGACAATCAGCGCCACAAGCGTCACGATCAGCCCGGCGAGCACGATCAAGAACGTCCGCCCCAGCACCATGTAGGCGATGAACCCGAACTGAATGCTGAGAAAGACAAGCACGCCGCAGACGATCATCCCAAGCTGCCGCGCCGAGAACGGCGTCTTGGCGCGCTTGACCATCCCCGCCAGCCACAGCAGGCGCTGCTCGAACGGCGTCGAGCACTCCGGGCACACGCCGGGCGCCTCCAGCCCCTCGAGGCTGTACCCGCAGTTCAGGCACATGACGGGCGCATCGGCCCACACCGGATCGGGCAGCGCCGACGGGTTCGGTCGGTGCGGGGCGTTCCGCTGCGGCTGCGTCGGCGGCGCGAGCCCGGGACCACCGGGCCGCACCGGAACGCCCGACTCGGGCCCCCGTTGCTCCGGCACTGGCTGGAAGGGCGGGGCGTTCATGCCATGCGCATCGTTGGCCGTCCGCCCCGCCCGATTCCGCACGCGCCGATCGGCGCACTCCTCAGCGGGCCGGCGGGCCCTGGTACTGCGCACTGCCGAACCCGAGGATGCACGCGAAGATCGGGAACAGCAGGATCAGCCCCACCGCGAACAGCACGCTCTTGCCGAAGGCCTTGGCGATGTCCAGCATCAGGATGATCGCGATCACGAGGCTCACGATCGGGATGAACAGCAGCAGGAGCCACCACCACGGGCGACCCGCCACCTTGGTCAGGATGTAGATGTTGTAGATCGGGACGATCGCCGCCCAACCGGGGTGCCCGGCCTTCACGAACATCTTCCAGAGCCCCGCGATGACGACGACCGCGATGGCGATCTGGATCAGGAACACCAGGATGCCGACGATCGCGCCGCCGCCCCCCCCGCTGTTGTTCTGGGCCAGCGTCGTGAAGGCGGTCAGGGCGTTCTGGGCGAAGTCGAGCATCGGAACCTCCTTGCGGCCGGCGTGCCCGGGCGATCCGGACGGCGGGTGGCCTCTCCACGCCGGTGGGGAAGCAGAGATTACCGGACGGACGCCGGCGGAACAAGTTCCACACCACCCGGTCCAGGGGTCGGCACGCCGTGCCGATCCGCGTCGATCCAAGGTCGCCGCAGGGCCAAGGGTTCCCGCTACCCTCCCTCCGCGATGCTCCGCCTCGACGACATCCGCAAGGCCTTCGGCCCCACCGTCGCGGTCGACGGGCTGAGCCTGCGTGTCGCGCCGGGAGAGGTCCTGGGGCTGCTCGGGCCCAACGGCGCGGGCAAGACGACCACCATGTCCATCGCCACCGGGCTGCTGCCGCCCGATGCCGGGAGCGTGGACATCGACGGCGCGGGCGCCCCCACCGCCGCCGCGGTCCGCCGGCGTCTGGGCCTGGCCCCGCAGGCCATCGCGCTGTACGACGACCTCTCGGCCCGGGAAAACCTGCTGTTCTTTGCGAGCCTGTACGCGATGCCCCGCGCCGAGGCCGCCCGGCGCGCCGACGAGCTACTGGAACTGGTCGCGCTGCGCGACCGTCGGCACCACCGCGTCAAGGGCTTCTCGGGCGGGATGAAGCGACGCCTAAACCTGGCCGCGGCCATCGTCCACGACCCGCCGCTCGTGCTGCTCGACGAGCCGACCGCGGGCGTCGACCCGCAGTCGCGCCACGCCATCCTCGAACTCGTCGGCACGCTCAGGAGCGCGGGCAAGACCGTGATCTATTCGACCCACTACATGGAGGAGGCCCAGCGCATCTGCGACCGCGTTGCCATCATCGACCACGGGCGCGTGCTCGCCATTGGGAGCGTCGCCTCGCTCGTCAAGTCCCACGGCGGCAAGACGTTCGTCGTCATCGAGGACCCCGAGGGCCCGCGCCGCGTCGAGACCGCCGATCCCGTCCGCGAGATCGCCCGCCTGCTCGAAGGCGGGCTGGAGCACCCGGTCCGCCTCGAGTCGCCGAATCTCGAGTCGGTGTTCCTGGACCTGACCGGGCGGAGCCTGCGGGACTGATCGGCGCTCACCGGAGTTCCTGCGCCCTTGGGTCGGAATGGAGGACACTCACCGCAGAGGCGCTGAGGACGCAGAGGGAGGCATTTCGTTCAGACCCCGCTCTTCTGCCTTCCTCGGCGCTCTCTGCGCCTCTGCGGTGAGCATCCCGGGCGTCCATCGGCACACCGAACCGTCATCGCTTGGGTACGACGCCGCACGTGCGCTCGGCGCGTCGCCTCTACACCCGCACCTTCTCGAACTGCCCTTCCAGCCGCTTGGGCGACACCGGCCCCGAAGTCCCCAGGTCCTGCGCGAACAGCGACACCCGGTACTCCTCGATCATCCACCGGAACGTCTCGAGTTCCGGGTCCACCGTGCCCCTCTCCGCGAGCCCCTTGGCCCGCTCCGCGTACTTGCGGACCCACGGCCCCAGCAGGCCCATCTGCTCCCGGTCCTTCTTCACCCCCGCCTCGCCGCCGGCTCGCAGGCGATCGAGCCGGCGCTGCACGCCCGCCAGGTACCGCGGCACGTGGCGCAGCCACCGCTCCGGCGTCCGCAGCAGGAACCCTGGCGAGACCAGCGCCCCCACCTGGGCCCGCACGTCATCCAGGCTCGCCTCCCAGCCCGCCGGGGCCTTGCCGCCGGGTGCCGCCTGCTCCAGTCGCAGCGCGGCGGCGTGGTGGGCCTCGAGGATCCGAACGACCAGCGCCGGCACGTCCTCGGCGGCCTGGTACAACCGGTCGATTGCCGCGACGACGGCCGCATCGAACCGCGCACGCGTGCGAATGCTCGTTGGGTTCGTCGCCCCGCTCCCGCCAGCCCCGGTCGAGGCCCCGAAGAACGCCCGGTCGGCGATCAGTCCGATCACCTCATCCAGCAAGCCCGAGCCCTTGGACCCTGTCGCGCTGGCCTTCCCAGCCGCGGCCCCCGTCGCGTGTACCAGGCTCGCGTGCATGGCCGCGACCTTTTCCATCGGCGGAAAGTCCTTCTTCAGACGCCGGATGTCCTCGCTCGCCACCAGCATGTACAGGCGCCGCAACCCGGCCCGCATGAGCATCCCGGCCGCGGCCTCGGTGTCGCACAGGCGCACGCCCGCGGTCTCGCCCTCATCGACAACCGCCGGGTACCCGCGCACCGCCACGCCCGCGCGTGTCGCCTCGACGAACGCGGGCAGGTCGCCGAACTCCCAGTCGCGGTAGCCGCTGCCGGTGTACCGCGCATCGCCCAGGTCCAGGAACCGCACGTTGCTGATCCGCAGCGCGGTCTTGATCTCCCCGAGGCGACGGCTCTCCTTGAGCGCCTTGCCCCCCTTGCCGACCACCTGGAAGTTCATCCGCAGGTGCTCGGGCAGCTCGCCGATCCGCCACTGGTCGGCCCCGATCCGCACGCCGAAGCGCCGCTCGGCGAAGCGCGACAGCGCCTCGACCAGCGTGTCGCCACGCGCGTGGGCCGCTCGCACGAACTCGGTCGCAAACCCCGGCGCCGGCCCCAGCACCCGGCGCGTCTCCTTCGCCAGCAGTCGCACCAGTTCGACGACCTTCTCCTCCAGCAGCCCCGGCACCAGCCACTCGGCCCTCTGCTCGCTCACCTTGCCGAGCAGCTCCAGCGGCACGCGCAGCGTGAGGCCGTCGCCGCTCGTGCCCGGCTCGTAGCGGTACTTCACCGCCAGCGGCGTGCCGTCCACGTCCAGCTCGTCGGGGTACAGGTCGCGGGCCGGGCGATCCGCCGACGCGAGCAGCAGGTCTTCGACTCTCATGTCCAGCAGCCCGGGCTGCTCGTGCCCGGCCCGCTTGAACCACCGGTCGAACGTCGCCTGATTGACCACGCCCTCGGGCACGCGGGCCAGATAAAAGGCCTCCTTGGCCGCGGCGTCGGCGAGCAGGTCGCGCCGGCGCGCCTTGGCCTCGAGCGTGCGGACCTCCTCTTCCAGCGCCAGGTTGCGGTCCAGGAACCGCGGGCGCGGCCTCAGGTCGCCCTCCACCAGCGCGTGGCGGATGAAGACCTCCCGGGCCGCCACCGGATCGATCGGCCCGAACGACACCGCACGCCCGGCGATCACCTCCAGCCCGAACAGCAGCACCTTCTCGAACGCCAGCACGTTCTGGCGGCGCGAGTCCCAGTGGGCCTCGGAATACGTCCGCCGCACCAGGTGCCCCGCGGCCCGCTCGATCCAACCCGGCTCGACGGGCGCGACGATCCGCGCATACCGGCGCGTGGTCTGCACCACCTCCGCCGCCATCACCCACCCCGGCGAGTGCTTGAAGAGCACGCTGGCCGGGTGGATCGCGAACGAGGCCTGGCGCGGGGCGTCGTACTCGTGCTGCTCACCCTTCTTGCCGACGCTGGAGAGCAGGCCGGCGAGCAGGGCGCGATGGATCGCGTCGCGGTGGCTCGGGGTGAGGGAGTTGGTGGCGCGGGCTTCGGGGCGCTCGTGCGCGTCGGTTGGATTCTCTCCGATGGGCTGGGCCCGAACGGCATGGGCGGTTGGCGCCGTCGCTTCGAGTTGTCGAGGGCTGCGCCGGCGTTCGCCCCGCCCGACCGAGCTCGCGCTGGCTCCCTGAACACCGATCTGCTTCACCAGGGCCCGCAGCTGGTTGTGCGTCTCGTGCCACTCGCGCATCCGCACGAACGACAGGAACGCGCCCTTGCACCACGCCACCAGTTTCCGGCGCGACAGGTGGCGCGACTGCTCGTGGTACTCCCGCCAGATGTTCAGGAACGTGACGAAGTCCGAGGCCGGGTCCTCGAAGCGTCGATGGGCCTGGTCGGCGGCCTCACGCCGGTCCAGCGGGCGGTCGCGCGGGTCCTGGATCGACAGCGCCGCCGCGATGATGAGCAGGTCGTCCAGGCACTTCTCGTCCGCCCCGGCCAGCACCATCCGCCCGATCCGCGGGTCCACGGGCAGACGCGACAGGCGCTCGCCGAGGGCCGTCAGCGCGCCCTGCTCGTCGATCGCGCCGAGCTCGTGCAGCGTCTCGTACCCGTCCTTGAGACGCCTTGCCTCCGGCGCCTCGACAAACGGGAACCGCTCCGGCTCGCCCAGGCGCAGGGCCTTCATCTGCAGGATCGCGCCCGCCAGGTTCGTCCGCAGGATCTCCGGCTCGGTGAACGCCGGTCGCTTGGCGAAGTCCTCTTCGGAATACAGCCGGATCGCCACGCCCGCGGCCACGCGCCCGCACCGCCCCGACCGCTGGGCCGCCGACGCCTGGCTGATCGCCTCGATCGGCAGCCCCAGCACCTTCGTCCGGGCCGAGTACCGGCTGATGCGGGCCAGCCCCGAGTCCACGACGTAACGGATCCCCGGCACGGTCAGCGACGTCTCGGCGACGTTGGTCGCCAGCACGATCCGCCGGTACGGGTGCGGCTTGAACACCCGCTCCTGCTCCTCGGCCGACAGGCGCGCGAACAGCGGCAGGATCTCGGTCTGAGGCGGGTGGTGCTTCCGCAACGCCTCGGCGATCTCCCGGATTTCCCGCTCGCCCGGCAGGAACACCAGCACATCGCCCGAGCCCGCGTGGGCGAGCTCGTCGATTGCGTCGAGCACGCCGGCCTCGAGATCGCGCTCCGCGTCGCCGGGGTCGCCCATGAACGATGTGGGCTGCCCTGCGTGCTCGCCCTCGTCAACGACCAGCGGGCGGTACCGCACCTCGACCGGGTACGTCCGCCCCGAGACCTCGATGATCGGGGCGCCGGCCCCGCCCGCCCCGAAGTGCCGGCTGAACCGCTCGGGGTCGATTGTCGCCGACGTGACGATGACCTTCAGATCGCGCCGTCGCTCCAGCAGCGTGCGGAGGTAGCCCAGCAGGAAGTCGATGTTCAGCGAGCGCTCGTGGGCCTCGTCGATGATGAGCGTGTCGTACTGCTCGAGCAGACGGTCGCCCTGCGTCTCGGCCAGCAGGATGCCGTCGGTCATCACCTTGATGAACGTGTCGTCGCCGGTGCGGTCCCCGAAGCGGACCTTGAAGCCCACCTCGCGCCCGACGCTGGTGCGGAGTTCCTCCGCGAGCCGGGCCGCCACCGACCGGGCCGCGATCCGGCGCGGCTGGGTGTGCCCGATCATCCCGCGCACGCCGCGCCCCGCGCTCAGGCACATCTTGGGCAACTGCGTCGATTTGCCCGATCCGGTCTCGCCGCACAGCACGATCACCCGGTGCTCGCGGATGGCAGCCTCGATCTCGTCGCGCCGGGCGATGATGGGCAGGTCCATCTCGAACGAGGGCCGCGGCATGCGCTCCCGCCGCCGGGTGAGGCGCTCGCGGGCCAGGTCGATGTCGAAGCGGAGTTGCTCGAGGACGCGGGGATCGGGGGCGGCGCTCCGCGCCGGATGATCGTCGCCGGACGAGCGTTCGGACGGCGCGGGTCGCCCGCGCCGATCCCGTCTGTCGCGCCCGTCGCGACCTCGCCCCCCCGCCAGGCTGCGCAAGCGTCGGCGCAGCCTGGCCGCGTCGGCGAGCGTGCACTCGTCGAGCAGCGGGTAGAGGTCGGCGATGGACTGGTCCTGGAGCACGGGGAGATTCGGCAGGGCGCGCCGAGAACCTTATCCGCCCGATCCGTCACACCCGTTCCACCGGACTGGACCACGGACGCCGGACCTCAGGAGGCTCGGCGACGAAGGTCCGGGTCTTCGCGGACCTGCTCACGCCAACACCGCAAACAGCACAGCCCCCAGCACCGCGTGCCCGACGCCCACGCACGCGAACGTGGTCCACGCCGCCGCCCACTGGCGACGTCGCCCCAACCGGTTCCACCACGCCCGACGCCGCACCAGCAGCACGATCCCCGCCAGGCAGCCCAGCCCCGCCGCCCCCAGCACGCCCGCCACCAGCGCCGGCCCCAGCCACGACGCCAGCGATCCCCGGATGCTCGACATCAACGACCCGACCGCGAAGAACCCGCCCACGATCAGGTCGAACCCGGCGGCCAGCGCGAACGACACGATCGCCAGCACCAGCGGCCCGAGCCGCAGGCTCGACGAGCCGACCTCCAGGTGCAGCGGGGCCGCGCACTCCGGACACTTCGACGCCGCCAGCCCACGCAGATTGTACGAGCACACCGGGCACGGCGCATCCCGCTCGCGCAGAAAGGCAATCAGCGTCGGATCGGGCTTCGCGTCGGCGGCCATCGGCCCATCGTGTACGCCCGAGTCCTGCGCCATGTTCGAAGGCCTGCTGCACTCCGAGCGCGATCGCAACGAGGAACGCTGATCGCCCAGACGCCGGACCTGAGGCTCCGCGAAGGTCCGGGTCGAGAGTCCTTGAGTGCCGTCACGCATCGTTGATCGACCCAGACCTTCGTCGCAGAGCCTCCTCAGGTCCGGCGTCCGACACCCGCGTTCGCTTGCGAGGCGCGATCCCCCTTCCTACCGCTCCAGACGCATCCGCATGTCCTGCTCGATCCGGTGGACCTGCTTCCGCGCCTCGCCCATCCGGTCCAGGTTCTCGAAGTCGGGCGTGTACGTCTCCCACTCGCTGACCAGGCGCTGGCTCTGCGAGCGGATGAACCCGCCTTGCACGTCGAACTCGGTCGTCCCGTCCATCCGGCTCGAGGTCAGCAGCACCTGGAACAGCCCGCCGAGCGCCCCCGCGCCCGCGTCGCCGCCGCCAAGGCGCATCTCGCCCCGGTTCTCGATCGTCGCGGTGCGGCGCTCGTCGTACCCCCGCACCGACGCGAGGCGGCACGTGATGTCCGTGTGCAGATCGCCCACCAGCGGCAGCGTCTGCGTCAGATTCAGTTCCCACCGTTCGCCGGGGCGCACGACCCGCCCGGGAATCAACTGCAGCACGCTCTGGTGCTGGGCCGCCAGCGTGTCGTTGTTCACCGCCGCGGCGAACAGCATCGTCAGCGGGTTGAGCGGCCCATCGCCCTCGAGCGACCGGAACATCGCCTCCATGCCCTCGTCCGCGCCGGTGCACTCCAGCACCCGCCCGTCCTGCGTGATCCTGTACGTGATCGTCCGCCCCGCCAGCGCCGCGAACGGCAGCACCCACGGGTGCAGTTCATCGTCCTGCGCCCCCGGACGCGAGCCGCCCGGCCGCGCCGACCCCGGTTGCCCCGGCTGGCCCGTCTGGGGCGCACCGCCCGGCGCCGGAACCGGCTCCCGGATGATGTTGCCGGGCCGTTGGCTCCGAGGGTCCGGGCGCGTGGTCCGCGGCGATGGTGCCGCGGGCGTGCCCGGCCCCGTCGCCGGCGCGCCCGGGCTCGGCGAGCCCCGCCGCAGGGCCGAGTCGTAGTCGAACGTCTCCGTGCCGTCCGGCCCGCGGTCCTCGCCGCTCACCCGTACCCGCTCGTAGGTGTGCGTTACCGTCGCGACCCCGCCGGCCTCGACGCCCACCACACGCTCAACGATGTCGAGGGTCTGCGTGACGCGGATCCGCCTCGCGTCGGACTCCTCGGCCTCCGCGTCGCGGAACATCTGGTTCACCGTGCTGTCCACGACGTAACGCCGCTCATCCCCCGCGTTCCACCGCCACTCCAGCAGCACGCCCGACGCGGTCTGCGCCGACGCCACGCCCGCCATCGCCAGCACGCCCACGAGCGCGGCAAGCGCGCCACAGACCCCGCGAACGGATCGCTCCGCCACCAATCCGGGCTTCCCCACGTCATCACCCCTTTCGGACACGCGGTCGATCCCAGACTAGGACGCGGCCCGCCGTCCGGGGTTCCCCGGTTTCCCGCGCCTACGCCCTTACCGGTTCAGACGCTGCAGGATCGCGTCCATCAGCACCCGGGCCGCCGCCCCATCGGCCCAGGGACGCCTCGTGACCGCGATCGACGTCTTGCCGGCCCCGTCGGCGCGGACATCCACCCTCCATCGGGGGGACATCGACCGCCCCGGCGGCGACGCCTCCAGCCTGGCCGACTCGTCGGTCGTCCGGGCCGACACCACCGTGTACCCCCGGTCCCGCAGGGCCGCCTCCGCCGCCGCCGCCACCGAACGCACCGGGAGCGCCTCGTCCAGCGAGGTTTCGAGCACCCCCAGGGACACCGCCGACTGCACCGGGTGGTCCGGGTCCATGATTGAGACGCGGCTCGACGAGGCGCACGCCCCCGGCCCCACCGACCCGATCGCCACCAGCACTCCACAGCAGACGACCCAAGGCACGCGTCGCCCCCCAACCAGCGCACGGAACAACGGACGGCCAGTGGCAGGAGAGTCGTGGGTCATCGCGCCGTAGATCGACCGCCCCACCCCGAGTTCCGCACACTTCTCGTGGCCAACTCCGACGCCCGAAACCGGCTTGATTCCCCCACGCCGCGACCCTTTACTTCCCTCCCGCCCGACGAGGGCGGTGTTGTCCGTTTGTACGGGCTTCTCCGTTCCGGGATCGTGTTCCCGCGAGCAGGAAGGGCCCGGTCCACAAGCCACTCCTTCGGCCGCGGGCGTCACCGCCCCACGCCGACGAACCGTTCCCAGAGACGAACCAACTCCAGAGGTGTCCATTGGCGATCCGACTCAAGGCACGCGGCGGCGAGAGCGTGGAAGGGCTCATGAAGCGCTTCAAGAAGCTCTGCGAGAAGGAAGGCCTGACCAAGGACATCCGCAAGAAGGAGTTCTACGAGAAGCCCTCCGAGCGCATGCGCCGGCGCGTCCGCAAGGCCATCGCCCGCCAGAATCGCCCGGAGATGCCCTCCAAGCCCCGCTCGTTCTGACCCCCCGGTTCGGCGCGCGTCCCGGGCTTCCCGGTGCCGCGCCGAGCCTCTCGGCCCCGTGCGTGGCCCGGGACCAGCCCGCCGGTGGGCGGGCCATCCATCTCGCCGACCAGTCGAGCCAAGTTCGACGCCCGCCCATGATCGACCCCGCCCGAGGTTCCTCCGCGACGCCCGGGCCTGAAACGGAGACCAGCCTTGTTCACCCTCGCCTCGTTCGGGGACATCCATCCCGCCTACTGGCTCGCCCCGCTCGGCGCCATCGCTGCCCTTGGCATGGCCCGCGTGTTCACCGCCTCGGTGATGAAGCAGTCAGAAGGCGATGAGGAAATGGTCCGCATCGCCGCCGCCGTCCGCGAGGGCGCGATGGCCTATCTCAAGCGCCAGTACCGCGTCGTCGCCGGCGTGTTCGTCGCCCTGATCATCTTCCTCGGCGCCATGGCCGCCATGGGCCTCCAGCCCACGCTGTCGATGCTCGGCGTGCCCGTCGCCGGCCTGCTCTCGGGCCTGTGCGGGTGGTTCGGCATGAAGATGGCCACCAACGCCTCGGCCCGCACCGCCCACGCCGCCAAGAGCTCCCTGAACGACGGGCTCACCGTCGCCTTCCGCTCCGGCGCGGTCATGGGCCTCAACGTCGTCGGCTTCGCCCTGATCGACGCCTCCGTCTGGTTCCTCGTCCTCAACGCGATGGACATGGAGATCCAGAACCTCACCACCATCATGCTCTCGTTCGCCATGGGCGCCTCCACGCAGGCCCTGTTCGCACGCGTCGGCGGCGGCATCTACACCAAGGCCGCCGACGTCGGCGCCGACCTGGTCGGCAAGGTCGAGGCCGGCATCCCCGAGGACGACGCCCGCAACCCCGCCACCATCGCCGACAACGTGGGTGACAACGTCGGCGACGTCGCCGGCATGGGCGCCGACCTCTACGAGTCGTACTACGGCTCGATCCTGGCCACGATGGCCCTTGGCGCCGCCGCCGCCTTCACCATCCCGCTCACCGGCGGGGCCCAGGGCGAACTGGCCCTGAAGCTCGCGGTCATCCCGCTCGTGCTCGCCGGCGTGGGCATCCTCTGCTCCATCGCCGGCATCTTCGTCGTCAAGGCCAAGGAGGACGCCTCCTTCGCCCAGCTGCTCAAGTCGCTGCACTCGGGCGTCTGGGCCGCTTCCGCCCTGATCATCCTGGCCGCCTTTGGCCTGCTCTTCTTCGTGCTCGGCGGCAGCGGCGAGGCGCTCGCCCAGGCCGGCACCGCGTGGTGGCGGCTCGGCCTGTCCATCGTCGCCGGCCTGATCGCGGGCCTCGTGATCGCCCAGGCCACCGAGTACTACACCTCCTACGAGCACGCCCCCACCAAGCGCATCGCCATCCAGGGACTCACCGGCCCCGCCACCGTCATCATCGGCGGCATCGCCGAGGGCATGAAGTCCACCTGGGCCGGCCTGCTCACCACCGTCGTCGCCATCATCGCCGCGTTTATCTGCGCCGGCGGCGGCGAGAACTTCCTGATGGGCCTCTACGGCGTCGCGATCGCAGCCGTCGGCATGCTCGCCACCCTCGGCATCACCCTGGCCACCGACGCCTATGGCCCGATCGCCGACAACGCCGGCGGCAACGCCGAGATGACCGGCCAGCCCCCCCACGTCCGCGAACGCACCGACATGCTCGACTCGCTGGGCAACACCACCGCCGCCACCGGCAAGGGCTTCGCCATCGGCTCGGCCGCGCTGACCGCCCTGGCCCTCTTCGCCGCCTACGTCCAGGTCGTTGAGGTCCAGCTTTACCAGCAGGCCAAGCACCAGGTCGCCTCCATGACCTACACCGCCCCCGAGGGCCCGCACGCGATCTACCAGGGGCACGGACGCTTCATCGTCGTCGATGGCCAGGGCGACAACCGCTGGGTCGACGCCGCCCTGCTCACCGACACCCTCCAGGCGACCGTCGACCACTTCGAAGACGCCGTCGAGCCCGGCACCGGCACCATCTTCACCGTCACCCCCCTGCCGCGCGTCGGCTGGGAGCACGAGGCCCCGTCGGCCAGCACCTCCCGACGCCTCGAACTGTCCGCCAACATCCAGCACGGCGACCACAGCGACCCCGTCCGCTTCCAGGTCATCTCCGCCCGCAACGGCACCCTCCAGGACATCCTGGCCTACTACAACGTCTCGCTCATCAACCCCCGCGTGCTGGGCGGCTTGTTCATCGGCGTGCTGCTCACCTTCCTGTTCTGCGCCCTGACCATGTCCGCCGTCGGGCGCGCCGCCTACGCCATGATGCGTGAGTGCCGGCGCCAGTTCGGCAAGATGCGCGACGCCTTCCGCGCCCAGGGCATGACCGAGGAGCAGATCAGCGACCCGATGCAGTGGCCCAAGCGCGTCGAGTTCGAGGGCAAGCAGTACCCCGACTACGCCAACTGCGTCTCCATCTCCACCGCCGGCGCCCAGCGTGAGATGGTCGTCCCCTCGATCCTGGCCATCGCCGTCCCGATCGTCCTCGGCCTCGTGCTCGACGTGCCGGGCGTGATGGGCATGCTCGCCGGCGGGCTGTGCTCGGGCTTCGCGGTCGCGGTCTTCATGGCCAACGCCGGCGGCGCGTGGGACAACGCCAAGAAACTCCTCGAGTCCTACGGCCGCATCACCGCCGACGCCTGGCTGAAGGACCCCTCGATCCGCCAGAAGGTCCCCGCCGAGATCCACGACGCCCTCCAGGCCAAGGCCGAGGAGATGGCCCGCACCGGCAAGGGCGCGTCCTACGTCTACGGCAAGGGCTCCGACGACCACAAGGCCACCGTCGTGGGCGACACCGTCGGCGACCCCTTCAAGGACACCTCCGGCCCCTCGCTCAACATCCTCATCAAGCTCATCTCCATCGTCTCGGTCGTCTTCGCCGGCTTGGTCGTCGCCTACGGCCCGATCGTCGGCGACATCCTCGGCCTGGGCTGAGCACCCAGGACGCCGGCACGACTTGGACTGATCCTCAACGGCCCGGGCGCCCCGCCCGGGCCGTTTTCCTGCGCCCGTGCGAACAACGACGGAGCCGCGATCGTGAGATCGTGACGAGCCATCCCGGTTGGCGTGCGTTTCGAATCCGGTCGCGGCCTCACGATCGCGGCTCTGCTTCCGGCAAGCCCCGCGCCACCCACACCTCGCCCGCCGTCCGCGCCACCACGCGCGGCTCCTGCTCCCCCGCCGCCGCCAGCAGTCGCTGCATCGGCTCGTCCGGGTGCTCGTCGCTGAGCTCGAACGTCGAGTGGTGGATCGGCATCAGCCACGTCCCCCCGCTGGCCAGGAACATGTCCCACACCTGCTCGGGCGTCGCGTGCATGTGCTGCCACGGCTGGTACGCACCGATCCCGAAGATCGCCAGGCTCGGTTTGAGCGACTCGAACGCCCGTGTTTCGGCGGTGTCGCCCGCGAACAGCACGCTCCGGCGCGGCGTGCGCATGACATAGGCGTTGAAGCCGCGGTGCCGGTCCCACGCCGCGCGTGCCCCCCAGTGCTCCGGACGCAAGGCCGCGAACGTCACGCCCCTGTGCGAGAGCTCCTGGTCCCAGTCGATCTCGATCACGTCGCCGAACCCCGACGGGATCAGGCGCCCCGTGTGCCGGGCCGTGATCACCGTCGTTCGCTTGCTCACCAGGCGTCGCAGCGTCGGGCGATCCAGGTGGTCGAAGTGCGCGTGCGAGATGAGGATCACGTCGATCGGCGGCGGCATCCCCGACGGCGCGTGCATCAGGCGCGACACGCCCATCGTCCGCCCCGCGATCCGCGGCCCGATCCGCGACGAGAATACCGGGTCGGTCAGCACCGTCAGGTCGCCCACGCGCACCAGGGCCGTCGCGTGCCCCAGCCACGACGCGGCCAGCGGCTCCTGCGGCAAGCGCGGCCAGGCGAAGCGCGGCGCGGTCGGGGAGACCTCGATGATCGCCGGCGTTGCGCGGGCCCCGTCGCCCTTGGCCGCGCGCTCCCGCCGCCAGCGACGGCGCAGACGCGACAGACGCCCCGGACGATCGCTGGCCCGCAGCGAGCGCACGAGGTGCGTCGGATACCGGCGCAGCCCGGAGCGTGTGGCCGCCGCGGCCCGCTTCCAGAACCCGCGCTTGCGCGATTTGCCCCGCCCGAAGGCCATCGGGTCAATGGTACACGTGGGGCAGGCCTGTCCCCCATCCGAGCGTCAATCGCCCGCCGAACGGGGCTCGGTCGGCACGGGCTCGGCGCCGCCCGCGATCGCGCCCGTGCCACCATCTGGTCCGTTCGCCGGCGTGCCCGACGCCCGGCGCGCCGGCTTGCCCGCGCCGCCCCGCGTCGCCTTGGACCGCGCCTGCCGGGTCGCGGGTGTTGTGCGCCCCTGCCTGGCGGCGGTGGCCGCCGCCCGCTCGGCCCTTCGCTGGTCGATCTCCAGCACGTGCGCATCGGTCACGGTCTTGCGCGCGATCTTGATCGCCGTCACCGTGATGTACGCCGCGAAGATCAGCGCCAACGAGTACGTCACCCGCGCCCGCCCGCTGGCCATCCAGATGCCCAGGCCCGCGAACGTCGCCCCGATCCCGTACAGCGTGAACACCGCCCCCTTCACCCCGAGCGCCCGCTTGAGCATGTGGTGCAGGTGGTTCGAGTCCGGATCGGAGATCGACAGCCCCGCCAGCTTGCGCCGCACGATCGCCAGCACCGTGTCGATGATCGGGATCGCGTAGATCAGCAGCCCCGCCAGCACCAGGTCCGTCCGCCCGGTGTCGCCCAGCGTCAGCACAACCACGATCGTGCAGAACCCCAGCATCAGCGAGCCAGCGTCGCCGAGGAAGATACTCGCCGGGTTGAAGTTATACGGCAGGAACCCCAGGCACGCCCCCAGCACCGCCATGCACAGCACGATCCGCTGCGCGTCGCGCGGCCCGTCGTCGGCGAGCGCCAGCCCCAGCGCCACGATCAGCAGCCCCACGTTGGCGATCGCCGTCACGCCCGAGAGCAGCCCGTCCAGCCCGTCGATCAGGTTGCTCGCGTTGCACGCCCCCAGCACGAACAGCGCGATCACCGCCGTGCCCGACCAGTAGATCAGGTCCAGCTCGATCGACGCCCCCACCATCGGGATGTCCATCCCGAGCGGGATCGTCCATGTCAGGTCCTGGTTGCCCAGCAGCACGCCGAGCGTCGGGCGCAGCACGCCCTCGGCCACCTTCACGCCGACGTCCTGGTACGCCAGCGCTGCCGCCGCGATCAGCTGTCCGGCGATCTTGATCCGCGGGCTGATCCCCGTCACGTCGTCGAGCAGCCCGACGAGCATGATGATGAAGATCCCCAGCAGGATCGAGAGCGGCACCATCGCGTGGCGCAGCCCGCCAGCCAGGTGCTCGGTCTCGTGGAAGTCGATCAGCCCCGGGAACGCGATCGCCAGGTACGACAGCGCGATCCCCGCGAAGATTCCGAGGAACACCGCCACCCCGCCCAGATACGGCACCGGGGCCCGGTGGATCTTGCGGCTGTCGGCCGGGCGGTCCAGCACGCCGTTCAGGACCGCCATGCGGCGCATCACCGGCGTCATCAGCAGCGTCACGACGAACGCCGCGATCATCACGCCCATGTACCCGTGGAACATCTCCAGACGCGAGCCGACCTCGCCCAGCGCGTCGCCCACCACCGGCACGCCCGGCGGGTCAAGGCCCGCCAGGTCCGCCAGCTCGACGCGACGCTCCTGCAGGCGGGCGATCTCCTGGCCAAGTTCCTCGATCCGGCTGGCGGCCTGGCTGGTGAACGCGTCACCGAGCCCCGCGCCCGATCCCGGCGAGAGGCTCGAAACCGATCCGGGTTGGCCCATCGACCCGCTCAGCACGCTGCGGACTCCTCCCCGCGCCGACCGCCCGGCACGGGACCAGCGCCCCGCGACCGAAGGTCCCCCGCCACGTCGAGGATTATCCGCTCAAGATCGATGCTCGGTTTGAAGCCCACGGCCGCATTGATCCGGGAGATGTCCGGGCGACGCTCGCGCAGATCCTCGAACCCGTCCGCGTATGCCTCGTCGTACGCCTTGCTCCGGATCGCACTCTTCGACCCCACCAGGCCCACGACCAGCTCCGCCAGTTCCCGGATCGTCACCGACCGGTCGCTCCCGATGTTGAACACCCGCCCGATGCACCCCGGCGTCTCCAGCAACCGCGGCAGCACCGCCACCACGTCCGACACGTGGCAGAAGCAGCGCGACTGGAGGCCGTCGCCATAGACCTCCAGGTCCCGCCCCGCCAGCGCGGCCTCGACAAACCGCGGCACAACCATGCCGTACGTCCCGACCTGCCTCGGCCCGACCGTGTTGAAGAACCGGGCCACGACGCCGGGGAACCCGTGCTGGCGGTGGTACGCCAGGACCAGGTGCTCATCGATCGCCTTGCTGTAGGCGTACGACCAGCGGGCCTTGGACGTCGGGCCGTAGACGACGTCGTCCTCTTCGTGGAATGGCGACCTGGCCCCCTTGCCGTAGACCTCGCTGGTCGAGGCCACAAGCGTCGGGATGCCGCCCGGGCAGTCCGGGCGGGCCCGCTCGCGCGCGAACCGCAGCACGGCCGACGTGAGCCCGACGTTGGTCTCGATCGTTCGGATCGGGTCGCGCACGACCAGTTCCACCCCGACCGCCGCCGCCAGGTGGTAGATCGCGTCGAACCGCTCGCCGGACCCGAGTGCGCTCAGGGCCGCCCCCAGGTCCGCCTCGATGAACCGCAGGCGGTCGTGGCGTGCCGCCAGGTTCTCACGCCGCCCGGTCGAGAGGTTGTCGATGACGGTGACCGTGTCGCCACGCGACAGCAGCAGGTCGCACAGGTGCGACCCGATGAACCCGGCCCCGCCGCTGATCAGGATGTGGCGGGTCTCACCCGACGGCGTGGGCACGTGTCTCCTGCTCCCGGCGGCTCTCGCGCTCCTCCCCCGCTCTCAGGGGAGGGTGTCTCACGACTTGGCGGCCTGGTACCCGTGCGTCTCCTTGATGTTCCTGCGGATGTACCCGCCCGCGGCCGAACGCACCGCGTTGACCAGCACGCCCAGGAACTCGCTGCGGGCCTCGGTCAGCTCGTTGCGGAGGCGCGCCACCAGGCCCCGCTTCTCGCCCATGGCGCGGACGACCAGGATGCTCGCGTCAGTCTGGCCCGCCAGCGCGACCGCATCGCCCGCGACCATCGCCGGGGCCACGTCCAGCAGGATCGCGTCGTACTTCTCACGCGCCTCGCCGAGCAGGGCCGTCATCGCCGGCGTCGCCAGACGCTCGTACACCCGCTCCTCCGCCCCGCCGACCGTGAGCACGCTCAGGTTCGGCGTGGAGGTCTGGTGCACAACCTCGTCGAGGCTCGCCTTGCCCGCGAGCACCTCGCTAAGGCCGGGGCCCTCGGGCACGCCGAAGACCTTGTGCATCGCCGGCCGGCGCAGGTTCGCGTCGATCACCAGCGTCCGCTTCTCGAGCGCCGCCATCGCGTAGCCCATGTTCGAGACCATCGACGTGGCCCCCGAACCGGGCATCCCGCCGGCGAACAGCACCGCCTTGGCCCCGGTCTGCTCCATCCGCTTGACCAGCGGCGAGCGGATCTGGCGGAAGTACTCCGCGATCACGCCCCTGGCGTTGTCGCGGAACGCCGTCTCGACCTTCTTGGGCGAGGTCGGGTCCTCGCCCGCGTGCGGGACGATGCCCAGCACCCGCGTCCGCGGGATCAACCCGATGTCCTGCGGGCTCTTGACCCGCTGGTCGAGCACCTCGCGCAGGAAGATCACGCCGCCCACCAGCCCCACGACGATCACCACCCCCGCCGGCACCATGAGGCGCAGCTTCGGGAATGATGGCTCGTCGGGCTTGCGCTCCGACTGCACCACCCGCACGCGCCCGACGCCCTGGTCCGGGCTCCGCGTCGCCTGGCGGATGAACGCTTCCAGGTTCTCCAGGTCCGTCTGCGTCTCGTTGCGCGACTCGATCAGGCGGCTGATCTGGATCTCCATGTCGTTGATCTTGCGCGACGAGGTCAGCAGGTCCTGCAGCCGCCTCGCCAGATCGTCCCGCTGGGCCTCGAGCTTCTCCACCGCCCCGTCGAGCGACGCGATACCCGACTGGATCTGGTCCATCTGCCCGTTGAACGTCGTGAGCAGCTCGCGCTCCCGCACGTCCGTCAGGTTCTGCTCGGCGGCCCGCAGGCGGTCCCGCAGGTTCCGCATCTCCGGGTGGGCCTCGCCGACCCGGCGCTCCTGCAGCACCCGGATCTCCGTCTGGATCGCGTCGATCAGCTGGCGCGCCTGGGCCACGATCGGATTGGCCTCAACGATCGCCCGCACCTGGTCCGGGTAGTTGATCCCGCCGGGCGCCTCCTTGGCGGCCTGGTACTGGGCCTGCTGGACCCGCATGATTTCCAGCGTCTGGCGGGCCTCCTGCAACTGGGCGCTGACGATCTGCTGCGTCTGGGCCGCCTCGTTGTAGCGCCCGTCGATCGACTGGAGCGCCTCGGTCGAGGAGCCCGTCTCGCCGACGCCCGCGATGGCCGCGTCGCGATCGCGCTGCAGGCCCGCGATCCGGTCGTTCTGGCCCTGGAGCTGCGCGTCGAGCTGGGCCTTGATCTCCGAGTTGATGTTCTGCTCGCGGGCCTGGCGCAGCGCCAGGTACTCGCGCCGCATCAGTTCCGCCAGCGCCGTCGCGTCGGTCGGATCGGTGTACGACGCCGACAGCTGCACCAGCCACGTGTTGGCCACCGGCCCGGCCGACACGATCTTCTCCAGCTCGATCACCGCGTCCTGGACCTGGAACTGCCCGTTCTCCTCGAACCGGCGACGCCAGTTCGGCGCCAGCGACGCGTTCCGGTTCAGGCGATCGCATACGCGCTGCAGCACCGCGTCGGAGGTCATCGTCGCCGCCTCCGTCTGCATCGTGCGCTTCAGCTCCTCCTCGTTGAAGTCGCGCGACTCGGGCAGCTGCCCGAACCGGTCGCGCGGCGGCTCGATCTGGAACAGCACCGTCGGCGTGAAGATCGGGTACACACGCTTGAGCACCAGGTGCGACCCCACGCCCAGCACCGCTCCCGCCACCAGCGACGCCCCCAGCAGCCACTTGTACTTCTTGAGCAGGCGGATCGGGTCGATCGTCGCGGACCCAACGCCTCCGCCACTGCCAGACGACGGACGGGGCGCGGCCATGCCCGCGGGGGACGGCGGTCGAACTGGGGCTGCGGTGCTCATCGCCCTGGCTTCCCTTCTGCACGCCCGGACAACCGGGCCATCGAACCCCAGGCGTTACCGGACGACGCCGCCAACGCCCAAACCGATCGGACACGACACCCCGCGGCCCACGCCGCCGAGGACCCGACGCCCACCTCTCTCCCCGACTCCGCCGTCTGCGAGCCCTCGCCCGCGTTCGGACCGGAAGCGTTCCGCCCCCGGTCCCGTCCCGCTCCACCTTTTTTCGGTCGTGCTCAGGACGGGAGTGAGTTGATTCTCTCCTCCAGCCCGTCCGCGACCGTCTTGATGTTCTCCCCGATCCAGGGGCTCTCGTCGATCACGCGCCGCAGGTAGGTCAGGTAGCGCTCCGCCGCCACTCGATTGCCGAGGTGGATCTCCACCTCGATGATGTGGACCACGATCGTCGCCTGCTCGCCGGCGTCTCGGGACAGGCGGGCGGCCTTGAGCAGGTACGCCTGGGCACGCTCCACGTCCCCGGTCCTGTAGTACGCCCAACCGACCGTGTCGTTCACCGACGCGGAGCGCGGAACGCCCTGGACCGCCCGCAGGGCGTGCTGGAGCCCCTCCTCGGGGCGTCCGAGATGCTCGACCAGGGTGTACGCCAGGTTATTGCTCACCTCGTAGTCGTTCGGGAACACGAGCAGGGCCTGCTCCCAGATGTGGGCCGCCTGCGCGTGGTCGCCGTGCTCATACAGGGTCGTCCCGATCGTTCGCATCGCGTTGAGGCGGACCGCGTCGGGGCGTCCGTTGTTGGCCAGGTTGTTGAGCTGCTCGATCGCCAGCGTCAGCGTCTGGGGATCGTCGGTCAGCACCATATTGATGAACAGCACGGGCCAGTCCCGAAGGATGGTGGCCTGCTTGGCCGCTGCCAGGCGGCGCAGGTACGCCAGGAACGCGTCGCGGGTCGCAAACGCCCGCTCCATCGTCCGGTACCACACCAGCAGGCGATTCGGGTCCTGGCTCACCAGATCGAACGCGCGGGTCGCGTCGGCCTCCGCCTGCGTCATCCGGTTGCGCCGCACGGAGATCGTCACGTTCGCCGCCAGCAGCCCGGGGTGCTCCAGCACCACCTGGCCCAGGCCCGTCAGCACGTCCTCCGCCACCCGGACCTGCGGCGGGTTCTGGCTCAGCAGCGAGTCGAGGTACCGCTGGGCGACCGCCGCCTCCGGGCGCAGCTCGAACGCCGACTTATAGAACCGCGCCGCCGTCGCCCACTCCCCGCGCGTGGCGAACACCGCGGCCACCCGCTGGATGAACAGCACGTCCGTCGGGCGGGCCGCCACGGCCTCGTCGGCCGCCGTCGACGCCTCCTGCGCACGCCCAAGGTTCAGCAGCTCGATCAGCAGCTGCGTGACCGATTCGCCGTCGCTTCCCGCCGCCGTGGTCGCGGCCCGGAGGTCCGCCACCGCGTCGTTGATCCGATCCAGACGCCGGTACACGCCCGACCGATTCCGCAGCGCCTGCCAGAACCTCGGCTGCTTGCGGATCGCCGTGTCGTAGTCCGCCAGCGCGTCCTGCAGGCGGGCCGGGTCGGCCTGGAGCAGCTCGGCCCGCTGGAAGTACACCACCGGGTCCTCGGGGAACCGTCGCACCGCCTCGTCGAGCAGGTCCTCGGCCTGGGCCGCCTGCCCCTGTGCGCCGGCAAGTTCGGCCCGGAGCAGCAGCGTGTTGCGATCCCCGTCCAGCCCCGCGGCACGCAGCGCGTCGAGCTGGGCCTGGGCCTCGTCCAGCCGCTCCAGGCGGATCAGGTTCTCGAGCAGACGCTTGCGGAACAGCCCTTCCGGCGTGTCCGCGTTGGCTTCAACCACCCGCCCATAGGCGTCGGCGGCATCGGAAAGGCGCTGGGCCGTCACGAACACGTCCCCCAGCATCCGGTCGATGTCCATGGTCTCGGGCGACTGCGTGACCCGCCCGCTCTCCAGTGCCGCCGCCGCCAGCTCGTACTGCTCTCGTGACAGCATGAACTGGGCCAGCGCGATGAACGGCGCCGGGGTCAGCTCCGCCGCGGGAAGCCGCCCGATGTAGTCGACGTACGCCTGCTGGGCCGCCGCCAGATCGCCCCGATCGGCGTGCCAGCGCGCGTCGAGCCCTACGAACTCCAGACGATCCCCACGCGACCGCATCTCGTCCACCAGAGCGCGCGCGTCATCCCAACGACCGAGATCCATATAGATCTCGGCCAACTGGTAGTTGTTCGACTCGTTGGCCGGCTCCCGACCCCGCCAGCCCTCGCGCCCGCGGAGCGCGACCTGCTTGTCACCAGCCCGGGCCTCGAGGAACCACAGCGAGTTGATGAACGAGGGATCACCGCGCCCGAAGGGCTCGGCGGTACGGGCCACGCTCAGCGCCTCCTGGAACCGCTCCAGCTGCACCAGCAGCGCGATCAGCTCGCGCGACGACTGCAGCTCTTGCGGTCGGATGCCCAAGGCACGCCGGTACGAGTTGATCGCCTCATCGAAACGCTCAAGGGCGATGTACTCCAGCCCGAGCAGGCGCAGCACCACCGTGTCGTTGGGCGTCGCGGCCCGGAGGCGCTCGAGCAGCGCGACCGCCTCGCCATGGCGACCCTCGAAGATCCGCTGGCGGGCGACGAACGTGTCGCCCTGACGACCGTCCACGTCCAGCGTCCGCGCCCGGTCTACCACGCGCTGCACGCCCGGCCCGTTGTTGGCCGCCGCCGCCTCGAGGAACTGCGCCTCGAGCACGTCCCGGTCGTCGGGGCGGATCGCCGCGGCCTCCGCCAGCGCCCGGCGCGCCTCCTCGGGCATGTTGGCCTCCATGTACACCACCCGGCGCGCCATCGCCCGCGTGAACTCGTCCGCGGGGCCGGTGTTGATCAGCTCGATGAGCGTGGCCACGTACTCCCCGCGCCGCAGCGCCGAGGCGAACCGCGGGTACGCCTCCTCGTCGGGATTCTCCTGCTGGAGCGTCTCCACCACCGCCAACGCCTTGTCCAGCTCGCGCCGGTCGATGTACACCCGGATCAGCTGCCCCCCGAGGGCCTGGTCGTGCTCGTTCGCCTCGAACGCCGCCTGCAGGTTGGCGATGGCCAGGTCCGGATCACCCAGCGAACCCGCCTCCCCCTGCGCGGTCCGGTAGTACGCCTCGAGCGCGTTGATGATCGGGTTCTGGCCCTGGCCCAGCACCGACGCCGCAAACGTCTGTGTCTCCGGATTGTCCGGGTCCAGTTCGAGCAGCTGCCTGGCGAACGCCCTGGCCCGCTCCTCGTTCCGCAGCGCCAGCTCGATCCCGGCCAGCGCGCGGATGATCCGCGGGTTGTTCGGCTGCGACTGGTTCAGCGAGTACAGCAGCTCGCGGGCCACGCCCGGCTTGTTCAGCGCCGCCGCCGTCTGCGCCAGCCACCACATCACGTCCTGGTCCGACCCGCCCGTCCGCTCGTTCAGGCGGATCAGCAGGTTCTCGGCGTTGACGAAGTCGTGCTGCACGAACGCCGTCTGCGCATCGATCTTCAGAAGGTCCGGCGAGTCCGCCGCCACCTCGGCCGCGAGCGCATCACGGAACGCACGCCCCTCGCGCAGGATCGCCTGACGCTCCTCCTCCGCCAGGCTGTCGTCGTACCGCCTCAGCGTGTACTCGGCCTGGAGCCGCATCGACATCGGACGCAGCAGGAACAGTCGCCACCCCTCGATCCCCAGCGGCTTGTTCGGCAGGTCCACAACCCGCTGCAGCACGCCCACCGCCTCCTGATACTGGCCCCGCGCCGCCAGCGTCTCGCCCAGCAGCACCATGATCGCCGGACGCCCCTGCCCGGACTCCGCCGCCCCGCGCGCGATCGCTTCCGTCCGACGCCGATTGTCCACCGGCGCGATCACCGCCTCGGCCAGCGCGAACCGAAGCAGCGTCATCCGGTCCACCGCCCCGGCCTGCGCACCGAGGCGCTCGCCGATCGCGTCGAGCCTCGCCACGAACGGCTCCATCGTCTGGATCAGCTGCGCCATCGTCGGCTGCCCCGCGCCCGTGCGCGTGCGAAGCTCGCGCAGCGCCCGGTTCACGTCGAGTTGCAGCAGCCCCAGCGCGCCCGAAAGGTCGTCCGGGTTCACCCCGATCACGTCCACCAGCACCTGTCGCGCCTGCTGGGCCGAGGTCTCCGCGCCCGCCAGGTCGATCGGCGCCTGCGTCCGCAGGCGATCCGAACGGACCGCGTAATACTGCGACAACTCCAGCGCCGTCGTCGTGTCGCCCGGATCGGCCGCCAGCGCCAGGCGCATCTCGTTCTCGCACCGGCGCGCCGCCTCCTCCGTTTCGTGCAGCCCCATCCCGTACAGGTTGCCCATCGCGATCCCGCTGAACCGGTACAGGCGGTGCCACCCCTCGGGCGCCGTCACCCCGGCCTGCGCAGGCTGCAACGAGTCCTCGAAGAACTCGAGCGACGCCCGGGCCTCGGTGATCAGGTACCGCCACGACTCCGCGCCGCCCCCCTCGTACACCCGCTCCAGCATCATGTTCAGATAGCGGAGGTGCCGATCCGGATCGGGCCCGGCGGCGTGCGCCACCATCCGCATCACCGCCGTGTAGTCCCGGTTGTACCGCGACATGAAGTCGATCTGGTTGTCGATCACGTGGTGCTGCATCGCGTCGAGCCACTTCTCCAGCCACTCGACGTTCGTCCGCTCGTGCGCCACCGCGAACGAGTACGCCTGGTCGGCCGCCTCGTAGTCCTGGGCCGCCATCGCCTCGTCGCCCCGCACCGCCCAGTCCTCGCCCGACTTGCGCAGCACGAAGTAGAACACCGCGGCCATGCACACCAGCACCGCACCCAGCGCGCCGCTGAGCATCACCACGAACCGGACATTCACCTTCGACGCCATCGTCAGCACTCCTCGGCCGCACCGCCGGCCGCTTCTCGATCGGTCTGATCCGTCCTCAACCGGCTCCGCCGTTCTCCCCCGCCGACGCCCGGCGCGGGTTGTCCGCGGGGTACTCGCCGCGCTCGACCTCCACCCAGTCGGGCGCACACCGCATGATCTCGCCCAGTAGCTCGCCCAGCAGGCCCGACGCCGCGTCCCGGAGCTCCGCCTCCGAACCCACCGACCCGCTGGTCACCTGGACCTTCAGGTAGTACGCGTAGTCGTCCTCCAGCCGGAACGCCAGCAGGCGCACGCCCTCGGCGCTGGCCGTCGTCCCGCCGTTGGCCACGAAGAAGTACCCGGCGTACACGTTGCCCTCGCCCGGGGCCAGGAACCGCGTGATCCGCATCTGGATGCCGTGTGGGTCCAGCGGCAGACGCACCCGCGTCCCCCCGCTGTCGCCGAACTGGTTGCTCAAACGCGTCGTGAACACCCGCCCGTGCAGGTGCTCCAGCGCCGGGTCCGCGTCCACCCGCGAGTCCCGCAGCCAGTTCGAGTCATCCAGGTCCAGCGGCAGCGTCACCGACGAATCGCCCATCTCCATCCCGCCGCCCACGAAGCACCGCTCCGGCACGTGCGGCACCGTGTCGATCGTGCCCGTGTAGTACGCCGCGTGCAGCGCCAGCACCAGCGGCGTGGACGTGCCCTCCGTCGATCGCAGCACGTAGTTCCGCGTGACGTAGTTCTCCGTGCCCAGCGTCTTCTGGACCTCGGGCGACTCCACCCGGTCGTCGCCGATCCGCCTCCAGTTCTCGGTCTCGGTCGGGATCGACACCAGCGCCCGGTTGTCCGGCGCGTAGATCGGCAGCTTCGTCAGGTACAGGCGGAAGTACGACACCGCCGCTCCCATCCCCGCGGCCGTGGCCCCGAACACCGCCAGCGCCACCACCATCGCCGGCCCGCGCACCGCACGCACCAGCCCGCCCAGCCCGGAGCCGGGCGCCGCCGGAGGCAGAGCCGCCGCCTTCCTTGCCGCGCCCTTCTTCGGACTCTTCTTCGCCGCGCTCGATGCGCCCTTCGTCCCGCTCCCCTTCGCACCCTTCGCGTGCTTCGCGCCCTTCGCGTTCTTGACGCCCTTCGCGTTCTTGACGCCGGCGCCGCCCTCCCCCTCCTCGTGCACGATCTTCCCCAGCGCCCACACCAGGAACATGAAGAACAGCAGCGACGGGAGCAGCAGCGCCGTCCCGATCACCATGTGCGCCTCGCCGCCCGCAAGGTTCTCGTTGAAGTACCCGAGCCACCCCAGCACCGCCACCCGCAGCACGTTCATCAGCACCGCCACAGGCACCGTCAACAGCATGATCGCCACACGCTGCCACCACCGCGTCGTGCCCAGCAGCGCCACCGCCCCCCCGAGGGCCACGAACGCCACCACCATCCGCATCCCGCTGCACGCGTCGGCCACGTTCATCGGGAAGTCCGTCCCGTCCATCCGCAGCATGTGCAGCGTGTTGCCCTCGAGACGCACCGTGTACGCCCCGCTGGCCTGCCCCGTCGCCGACAAAAGCACCCACGCCCCCCACGACGCGATCAGCTTCAACTGGAACGTGATCTCGATCATGATCCGCTCGGCCAGCGTCACCGCGAAGCCGAGGTACGCGATCGGAAGGAACGCGTGGCGCATGATCGCCGGGCCCAGCACCAGCAGCACCGCCCCGAACAGCGTCAGGATGATCGAGAATCCCTGCAGCATGTGGTTGGGCACGCCCACCACGAAGAACATGTAGCACACGATCCCCAGCAGCATCGCCGCCAGCCCGGGCCAGAACGCCCGGATCGGCTCGCGCGACAGCATCGCCCGCTTCTGCCACAGGATCCAGCCGGCGATCGCCGGGATCACCAGCGCGTGCCCCCAGTCCTCCAGCTGGCTCGTGCTGATCTGGGCCTGTTTGACCAGCCAGCGATAGAACAGCGCCACGAACCCCAGCGTCGCCAGCCCGCCCAGCACGTACACCGAAGGGGGCACCTGCCCGCCGGCCCGCGTCACAGCCCGACCGCCCACGCGGCCGCCCGAGCCCCCGACCGCCCCGGAGGAACCAACCGCCGGATTTGTCGCCGCGAGCCCGCTCATCCGTGTTCCCAGCCGCCTCCGTCGAACAGACGCCCCTCCCCGCCGGCGCGCACCGCACCCGTCCCGGGACCAGACACTACGCCCGCCCCCGCCCGATGTTCACGCCATCAAGCCACGCGCCCGCCGCGCCCAGGCACGCCCGGGAAGCCCGCCCGATCAGCGGAACGTGCCGGGGGGCGCGCCGAACAGATCGTTGCCGAAGTTCCGGTCCAGCAGGAACCCGAACCCGTAGCTGAACCGGAACCCCCCGCGGAGCACCGCCAGCGGATACGCCCAGAAGTTCGTCCCGACGTTGATCACGTCGTTTTCCTTCAGGAAGATGTCAGGCTGCGTCCCCTCCACGATCGCCCGCAGGTTCAGACGCATCGTCGCCTGCTCCGCCGGGCCGACCATCCGCACCAGGTCCGTCCGCTCCGGCACCGCGTCCGGCGCCAGACCGCCCGACGCGAAGATCGCCCGCGTCAGCGTCAGCCGCGGCGCCAGTCCGAACGTGCCCGGACGCGCCACCTTGCCCGCCAGGAAGATGTTGCCCTGCGGCGGCGGGGGCACCCGCACGATGTCGTTCGGACGGATCACGATGTTGTACCGCGCATCACCCGCAAGCAGAGGCTTCACGGGGATCCGGATCACGCGCTGCGTGAACAGCTGGCGCGCACCGTCCGCCCCCGTCGCACCGCCCTCACGCGAGACCAGCACCCACTCCCCGTCCAGGTACAGCCACTGACCCGACGACGACGGCGGCGCGCTCACCGCCGGCTGCGAGCCGCCCTGCCCGCCGGGCTGGGCGTTCTCGATCAGCGCGATCGGCAACGCCGGCGTTGCCGGAGAAACCGGCGCAGCGCTCGCCGATCGAGACGGCGCCATCACCCCCGGCGAACCGCTCGGCGGCTGCGAGCCCGCCGGGTCCAGCAGGTCGTCGATCACATCGATCACGTTCTCGCCGCTGGGTCGCGTCCCGCCCGGGCCCGTCGCGGGCGGCGTCGTCGCCGGGCGACCGCCCGTCCGCCCCGTCGCCTCGTCGGTCAGTGCCACCTGGCGGATCACGTACACGTAGTCCACGCTCTCGGTGAACAGCCCGCCCGCGGCCGCGATCGCGTCCATCAGCCGATAGTCCGCGTACGGCACGAAGTACGGGCCCTGCCCGCCGACCACGCCCGTCATGCTGAACGTCCGCTGCTGCTCGCCGAGCACCAGCACGTCCACATCCGTGTCGCCCGTCACCGGACGCACCGCGTCCAGGATCGCCACGTTCGCCTGCTCCAGCGTCATCCCGTCGATGTACGCCGAGCCGACCTGCGGCAGCGCCACATACCCGCGCGAATCAACCCGACGCTCCAGCGTGTCCACGACGCCGGAGATCGTGAAGTTCCGGATCGAGATCGCCAACGTGTCCCCAGGCCCGATCCGGTACTCGGTCAGCTCCGGAACCAGGTCGTCCGTCTCGACCTCCGTGTACTCGACATACACCTCTTCCGGGCCCTCGATCGCGTGGATCCGGTCCAGGATCGGCACCACCGTCGGCGTCATCTCCCAACGCCCCACGATCGACGGGTCAACGAAGTTGTCCATCTCGCAGCCGCCCTGCAGGCCGACGATCGCCGCCCCGAGCAGCCCGACCAGGCACGAAGCCGCACGCCGAGACCCGTCGCGCCGAGACCCGCCCCGCCGACCACCCAGCCAGCCGGACTTGGCCCCAACGCCGCTGCCAGCGTGCCCCTCGCTCGTCCGCCCGGTCGTCTGCGCCATGGCCCGATTCCTTCGCTTGACGCCCCGACGGCACCCGCCGCGGAACGAGTCCTCTCTATCACGCCGGCCCGCCTCACAACCGCGAGCCCTGCGCGAATCCTACCCAATCGTGGGGAGGACCCTCACGACTCCACAAACAGCCGCGGCCCCCGCCTTTCGGCCGAGTCCCGCGCCCCGCGCCCGCACTTGAACGACGCCGACCCCCGAAAGGTTCGGCACCACCCCCGAACGGGCAACCGTCGTGCATCGACCGAAAACACGCCCCCATTCAACCCACCCCACCCGATTCCCCCACCCGGCATTCCCGCCCCGCGCGCATCGCGCACTTCCTGCCGCTTGCGAGCCCTCAACCCCGAGACTCCACCTCGAGCTCTCCGGAATCTGGAATCTCAAATCTCAGATCCCGCCCGTCCCCGCCACCGACCCATCGCACACCCCCCACCCCCCATCCCCTAGAATCGCCCCCACTCACGCCCCGCCGGCCCAACGCCGCAGACCCAACAGGACCCCACATGGCCTCCACCACCTGGGACATGAAACTCACCGAGGGCATCCTCACCAAGCGCATCCCCACCCCGCCCTTCGGCGACACCAAGGACCGCCACATCGTCTCCTACGACGAGTACACCAAAACGGGCGGCTACCAGGGCCTCCGCAAGGCCCTGTCCATGGCCCCCGCCGACGTCACCGAGGAAGTCAAGAAGTCCGTCCTCCGCGGCCGAGGCGGCGCGGGCTTCCCCTGCGGCCTCAAGTGGACCTTCCTCCCCAAACTCGAAAACGGCCCCGACGGCAAGCCCCTCCCACGCTACCTCGCCGTCAACGCCGACGAGTCCGAGCCGGGCACCTTCAAGGACCGCCTCCTCATGGACTTCGATCCCCACCTCCTCCTCGAGGGGATCGCCATCGCCTGCTACGCCTGCCGCCTCAACAAGGCCTACATCTTCATCCGCGGCGAGTACTACCACCAGGCACGCGTCCTCGAAGACGCCATCAAAGAGGCCTACGACAACAAGATCTTCGGCCCCAAGGGCCTCCTCGCCAACAAGTCCAACGCCTCCTCAGACCCCTTCACCTGCGACGTCCACGTCCACCGCGGAGCCGGCGCCTACATCTGCGGCGAGGAAACCGGCCTCCTCGAAGCCCTCGAAGGCAAGCGAGGCTGGCCACGCATCAAGCCCCCCTTCCCCGCCGTCAAGGGCCTCTTCGGTCGCCCCACCATCATCAACAACGTCGAGACCCTCGCACACCTGCCCTCCATCATCGAGAACGGCCACGCCTGGTTCACAAACCAGGGCGTCGAATCCACCATCGGTGCCCCGCCCTCCTACGGCACCAAACTCATGGGCATGTCCGGCCACGTCGAGCGTCCCGGCTGCTACGAGTTCGAACTCGGCATCCCCTTGCGCACCTTCGTCGAGCAATACTGCGGCGGCATCCGCCACGGGAAAAAGTTCAAGGCCGCCATCCCCGGCGGCGTCTCCATGGGCATCCTCGGCACCGACCAGTACGACGCACCCCTCGACTTCGACATCGGCCGCAAGTACAACGTCCTCGGCCTCGGCACCGCCTGCCCCACCGTCTTCGACGAGGACACCGACATGGTCGGCGTCGCTCGCAACATCGCACGCTTCTTCAAGCACGAGTCCTGCGGCCAGTGCACCCCCTGCCGCGAGGGCTCCGGCTGGCTCTACCAACTCCTCACCCGCATCGAAGACGGCCACGCCAGAACCAAGGACCTCGACCTGGCCCTCGAGATCGCCACCTCCATGGGCTCCATGCCCGGCACCACCATCTGCGGCCTGGCCGACGGCAACAACTGGGCCGTCCGCACCATCATGAACAAGTTCAGGCCGGAGTTCGAGGCCAGAGTCAAGCCGACGTTCGTGCCGGTGAGGATGACGGTGGGGGCGGGGGGGAGATAACGGGGCCAGCGACTGGGCCGGGACCGAACTGGACGATCCGGCCCCCGCCCGCCGGCCGGCCTCTACCTCTCCGCCCGCGGCTTCTCCTTCGCCTTGATCGTCGGCGCCACCCTCGCCAGCGCCTCCAGATCCCGCGACCGCACGATCCGCTCGCCCCGTGCCGGGTCGAACGTCGACGCCGCCAGAACCTCCGCCGCCCCGCCCCACAGTTTTGCCAGCCTCTTCTCATCCCCCGCGGCCAGCGCGATGTCGCTCACCAACTCCGCCAGCCGCTGCGTCAGCGCCGTCTCCCGGTTCGCGTAGTACCCCTTGACGATCCCCTTCTGTCGCTTGCTCAGAAACGGCTGCTCGCCCACGCCTGGCTCCCATCAACGAGGTATCACCACGGAGACACGGAGAACACCGAGAGAGGCTCTGGGTTTGGCCAACGGCGCACGGGGCGGCGCATTGCCAACCGCGATCCATCGACACCTCGCCACACCGCTCTTTGCCTTCCTCAGTGTTCTCCGTGCCTCCGTGGTGAACCTCCTCGCGTTCAACCATCAACTACCACTCCAGCACGATCTTCCCGAACTGCTCCCCCACCTCCAGCCGCGCGTACGCATCCCGGGCTTTCTCCGCCGGAAACACCTCGTCGACCACCGGCGTGATCGCCCCGGCGTTGAACAACGCCGTGACCTCCTTGAACTCCGCGTTCGAGCCCATCGTCGAGCCCAGCACGCGCAGCTGGTTCCAGAAGATCCGGGCCAGGTCCGTCGTCGCGTCGGCCCCGCTGGTCGCCCCGGGCGTGACGTACGCCCCGCCGCGCCCCAGGCTTTTGATGCAGTTCAGGTGCGTCGCCTTGCCCGACGAATCGACGGCCATGTCCGCGCCGCGCTTGCTCGTCCACGCCCGCACCTCGCGCGACCAGTCCTGCCCCTGGTCCAGCACGCCCAGGCTCGCGCCCAACTCCTTGGCCCGGTCGAGTTTCCACTGGTGCCGGCTCGTGACCGCCACCGGGCAGCCCAAATGGCGTGCGATCGCCAGGGCGCACGTCGCCACGCCCCCGCCGATGCCCGTGATGAGCACCGCCTGCCCGGCCCGGAGCCCGCCCTTGGTGACCATCATCGAGTACGCCGTCAGCGAGCACAGCCCGAAGGCCGCCGCCTCGGCCGCGTCACGGTCGTCGCCGATCACCGCGACGTTGTCGACCGGCACGTTGACCCGCTCGCACATCGCCCCGTTGTGGTGCTCGCCGATCAGCTCATACCGCGGCGAGAGCGTGCTCCGCGGCGCCTCGCCCGCCACCGGCGCCTCGGGGATCTCGATCGCCGCGTTGTACACCACGCGCTTGCCGATCCACGACGCGTCCACGCCCGGGCCGACCTTCTCGACCACGCCGCACGCGTCGCACCCGGACACGCGCGGGTACTCGAGCTTCAGCCCCGGCACGCCGCGCCCGACCCACAGGTCCATCTGGTTGAACGCCGTCGCCAGGCACCTGAACTGGACCTGCCCCGCCCCCGGCTCGCCCGGCCCGGGCCAGTCGGTCACGAACTCGATGTTCGGGGCGACGGGCGACCCCTGCCTCGTGCACACGGCTGCTCTCATGCGGGCAGCGTAGGTGGGTTCATCGCGATCTCACGATCGCGGCACTGATAGGTACACCATGGCGATGGCGGCGTCGTTGACGTTTGTGCCGCTCGGCCCGGTGCGGACGAGCAGGCCCAGTGTGCCCAGGGCGGTGTGGCTGTCGTGGCGTGCCAGGGCGTCGGCGAGATCGACGCCGCGATCGCGCGCGAGTCGGGCGGTACTCGAGTCGACCACGGCCCCCGCGGCGTCGGTCGGGCCGTCGATCCCGTCGGTGGCGAGCGTCGCGACGCAGACGCGGACGCGGCGATGCTCGGGGCGGTCGAGCTCGATCGCGGCGGCCAGGGCGAGCTCCTGGTTGCGTCCGCCCAGGCCGGGGGCGTCGGCGACGTTGACGGTGGTCTCGCCGGCGTAGACGACCGCGAACGGGGCCTGAGCGACGCGGGCTTCGGCGGCGGCGTCGGCGACCAATGCCCGACCGACGGCGCCCGCCTCGCCCTCCACCCGGCAGACGACCTTGACGCGGAATCCGAGATCCAGCAGCGTATCGCGAGCCGCGATCGCGGCGGTCTGGTTGCTCGAGATAATCGTCGAGACAACGCCGTCGAACGCGGCGTCGCCGGGCTTGGGGGTCTCGTCATGCTCGCCGCGAACTCCGGCCCGCAGGTGCGCCACCACGCTCGGCACATGCCCGGCCGTGGCGCGGCGTTCGAGCACGCCGATCGCGTCGGCGTACGTTGTCGGGTCCGGGGCCAGCGGGCCTGACGAGATCACGTCGAGCGGATCGCCCAGGACGTCGGACACGACGAGGGCAAGGACGCGCGAACGAGCGTGGGCATCCGACCGGGGCGCACCGACGCTGCGGATCCGCGCGGCCGCGCGTCCTTCATCGCCGGCGCCGACCAAGCGCGCGAGGCGCCCGCCCTTGAGGCGCTCGCAGTGCTTGCGGACGCAGTTGAGTTCGCGGATCGGGGCCCCGGCCCGGAGCAGGCGGCGCGTGGCGTCGGTGAGGTCGTCAAGGGTCAGGTCGCCCGCGGGCGAGGCCAGGAGCGCCGAGCCGCCGCCGGACATGAGCACGAGCAGCAGCTCATCGGGCGCGGCGGCTCGCACGAACGCTTCGACGCGGCGGGCGGCGTCGACGTTTCGACGCGTGGCGATCGGATGGTCGGCCTCGATCACGTCGAAGCCCGTGGCCCGGGCCGCGGCTGATGCGTCCGGATGCGCCGACGTGACCACCAGCCCGGCTGAAACGCGGCCCGACGCCCCACTGGCTTCCAGCAACCGGGCCGCTTCGCGCGCCATGGGCACGCCCGCCTTGCCGATCGCCAGCAATCGCACGCGGGACGCCCGGGCGAGGACGGCGTGCACCGGCTCGCGGCCCCACGCGCGCTGGAGCGCCGCCGCCGGGTCGGCGGCCCGCAACACCGCCGCACGCACCGCCGCCGCATGGGACGCCGCGTCCTCAAACCGGGGCGTGGCGGAACGCGGCGCTGGCGAGTCCGAATCAAGCATGGGCGATCCGTTCCCGATCGAGGCTCCGACTCCGGCGTCCCGACGCGCGAACCAGATCGCCGCACGCGCGGGAACCGTGGTACGCTGGCGACCGTCCGGCGCCCGAGGCGCCGCGGCCCGCAGGAGTCTTCGACGATGCAGTACGACCCGAACCGAGGGTATCCGCCGCCGAACTATGGCCCCGGCCCGCAGCCATACCCCCCACAGCCGCCGGTGCACCCGAACTACCAGCACCTGCGTCCGCACCGCGGGGGGATGGTTCTGACCCTTGGCATCCTGAGCATCGTGCTGTGCTCGCTGCTTGGGCCGTTCGCGTGGTCGATGGGATCGAGTGACCTGAACGCGATGAACCGGGGCGAGATGGACCCGATGGGTCGGAGCACGACCCAGGCGGGCAAGATCACCGGCATCATCGGGACGGTGCTGCTGATCATCGGAGCGCTGATCTTCGTGCTGCAGTTCGTGCTGGGTGTGGCGATCCTGGGGGCGGCGGCCAGCAGCCGCCCGTGATCGGCGTGTGTCGGGGGCTCGTGCGATGATCCGGTTCGAGCGGGTGGATGCGGAGCGGCGCTGGCCGCGCGTGCCGCTGCTGTGCCTCGGGGCGGCGGGGCTGTGGACGCTGCTGGTCATGCTGGCCGCGTGGTGGCTTCCGGCGGCGGCTCGGGGCGAGTCGCGAGGCACGCCCTGCATCCTGCGGGCGACGACCGGCGTGCCCTGCCCGACGTGCGGCGGCACGCGGGCGGTGACGGCGCTGGTCGGCGGCGACGTCGGCGGGGCGATCGCGTGGAACCCGATGGTGATCGGGGGCCTGGTGCTCCTGGTCGCGTGGCTTGCGCTGCGGGTCGCGCTGCTGCGGCGGGTGGTTGTGGTGCGGCGTCGGTGGCTGGTGGCGGTGACGCTGGTGGCGGTGGTGGTGGCGAACTGGGTGTATGTGCTGGCGACGCAGGGGGTCGACCCGCCGCGGGAACGACCACCGGATCAGAACACGAGCAACCACAGGCCGATCCACACGCCGCCGGCCACCATCACGACCGACGTGTAGCCGACGATGTCGCGGGCCTTCACGCCCGTGATGCCCAGCAGCGGCAGGGCCCAGAACGGCTGGAGCATGTTGGTCAGTTGGTCGCCGTAGGCGACGGCCATGCACATCACGCCCGGCGAGACGCCGGCCGCCTCGCCCGCCTCGAGCATGATCGGCCCCTGCACCGACCACTGCCCGCCGCCCGAGGGCACGAACAGGTTCGTCACACCCGCGGCCAAGAAGGCGAGCACGGGCAGCGTGGTGGGCGAGGCGACCTCGGCGATGCGGGTCGCGAGCAGCGCGGTCATGCCGCTCTCGCGCATCACCGCCATGATGCCCGCGTACAGCGGGAACTGGAGGAGGATGCCGGCGCAGCCGACCGCGCCCCGCTCGATGGCCCGGGCATAGCGCATCGGCGTGCCGTGCAGCAGCAGGCCCAGCATCAGCATCGTCAGGTTGACGGCGTTGAGCGAGAGGTTCTGGAGGCCGCTCTGGCCCCAGGCGATCGCGCCGTCCTGGCGGGGCAGGTAGTAGTCGAGCGCCCACCAGCCGATCACGCCGACGAGCAGGACCGTGACGATGGGCGAGTCCTCCAGGATCCGCGGGAGAAGCGGCTTGCGCTCGTCGGGCGACGGGAGGCGGACCGAGTCGGCTGGATCGGTGCTCTCGGCAACATCCGGACGCCCTGGCTTCGTGGCGCCCGCGCCGAACGCCGAGGCCTGGCGCATGGCCGACGCGTCCTTGGGCGAGAGCAGCCACGCCATGAGCGGGCACAGCACGAGCAGGCCGCCGGTGATGACCAGATTCATGGGCGACAAGAGTGTGCCCGACAGCGGGATCGGCGTGGCGGTGGACGCGGCCCCGAGGGAGGCGCGGATGCCGCCCTCGGTCGTCATGCTCAACGGGGCCGAGCCGGAGAACCCGCCGTGCCAGACCATCAGTCCCAGGTACCCGGCGGCGGCCAGAAGCGGGTAGTGGGCCGCCCGCCCGCGCGATTCCATCGACACGCCGACCTTGCGGGCCAGCACCGCGCCGGCGACGAGGCCGAGGCCCCAGTTCACGACGGCGAGCGCGCAGGCGACAGCGGCGATCATGGCCGCGGCCTGGGCGCAGGTGCGCGGCAGGCGGGCGAGGCGCTCGAGCCCGCGATCGACGATCGGGGCGCTGGCCAGCGCGGTGCCCGTCACGAGGATCAGGCACATCTGCATCGAGAACGCCAGCAGCGACCAGACGCCGGTATTCGAGCCCTCTGGGCGACCCGGGGCGGACTCGAGCCCCGACCAGTAGCGGACGGCCCGGTGCAGCGACGTGTCGGTCAGCAGCACCGCCAGGCCGAGCGTGGCGAGCGTGAGCAGCACGGCCAGCACGAACGGGTCGGGCGCGGTCCGGCGGAACACCCACGACACCCGCTCGCCAACGCCCGCAACGAACCTGCCGATCATGGGGGCAGCCTACCACGCCGGCCTCGCGCACGGCGCGCCGAACGACGCGGCGGACGCCGGACCTGAGGCGGCCTCCTTGGAATGGGGCGACGAAGGTCCGGGTCGGACCCACGGGAGGCGACGAGCAACAGAGAAGGCCACCCGGACCTTCGCAGAGCCTCAGGTCCGGCGTCTGGGCGTCGGTCCGCGTTTGATTCCAGCGTCGCCTGACGCTCGCCCGGACGGCGCGTTACTGCTCGTCGGCCTTGCCGATCTGCCACTCCTCGAGCTCGATCGGGGCCTGGCGACCGAAGATCGTGACCAGGACGCGGACGAGGCCCTTCTCGGGCAGCAGCTCGTCGACCGTGCCCTCGTAGCCCTCGAACGGGCCCTGCTTGATCGTGACGCTCTCGCCCTTGGCGAAGGTGAGCTTGACGGTCGGCTCGTCCTCGGGCTTGCGCGAGTCGCGGAGCATCTTCTCGATCTCGTGCTCCTGCATGGGCGTGGGGCGCCCCGCGGTGCCGACGAAGTCGCCCACGCCCGTGGTCTCCTTGATGAGGAAGAACACGTCCTGGGGGATGCGCCCATCGGGCTCGAGCTGCATCTCGACGAAGACGTAGCCGGGGTACAGCTTGGTCTCGGTGATCTTCTGCTTGCCGCCCTTGATGGTCTTGGTCTTCTCGGTCGGGACGAGGATGCGCCCGATGAGGTGGGTCATCTTCTCGATCTGGACCTTGCGCAGGAGGGTCTCGCGGACGCTCGACTCCTTGTTCGAGGCGACGCGCAGCACGAACCAGTCCATGCCCTCCTGGCGCATGGCCTCGTCGGCGGCGATGACGCCGGTCTTCTCGTCGGGGCGGCCGTCCAGCGCTTGGGTGGTCTGCTCATCGGGCATGGTGCGGGCTCCGTGAAGGGACACGAGTGTGCGCCGAGGCGCACGGGGCTGGCGCGTCGGAAGAGAGCAAGAGAGGAAGAGACGCAGAGACTGGGAACCGAACGGAGGGGCTGCGTGGTGGGGCGCCGGGGCGGGGCGGCGCGCCGGCGGCTCAGCGCTGCAGCACGTCGATCGAGGAGAAGAACCCCTGGAACAGCAGGTCCACCACGAACAGGGCCCCAGCGATCAGGAACGTCGCCCCGATCACCACCCACGTCGATCCCACGACCTCCTTGCGCGTCGACCAGTTGACCTTGCGGGTCTCGTTGTCCGTCGCCACCAGGAAGTCCACCGACTTGGGACGCTTGCCCACGTACAGGAAGATCACGACCGCACCGACCAGCACGACGATGGCGGCGGCGGCGGTCTGGAAGTAGGTCATCTCGAACGCCGCCACGGGACGCCACGCCCCGTCGGGGGCGATCTGCCCGGAGAACCGGTCGGCCGCGCCCGCGGGGATGCGGATCGACGCGGCCGAGGTGAGTTCCCGCTCGGCGGTCACCGCGTCGGGCGTGCGCTGGATACGCTCGATGTAGAGCGTCAGCCCGCTCGTGCCCTCGTCGGCCTGTCGGACGACGCCCGTGGCGATCGCGGTGTCGCCCTCGTGCCCGACGAACTCGATCGACGTGCCGGGCGCGGGCGCCCCGCCCTGGACCGAGTCCACCAGCACGTTGTAGCCCTTGAGGGGCGGGCTGATTCGCTCGACCGACTGCCAGACCCACGCCGCCCCGGCCAAGAACAGGATCCCGACCGCGATCGCGGTCATCATGCGGACCCAGTATCCCTGCCCCGGCTTGTAGATGCCCATCGACATGTGGCGGTCCTGCCCCGATGCGGGGCGAATCAGATTCCGGGTCCAAACCCGACTCCGGAGTCACTTTCTCGTGCGACGCCCCGGCGCACCCCGGCTTCCGCTCCGCGCGGGGCCTGGGATCGCCGCCCGGCCATCGACTCGACCCTCGACAAACGACGCCCGCCCGAGTCGCGCCGCGGCGCGTGGCGGGCCCTGGAACACGGCGGGAAGGATTCGAACCCTCGACCGGTGGATTTGGAATCCACTGCTCTACCAGCTGAGCTACCGCCGTCCGTGCGCGGCCGATGAAAGCCAACGCTACTTCTTCTTGATCTTGTGCAGCGTGTGCTTGCGCAGTCGGGGCGAGTACTTCTTCATGCCCGCCTTGAGCTCCTCGGGCATGCCGCCCTTGGTGTTGACCGACGTGCGGTAGTTCAGGTCGCCGCTCTCGGTGCACTGCAGCCACAGGAACTCGCGGGCGGCATTCTTCTTCTTGGCCATGGCCGGAACCCCATTTCGCCAGCCCGGACGGCGCCTGCCCGAAGGCCGGGCGGACGATCCCGCTGGGACAACCGGCCCGGCGGAATAGGGCCGCCGGGCCGGGGAAAACACGCACCACCGCCCCACCGGGCGGAGATCGGGGGATGATAGCCCGGTCGGGACGGCGGGCCAGTTCGGGGCGGTGTCCCCCGGCCCGGGGCGTGACGCCTGGGGATCGGTAGGATCGGGGCACCCCCGATCCGGAGCCGGGGCGCAGGAGCCAGGCCATGCCGAACGTTTTCCAATCGCGTGGCTTCGTCGGGCGAGCGATGGCGGGCCTGTTGGCCGCGTGGATCTTGGGGGTGGTGGCGGCCCCAACGGCCCTCGCTCAGCCCGTGGGCGTCGCCGACGGAGGCGTCGCAGCCCGCGAGATCGCTTCGCTGGACGCGCTGCTCGAGCAGGTGCTGGCCCGGCACGACGTGCCGGCGCTCGGGGCCGCGGTGGTGGACACCGAGGGCCTGGTGGCCATCGGCGCCGTCGGCGTCCGGGCCCGGGGCTCGGACGAGGCGGTCAGGATCGACGACCTCTGGCACATCGGCTCCAACACCAAGGCCATGACCGCGACGCTGTGCGCCCTGCTGGTCGAGCGGGGGGACCTCCGCTGGGAGATGACCCTCGCCGAGGCCTTCCCCGATCTGGCAGAAGGGATGGACGAGGGCTATCGGCGCACGACGCTCGAGCAGCTGTGCACGAATCGGGGCGGGTGCCCCACGTCGCTCGACGAGGGCGGGCTGTGGGGACGCCTGTGGCGCCACGACGGCACGCCGACCGAGGCCAGGCGCCTGCTGCTCGAGGAACTCACCAGCCGCCCGCCCGCCGCCGAGCCGGGAACCACGTTCATCTACTCCAATGCGGGCTTCGCGATCGCGGGGCACGTCTGCGAGTCCGTGACGGGCACGCCCTACGAGACGCTGATCCGCGAGCTGCTCTTCGAGCCGCTGGGGATGGAGTCGGTCGGCTTCGGCGCGCCGGGCACGCCGGGCGAGATCGATCAGCCGCGCGGGCACGACCGGCGCGGGCGGGCCCAGCACCCGACCGATGACGGGCGCGGGGCGGACAACCCGCCCGCGATCACGCCGGCGGGGCGGGTGCACCTGTCGCTGGAGGACTGGGCGCGGTACGTCCGGGTGCAGCTCGGCGGGGCGGGCGGCGAAGCACAGCAGATCGGCGATGTCACGCTTTCGCCCGAGACGCTCGGGCGGGTCTTCACGCCGCCGGGAACCGGTGACCATGGCGACGGGTACGCGATGGGCTGGATGCGCGTCGAGCGCCCGTGGGCCGGGCCCGAGGGTGACCGCTGGACCTACACGCACAACGGCAGCAACACGATGTGGTTCAGCGTCGCGTGGATCGCCCCGGCGCGGGACTTCGCGGTGATCGTGTGCTGCAACCAGGGCGAGGGCGGTGCGGCTGCAACAGACGCCGCGGCGGCGGCGATCATCCGGGAGTTTCTGGGCGGGCGGTGATCGATCTGAGGCGCGATCGTGAGATCGCGATGGGGCCTGGCCGCGCCGACGGAACGTCCGACCTCAGGCGTCCAGAGCCACGCCGGATGGCACGGCGCGAGGCCGATTCGTCGCGATCTCACGATCGCGGCTCTGAAAGGAACAACCCCTCCCCGCGAGCGGAGAGGGGTTGCGAGAGAGGCTGTTTCAGGCTCGTGCCGAGGCAGGCCCTACTGGATGATTTCGGTGACCGCGCCGGAGCCGATGGTGCGCCCGCCCTCGCGGACGGCGAAGCGGAGGCCGGGCTCCATCGCGACCGGGCCCATGAGTTCGACCTCGATCTCGACGTTGTCGCCGGGCATGCACATCTCGGCCCCGCCGAGGAGCTTGACGGTGCCGGTGACGTCGGTGGTGCGGAAGTAGAACTGCGGGCGGTAGTTGGAGAAGAACGGGGTGTGGCGGCCGCCCTCTTCCTTGCTGAGGACGTAGACCTGGCCCTTGAACTTGGTGTGTGGGGTGATGGAGCCGGGCTTGCAGATGACCTGGCCGCGCTCGACCTGGTTCTTCTCGATGCCGCGGAGGAGCAGGCCGACGTTGTCGCCCGCCATGCCCTGATCCAGGGTCTTCTGGAACATCTCGACGCCGGTGATGGTGGTCTTGAGGCCCTCCTTGGAGAGGCCGATGATCTCGGCGGCGTCGCCGACCTTGATCACGCCGCGCTCGATACGCCCGGTCGCCACCGTGCCGCGGCCCTTGATGGAGAAGACGTCCTCGACGGCCATGAGGAACGGCTTGTCCTGCTCACGCTTGGGCTCGGGGATCCAGGTGTCGATCGCGTTGAAGAGCTCGTCGATCGGCTTGCAGATGTCGTTGTCGTGCGGGTTCTCGAGGGCGGCCTTGGACTGCCCGCGGACGATCGGGGTGTCGTCGCCGGGGAAGTCGTACTTGCTGAGCAGCTCGCGGACTTCCATCTCGACGAGCTCGAGCAGCTCGGGGTCGTCGACCAGGTCGACCTTGTTGAGGAACACGACGATGTAGGGCACGCCGACCTGGCGGGCCAGCAGCACGTGCTCGCGGGTCTGGGGCATCGGGCCGTCGGCGGCCGACACGACGAGGATCGCGCCGTCCATCTGGGCGGCGCCGGTGATCATGTTCTTGACGAAGTCGGCGTGGCCCGGGCAGTCGACGTGGGCGTAGTGGCGGTTGTCGGTCTCGTACTCGGTATGCGACGAGTGGATCGTGACGGTCTTGGACGCGTCGCGAACCGTGCCGCCCTTGGTGATCTCGGCGTAGGACTTGATCTGCCCGCCGAACTTCGCGGCCGAGCGGGCCGAGAGGGCGGCGGTCAGCGTGGACTTGCCATGGTCGATGTGACCGATGGTGCCGACGTTGACGTGGGGTTTGGTCCGCTCGAATACACCCTTGGCCATGACAGTGAACCTCCAGCGTGTGCGCCCACGTCACCCGGGGCGTCGCGTTGCCTGTGCTTGTCCGAACCTGGAACGACCCGCCGGGACGGGGACCGCCGATCGGGGCCAAGAGCATATGCCCCGTTCGGGTTCCGGGCACCTGCCCCGGGGCAAGTCGGGAGCAAGTCCGCCCCGGGTCCTGCCCGCGCTCGGCCCCGTTCCGACCGTGCCGGTCGTTCCGCGAGAAACGCCGCCGACCGAGGCCCGATGGTGTCGAGCGTCGGCCCGCGGCGCCTCAGAAGCCGCTGATGGGATTTGAACCCATGACCTCACCCTTACCAAGGGTGCGCTCTACCACTGAGCTACAGCGGCGACCCGCCGCCCCCTTCGGAGGCCCGCGACGCGGGCGGCGAATCACGCCGACACCGACACCTCAGACCCCGCCCAAGAGCGGAGCGGGAGTGTAGGCCAAGGCCAAACCCCGTCAACAGGTCCAAACGGGGACCACCTGCCCCAAACGACCGCGGGCCGGGCGAGAACGCCCGGCCCGTGCCGCACACCCCTCTCATGTCGGGAACAGAGCCGCGATCTCACGATCGCGGCTCTGACTCAGATCCCCGAGATCGGCTCGCCCTGCACCGGCGTCGCTTCGGCGACCGGCTGGGCCTCGACCGGGCGGATCACCTGGAACCGGGGACGCTCGCGCCGGATGTTGGCCGGCACGCGGATCGTCGCTCGCGGGTGGAAGTCGATGCCGGGGCGGAGCTGGCCGGGTTCGGCGGAGACGTCGCCCATCGCCTCGCCAGAGGCGGCGGCCCGGGGATTGACGAACGTCCGCACGCCGCCGACGAATCCCTGCTCGCGGAGCCATTGGACCCGGGCCCGCTCGGCGTTGCGCAGGCCGTTGGTGTGCAGCTCGCTCCACGGCGAGACGGTGATCATCGACGCGCCCTCGCGGACGTAGACGCGGACGTACGGGTCCTCGGGCGCGCCGTAGTGGGCCGGGCCCGGGCGGCCCCAGTCCAGGGCGGGCTCAAAGTCGCGGGTGACGCCGCGCGAGATCCAGAGGCGGTTGTTGGACCCGTCGCCCCGGACGCTGTAGACGCCGTTGGCGGGGATGGGTGAGGGGGTGGCGAGCAGACGCCCGTCGTTGAGTTGGCGCCCGAGGAAGTTGGCCCGCCCGGCATCGGGGTGGGCCAGGGCGACCAGGGCGACGGCGCCGATCGTGGCGGTGAGCATGCGAGGTCCTCTCTTCTTTCTCTGCGTCCGGTGGTGCGGGTCTGGCGCGGCAAACGGATGAACCATGGGCGCGAGCGGCCCGACCCCGACCGGGCCAACGCCCAACTCCATGATGCACGATGACTTGAGAGAGTCCAGCCAAACCAGCGCGAGCGTGACGATCGGACCGAAGTTGCCGGGGCTTCTCGGACGAAAGGGGGCGTTCTCGGTCTGGTTCTGGCGCGGAACCGGAGGCCCGGGGCGGCCCGCCGGGTACCCTCCCCCAGCGTGATCGATACCCATTGCCATCTGACCTTCCCGGAACTGGCCCCGGACGTGCCCGGGCTGCTGGACGAGGCCCGGGCGGCGGGGGTCTCGGGCGTCATCACGATCTGCACGACCACGCGCAACGGGCCGGAGGTGCTGGCGGTCGCGCGCCGCTACCCGAACGTGTGGTGCTCGGCGGGCGTGCACCCGTTGTACGCCGACGACGGGCCGCACGAGTGGGACGTGCTGCGCCGGTGCATCGTCGACGAGCGGTGCGTGGCGTGGGGCGAACTGGGGCTGGACAACCACTACGCCGAGCCCGCGCGGGACCTGCAGCGGCGCGTGCTGGACGAGCACCTGGCGTTGATCGCCGAGTGCCGCAGCGCGGGGATCGACAAGCCGATCGTGCTGCACTGCCGCGAGGCGTTCGACGACCTGATCCCGGTCCTGCGTGCCTCGGGTATCCCCGGCGAGCGGTTCGTGTTCCACTGCTTCACGGGCGGCCTGCGCGAGATGGGCCAGGTGCTGGACCTGGGTGCGATGGTCTCGTTCACGGGCGTGGTGACGTATCCGAGCGCGAAGGACCTGCACGAGGCCGCCCGCCTCGCGCCGCTCGACAGGATCATGTTGGAGACCGATGCGCCGTTCCTCAGCCCCGTCCCGCACCGTGGCAAGCGCCCGTGCCGCCCGGCGTGGGTGCGCCACACGGCCGAGGGGCTTGCGTCGCTGCGGGGCGAGGCGTTCGACGACTTCCACGCGGCGATCAACGCGAACACGACGCGGTTCTTTGGAATCCCGACGCACGACGCCGGTGCGCCGAGGCCGGGAGGCACTCGGTGAGCGCCGTTCACGCCCTCGCGAATGCACTCGCCGGCACCCCCGCCGCCGCGGGCTCGGGCCTCGGCGGGTGGTTCCACACGCTCTCGCCGTTCCTGGTCGAGTTCTCGCAGGGCGTCGGGCTGCGGTGGTACGGGCTGGCCTATGCCGCGGCGTTCGTGTGGGGCTGGCTGTACCTGCGCTGGGCGGCCAAACGCGGCGTGTCGCTCATCCCCGCCGATCGCGTCGGCGACGCGATCCTGTGGATCATCCTGGGCGTGGTCGTCGGCGGGCGTCTGGGCTACGTGCTGTTCTACGAGGTCTCGCTGCTGTGGTCGTTCTCCGATTCGCTGCCGTACTGGGGCGTGCTGGCGATCAACAAGGGCGGGATGGCGAGCCACGGCGGGATGATCGGGGTGATCCTTGCGTCGTGGCGGATCTCGCGGGGATGGAAGCCGTTCGAGCCGGATGCGGTCGGGGGCGACGCGAAAGCGGAGTCGGGTGTTGGGCCGCGTCGGATCGGGCGTTGCCCGATGCTGCACGTGCTCGACGTGCTGGCCTCGTGCGCGCCGATCGGCCTGCTCTTCGGGCGTCTGGCGAACTTCGTCAACGGGGAACTGCTCGGGCGGATCGTGGCGATGCCGGGGCAGCGGGCCCCGTGGTGGGCGGTGCGGTATCCGCAGGAGGTCACGTCCGGGCACGATGCGCCGCGGACCGACGAGCAGGTCCGGGCCCTGGACGAGGTGATCGCCGCCTACGCCCGCGACGGCGACAGCGTCGCCGACGCATGGGACCGCGTGCTGCACGCCGTCCACCGGGGCGATGCGGGCCTGGTCGAGCGTCTGGAGCCGCTGATCTCGGCCCGTGTGCCGTCGCAACTGGTGCAGGGGTTCTGCGAGGGCGTGGTGCTGGCAGTTGTGCTGTGGACGGTGGCCCGCGTGCCGCGCAAGCCTGGGGTCATCGGGTGCTGGTTCCTGATCGCCTACGGCCTGATGCGGATCGGGACCGAGTTCGTCCGCCTGCCCGACGACCACCTGGCCGATCCGCGGATCATGGGGCTGACGCGCGGGCAGTGGCTCAGCGGCCTCATGATTGCCGCGGGGGTCGGATTCCTGTTCTGGGTGTCGCGCCGATCCGTCGAGCGGCTGGGCGGATGGGCACGACCAAAGGCGACCGCGGAGCGCGCGAACCCAGGCGAAACGTCCGAGAAGCCCGCGCCCTGAGCGACCCGCACCCGGCGTGCGAATCTCGTTTCGGGGCCGGTCCGGCGATTGTCGCCGACCATCTGCCCCCGAAAGATTGAACGAGGTCGGCTCGGTGGCTGACCTGTGTTCTGGCGTCGCAGCCGCCCGGCGTCGCCGCCCGTCCCGGAGCATCGCGTGGAGATCTTCAAGGAGTTCCGGTTCGAGGCGGCCCATCGCCTGGAGGGGCTGCCCCCGGGGCACAAGTGTGCCGGGCTGCATGGGCACTCGTACCGGGTGGTGGTGTTCGTGCGCGGCAAGGTGGACCCCGCGACCGGGTGGGTCAAGGACTTCGCCGACGTGAAACGCGTGGTGGCCCCGACGATTGACCGCCTCGACCATGCGTTCCTGAACGAGATCGACGGGCTGGGGCAGCCCACGACCGAGGTGCTGGCCCAGTGGCTGTGGCGGCGGATCGCCCCGGAACTGCCGGGCCTGGCCCGGCTGGAGGTGTGGGAGACCGCCACGTCCGGGTGCGTGTACGCGGGGGAGGATGAGTAAGGGCCGGGCGTCGAGGTGCAACTGTGTCGGGCGTGCGGTGCATCGTGGCCTTGGAGTGGAACGAACACCGCATGGCGTGCGGCTCCGGGGGGTTCCACCCTGACACCTTGACGCCTCGACGCCTTCTCCGCCCGTCCTACGCTCGAATCCGGGCCTCTGAGACCACCGCATGAGCAAACCGCCGTCAACTGCCGCACGCGTCGTTTCGCTGGTTGTGCGGTCGGTCGTGGGCGTGGGGATCCTGGTTGTCGCGATCGGGGTCGCCGGGACGCTGGTCGCGACTCGCCCGTCGCCGCCGCGCGCCAACCGTCCGGAGCCGGTGCTGCAGGTCCGGGTGATGCCGGCGACCTCGGCCCAGGTGGCGCGAGTGTGGACGGGCTACGGCACGGCCCGGGCGATGAACGCCGCCCAGATCCCGGCCCAGGTCTCGGGCGTCGCCGTCGAAAGGCCGACGCGGATCGAGACCGGCATGGCGGTTCCGGCGGTGGAACCGCCTGTGGATCCGGCGATGGACCCGGTGCCGGGCCCCGATTCGAGCCCGGGGAGCGACCCGACCGCGGAGCGCCCGGAGGATCGAGTCGGCGGGCGTGCGTACCTGGATTGGTTGCGTGCGGCCGCGGGCGAGGGTCTGATCGTCCAGATCGATCCCTCGGACTACATCGCGCGTCTGGATTCGGCGCTCGACCAGATCGCGGCGACGCGTGCCCAGATCGCCAGCCTCGGCGTGCAGGAAGCGCGCGTGCGCGAGCAGGTTGCCCTGGCGACGCGCGAGCGCGAGGTGCAGGAGCGGGAGCTTGGACGCCTCGAGGAGGCCCAGTCCGCCGGCGGGGCGAACGTCAGCGAGATCGAGCGCCGGCGTTCGACGCTCTTCCTGGCCCAGCGGGTCGAGGCCCAGTTGCTCGAGCAGTATGAGCAGATCGAGCCGCGACGGACCGAGCTGCGGGCCCGCCTGCGCGACCAAGCGGCGGTGGCGCGGATCGCGCGCGAGAACCTCGGGCGGACGGTCATCACCAGCCCGATCGCCGGCTCGCTGCAGGAGGTGATGGTCGAGCAGGGCGAGTGGGTCCAGAGCGGGGCGCCGGTGGCTCGGGTCGTTGACCTGTCGCGCGTCGAAGTCCCGCTGCGGGTGCCCATGAGCGCGGCCGGATCGATCCGCGTCGGCGACGGGGTCACGCTGCGGGCCGACGTGCGGGCGGATCTGTCGTGGGAGGGTCGGGTCGCGCGCCTCGCGCCCGAGGGCGACGCCGGCACGCGGACGCTGACGGTGTTCGTTGAGGTGCGCCAGGATCCCGGCGGCGACGCCGACCTGCTGCGCCCCGGGCAGTTCGTCGTGGGCGATGTGCGGACGCAGCGCTTGGAGCGTGTGCTCCTGGTGCCGCGGCGCGTGATCGCGGACGACCGGTTGTACATCGCGGTCGAGTCGGAGGCCGCCGAGGGCGGCACGATCATGGTGGCCCGATCGGTGCACGCGACGCCGCTGTTCGCGGTCGTGGGGCAGCGCCCCGACCTTGACCCGCTGGAGACCGAGTGGATCGCGTTGGCCCGGGGCGGGCAGCTGGGCGAGGGCGACCGCGTGATCGTGACCAACATCGATGACCTGCACGAGGGGCTGGTTGTCGGCGTGGCCGGGGCGGATGCGTCGGCGCGATCGAACCAGGCCGCGGCCGGCGGGTCGCGCGCCGGCGGGGCGGGAGGGCCCGAGGACGAGAGGGCCTCGCCATGAGCCTGTCGTCGTTCGGCGTGCGGAAGCCGGTGGTGGCCAACCTGTTCATGTGGGCTGTGATCGGGTTCGGGATCGTGTTCGGGGTGAACCTGCGGCGCGAGTTTTTCCCGGAGATCCGTGCCGATCGCGTGCTGATCACCGTGCCGTACCCCGGCGCCAGCCCGGACGAGATCGAGCAGTCGCTGGTCATCAAGATCGAGGACCGGATCGAGGGCCTTCGCGGCGTCGACGAGATCAACTCGACGATCTTCGAGGGCGTGGCGACGATCAGCGTCGAGTTCGACGGGAGCGTCGACTTCGAGTCGGCCCTGGCGGAGGTCAAGCGAGAGGTCGACGCGCTCCAGGACCTGCCCGAGCGGGCCGAGCGGATCACCGTCGCCAAGTTCGAGCCGAACCTGCCGGCGGTGATCCTGACGCTCTATGGGCCCGGAGACGAGGCCGCGATGAAGCGGGCCATGCGCGAGATGCGCGAGGACCTGCGCTCGCTGCCGGGCATGGGCGACGTGGCCATCAGCGGGACGCGGCGCGACGAGATCGGCGTCGAGGTGCGCCCCGAGGCGATGCTCGAGCACCGCGTCAGCCTGCCGGTGGCCGCGGCCCGCGTCCGCGAGGCCATGCAGGAACTGCCCGGCGGCACGGTCCGCACACCGACGGCCAACGTCCCGGTCCGCACGGTGGCGGCCCAGGAGCGCACGAGCGAGATCCGGGGCATCGTCGTCGCCGCCGGGCAGGACGGGCGACGCGTGACCCTCGGCGAGATCGCGAGCGTCGAATCGGGCTTCGCCGACGTGGACGTGATCACGCGCCTCAACGGCGAGCGGGCCATGTCGATGACGGTGTTCAAGGTCGGCGATGAGGACGCCGTGACCATGGCCGACCTGGTCAAGGCCTACGCCGCCGGGCGGAGCGGGGAGTCGATCGACCTGCGCCCCGGCGAGCGCCTGAGCCAGGAGGGCGCCCGGGCGACCGTGCCGAGGATCATGGCGTACGAACTGGGGCGTCTCCGCCACGACCAGCAGGCCCTGCCGGGGCGTCTGGCGATCACGACCGACCTGGCGCGGTTCATCACCGGGCGTCTGGAACTGCTGACGCGCAACGCCCTTTCAGGGGCCGCGCTGGTGTTCCTGACGCTGATGCTCATGCTCAACTGGCGTGCGGCGTTCTGGGTCACGGGCGGGATGGGGATTTCGATCCTGGGCACGCTGGCGGCGATGTTCTTTCTGGGCGTGACGCTCAACCTGCTGACGATGGTCGGGCTGATCATCGTGGTCGGCATCCTCGTGGACGACGGCATCGTGGTCTCGGAGAACATCCTGACCTGGCGCCGCGAGGGGCTCAGCCCGATCAAGGCGGCGATCCGTGGCGCCGAGGAGATCGCCTGGCCCGTCACCGGCACCGTCACGACGACGATCGTCGCGTTCCTGCCGCTGGCGCTGATCGAGGGGCGGATCGGGGACATGCTGGCGGCCCTGCCGATGGTGGTGTCGATCGCGCTGGGCGTGTCGCTGATCGAGGTGCTGTTCGTGCTGCCGGCCCACCTGGCCCACTCGATGGAGGCCAGCGAGCGCCGCCAGCGCGAGGGACGCCCCTCGCTGATCGACCGGGCCGAGGCCTGGTTCGGCAAGCGGCGTGAGCACGTGCTGGAGAACATATTCACGCCTGCGTATTTGTGGGTGCTCGCCCCGGCGCTGCGCCACCGGTACCTGACGCTGTGCGTCGCGTTCGGGACGATCGTGATCTCACTGGGCATGGTCGGGGGCGGGCGTGTGCCTTTCACGTTCCTGGCCTCGTCCGACGCCGAGACGATCAACGGCGAACTGAGGATGCCGATCGGCACGCCCGCGGTCCGGACCGACGAGGTTGCCCGGCGCATCGAGTCGGCCGCCCTGGCCCTCGACGAGGTCAAGAGCGTGTTCGTCAACGTCGGGGGCGTGGGCAGCCTGGACGGGAACTCACCCCCTTCCAGCGGCGCCCACCTGGCCCAGATCATCCTCGAGCTCCACCCCGTCGAACTCCGCGAGCGCACCAGCGAGCAGGTCATCACCGCGCTGCGCCACACGCTCGGCGAGATGACGGGCGTCAAGAGCTTCCGCCTGGAAGAGATCGGCGGCGGCGGCTCCGGGCCCGACATCAACCTGGGTCTGGTCGGGAGCGACCCCGACGCGCTGCTCGCGACGGCGGCCGAAGTCCGCAAGCTCCTGATCGACTTCGAGGGCGTGTTCGACGTGGCCGACGACGCCGACACCGGGCAGCGCGAGGCCCGCTTCGTGCTCCGCCCGGGCGCGAGCGAGCTGGGCTTCACGCAGGCCAACCTGGGCGAGCAGATCCGGGCCATGGTCTACGGGCTCGAGCCCTACACCTTCGCCGGCGACCGCGAGGACATCGACGTGCGCGTGACGATCCCCGTCGAGGACCGGCGCAGCCTCGGGCAGATCGAGTCCATGCACGTGTTCACGCCCGCCGGCCAGCCCGTGCCGCTGGGCGAGGTCGTCGAGTTCGAGTCGGCCGACTCGTTCGCGTCGATCCGACGCCTCAACCGCGAGCGGATCATCACCGTCACCGCCGACGTCGACCAGGCCCGCAGCAACCCGGAGGAGGTCGTGGCGGCCCTCATGGGCCAGCGCGGCGCGGCGTCGGGCGCGGACGCCCTTCCCACCATCCCCGAGATCCTGGCCCGCCACCCCGGCGTGCGATTGGAAGTCCGCGGCCGCCAGAAGGACCAGGCCGAGTCGTTCGCGACGCTGCCGGTGGCGATGCTGGCCGCCGCGAGCATGATCTATGTGCTGCTGGCCTGGCTGTTCGGCTCGTACACGCAGCCGCTGGTGATCCTGACGGCGGTGCCCATGGCGGTGATCGGCATGGTCTGGGGGCACTTCGTGCTCGGCTACACCATGACGATCCTGTCGCTCATCGGCTTCATCGCGCTAGCGGGCATTGTCGTGAACGATTCGCTGGTGTTCATCAAGTTCTACAACACCCGCCGGGGCGAGGGCGAGTCGCCGCTCCAGGCCGCGATGGCCACCGGCAAGGCCCGCCTGCGGGCCATCATGCTCACGACGCTCACCACCGTGTTGGGCATGGCCCCGCTCATCCTCGAACAGTCGTTCCAGGCCCAGTTCCTGATCCCGATGGCGATCACGATCGCCGGCGGGCTGATCTCCGCGACGGCCCTGACGCTCATCGTGCTGCCCTCGCTCCTGCTGATCCTGGACGATGTCGGGCGGGTCCTGGTGTTCCTGTGGACCGGGCGCCTGCACGCCCCCGGCGGCGGCGAGACCGGGCACACCCACGACGACGATGACGAGCCGTCGCCGGCCGTCGCGACGTGATCCGGCGCGATCGATCAGAGCCGCGATCGGGCCGGCGACTTCGCGCGTCGCCTGGGCCGCTCCGCCGGCCCGCACCCGCCGTCCAGGCACTCCGGCGTGTGCACGTGCCCGGCTTCCGGCTCGGCCCCGGCCTTCTTGCTTCGCGCGCACGCCGCGCACCAGCCTTTGAGGATCACCTCGTGGTCGAGCACCCTGAACCCGGGCGGCGCCAGGGCCGCCAGGCCGCCGGGGCAGCCGTTCACGTCGAACACCCCGCCGCACAGCGTGCAGTGGAAGTGGTGGTGGTGTTGGCGACCGGCGGTCTCGTACCGATCGGGCTCCCCCGGCAGGCAGACCGTGTGCAGCCAGCCCTCCTCGACCAGGGCGGCGATCGTGCGGTACACCGTTGAGATGCCCAGCCCCGGCACGGCCTCGCCCGCCAGCGTCTGGGCCTCGCCCGGGCTGAGCGGGCGATCCGCCCGCTCGAACGCCGCCTTGATCGCCTCACGCTGGCGTGTGTTGCGGACCATCGGGGGAGTTTAGGGACGGGATTCACCGCCGAGGCGCTGAGGGCGCAGAGGAAGACAGTTCCGGAAGAGCCCGCGTCGAACTGCCGACGTCGCGCGGCCTTGATCCAACACTCGATATTCAGTACTCAGCACACAGCACTCAGCACCTGCCTTCCTCTGCGCCCTCAGCGCCTCAGCGGTGAGTCCCCCCCACCGACGCGAGCAGCAGCCGCTCGAACATCCCGGCCGCCGGGGTCGGCACGCGCCCCTGGCGGCGCACGATTGCCAGACGCCTGGTCAACCGCTCGTCGCGGCACGGCAACCCCTCGCGCGCCGCCAGCGCCAGGCTCGAGATCAGCCCCACCCCAACCCCCGCCTCCACCATCGACTTGATCGACTCGATCGAACGCAGTTCCATCACCACGCTCAGCGTCGCGCCCGCGCGCTCGGCCGCCCGGTCCACCAGCTCCCGCACCGCCGAGCCCGCCTCGAAGGCCACGAACGCCTCGCTGGCCACGTCCCGGAACCGGAACCCGCGCCGCCCCTCCAGCGCGTGCCCGGGCGGCACGATCAGGCGCATCTCGTCGTCAACCAGCGGGATCTCCTGCAGGTCGCCCCGCCCCGGCACGCGCACCGGCAGCGTCACGATGCCGAGGTCCAGCTCGCCCCGGAGCACCGCGTCGGCCACCGCGCTCGAGCCCGCCTCACGCACGAAGAACCGCAGCCCGGGGTGCTGGCGACGCAGCGCCGAAACCACGCCCGGCAGCAGGTACGTGATCGCCGTCGCCCCGCCGCCCACCCGGATCGACCCCGCCCGGAGCCCGACTCGCTCCTGCACCGACCGCACACCCGCCTCGACGCGCCGGATCGCGTCGCGCGCGTGCTCGATGAACACGGCCCCAGCGTCGGTCGGCTCCACGCCCCGCCCGGTCCGGTGGAACAGCTCCACACCCAGTTCCGACTCCATCTTGCGGAGCATCGCCGACAGGGCCGGCTGCGTCACGCCCAGACGCTCGGCGGCCCGGGTCATGTGCCCGGCGTCGGCGATCGCCACGAGGTATCGGAGCGGGGTCAACTCCATTGGGGGCAGCGTATCGCCGTGCCGACTTGCCGTGCCATCAGGCGTGGCTCTGCACGCCTGATGCCAAAAAAAACGGGGGGATGCCCGCCCCGCCCGGCTTCTCGCACCAGCCGCTCCGAGCCGCGGCTGGTGGCACGAACCGAAGCCGCGATCGAGAGAACGCAGCAAACCCCCACGATCTCACGATCGCCCGCTACTTCGAGATCACCACGCACCGCCCGCTGCTCTTGTCGTACCGCGGCACGCTCGGATCGACCGCCAGCGACCACAGGTCGATCCCCCCCGCCACCGACCGCACGTTCTCGAACCCCGCCTGGCGCAGCAGCAGCGTCGCCTTGAGCGAGCGCCGCCCGCTGTGGCAGATGACCAGGACCTCCTTGCCGCCGCGCTCGTCGAGCACGTCCTCGAGTTCGTCGAGGCGCTGGCCGAGTTCCGGCAGCGGGATCAGCGTGCTGCCCGCGACGCTGGCGGTGTCGAACTCCTCCTGCGAGCGGCAGTCGAGCAGCAGGACGCCCCGCTTTCCGTCGTGCAGAGCCGCGTGGGCGTCGCGCGGGGCGATCTCAAGGTCTTCCTTGAGCAGGAACCCGGCGGGCAGGCCGCGCTCGTCGAACTGCGGCGAGGCCGAGCCGGTCCGCGCACCGCCCCGCCCCGCGTCGCCATCGGCGCACGGACCGCCGCTCACGGCTGCTCCCCGCGCGCCGGCTCGCCCGCGGGCTCGGCCGGATTGGGCTCGGCAGTGGGTTCGGCGCTCGGCGCCGGCTCGACGACCGACGGCGTCTCGATCGGATGCATCGGCGCGGGCGAGACCGGAGCCTCGAGGCGCGGCAGGCCCAGGCGATCCACAAACGGATCGCCAGTCGCCGCGCGCGGCTCGAACGCCGACGCCGAACCCGGACGCCGGTCGTATTCCCACTGCGGGCTCCGCTGGATGTCCGCCTCGGGCAGCTCGACGATGAACCCGAGCGGCACCGCCACCGTCGCCGGGGCGATCACGAACGGCCACGTCACCGCGTCGTAGATCTGCTCGCTCTCGGAAGGCCCGCCGGGCAGCGACAACGCCTCGGCGACCGTCGGGTACGCCCCCGACGCCCGGGCCGTCACGCCGAATCGGGTGTTCCGCCGGGCGTAGGTCGGGTTGTGGTACACCCCGTGGCTGGCGATCTCGTACTCGGTCGCGCCCCAGTTGGAGCGGTCCAGCGACACGACCGACTGGGCGTCGCCGGCACGCCCCGGCGTGGTCGGCCCGGCCTCGAGGGCGGCCGGCATCCGCCCGGCAACGTCGAGACGGTCGTTCTGGGCCTTGATGCAGGCGGACAGGCACGCCGCGGCGGCGGCCACGGCGAGAATCGCGCCGGGATGGACGGGTCGGATCATGCCCAAACACTAGCGAAACCGGGCCGGCTGGGCCAGCGGCGCCGGTCGAGGGGGGCGCGCCCCCCCGATCACACGAGCAGGCCCTGACCCGTCATCTCGCGCGGCTGCTCGATGCCCATCATCTCCAGCGCGGTGGGCAGGATGTCCCCCAGCCGCCCGCGGGCCTTGCGCACGCTCGGGTCGAACCACCCGGCCGGGTCGGTATCGCCGCGCAGGCGTCGGCCCCGCACCGCCTCGCCCACCACGATCAGCGGCACGTCGTAGGTCGTGTGGGCCGTGTGCGGTGCGCTCGTCGCCGGGTCGAACATCTGCTCGGCGTTGCCGTGGTCGGCGGTGACGATCAGCGACCCGCCGCGGGCCAGCGTCGCCTCCACGATCCGCCCGACGCACATGTCGACCGTCTCGCACGCCTTGATCGCGGCCTGCAGGTTGCCCGTGTGCCCGACCATGTCGGGATTGGCGAAGTTCACGACGATGAGGGCCGGGCAGCTATCCGACCGGAGTTGCTCCAGCACCGCCTCGCACACCGCCTCGGCCGACATCTCCGGCTGCAGGTCGTAGGTTTTGACTTTCGGGCTGGGCGGGTTCTCGCGCGTCTCGCCGGGCCACGCCTCCTCGCGGTAGTCGTTGAAGAAGAAGGTCACGTGCGGGTACTTCTCCGTCTCGGCGCAGCGGAACTGGGCCAGGCTCTGCTTTGAAACCCACTCGCCACCGGTATTGACCATCCGCGGCGGCTTCGGGAACGCCACGCCCGACACGTGCGGCGTCAGGGCCTGCCAGTAGTCCGTCATCGTCGCGTAGTGCAGGTCGAGGCGCCTGCCCCGATCGAACCCAACGGCGCCGGTGTCGGGCGAGGGCTTGACGTTGGCCCACTGCTCGTCGGGGAAGACGAAGGCGGCGGAGATCTCGCGCGGGCGGTCGCCGCGGTAGTTGTAGAAGATGACCGAGTCGCCGTCGCGGATCCGCGACGCGGCGGCCTGTTCCGGCGTCCCGATCGGCGTCGGCGTGACGAACTCGTCGCCCTTGAGCGTCTGGCCCGAGGGGTTGTCGTAGTAGTGCTGGATCGCCTGCTCGAATGAGGGCGCGAGCCGGGGCGTCCCCGCCCCGGTCAGGCAGTCGTACGCGTCCTTCACCCGCTCCCACCGGTGGTCGCGGTCCATCGCCCAGTACCGCCCCATCACCGACGCGATCCGCCCCACGCCCGCCGCCTCGCACATCCCGGCGACCTGGCGCGCGTACTCCAGCCCCGTGAACGGCCCGGTGTCACGCCCGTCGGTGAACAGGTGCACGAACACGCGGTCGCCGGGCATTCCCAGGCGGGCCGCGGCTCTCAGCAGCGCATCCAGATGCTCCAGCAGCCCGTGGACGCCGGCGTCGGAGTTGATCCCCATCAGGTGCAGCGACGAAGCGCGGGACTTGGCGTGGTCGACCGCGCCCTTCACGGCGTCGTTGGTGTGCAGACCGTCGCGGCACGCGCGGGTCATCACCAGCGACTCCTGCGGCACCACGCGCCCCGCACCGATGTTCTGGTGCCCCACCTCGCTGTTGCCCATCGTGCCCTCGGGCAGGCCGACGTCCTCGCCAGAGGTCTTGATGAGCGTCCAGGGCCACTCGCGCATGAGGCGATCGGCGACCGGTGTGGTGGCCAGGTGCACGGCGTTGAACGGGTCGTGCGTTGGATTGGGGTTGCAGCCCCAGCCGTCGCGGATGACTAGGACGAGGGGGGTGTGGCCAGCGGCGGGCGTCTTGGCGGCGGTCATGGCAGAGTGTAGAGATCACGCCGTGGACGTCGGCGGATTCCGGCTCCGCCTCACACTTGCGCGAGCACCTTCTCCCACTTCATCGCGTCGCCCGGCTCCCTCGACTCGGCCCACTTGACCTTGCCCGCACCCGTCTGGCTCCTGCCGACCACCACCGTCGCCCGGCGCGTCGTGTTCATGTCCGCCCAGTGCAGCCCGAACGCCTTGGTCACGTGGCGGTGCTGGTCCGAGAGCAGCGTGTGCTGGAACCCCTCGGCCGCGGCCCAGGCCTTGAGCACGAACGGCGAGTCGCACGAGATGCCCACGACCTCGGCCCCCTTGGCCTTCCAGTCGGCCATTTCCTTGGTGATGCACTTCATCTCGGTGCCGCACACGCCCGTGAACGCGAACGGGAAGAAGCACAGCACGACGTCGCCTTTCTTGACCGCCTCGCCCAGGGTCCAGTCCGTGCGGTCCTGGTTCGAGACGGTGAAATCGGGGGCGGCCTCGCCGGCGGCGATGGGGGACGGGCGTGGGGTGGGGGTGGTCGGCATGGCTGGCTCCGGAGTTCGTGGGGATCGCCCGAGGGTATCCCGATGGCGCGGCGTCGCGCCCCCGAGCGCCAGTCTCGCCGCTTAGAATGACCACATGTCCAGCGTCAAGGGGCGATTCAGGAGCGTCGGGCAGGAGCATCTCGAAGGCGACCTCGTCGAGGAGTCGAGCCCGCTGTTCGGCCTTGTCTGGACCAATCCGGATCGCGTGGGCGGCGCCCCGTGCTTCTTTGGTACCCGCGTGCCCGTGCGCATCCTGTTCGACTACGTGTGTGACGGTGCGCCGATCGAGGAGTTCGTCACAAACTACCCCCCCATCTCGCGCGAGGAGGCGGAAGAAGTGCTGCGTCTGGCCGAGTCCCGCCTGTTGTCGCGGGACCGCGCGGCGTGAGGGTGCTGCTCGACCACTGCGTCCCGCGCCTGCTCGGGCCTTTGCTCGAAGGGCACGAGGTCCAGACCGCCGCCGAACGGGGCTGGGACGAGCTCCGCAACGGGGAACTCCTGCGGGCCGCCGCCGAGGACGGATTCGACGCGATGCTGACGGTCGACGCCGGTATCGCCCACCAGCAGGATCGCGATTCGCTGCCGCTGGCGGTCGTGCTGATCCGGTCGAGATCGAATCGAATCGTCGATGTGCGTCCGCTCGTTCCCGCGATCCTCAACGCGGTCCGCGGGCGCCCTCCCAAGGGCTTCGTCGAGGTCGATGGGCGACCGCAGAGAGGTCGGTAGCGGCATCGCGCACGCGCCCTCGCGCGGACCGCCCCGAACGCCCCGCGCCGGATACCCTCTGCCATCGCGAGCCCCCCGGCCCCCGGTCAGAGCAGGAGGCGACATGACCACGACCGCGACGCTGCTGGACCGCTACGCCCTGGTGCGTGACCGCATCGCCGAGGCCGCGCGCCGCTCCGGTCGGACGGAGCGCGACATCATCCTGGTCGCCGTCACCAAGCACGCCGACCCCACCCAGATCAGGGTGCTGCTCGAGGCCGGGCACCGCGACCTGGGCGAGAACAAGGTCCAACAGCTCCAGCAGCGGGTCGCCCTCGTGGACGAGTACCTCGACCGCCTCCGCGTGCTCTCCGGCACGCGCGACGCGCGTGAGAAGTCCGCCGACGTGCTCGGCGAGGCCCGCGGGCCGTCGGCCCTGCCAGCCCCGGTCCGCTGGCACATGATCGGGCACCTCCAGCGGAACAAGGCCAAGAAGGTCGTGGAGTGCTGCCGCCTGGTCCACTCGATCGACTCGCTCCGCCTGGCCGAGGAGATCCAGAGCGTTGCCCTGCGGCGCGACCAGGTCGTGGACGTGCTGCTGCAGGTCAACTGCTCGGGCGAGGACCAGAAGCACGGCTGCCCGCCCGCCGCCGCGGGGGCGCTGGCCGAGCAGATCGACACCATGGTCAACCTCCGCGTCCGCGGCCTGATGACCATGGCCGCCGACACCCGGGCCGACCAGGACGCCGCCCAGGGCGAGGCCGCCACCCGGGCCGCGTTTTCCCGCTGCCGCGACCTGTTCGAGGACGTGGCCCGCCTGCGCCTGGGCGGGGGCGCGTTCAACCTGCTGTCGATGGGCATGTCGAGCGACTTCGAGATCGCGATCGAGGAGGGGGCCAACATCGTCCGCGTGGGCTCGGCGATCTTCGGCGACGCCATCACGCCCGACGCGGCCGAGGACGACGAGGACTGAGCCCGTCCTGGTCGCGCAGGATTCCAACGTGCGTCGGCGGAGTGTCCGTCGCCCGACTACCAGATGAACCGCATCCGCCCGAAGTCGATCATCGGCACCGGGCGTTCGCGCTTCATCGCCGGGAAGTACACGAAGAACGCCTTGCCGATCAGGAGGTCGCGCGGCACGACGCCCATCGTGTCGTCCAGTTCCGCCGCCACCCAAGGGTCGGGGCGGTCCCAGAGCCGGGCGTCGAGCGACGCGGCCGAGTTGTCGCCGCAGGTGAAGTACTGGTCGGGTCCGAGCAGGTTGGGCTGCTCGGGGTGCGTGCCCCGGGCGGGCTGGTTCTCCAGCGGGTGCGGACCGTCCTGATCGCCTCGATAGATCGTGGCCTGGTAGTACAGGTCGTGGTCCAGTCCGACGCGTGTCATCGTCACCGGGCCGCGGACCTCCCACCGCGCCGTCGATGGGCGGTACAGGCTCTTCACGGCGAAGATGTTGCGTGACACCAGCGCGTCGCTGATCTGCGCCAGGTTGAGTTCGGCAGGGATGTCGACGCTGGCCCGTCCGCCCCGGTACGCCGCCTCGGCGTCCAGCAGGTCGTCGATCGACCGCCCCATCGCGTGCTCGATCCGCTCGGCGGGCGACCAGTCGTATTCGGCGTACGCCACGCGCCGCCCGTCGACCACCAGCCCGATCGCCTGGTCCGCGTGCCAGAACTCCACGTCGGTGAAGCGATCCGTCGCCAGCGGAGCGCCCAGCGTCCCCGTCGCCATCGTCTCCCACTCGCCCGGTTCGTCCACGCCGAGCCCGTCGGCGGTCGGCACCGGACGCCGCCGGATCGTCACGCTCGTTGAGTCGATGTCGCCCCTGATCTCGAACCCGCAGGTCGTGATGATCGGCGAGACCACCACGCCCTGGGCATCGGGGCGGACTCCCGCCCGGATGCGGATGTCGGGCACGAAGAACCGCAGCGTTCCCGAGCCGGTGCTCCGGACGTTGTAGGGGCAGAAGTCGTCGATCGGGCGGGCCACGTCGTTCCACCGGATCGTCGCGACGCCCGAACCGCGATGCACGTACGCCGGGTCCGTGCCCACCTCGAATCCGCCCGTGCCGACCCAGGGCGACACCCAGTTCGGCGCGAGCGTCGGGCTTAGCGGCGCGTACTCGCTCGAGAACACCGGCATCCACAGCGTCTGCTGCACACGTTCCGGCTTGCGCGCGATGCGCCATCCGGACGCGTGCCAATCCACGGGCGCTTCCTCGCCCGCCGGCGGCGTCCTCACGAACACGTCGCCGTGGATCAGCGCCACCTGCTCGCCCGCCAGCCCGATCAACCGCTTGATGTAGTTCTCGTCCGGGTTCGTCGGGTTCTTGAACACCACGCAGTCGAATCGGGCCGGGTCGTACAGGTACGGCAGGTACTTGAGCACGAAGATCCGGTCGCCGCCCATCAGCGGCTCACGCGGGCGGGAGTTGACCTCCACCCCGGTCATCGGGTCCTCGACCCGGAACAGGCCCTGGTTGGCAGGCGTCCCGCCGGGCCCATCCAACCACGGCGTCATCGACCAGTTGTACCCCGATACGTCGCTGGTCAGGTTGACGTGCGCCCCCATCAGCGTCGGTGCCATCGAGCCCGTCGGGATCAGGAACGCCTCGATCACGAACCCGCGGAACACGAACGCCATCACGAAGGCGATGATCAGCTGCGTGACCGTCTCCTTGATGCTGGATCGATGGTGCGGGGCCTGCTCGGTCTCGGGCATGGGCCAAGGGTAGCGGCAACCTCCACCCCCGTCGGCCTCGTCGGGGCGTGGAATACGGACGACGCGCCCCCTGTTCCTACCATCACCCGTGCGCGCCGGGGACCCGCTTCGGTCCCGCCCCGGCAGTCTTCGTCCGATCCGCAACGAATCCCAATGGAGGATGCGCCCATGAAACCCCTGATGACCCTCGTCGCCTGCGCCGCTCCCTGCCTGGCCCTGCTGGCTGGCACCGCCGCGACGGGCACCACTCTGGTCCAGCCCGTGGCCCGCGACGCCGCCCCACCCATCGTCAACGCGACCTGCCCGGTCGGCGGGGGCGAGATCGACGGCACCACGTTCGTCGAGTTCGAGGGTGTGCGCGTCGGGTTCTGCTGCCCCGGGTGCGACGACCGCTTCGAGGGGTGGGACGCCCAGCGGAAGCGGGCCTTCATCGCCGAAGCCCGGGCCGCCGCCCAGCCCCACGACCACGACGCCGCCGGGCACCATCGCGACGGGGATCGCGACCACGCGGGCCACGGCGATCACGCGGACCCCCACGCCGAGCACGACGCCGACCACATGCCCCTGGTGGGCATTTACTACCTGCCCGACTGCCCGGTCGCGGGCGACGAGATCAACCCCGGGCGGGCCGTGGTCAAGGAGTTCGAGGGCCGCGAGGTCCGCCTGTGCTGCACCCGCTGCGAGGCCCGCTTCGACGACAACCCGGGCGAGTACTTGGCCAAGATCGACGAGATGATGATCGCGGACCAGCTGCCGCTGTACCCGATGACCGACTGCCTGGTCATGGAGGGGCACGAGCTCGACGACGACGCGATCAACATGGTCTACAAGAACCGGCTCGTGCGATTCTGCTGCGAGGGCTGCATCGCCGACTTCGAGGCCGACCCCGAGGCCTACCTGCACCGCCTCGACGAGGCCGCCGCCGAGGCCCAGCGCGAGTCCTACCCGCTTACCGAGTGCGTGGTGGCCGGGCACGAGATCGCCGACGGCGAGGAGCCGACGGAGGTCGTGGTGGCCGGACGCCTCATCCGCCTGTGCTGCCCGGACTGCATGGAGGCCCTGGTGCGTAATCCCGCCGAGTACATCGCCAAGATCGACGAGGCCCGTGCCGCCCAGGGCGAGCACGAGGACCACGCCGCCCCGGTTATGAACGGGCGCTGAGCCCCGCGGCCCGGGCCGCCGGCGATCGAGGGCCACAAGTAGAGCGCCGATCGGGAACCCTCCCGGTCGGCGCTTTTCTTGCTGAAAGGGCCGGTGCGCCTGTGCCGGTGCACGAGGTCGCCGCCCACCGGGCTCACCCGTCCGCCCGCTCGCCCCCCGAGGGTTCCCGCCCTGGCAGTTCCGGCGCCGTCGGGAAGTCCTGCTGCCTCGGCCTGGGGTGCGGGGCCAGAAGCGACGCCACGATGCCCGTCGCCAGGATCCCGACCACGATCCCCAGGGCCGCCTCGTTGGGGATCTTCAGCGCCGTGTGGATCAGGCACATCTTGACCCCGATGAACATGAGCACCACCACCAGCGCCGGCTTGAGGAACCGGAAGGTGTGCAACATCGCCGACAGGCACGAGTACAGCGACCGCAACCCCAGGATTGCCATGATGTTGCTCGTGAACACGATGAACGGGTCCGCCGTGATCGCGAAGATGGCCGGGATCGAGTCCACAGCGAAGATCAGGTCCGTGAACTCGATCGCGATCAGCGCGACGAGAAGCGGGGTCGCGTGTCGCCTCCCGTCGATCCGGATCAGGAACCGCTGCCCGTCGAGGCGCTGGGTGATCGGGAAGAACCGCCCCAGCAGGCGCGCGATCGGCCCCAGCGAGGGCTCGTCGTGGTTCTCCTTGGTGAACGCCATCTTGATGGCCGTGAAGATCAGGATGGCCCCGAAGACGTAGATGATCCAGTCGAACCGCTTGATCAGCGCCACCCCGAGCACGATCATCAGCCCGCGCATGATGATCGCCCCGAGGATGCCCCAGAACAGCACCCGGTGCTGGTTCTCCTTGGGCACCTTCAGCGAGCCGAAGATCACCGCCATCACGAACAGGTTGTCCATCGACAACGACAGCTCGATCACGTATCCCGTGAAGTACTCGCCCATCGCCGCCAGGCCCGAGACGGTCTTGGTCGTCCCGGCCTCGCCCATCACCGGCACGTTCATCCCGAGCCCGAACCAGTGTTGCTCGTACGCGAAGTAGAGCGGCACCGTGAACAGCAGCGCGAACGACACCCAGAACGCGGACCACCCCAGCGCCTCCTTGAGGCGAACCGCGTGGGCCTTGCGGTGGAACACAAACAGGTCCAGGCACAGCAGCCCGATCACCGCGACGATGAACACGCCGTAGAGCAGCATCCGCCCGGCGCTGTCGCCCGAGGCCGCCGCCGCTCCGCCCGCGTTCGCACCCACGGGCGCGGCGGCACCGACGGTCGCAATCGTGTCGCACAGCAGTCCTGGGAGCAGCATCGGGCCTCCGCGCACAAAACCGACACCGCCGGGAGCGCGCGCCCCCGGCCGGTTGGTCTTGCCGTCTGCATCCGAGGCAGTCAGGCGCCGGGCCCGGGCGACGCCCGAGGCCGTGTTGACGACGCCTGGTCCCGCTCCAGCGGGCGGCTACTCCCCAACAGGAAGCCATCATGGTTGCACGGTGCGCCGCCAGAGTCCAACGCGCGTGACGCGCACGGGGTCGGCACGCCCCGCCCGCTCGAACCCAGCCCCCAACCACGCCGTACTATTCCCAACCCTCGAGAGGAGCCCGCCATGAACGCTTCGGCCCGCGTCACTCCCACCCCGCACTCCCCCCGCCACCCTCGCGGCGGCGTCCCTGTCGGCGGCCTGGCCATCCTGCTGGTCATCGTCATCATCGCCGTCGCCATCACCATGAACGCCGGCAACGGCTCGTCCTACGTCGAGAACGTCGCCGAGGCCCGGCGCACCGGCCAGCGCCTGGACGTCTCCCTCGACACCCGGTCCATCGCGCAGCTGGTCACGGCGTACCAGCTCCAGAACGACCGCTACCCGGCGACGTTTGAGGACATGGACACCCGCGCGCCCCTCGACCCCTGGGGCCAGCCGCTCTCGTTCAGCATCGACCAGAGCACCCAGCCCGCGACGCTGGTGGTCCGCAGCATCGGCCAGGACGGCCAGGCCGGCACCGAGGACGACATCGAGCAGCGCGAACGCCTCTCGGTCTGACGCCGACCCCGCAACGCCGCGCGACTCGGTTGGCGTCGAAGAACGACTCACCGCAGAGGCGCAGTGGGCGCGAAGGAAGGCAGGCGTTCGGCACCGAGTGTCTTCGCCCCCCGGCTTCGCACTTCCCTCATTGCCGAACTGGCTCCCTCTGCGCCCTGAACGTCTCCGCGGTGAGTCCCGTCCCCGCATTGTCGGTGACAATCTGGCGAAATGCGCGTGAGTGGGCAGCCCGGCCTCTCGCTTCGGTCCTGTCACGCGACAGACAGACCAACCAGCGCGGGACCAATCCCGCAAAGGAGACCCGCCATGAACCCGCTCCGCACCATCTCGCTCGCCCTGCCCGTGCTGGCCCTCGCCGGCGTCGCCGCCGCCCAGCCCATGCTCCCGTCCAACGACCGCTACCACGTCACCCACACGTTCGACTACGGGCCCGGCGCCGCCGGGGTGCTGCCCGACGTCACCTACTTCTCCTTCGCCCACGCGTGGGTCGAGGACTCGTTCTGGCGCGGCGCCGACTACTGGGACCCCACCCAGAACCCCGGCTTCGACGAGTATGGCACCGACTTCCTCGGCGCCGGAGGCGTCGCCCACAACAGCGGCGGCGTCGCCTGCCGCTACGTCTCCCAGACCGTGCCCACCACCGGACTCGTCGGTTCCTGGTGCGCCACGGTCATCTCCCCGAACGTCAACGCGTCGGCCAACGCCTGCGTCGAGGCCGACATCGACCCGTACGGCCCGGGCACGCGCGTCCGCGGCTCGTTCGGCTCCTTTGGCAACGTCCAGGCCGCCCCGCCCGCGTTCGCGCGCGGCTACGCCTTCAGCACCTCGGGCGTCCGCGTTCGCATCCCGACCCTGAACCCCCAGGGCCAGATCATCTGGACGACCAACATCGACGTGGTCGGCGGCAGCGCCGGCGCCTCGTCCACTCGCCGCGACCCCCTCGTCCTCGAGGCCACCGACGCCGGCGGCGCGACCGCCACATCCGTCCTGTTCGACGTCGAGCTCACCACCGAGAGCGCGGTCGCCGCCTCGTGGAACGCCGGGAACCTCCACATCGACGCCCCCAAGGCCCGCTTCTTCCTCGAGATCCCCCAGGGCGCCGCCCGCGACCCCGGCTCCATCCTCATCGAGGTCGATGGAGGGGCGGTCACGAGCACCGCCGTCACAGGGCGGTTCGCAAACTACTTCCTCCCGCCGATCGGCACCGCCGTCCCCTTCGACGTGCCCATCCCCACCGACACGATCATCGACTTTGACGCTCGGACCCTCGTGCCCAACCCGATCGCCCTGGCCATGACCATGGACGGCGCGGGCGAGGGACACGCGAGCAGCGCCCCCGCGTGCCGACCCGACCTGACCACCACCGCCGTCCCCGGCGCCCCCGGCTACGGCGAGCCCGACGGCGTGCTCAACAACGAGGACTTCTTCTACTACCTCGCCCAGTTCGCCGAGGGCAACGTCGAGGTCGCCGACCTGACCACCACCGCCGTCCCCGGAACCCCCGGCTTCGGCGTGCCCGATGGCGTGATCACCAACGAGGACTTCTTCTACTACCTCATCCTCTTCTCCCAGGGCTGCTGAGCCGATCGCCCCGGGAGAGGATCAGCCACCCGATCCCAATAACCGGGCCCACGCCCCAAGCAACCCGGGCCCGTGACGCCGGGGCGGCCTCGAAGGAGGGGCCGTCCCGGTCTTCGTCCTTCCACGCCACCAGATCCGCGTGGCGACGCCTCCCCCGAACGCGAGCCGGGGCGTCCCCGCCCCGGTTTCTGCGGGCCACCGCTCCGCAGAACGCCTCCCCATGAGTCCTCTCGTCAGAACCGGGGCGGGGACGCCCCGGCTCGCGCGCACCACCGATGTGTCCCGTCCCGTCCGCTCCCGACGCATCGGGCGGCAACCGCAATCGGTAGAACCCGAATGAACGATCGGGTCCCGACGCTCGAGACGATGGGAAGGCCCTCACGACCGGTGCCGGTCCCCCGCTCGACCAAGAATCACCCGTTCGGCGGCGTGCTCGGCGCCACGCATCGAGTCGATCAGGCCAGAGGAAGGAACCGCGTATGAAGTCGATCGTGCGAGTCGTGACGGCCGGCCTCCTCCTGGCCTCTGCGTGGAACGTCGCCCCCGCGCTGGCCCAGCCCGAGCCCTACCTCCGCGTCACCGAGAGCGACGATGGCAGCACCATGCGCCTCGACGTCGCCAGCCGCATGTTCGAGCCGATCGACGGCATCGGCCCCCGCATCGTGCTCGTCGGGGCCGCCCACGTCGGCGACAGCGTGTTCTACCGACGCCTGCAATACCTGCTCGACGCCCAGGACGTCGTTCTGTTCGAGGGCGTGGGCTTGGGCGACCCGACCGAGGGCCTGCCTGTGGTCGGTCGCGCCGAGCGGGCCGACCGGACCGAGCGCCGGGCCCGCCTGCTGGTGGCCGCGATCGTGGGGCACCGGGCCCGCACCGGGCGGTACCCCGCCGACCTCGACGAGCTGTACGCCGGCATGGAACTCGGCACCGCCGAGATGGTCCGCCCGCTCATGCAGGATGCCGACGCCCATCCCTTCGAGTACGAGCTTCTCTTCGACGCCGGCGACGCCCCCACTTCGTTTGTCGTCCGCGCCGGCAACCGCGAGTTCGATCGTGCCGACCTGGCCCGTCCTTCGGGCGAGCCGCTCGACTCCATGGCCGGCGACGAGGGCATCCAGCGGGGCCTGGCCCGGGCCCTGGGCGTCGAGTTCCAGCTCGACGCGGTCGACTACTCCCAGAACAACTGGGTCAACTGCGACGTGACCCTTGAAGAACTCGAGCGTCTCCTCGCCGAGGCCGGGCTTGCGGGCGAGGGCGACAACTTCCTGGCCATGATGAGCGGCAGCGGCCTCATGGGCGCGCTCCAGGGCACGGTGCTGGGCCTGATCTCCTCCAGCCCGACCATGCGCGAGATGGTCAAGATGGTCATGATCGACGTGCTGGGCCAGGCCGAGCAGTTCATGTCCGACATGCCCGGCCCGATGGGCGACCTCATGGACGTTCTGCTGCACGAGCGGAACGACGTGGTCGAGGCCCGCCTGCACGAGATCGTCGACGACGCGGGCGAGTTCGGGTCCGTCGGCGTCTTCTACGGAGCCGCTCACCTGCCCGGCATCGAGGACGCGCTCGTGCAGCGGATGGGCTACCGCCCGGTGGCGACGCACTGGATCACGGCCATGGGCGTGGACCTCAACCGCGTCGGGGCCAGCCCGGCCCAGGCCCGCCAGATCCGCCAGATGATCCGGCGCACGATGGAGCAGGAGTTCTCCCGCATGCGCGACGCGGCCCCGCCGGCCCGCGAGCCCGCCCAGACCACGCCCCGACAGCGATCCAAGCGGGCGGCGTGAGGGCGGCGGCGTTCACCTCCTTCGACGCGGCACGAAGAACCCCAGCCCCAGCACGCCCAGCGTCGCCGGGGTTGGCAGGACGATGAGGCTCGTGCCGGTGTAGGTGGTGGGCAGGAAGGCCCAGTGCAGTTCGTTGTACGGCGGGATGATGGCGTAGACGTCTGGGAAGGCCGCGGAGGGCACCCAGTCGAACGAGACGGTGGTGGGCTGCGAGACGACGGGGGCGGTCCAGTCGTAGGACAACGCTTCGATGCCCGGCCACATCACGTACGGTGGCTGCACACTGGTGACGAAGAGTGGGTGCGATACGAACTCGTACGAGATGCCTACCACACTACCGCCTGCTGCCGTCCCATGGCTGGCGGGGTAGATCTGCGAGTGAACGAGCAGGCGAAGGTCTGAGTAGACGTTGGAGGCTGATCCCAAATCGCCGGTCGCGCGGAGGTCACCCCCGATGCCGGCCAGGAAGCTGGAACCGGACCTCGCGTGCCTTGCCGTGATTCGGATTGTCTCGCCCGGCAGAACAACGCCGTCGGGGTCGTTGTGCGAGACATCGACGGTGGCCGTTTGCGCTGTCGCAAACACGCCGGGGATGGTCACGCAGCATGCTGATAGGAATCCGCGCACCCGAGCGCTCCTTCGACCCAGGAAGCCCGGGTCGCCGCCTCCACGAATGTACACCGGAGCCGGGCCTGACACAATGCGGTGGGCACCCCCGCGGTGCCTGCGAGCGTCCCTGTCCCGGCGGCCTGTGCCTCTCCCGGCCCGGCGTCCGATCCCCCATCCTCACGTACGATCCCCCGATGCCCCTCGGCCCGTTCTCCTTCGAAGCCCCGGTGTGGCTGTGGTTGGCCGCGATCGGAGTGCCTGTTGCGCTGCTGGCGGTGCGGCTGCTGGCGTCGATGACGGGGCTGCGCCGGTGGACGGCGGCGGTGGCGCGGGCCGCGCTGTTCGCGCTGGTCGCGGTGACGCTGGCGGGGGCCGCGAGTGTGCGCGAGACGGATCGCCTCGCGGTCGTTGCCGTCGTGGACGTGAGCGGGTCGGTGCTGCGGTATGGGCCGGCGCAGCTGGATGAGCAGGGACGGCGTGAGGCGATCGTGGATCGGGTGCGGGGCTGGCTGGCGCGGTCGACACGCGGGCGCGGGCCGGACGATCTGCTGGGCATCGTCGTGTTCGATGGGCAGGCCCTTGCAGTCGCGGCCCCGACGCCCGGCGATCCGCTGGACCGCCCGTTCGAGGCGGCGGGGGCGGAAGGCTCGGACCTGGGGGCCGCGCTGCGCCTGGCGCGGGCGCTGATCCCGGCGGACGCGGCGGGTCGGATCGTGCTGATCTCCGACGGGAACCAGACGGCGGGGGACGCGATCGGCGCGGCCCGAGAGGCCTCGTCGCCGCGCGGCCAGCGTGGGCCGACGCCGATCGATGTGGCGCCGATCGAGTATCGCCTGACGCGCGAGGTGTTCGTGGAGTCGGTCGATGCCCCGGCGAGCGCGGGGGCGGAGGCGACGATCACGCTGCGGGTGGCGCTGGTGGCCACGTCGCCGAGCCGCGGCGTGCTGCGGGTGCTCCAGGACGGGCAGAGCGTGGACGCGACGCCGGGGCGGGATGGCGATGCGCTGCCGATCGAGCTGGAGGCGGGGCGGACGGTGGTGGCGGTGCCGGTGGCGTTGTCGCCGGCGCGGACGCACCGGTTCGAGGTGATCTTCGAGCCGGAGCGGGAGGACGCGAGCGAGCGCGCGGCGTCCAACGGCGAGGTTCGCCTGGTCGGCGATACCGACGTGGCCAACAACCGTGGCGAGGCGTTCACGGTCACGCCGGGGCGGGGCTCGATCCTGATCCTGGACGGCGACGGGCAGGGGAATCCCGGCGGGCCAGGCGCGACGCTGGCCAACGTGTGGCGCGAAGCGGGGATCGAGGCCCAGCTCGCTGCGCCGGACGCGATGCCGGGCGACCTGCTGTCGCTGCAGCGATACGACATGGTGGTGCTGCAGAACGTTGCGGGCGATGCGCTCGGGCCGGAGCGCATGGAACTCCTGTCGGCGTACGTGCGCGACCTTGGGGGCGGGCTGCTGACCCTCGGCGGGCGCGAGTCGTACGGCGCGGGCGGGTGGAAGGGCTCGGCCCTGGAGGAGCTGTTGCCCGTCTCGCTGGATCTGCCCGAGCGCCTGCTGTCGCCGGACCTGGCGGTCGTGTTCGTGATGGACCGGTCGGGTTCGATGGGCTGGCGTGTGCAGGGCTCGACGCGATCGAAGCAGGAGATCACCAGCGAGGCGGCGGCGGCGGCGGTGCGGTCGCTGCAGGCGACGGACCTGGTCGGGGTTGTCACGTACAACCTGGACCATCAGGTGGTCGTGCCGCTGGGACCGAACACCGATCCGGAACGGACGGCGGCGAGCATCCTGGGGATCTCGCCGAACGGGGGCACGGCCTCGGGCAGCGCGCTGCGCGAGGCCGAACGCCAGCTGCTGGCGGTCGACGCCAAGACACGCCACATCATCCTGCTGTCGGACGGGCAGTCGATGGACGCGGAGATCCTGCCGGACATGGCCCGCCAGATGCACGAGCGCGGCATCACGATCTCGACGATCGCGGTGGGCGATGGGGCCCACATCGAGAGCATGCGCCTGGTGGCGTTCTATGGGGGCGGGACGTTCTATGAGGTGGTGAACCCGTCGGTGCTGCCGCGCGTGTTCCTGAGGGCGGTGCGGGTGCTGCGGACGCCGATGGTGCGGGAGACGGCGTTCAGGCCGGTGCTGGGAGCGGGTGAGTCGCCGCTGGTGGCGGGGTTGTCGGGGGTTGATGAGGAGGGGCTCCCGCGCCTGATGGGGCTGAACCTGACGCAGGCGCGGGCCGAGGCGACGGCGGTGAACGCGCTGGTGACGCCCGACGGCGAACCCGTGCTGGCCCATTGGCAGGTCGAGCTGGGGCAGGTGGTGTCGTTCACGTCGGACGTGTGGCGTTGGGGGGCGGCGTGGCCCGAGTGGGGGTCGTTCCGGACGCTGTGGACGCAGGTGGCACGCCTGGCGTCGCGCCCGACGGCGGCCCGCGGGCTGGACCTCGGCGCGACGATCCGGGGCGAGCGCCTCCACGTGCGCCTGGACGCGATCGATGCGCAGGGGCGGCCGCTGGACCTGCTCACGATCGAGGCGGCGGTGTTCGGGCCGGACGGTTCGCCGCGGGACGTGACACTCGAGCAGGTCGGCCCTGGCGTGTACGAGGCGGACGTGGCGACCCAGCGGGCCGGTGCGTATGTAGTCGTGGCCAAGCCGCGCCAGGGCGAGCGGGCGCTGGCGCCGATCGTGGCCGGGGCGATCGCGCCCGATGCACAGGAGTACCGGCGTCTGGCGTCGGATGAGGCGCTGATGCGCGAGATCGCGGCGGCGGGCGGCGGGCGCGTGCTGTCGCTTGATGCTGCCGCGGAGTTGTTCGAGCGGTCGGGCGTCGAGCCGCTGCGGGCCTCGACGCCGCTGTGGCCCGTGCTGGTGGCGTGGACGCTGGGCGTGCTGCTGCTGGACGTGGGGACGCGCCGGATCGCGTGGGACCGGCTTGTGTCGCGCGAACTTCGCGGCAAGACGGTGCTGCAGTCCATGGCCGAGGCGACACGGGATCGGGGCAGCCAAGCCGCCGGGACGCTGTCGCGCCTCGCCGGTCTGGGCGCGGCGCGCGAGCGGGAAGCGTCGGGGGCGGCGCTATCCGGGCGGGACGCGGTTGAGACAGTGCGGCTGGTGGAGGCGCAGCGAGACAGGGCGCGGGTCGCGGCGGCGCGGGCGGCCATGCAGGGTGGAGCCGACGCAGCCACGCCGGGTTCGGAGTCGGCGGCGTCGGGCGGGGCCGCGGTCGACTCAGGCGACACAAAGCACTCTGGTGTCGCCGCGCAACCACCTTCGGACGAGACGCCTCTGCAGCGTGCGAAGCGGCTGGCGCGAGAACGGTTGGAGAGAGAGAAGCGGTGAGACGCGGGCCGGTCGTCGGCGGCTTGTGCCGCCTCGCGCGGCCAAACGGGCCGGCTTGAGGCATCGGCGCGATTGGAGCGCCGAGTCAGCTCTTCGAGTTCCGTCTGTAGGGTCTCGGCAACGCGGGGAATCCGGCGCTGAGGTTGCCCCACGTCCGCGCGTAACGGACCTTTCGGGTGTCGGTGGTGGAGAACACCCGATGCGGAGCCAAGACGTGAACGAACCCCGCCCGATTCCGAGCGTGATCTACGCCCCGTTGCTGCGAGAGATCGATCCACCCCGGGCCGCACCCCGGCGTGTCGTGCACAGGCACGCGAGGGTCCGCCCGGTCCGCTCGGTGCACCGCCCCGTGCGCCACACCCGCGTGCCGCGGGCCTGAGCCGAAGGGCGCTGCCCGCAGCGCACGCCCCGGCGTGACCCGCACCTCGTACGTCCCCTCCGACCCAAACCCGCCTGCGTCTTCGCTCGACGGCCCGATCCCGCCGTCGGCGCCTGTGTGGTCTCTCGGGTCCGCGGCAGCGGACCACCCTCCCGGCCCTGGGCGCGAGCATCGCTCGCGCCCGGGGCATTCCGCGCAGGGCCCGACGCGCAAGCGTCGTGGTCCGCACCCGATGGATGGCCACCGTGTATCGGCGTGCGACCCGCTCTCAGCCCCACGCTCGCGCGAGGGAATCCGCTACTGGCGCCGATACGTCGTGTCGATCGTCGGCCCCGACGAGCCGTCGGGCAGCAGCGCGACGAGCGACGTCGAGAACTCGTCGTTGCTCCGGATACTGATCGTCACGAGGAACCGCTGCTGCTGCTCGGGGCCGGTGGCGTACTGGGCCTGGCAGACGATCAGCCTGTTGTTGTCCTCGCTCTGGCCGCGCAGGCGCATGGTGGCGGTCGAGCCGGTGTAGAGCCACGTGCCCTCGTACACGCCTGCGGCGTTGTTGTGCCCCAGGATCTTGAGCGACTCGATGCTCTCGCCGAGCATGAGGCCGATCTCGCGGATGGCGATGAACCGCCCGTCGAGGATGGCCTCGACGCTGGCCGAGCCGCCTTCCGGCTCGGAGCCGGGGCTGTCGGGCGACATGCGGAACACGCTCGTCCACGACCAGTCGCCAACGAGGCGCGTCAGTTCCGCATGGGCCGCGCCGGGGAGCTCGATCGACTCGACGGCACCGGTTTCGACGCTGGGGGCTGGCTGGGCAGACGGGCGGGGCGCCGCGTCGCGCGGCTGCTCCACCCGAGCCAGACCCGCGCCCAAGAACGAAGCGGCCAGCAGAACGAGCGACCCCGACACCAATGTCATCCGCGTCATCACTTGCCCTCTCTGGTATTGAGACTCTTGTCCCGCCTCAACCGTTCACCGCGCTATCCGCCCCGCTTGCCTCTACCCCTGCAACCTGCCCCGGCGTCGCCAGTCTCAAGCCGACAATCCCGACGGCGATGAGAGCCAGGAACGCGACCTGGACGCCCGACAGTCGTTCGCCCATGAGCGTCGCGCTGACCAGGGCCGCACCAACGACGCCGATCCCAACCCAGACCGCGTAGGCGACGCCCGTGGGCAGATGCGTCATCGCCCGGGCGAGAAGCAGGAACGACGCGATCATCGCGGCAACCGTGAGGACGCTCGGCCACAGGCGCGTGAACCCCTCGGTCCGCTTGAGCGACACCGCCCAGACAACCTCCAGCAAACCGGCGACGACGAGCATGGTCCATGCCATGGGGTATCGTTGGCTCCCCGTCGCTCCCACGTCCCTTTGACCCTTGGCCCCTCTGCCCCTTCCCCCCATGGACATCCACGACCTCTACGAGAACTGCGTCCAGTCCCCGGAGCACGTCGGGCCGATGCTGCGGGCGATCCATGGCGGGCGACCCACGATCCTGGCCGAGGACTTCGCCGGCACCGGGGCGTTGTGCCGGCACTGGTGCGCCACGGTGCCGGGCGGACGGGCGATCGCGGTCGATCTGGACGCGGCGGTGCTGGCCCGGGCCGCGGCCCAACCTGGCGTCGAGACGGTCGTCGGCGATGTCCGCACCGCCTCCGACCCCGCGCGCCACGCCGGCGACATCGTGTTCGCCGGCAACTTCTCGATCGGGTACATGCACTCCCGGGCGGACCTGCTGGCGTATTTGCGCCACGCCGTCGCCCGCCTGCGACCCGGCGGCGTCGTGGTCATCGACACCTACGGCGGGGCGTCGGCGTTCGTGCCCGGAGTCGTCGAGCGTCGCCACCCAATCGCGTTCGACCGCCTGCCGCACCTGCGCGGCACAGTCCCGCCCGACGCGTGGATCGCGTACTCGTACGAGCAGCGCGAGGCCGACCCGCTGACGGGCATGGTGCTGGACGTGCTGCACTTTCGCCTGGAGCGCCAGGCCGGGCGTCACGTCGAGGTGCTCCAGGAGTGGCCGGAGGCGTTCGTGTACCCGTGGCGGCTGTGGTCGGTCCCCGAACTTCGCGAGGCGATGGGCGAGGTCGGCCTCACGCGGACGGACGTGTACGCGACGCTGCCGGATGCGATGGACGACGAGGGCAACGCGTATGTCGAGCCTGTGACGCCCGACGATCTGGACGAATCGTTCATCGTGCTGGTGGCGGGGCGTGCGTGACTCCTCCCCCGCACGCGGGGGAGGGGGGCGTGGCGTCTCGGCGAGAATCACGGCGCGCGGTAGACAAGCCGCCCCTCGACATACGTCTCCATCGCCCGGATCGTGCGCAGGTCCACCGCCGGGTCGAACGGCGAGTCGGACAGCACCACGAAGTCAGCGCGGTAGCCCTCCTCGATCTTGCCGATCTCGTCCTCGGCCCGCAGCGCGTACGCCGCGCGGCTCGTGTAGCAGCGCAGCGCCTCCCCGATCGTGATGTTCTGGTGCGTCATCCACGCCTCATCAGAATCCAGCAGACGCCCCGTCACCGCCGCGTCGATCCCCAGCCACGGGTTCAGGCTCACCACCGGCCAGTCCGAGCCGAACACCAGCACCGCCCCGGCGTCGAGCAGGTCCTTGAACGCGTACGACGTGCGGCATCGCTCCGGCCCGATGTACGCCTCGGCGTACCGCCCGTCGTCGGCCTTGTGCAGCGGCTGCATCGAGGCGACCACGCCGAGCGAGCCGAAGCGGGCGATCTCGGCGGGCGAAAGGTGCTGGGCGTGCTCGGCGCGGGCCCGGGCGTCGCGCAGCCCGGGGCCACGCGTGCCGTAGACCTCTTCGAGCGTGTCGAGGAAGTAGTCATTGGCGGCGTCGCCGATGGCGTGGGCGATGACCTGGACGCCGGCGCGGCGGGCATCCTGCACATCCTCGCGGAACGCGCCGCCCTCGACGCCCTCGCGCAGCAGGCCGCGCGTCGTCGATCCGTCGCGTGCCGGGAGGAACGGCTCGCTCATGTACGCGGTGCGTGAGCCCAGCGTGCCGTCGAGATACGCCTTGAAGCCGTTGACTTGGACCCAGTTGGCGCGCCCCTCGAACCACTGCACCCCCATGGCCGCGGCCCGCCAGTCGTCGGCGGTGGGGTACAGGAAGAACCGGGTCGAAAGGGCCGGGTCGCCGGCCAGGCGCTCGTAGGCCGGCAGGTCGGACAGGCCCGGGATGTCGCCGACGGCGGTGATGCCGTGGGCCGCCGCTTCGGCGGAGGCGGCCCGCAGCGCCTCGACTTTCCGATCGATGTTCTGTCCCGGGATGAGGCGGGCGACGAGCTGCACGGCCGACTCGCGGAGGATGCCGGTCGGGTTGCCGTCGGCGTCGCGGTCGATGACGCCGCCGGGCGGGTCGGGCGGGCTGTCGCGGGTGATCTCGGCCAGTTGGAGGGCCAGCGAGTTGGCCAGGGCCGAGTGCCCGTCCATGCGGCTGATCAGGGCCGGGTTGTTGGGCGTCGCCTCGTCGATCCACGAGCGGTCCGGGAAGGTCGGGTCGCCCCAGGAATCGGTCGACCAGCGCCCGCCGGTGATCCACTCGCCGGGGCGGAGCGTGCCGGCCCGCTCGCCGACGCGCCGGACGAACTCGCCCCGGTCCGCGGCATCGCGGAGTTGCAGGCCTGCCAGTCCCGCCCCGCCGCCGAGCATGTGGATGTGCGAGTCGATCAGGCCCGGGATGACGACGCGGTTCTGGGCGTCGAGGCGGGCGGTGTCGGGGCCGATGAGGGCCAGATCGGGCTCGCCGACATGGACGAACCTCCCGTCGCGCACCGCGGCGAAGCGGGCGAAGGCGGGCAGGCCGTCGGACCAGATGCGGGCGTTCTCGATCACGAGGTCGGCGGGCTGGACGGCGGACGCCGTGGCGTCTGGCTGCGCGCGGGCGGTGTGGGGGGTGGCGGCGAGGGCCAGCAGTGCGGCGGCGCAGACGGCGAGCAGTCTGGTGGTCATGCCGCAAGGTTCGCAGGGTTCGAGCGCGGCGTCAATGGCGGGGGTCGTCTTCCGCCCCCCAGCCGGCGTTCGAACCGCCGCGCGAGCACCCGATTTGGGATTGATGGGGCCCCGAACTCTGCGGTATTCTGCGATCGGGCCTGGGCGACTCCAAGGGAGTCTCGATCGCCGTGCGTATCCCGTACCACAATCGACCCGCACTCCCCCCGGGAACCCGGCCACGAGTGCAGCGACCTGGACACCTTCATGGCATTCTACAACGCCTCGCTTACAAACTGCGCGTCCCTCCCCTGCCCGAACTGTCCGTGATCAAAGGGAGGCGAGCCATGACAGGTCGATTCTCGCTCACGCTCACATGGGTCGCGTTCGCGGCGCCATGCCACGCCCAGATGGCGACGATTGCGGTCACCCACGATCACCCGACCGGCTTGGTTCAGCCCGGGGAATCGGTTCGAATCGCGTGCACGCTCTCATGGACCGGCGCATACATGGCCGCGAGAATTGTTGGCGACGCAGAATCGGCGCCCGACGTGGGCATCGCCGCGAATGTGGGCGGACCGTTCGGTCCGGGGCCACTCATTCATTACGGCGCGCCGATCGCCGGCTCGGTGCGAGGCGTCGATGTTGCATCGACGCCTGCGTTCGCGATTCCACCGAATCCGGCATGGTTGCGCAGCGAGGGCTTGGAGTTCCTGCATTTCGCCTGGACGGCCCCGCAATCTGCGGGTGAGGTCACGATCGACTGGACGCCGCATCCTGGCTTTCCGGACGCGCTCTTCTTCGAAACAGGAGCCTCGTTCGTCCCGACGCCACTGCCTACCACCTACATCGGAACGTCGTTGACCGTGGTCCCCGCCCTGCCGGGCGGCGCGTGCCTGACAGTCGCCCTCGGTGCCGCGGCCTTCCGCCGGCGACGCTGATCGCTCCATCGGCAACCGGCGCCCGCTCCGCCTTCGTCACAACCCCGTGCTGCCGAATCCGCCGCTACCCCGGGCGGTGTCGTCGAGGGTCTCGGTCTCGATGATCCTGGCCCGGGCGACCGGGGCGATGACGAGCTGGGCGATCCGCATCGCGTGCTCGACCGTGAACGCGGCCGGGCCGAGGTTGATCAGCGCGACCCTGAGTTCGCCGCGGTAGTCGGAATCGATGGTGCCGGGCGCGTTGGCGACGGTCACGCCGTGCTTGGTCGCCAGGCCGGAGCGCGGGCGGACCTGGCCCTCGCAACCGGGCGGGATGGCGATCGCCAGCCCCGTGGGCACGACTCGGATCGCGCCGGGTTTGAGCGTGAGCGCCTCGCCCTCAGGCAAACACGCGGCCAGGTCGAGGCCCGCCGAGCCGGGGGTCTGGTACGCGGGCAGCGACGCGCGAGGACACAGGCGGCGGACCGGCAGCGGGACGCCGTCGGCGTAGGTGGAGTCTTCGTTCGTGTGAGGCATGGGCCAGCGTAGTGGCGAATGGCCAGCGGCGTTGGCAGCAACGATCGATGCCAACGAGCCGCGCGGCGCTCGCCCGCGGTTTGATCGGAGTAGTCGCCCCCGACCCTCGAGTGCCTCGGTGTCGGGGCGGGGCGTCGTGCGGATCGGCGCGTCAACAACCGCGGGCTTGCGCCGCGCGGCTCGTGGTTGCGTTCGCGTGCTGAATTGAGCGGGCGAGGACTACGCGACCGGGGCCGTCATCTCGCGGACCGTGACCACCGGCGCCCGGCTGGCCTCGGCGCAGGCCCGATCCAGCATCTCGACCAGGCGGCGCGTCGACGCGATTGCGTTGTCGTACGCCGATCGCCCCGTCACCGCTTTCAGGCGGTCCTTCTCGTTGCTCTGGGCGAGGTTCCGCTCCGACTCGGCCTTGGCGGCCAGCAGGTCGCGGAGCAGGCCCTCGGCCCGAGCCCGCTCCTGCCTCGCCTTCGTGAGCGCGTCCTGTCGCGTCATCATGCTCTCGCTTGCTCTCGCCCCAACCGCGGTGGCTTTGACGGGAACCGGTCTTTCGTACCCCGCCGACCCCGCTTGGCTGGGGCGTGGGGCCCCGGTCGATTTCGGGCCGGGGACTCGAGACCCGCCAGATCGTCAGGGCGGCGGGCCGTCGAGGTGCAGATTGTCTCCCCGGATCGTTCGGGAATCAAACGCGGGGCGTTCCGACAACCCCCGAAACAGGGGGTGTCAGCCGAGTTATCCACCGGGCCCAGGCCCCCGGGGTACCCGACGTGGCACGAACGGACCGGTCTACGGGCCTCAGCCGGTCCGGCGGCAGGCCTCAGGCGGGGCTGCCTGTTCCGGGCGCTGCATCTCGGGGACGTGGCGACGGATGGCCGCCAGGACCGCAGCCGGGTCGGCCCCGGATCGGCAGGCGGACATCTCGGCGATCATGGCGGTGACGGCGGCGGGGGCCAGGCGGTTGCCGGCCCCGATCCAGGCGTTGATGCCGGGGTGGGCGGTGGCGCGGGTCTGCTCCTGGGAGTAAGCGAGTTCCTCGTGGATCTTCTCGCCGGGGCGGGCGCCGGTAAGGACAATGTCGATGGGGGTGCTGAGTGCCGGGTGCTGGGTGCTGAGTGGGGCGGGGTCGGCGGTTGCAGGTCTGTTCGTTTCCACGATGCGCGGCTGGTGGCCGTGCAGCCTGACGAACCGCTCGGCCATGTCCAGGATCCGGATCGGCTCGCCCATGTCGAGCACGAAGACCGGGGCGACGGGCTCGGCGTCGTCGATCATCGCGGCCGCCTGGATCACGAGCGTCGCCGCCTCGTGGATCGTCATGAAGTACCGGGTCATCCGCGCATCGGTGACGGTGATCGGCCCGCCCTCGGCGAGCTGGGCCGACCAGATCGGCACGACGCTGCCCGCCGATCCGAGCACGTTGCCGAAGCGGACCATCGCCAGGCGCGTCGAGCCGGCCCGGGCCCCGTCCGAAACCGACGCGTGCAGGCCCTGGACGTACATCTCGGCCATCCGCTTGGTCGCGCCCATCACCGACGTCGGGTTCACCGCCTTGTCCGACGAGATCAGCACGAAGCGCGAGGCCCCCACCGCCACCGCCGCGTCGGCGATCGACTTGGTGCCGAAGAGGTTGTTCTCGACCGCCAGGCCCGGGTGGTCCTCCATGAGGGGGACGTGCTTGTGGGCCGCGGCATGGAACACCACGTCCGGGCGGGCCTCCACCACGCGCCGCAGCGTGGCGTCCGCGTCCACCACGTCGTGCAGCATCGCGCGGCGGGGCACGTCGGGAAACGCCCGGGCCAGTTGGCGGTCGATCTCGAACAGGGCGTTCTCGGATCGCTCCATGAGCACGAGCAGCGAGGGGTCGAAGGCGGCGACGATGCGGACGATCTCGGAGCCGATCGATCCGCCGGCGCCCGTCACCAGCACGCGCCGCCCGGTGATCAGCCCGGCCACGCCGGCCCGGTCGATGTCGTAGCCCTGGCGGTCGATGAGCGCGCCAAGGTCGAAGCGGGGCGCGAGCGCCGCGTGCGCGGTGGGCGGGGGCGGCTCCTCGAGCAGCAGGTCCAGCAGCGGCGGGATGAGTCGCTGGCGGATGCCACGCTGCGAGAGCATGGCCCGCACGCGCGTCTGCTGGGCCTGCAGGGTCCGCGGCAGGGAGAGGATCGCCGTCGAGATCGGGGACTCGTCGTCGAGGGCGGCGATCCGGCGGAGCAGCGGCGCGGGGTCGCCGGACAGTTCCAGCGTCGCGACCGGGCGGACACCGGCGGGGATGCGGGCCAGGCGGGCCTGCAGGTCACCCAGCGTCGCCGCGGTGCCGACGAGCACGACCCGCTCGCCCAGGAACCAGGGCGGCGGCAGGGTCTCGGGGGCGCTAGGCGTGGGGCGAGCGGGAGCGTCGAGCATGGGGGGTGTATCGGACGATCCGCCGACGTGGCACGAAAGCCCCAAGCGCCGGCCCAGGAGCGGTCTCGATGTGCCGCGATCTTGAGGCTCGACCACCGCCGTGTGGGCCTCGTGGGCGTGACCACGTCCTCGATCGGGCAGGTTCGCGCTCGGGATCGCCCCCTACACTCCCGCCCACGAGGACGACCATGCCCCCCACGCCGCCCAAGCCGAACCTGGACCATCCCGTCTTTGCCGCCGTCAAGGCCAAGTTTCCCGGGGCCCGCTTCCGGGCCACGGAGTTTCGCGGCCTGTCGACGCTGGTGGTCGAGCCGGGCGACCTGCTCCGCGTCATGCGGTTCCTGAGGGACGACCCCGCCTGCGACTTCAACTTCCTGTCGGACGTGACGGCGGTCGATTACCTGAACTACCCGGCCCCGATGCCGGGGCGGTTCGGCGTGATCTATGTGCTGCGGAGCCACGCGCGGGACGACCTGTTCGTCGTCAAGGCGTACCTCGACCCGTCGCTGCCGACCGAAGGGATCGACGAGGACCCGGCGCTGTACCTCGAGAGCGTCACGGGCATCTGGCCCGGGGCCGAGTGGACCGAGCGCGAGGTCTTCGACATGTACGGCATCCGGTTCCGCAACCACCCGGACCTCCGCCGCATCCTGACGTGGGAGGACTACCCGGCCCACGCTTTGCGGAAAGACTATCCCCTGCGCGGTCGCGGCGAGCGCGAGTCGTACCGCGTGGTGGACCGCAACTCGGCGTAAGCGCGCCTCACGGCACGAAACGCAGCCCATCCTGAACCACGCCGCCGATGCGCCGGTTGTCGGTCTCGACCTCGACGCGCGTGCCGGGGGCGATGTGGGCCCAGGCGAGCATCGCGAAGGCGATGGGGATGCGCCCGAGCATCGGGCTGAAGGTCGAAGAGGTGATGGAGCCGATGGGCTTGGGCTCGGCGGGCGGAGTCGGCGTCGAGCCGTCGGGCGTCTCAGTTGGCGCGCTCGCCGACGCTGCAGCGAACACGCGGTCGCCCTGGACGGGAAGTGGCGGGAGGCCGTCGGGGCCGGGCGGCAGGTCGTCGTCGAAGCGGAGGGCGACGAGTTGCTGCTTGGGGTGGCCGCGCGCGTGCATGCGGGCGACGACCTCCTGGCCCAGGTAGCAGCCCTTCTTGAAGTTGACGCGGTCGTTCAGGACGCCGGTCTCGGCGGGGAGGTTGTCGGGGCCGAAGTCGATCTTGAACAGCGGCGTGCCGGCCTCGATGCGTGCGATGTTGTAGGCGAACCAGCCGGCGGGGCGGAGGCGGATGGTTTGGGGTCGGGCGAACGCGGTGGCACTGCGAACGGCGCGGCCGGTGGCGATCGCTTCGCCGCGTTCTTCGGGCGCCTCGAATCGTGCCGCGGGGCTCATCTCGTCGGGCCGGCCGAAGCGCACAAGCGTCCGGTACACGTCGGCGGCGTCCTCGTGGCGCACGAGCAGTTCGAACCCCGGCACACCGGCCGTGTCGTGGCGATCGATCCAAGCCGGGAACTGACCGATCGGGAGTCTCAGGGCTCGGTTTGGCTCGATAGAAAACACCCGCTCGTCCAAGTCCGGTGCCGTGGCGGCGAAGAGCAGGTCCACGCTTTTCGGGCCGTGCAACGACATCCGATGCCACGTCGTGTTCGGGCTGTCCCGTCGCGAGGGAACGTCGGGCAGTTGGTGCGCCCGGGTTCGGACGGTGAAGCAGACTTCCTCCGTGATGACGTATGCCGAGAGCGAGCGGACCGTCGCATCAACGCTCGGAGCTTCGACCCCGAGGAAGTACACATCGCCGTCGTCGCCGTCTCGCTCCCAGCGGGTCACGCGGAGGTCCGCGTCGATCCGCCCCTTGCGGTTGAGCCAGAACGAGTTGCAGGACTGGCCCGGTTCAAGGCTGCCGACGTCCTGCGTCAGCATCCGTGACAGGAACTCGCGCGAGTCGAATCCCGAGACCTCGATCACCGCCCGATCCGGCCGGTCGATGATCACGCAGTCGCGCCGCAGCGAGGCGTACTCGAGTTCGATCGGGCCGAACGCCGCGGCCAGGAGCGGCACGTCCGGCGAGGGCTCGGCGGGCTCGGCCCGGACCGTCCCCGGTTCGGGCGGTTCGATGCCGTAGGGCATCAGTGACGCGCCCTCGTCGAGCAGGAGTTCCTTCAGCGGGTTCGGGTCGAACGAGGCCATGGGCGATCGTACGAGTCCGCCGATCGAAAACTCCCATTGCGGCCCGCCGACTACCGCCCCGTCCGCAGGCGCCCGCGGATCCGGTTCGGCGGCAGTTTCGTCGGCACGATCCCGCCCGGGAACTTGCTCGGGTCGGCCGCGATGCCCTTGTCTTTGGGCATGTCGGGGCGCTCGGACTCGGCCAGGCGGTTGCGCGGCGCCTCGCCGACGCCCTGGACCTCGTAGATCGTGTGCCCGCCGGGCGTCTCCTCGCGGTAGCCGTCGGGGCGGGGCGAGGCCTCGAAGTCCGGGTAGTCCAGTTTCGGGATCTGGGCGTTGACCAGGTTCTCGATCTGCGTGAGCAGCTTGCCCTGGCGCGGCGTGACGAACGACCAGGCCACGCCGTCGCGTCCGGCCCGGGCGGTGCGCCCGATGCGGTGGACGTAGACGTCGGGGTCCTCGGGCAGGTCGTAGTTGACCACGTGGGTGATGCCCTCGACGTCGATGCCGCGGCTGGCCAGGTCGCTGGCGATGAGCACGGCGAGTTCGCCGCCGCGGAACTGTCGCATGACGCTGTTGCGCTTGGACTGGCTCATGTCGCCGTGGATGGCGTGGGCCTCGATGCCGTGCTTGTTGAGGTAGGTGGAGAGCTCGTCGACGGTGCGCTTGAGGCGGCAGAAGACCAGGGTGAGGGCGGGGGCCTCGTGGGTGAGCAGGTGGTTGAGCAGGCGCTTCTTGTCCCAGCCGTCGACGGAGAGGTAGTGCTGCTCGACCAGGTCGACGGTGAGGGCGCCGGCGGTGGTGACGAGTTTCTCCGGGTCGTGCATGTAGCGACGGGCCAGGTCCTCGATGTCCGGGCGGATGGTGGCCGAGACCATGACGGTCTGGCGGTCGTCGGGGGTCTGCTTGAGGATGCGCCGGATGTCCTCGCGGAAGCCGATGTCGAGCATGCGGTCGACCTCGTCGAGCACGGCGAAGCGGATCGCGCGCGGGTCGATGAGGCCGCGCTGCATCATGTCCTGGACGCGCCCGGGCGTGCCGACGAGGATCTCGGCGCCCCGCTGGAGTTTGTCGGCCTGGGTGCGGATGGACTGCCCGCCGTAGATCGGCACGGTGCGGACGGGCATGTGCTTGCCGAGCTTGGTGAACTCGGTGGTGATCTGCATGGCCAGTTCGCGCGTGGGGGCCAGGATGAGGGCCTGGCCCCAGACGCCGCGCTCGACCATGTGCAGAAGGGGCAGGGCGAATGCGGCGGTCTTGCCCGTGCCGGTCTTGGCCTGGCCGAGCAGGTCGCGCCCGGTGAGGAAGGCGGGGATGAGGCGGGCCTGGATGTGGGTGGGGTGGCGGAAGCCGCAGTCGGTCACGCCTCGGACGATCGAGGTGTGCAGGCCCAGGTCGGCGAAGGTGATGTCGGTGGCAAAGGTGTCGGGGTTGAGGGGCTTGTGGTCGTCCGGTGGGGCGTTGTCGCGATCGTCGAGCTCGGGGTCGGGCTCGGTGTCGAGGCTGGGCGGAGCCGGAACGTCGGCGTCGTCCCCGGCATCGTCGGCGTCGTCGCCCGCGTTTGCGGCTTCGGCACCCTCGCCCGCAGTCTTCTTGGAGCGCCGACGACGCCGGCGGCGACGCTTCTTCTTGGTCGGCTCGGAGCCATCGCCGGAGTCACCACCCGAGCCGTCGCCCTCGGTCGGCTCGTCGCGATCAACCGCGTCGGCCACGTCGGGCGCTCCTCGCTGGGCGGCGTCGTCGGCGGGCTCGGCGTTGTTGTTCACGGGGAGGGTCTGGCCATCAGCCTCGGGCACGGTCTGGTTGGGCATCGGTCTTCCAAAGGGGCGCGGCGACATCGGATCGATGGGGTCGCGGCCGACGCCACGCGCGGGCGGGCCACGGGACGGCTCGGCGTCGCGCCCCGGATCCGCCGGGTCGCGGGCTTGCCGGAGTGTGTTCGGCAAACCTCGGGCCGTCGCTTGACACCCACGATCGCGCCAGCGAAGAAGCGGGTGCCCACGACTCCCCGCGAGTGCGGGGTCGGTGGATGATAGCGCTGTCGGAGGGCGAGATGCAGAACGCGGAGGGCGCGGAGATCACGCGGAGGGAGCGGAGGGTGAGGCAGGGTTTGGAGAGACTTGGGCAACGGCGTCCTCAGGGGTCCCCCAACCACTATCACTCTCCGCGGCCTCCGCGCGACCTCCGCGCCCTCCGCATTCGGCATCAGGGCGTTTCGGTCCGCCGGTCGGCGGCCCGCGAGGCCTCGAGCAGGACCAGGTGCTTCATCAGGGCGTGGCACGCGGTGGCCCCGGCGGCGGCCCACCCGCGCCAGCCGTCGCGCCAGGCCGATCGCAGGACGAGTTGCTTGAAGAGGGCACCGGCCGGGCTCAGGAGCAGTCGCGAACGAGAGCCGCTCTCGCCCTTGGCGTGCCGGGCCTGAGCGCCGAGGGTGGCCAGGCGGAGCTGGCCCGCCAGGAAACGCGGCATGTCGGCGATCGTGTCGTGGCGGAGCGTGCCTGCCAGGCGTTCGACGCGGACGCTTCGGACAACGAGTTCATCGTGCGGCTCGGTGCCGGCGAACGACGCGAGGGCGGACGCCCCGCCTTCGAACAGGTCCCGGCGCACAAGGCGCACGCGCCACTCGGGCTGCCACGCGTGGTTCAGGAATCCACCGGCGTACCAGACTTTGCGGTTGACCATGTACGCCCCTGGCGCGTCGTCGACCCTGGACCCCGGGGCCAGGGCGGCTCGGACAGAACCCGCCAGGTCCGGCTCGACGCTCTCATCCGAGTCGATGTTGAGCATCCACTCCTGGGTACAGGCCTCGGCGGCCAACTGCTTCGTCCGGTTGTAGCCCTGCCACTCGACCCGCTGGACGCGGGCCCCGGCGGCCTCCAGCAGCCCGATGGTGCCATCGGTCGAGCCGGAATCGAGGGCGACGATCTCGGCAGCGAGGCCACGGAGGGAGGCGAGCGTCCGCCCGATGGTCGCCTCGTTGTTGCGGCACACGATGGCGGCCGAGAGCGGGAGCGGAGCGGGGGCGTCTGGCATGGGTGGATCGTGCGGAAGCCCGGCGGGCGTGTCAAACGGGGCGGGCGGGTTGAGCCGGCGTGCTGGGGTTCGGCGGGTCGGGCTTCGCCGGGGTCGCCGATAGACTCGGGCGTGCAGCAGGCGTCGGTCACCCCCCCCACCATCCGCCTCCGCGCGGTCCGCGGCTCGCCCGAGGAGCGGACCCGCTGGGTCAAGGCGCTGCCACGCCTGTTTGGGGACGGGGCGGCGAGTTCGCCTCACGGAGCGGCCACACCGCGCGTGCTCAAGGCGAACCAGAGCGTGAGCGTGTACGCCGCAACCCTGGACGGGCAGGACGTGGTCGTCAAGTGCTGGCGGGTGCGGTCGACCCTGGATTGCCTGTACGGCGTCGTGGGTCGCTCGCGTGCGCATCGCCACTGGGACGGAGCGACGCGGCTGGCGGGTCTCGGCGTCCACGCCGCCGCCTGCCTGGCGATCGTGCGCGGTCGGGACGCCGGCGGGGTGGTCGAGACGCTGGTTATGGAGCGGGTCGATGGCCGGACGCTGCTGGACCATCTTGCCGATGGGTCGCTTCCGCCGCGGGCTGCCCAGCGGGTCGCCGCGCGGCTGGCGGACATCTGCGCTGTCATGGCGCGGGCCGGCGTGTTCAACCGCGATCCGAAGGCGTCGAATCTGATCGTGACCCACGCCGATGCGGAGTCGGCCGAGGTCGCGATGATCGACACCGTCGCGATCCGCCGGATGCCGGGGCTTTGGGCGAGTCCCGACCATGCGCCGCTCGAACGCCTGGTCATCGAGGCGATCGGCGTCGGCGCCACCCCGAGCCGGGGGCTGATGGCCCGGTTCGTGCAGGAGTGGACGGGGCGGACGCGTTGCGTTCCTGCCGGGACACCACGATCGGACTCCACCTGGAAGCAGGCCCGCCTCGCGCTCTGGCGCGAACTCGCCGCCCGCATCCGGGCCCACGGCGATCCGACACCACGCGACAACCCGCTGGCGACGTGAATCGACACATGGCGACAGGCACGGCCGATCGTCGGAGCGGTGCGACCCCACCCGCGAGCGCCGGCTTTTGCGGCGGCACGCCAGGGCGTAACGTGGAGGCCTGACTTCGCACACGCCCGGGGAGCGACCCTCCGCCATGCCCAGACCAGCACAGACCATCGAGTTCCCTTCTCGCGCTGGGTCGCGTCCGGCCGGATCGGGCCTGCCCCCGACCCACCACCTGCCCGCCGACGCCGCGAACGACCTGGGCTCCTGCTCGTTCTGGGTCGGCGACTGCCGCGAGTTGCTGCCGCGGATCCCGGCGGTGCGCGACCGTCGGATCTCCCTCGTGTTCGCCGATCCGCCCTTCAACTGGAACCGGGCCTACGACAAGTGGGACGACCGGATGCCCGACTCCGACTATTTGGAGTTCACGTACGACTGGCTCGACCTGTGCACGGGCGCCCTGACCGACGACGGCTCGATCTGGGTCAACATCCCCGATGACTGGGCCGCCGAGATCGTCGTGCACCTGAAAAAACGCGGCCTCCAGATGGTCAACTGGTGCATCTGGCACTACCGCTTCGGGCAGAACACCACGGGGCGGTTCATCAATTCGAAGGTCCATGCGCTGTATTTCAGCAAGGACCCGATCCGACGCGTGTGGAACCCCGAGCCGGTGATGGAGCAGTCCGACCGGGCCGCGGTGTATAACGACCCGCGGACGTTCGAGAAGACCGACGGCTCGCCCGCGGGCCTGCGGATCCCGATGGACGTGTGGTACGGCCCGTACTGGGGGCGCATCCAGGGCAACAACACCGAGCGACGCGCCAAGCACGACAACCAATTGCCCGAGGTCTACCTCGAGCGCGTCATCCGGTGCTCGTCCAACCCGGGACAGATCGTGCTCGACCCGTTCATCGGCAGCGGCACGACGCCGGTGATCGCGCGGGCCCTTGGACGCCACTTCGTCGGCACGGAGTACTCCGACGCGAACGCCGCGAGCGCGTTCGAGCGGGTCCAGGCCGGGCCGGTGCGGGTGACGCGCGAGCCGCGGATCATGTCGACGGCGATCACGAGCCGGCGGGGCGGAACGGCGGCGGAGGCGAAGGTCCTGCGGCGGAAAGAGAAGCAGAACGCCGAGGGCGCGGAGGGAGGCGCGGAGGCCGCGAAGGAGGGCAAGAAGCGGGGGAGGAAGGCGAGGGCGTCGTAGGGCTGTTGGTGTCGGCCCCTCGCGCAACGGTCGCCGTTTCGCTGGTCCTTCGAAGCGGCAAGGTGCCGCATCGACGCCCGCTCAACGAAACCCAATCACACCTCCGCGCTCTCCGCGTTCCTCTCCGAGACCTCCGCGTTCCGTCTCACACCTGCCCCACCGCCGCCGCCCGGCTGCGGATCCCATCGATCATCCCCCGCACCTCCTGGGCCATCCGGGTGTTGGGGAACTCTGCGATGATGCGGTCCCCGATCTCGGCCGCGTGACGCCAGCGCCGGTCCTGCACCGCCAGGCGGAACTGCACGCCCAGATTCTCGCGGGCCTTGCCGATCACGCCGCGCGCGACTTCCTGCAGCGGGCCGGCCTCCTGCTCGGTCATGTACTGGTCGAGTTCGTGCAGCAGCCCGAGGGCCTCATCGACGCGGTCCTGCTGGGCCGCGAGCAGGAAGCGGCGCTCCAGGTCGGCCTTGTACTGGGCCCTGGCCCGCTCGACGCGGTGGCGCAGGCCCTCGACGCGGTGCGAGTCCGGGTGGGTCCGCGTGATTCGGGCCGCCTCGGTCATGGCCTCGTCCCAGCGCTTTTCGCCGATGAGCGAGTCGAGCCTTGCGATCGCCTCGGTGATGCGGTGCTCGACGGCCTCGAACCGGGCCGCCTCGATCCGGGCCCGCAGTTCCTCCGCGTCGGATCGGTAGCCAAACCGCTCGGCCAGTTCGCGCACGAGCACAAGGGCGGCCTCGTGGTCGCCGTGGTGCATGTCTTCCTCGATCGCCTGACGCAGCAGGTGCCGCTCCGAGCGCCTGTTCAGCACGCGCCGCGCGTCGTCGGACAGGGCCGAGTGCTCGATGAGGCGCTCGACCGCTTCGACCACCGCGCGGGTGTCGCCGGCGCCCCGCCCCGCCATCGCCACGAGCGTCACCGGCAGGCCCAGCCCCACCACCGCCAGCGCCGCCACGCCAAGCACGGCGAAGGTGCGGTCGTGCTCCCACACGCCGTAGGCCACCAGCCCCACGCCCAGGACCGCGGCGATGGCGTACGACCACGCCACGAACAAACGTGCGGAGAACAGGCTGGGTGTGCTTCTACCCATGGATCGCTCCTGCAAAGCCTGGCCAGCGAAGGGCGGGCCGCCCGAACCCCGCATCAGTTTTCTCTCTGTTCGCCGGTGCCCGACGCTGCCCCGCTCCTGCTTCAACTTCCGGGCGTCGGGTCGCCGCAGTTCCGCGTCGCCGGCACCAGGCACAAGAAACGCAGCCCCTTGGCGGCGTCGGCCTTGAACTGGTGCTGCTCGTCGGCGGGCACGTAGATCACATCCCCAGCCCGGATGGGACGCTCGGCCCCGTCCAGAAAGATCGTCCCGCCGCCCTCGACCACGAACACCTCGTGCTCGTAGTCGTGATGATGGAACGGCGTGTGCCCGCCCGGCTCCACGCGGAACTGGCGCAGCGCGAAGTTCGGGGCCCCATCGCCCCGCCCGACCATGATCGCCATCGACGCGCCCTTGACGCCGTCCATCTCCACGGGCTTCATCGGCGTGTCGTTGATGTTGCGGATGAGCATGGGGGATCATAGGAGAACGCGCCTGAGAATGCGGAGGGCGCGGAGGGGGACGCGGAGGTGCGCGGAGAGATGCAGTTGGGTTCGGATCGAGGCACCCGGTGGGTCGTGAAGCGCAGACCGATCGGGGCGTTCGCGATGAAGCGTGCATCGAGCCCAATCCCCACTTCGCGCCACTCCGCGTCCCCCTCCGCGCCCTCCGCGTTCTCCGGACTATCCTGCACCGTGCAACCAACCATCGAGTGCTTCACGCTCGGCCCGTGGGCCACGAACTGCTACCTCGTCCACGACACGCAGCGCAAACGCTGCTGGATCGCCGACGCATCTTTCGAGCCCGAGCCGCTCATCGACCGCGTCCGCGAACTGGGCCTGGTCCCGGACGCCATCGTCCTGACGCACGCCCACCTCGATCACATCGCCGGCGTCCGCCAGGTCAAGGAGGCCTTCCCCGAAGCGACCATCTGGATCCACGAGGCCGAGCACAAATGGCTCACCGATCCCGTGCTGAACCTCTCGGCCGCCGCCGGCCTCCCCGTCACCGCCCCCGAGTGCGACCGCGTGCTGTTCAGCGGCGAAACGGTCGAACTCGGCGGCGAGAACTGGGAGGTCCGCCACACCCCGGGCCACTCACCCGGCGGCATCGCGCTCGTCCACAAGAAGACCCGGCGCGCCATCGTCGGCGACACCCTGTTCGCCGCCTCGGTCGGGCGCACCGACTTCCCCGGCTGCGACCCCTCACGCCTCGAGAAGTCCATCCGCAAACAGCTCTACACCCTGCCCGACGACACTCTCATCCTGCCGGGACACGGCCCATCGACCACCATCGGGCGGGAGAAGGCCAGCAACCCGTTCGTGCCGGGACGTTGAGTGCGATCACCGATTCGCGACTGTGCCACCGAGACACGCCGCCTCGGCGGCGTTTCTCGGTGCCATTCAACGGCGCTCGCTCAAAGCGTGGCATGCTTGCTGCTCGGAGCAAGCATGCCCGATCGACCCCGCGTCTTGCAAGTTGGGCTTGGCTGCGCAATGCCACAGCCGTGCCACGCGTCGTGGCTCCGTCCCACGCCGGCACGACCTTCGAGAGCCCCGAAGGTCGTGGCCCATCGCGTCGACGCACCCACGTCAAAGGCCGGAGTGGGATTCGAACCCACGAATAACGGATTTGCAATCCGCTCCATTAGTCCACTCTGGCATCCGGCCGAGCGACCGAAGTCTACGCAGGCCCCGACCCGCCGCGGCGGCACCGCGACAGCCACCAGACCCGCCCGATGCCCGCGCCGGCGTCAGGCCGGCTCCAGCCCGAACCGCATCCGGACGACCGAGTGCATCGGCGGGTATTGCATCTGCAGGCGGTACACCCGGAACTCCCCGACCGACCACCCACACCGGTCCATGGCCCGCTGCACGATCGCCTCGTATCGCGGGATCAACGCCGACCCGAGCATCGGGGGACGCCCCGACAACTCGCGCGGCTGCTCGGCGATCGGGATGTCATGGAAGTCATCCGCACCGTTCGGCACGGCCACGCGCCCGATGACCGCGGCCTCCGGCTCGCCGAACGCCAGGTCGCGGTGCAGCAGCAGATCGAACTGCACCGCCCCCGTCGGCATCGTGATCCGCGTCGTCGACTCGCCAAACGCGTCCTCGGGCGTTTGACGTCGCGACACCTGCCCGGGCGTGAGAGAGCCGAACACCATCGAGAACGCCCCGGTATTGCCCACCGGCCCCGGCCCGAACTCGTACACGAGGCGTTCCCCGGCCTTCCTCGCGCGGATTTCCGGCATCGTCTCCGTGCAGAACTCGCGGAGCAGGTGCGGCCCGGCCTTGTCCTGGACCGTGTCGTCGAGTGGCTCCTCGACCGCCGACGCGACCGGGGTTCCGTCGTCGTGGTACGCCATGGGATAGAAGATCGGCCACGTCACGTGGGGACGCAAACGCCGGATGTCGAACATCCCGCCCAACAGCGCCAGGTCCACGTGCTCGGTGTCGCCTCGCGTCGGGGCCACGATCAGGCTCGTCATACGGGCCCGGGCCTGGATGCCCCACACCCCGCTGTTGCCGCGGAAGGCCTGCTTGCGGCTCTGCTCCAGACGGGACGCGGCGCTCCCGCCCATCCCGTCGAGCATCAGGTCCAGCGTCGCACGGTCGCCCGAGTGCGTCTCGACGACCGCGTCGAACCGGCGTGTCGTGGCCCGCACCGCGTCGATCCGGGCCGCCTCCACGCCGGCGTCGCCCAGCGCGTTCAGGAGGATCTCGATCCCCTCCTCGCCGGGCATGTGCTGGGTCGCCTCGAACACGTCCTCCGAGCACACGACCTTCGAGACCTTCCACGTCAGATTCCGGCTGATGCCAAGACGCCGAGCGATCTCCTGCGGCTCGCCCGGCGCGAGCCCGATCGAACCGATCGCCTCGCCCAACCTCCCGCGCAGATCGCCGAGCGCCCCGGTCAGGTCCTCCTCGAATGTCGTGCAGTTCGGAGCAGCGTCGATAGCCATGGCGGTCCCTGGTGCCTGTTCGCTCCCGGCCCTGGGAGCGCGATTCGTCGCGGACAATGGGGTGCGGAACGAAGCGGGTGCCGGCCCCTCTCGAAGCCGGCGCCCGCAAGGAGGTGACAGTATCAGCAGGAGCGACGCCGACGCGAGGCCAGCAGCCCCATGATTGCCAGCGGCGCGATCCCGGCGGGGGCCGGAATGACGCGGACGGTCACAATGGCGCCCTCGTTGTTGGCGAACGACAGGCGGATCGCCACGGTGCCATCGTTGCCGAACGACAGCGACGAGTTCTCGCTGTTTGTGAAACCAGCGCTTCCCAGGCCGGTCACCGTCTTGAACACGCCGGGGGCGACCTCGATCTCGTCGCCGACGGCGGCCAGGAGCATCAGCCCCGCCGACGGGTCCCAGGCGAACATCGAGGTCACGCTGCCAGCGGGGGTTTGGACCGAGTTGTTGAACACGACCTGGCCCAGGGCGTTGGTCAGCATCGACTGACCCGTCATGCTGCCGAACGTCCCGTCCACGATGCCGGGTGCCATCCCGCCCTCTCGGGCGACCAGTTCGAGCGCCCCCGGGGTGCCGGCCCAGATGCCCGTGTCGTCGGCCGCGCTGACCGTGCCGCCACGCAGCGAGGATTGGAGGACAACCCGGTCCAGTTCGCCCAGGGCCTGGCCGGAGTTGTTGACCACGTCGAACAAGCCGTCGGTGCCCGGGGCGGCGTCGCCGCGGCGCAGCACCATGGTGTGCCCGCCGGCCGAGCCGATGTACGTGCCGCGGTCGTTGTCTCCCGCGACCACGTCGCCGCCGAGCAGGGGGGCAGCGAAGACGAACCGCCCGTCCGAGTTGAAGGCGTTGCTGCCGATGCCGGGCGACCAGGAACCCGACGCGCCGCCGAACGTCGCGCCGACGGTCCCAGGGGCCGCGTCGCCCTCGCGCAGCACGAGGCTGTTGCCGGCGCCGGGGGTGTGGATCCACACGGACGCGTTGTCGTTCACGGTGGCGGTGCCGCCCAGGGTCAAATCGAACAGCACCTGGCCGCTCATGTTGGACTGGCTGAGGAAACCGAGCGAAGCGGCGGTGGCCCCGCCGAGGACGTCGTCGCCCTTGCGGACCATCATGCCGATGGACGCGGGCGTGCCGTAGAACCAGCCCTCGTTGTTGGTGGTGCCGGAGACGTCGCCGCCGGAAAGATTGCTCTTGAACAGGATGCGCCCCGCCCGATCGATCGCGGTGTTCTGCTGGCTGGGGCTGCTGAACGAACTGCTGAACACCGCGCCGACCGTCCCCGGGGCGTCGTCGCCCTCCTGGACAAACTTGACGAGCGAGCCGGCGAACCCACCGAAGATCGCGGTGTCGGTCGTGGTGCCGCTGGTGCCCGAGAGGCTCGAGCCCCACAGCGTCCGCCCATCGGGGCTCAGGCGGTACCCGCTGCCGATCCCGCTGAACGACGCGGAGTTCAGCGTGGCCCCGGGGATGTCCGGCGCGGCGTCGGCGCCGCGGATCATCATCGAAAGAGTGGCGGCCGACGAGCCGCGGAACAGGGCCCGCTCGTTGGTCGGCACCACGTCCATGCCCACCATGCGCCCGCGGAAGAGCACCGAGCCGTTCTCGTCGATCACCGGGCTGTCGAAGGTGCCCGACCCACCGAAGGTCACGCCGGTCAGCCCGGGCACGTCCTGGCCCGACGCCGCGATCACGTTGCCGCCGGTCGTCAGCAGGCTCTGGGCGCCCGCCGAAGTCGCGGCGCCGAGAACAACCACCGTTCCAGCCAGGCCCGCGGTGGCGCGCAGGCTCCCGATGTTGAGTCCACCCATTGTCTCGTCTCCCGATGGCGGGACCTGTCGGCCTCGCGTTGGTTCGCCGGCGGCGCCAGCGCACGGGCACCCGACACGAGTGCCCGCGTGGGAGAGCATACGTGCACGGCGACATTCGTTCAAGTACTTGCAAGAAAGTTTGTGCAAACACTTGCCGGGGGTTGCCACGGTCGCTACGCTCCGGGACCCAGAGATCGGCGCGGTTCTGGCTCGGAATACCGAACACTTTGCGTATCGACGCCCCGCCGCCGCTCGCGCGGGGACCGACGCGCGACACAATTGGAGGCTCCGCATGAAGACCGCTGCTCTTGCCATCGTTCTGGCCGCCGGCTCCGCCGCGTTGGCCCAACCCACGTACACCTCGCTCGGGGCGGTGCAGGTCTCTTCCATGTCCGGCGACGGGACGGTCATCGTCGGCGGCGGGTCGGGCGGCTACGTCCGTTGGACGGAGGTCGACGGATTGGTCAGCATCGGCGGCGGCGGGAGCGGCGGGCAGGCCTGCGTCTCGCGCGACGGCACCGCCATCGGCGGCACCGCCAGCAACGGTATGGGCTCCTTCACCGAGATGGCCCTGTGGCAGGGCGGCGCCACGTGGATGCCCCTGGGCTTCCTCGGAGGGATCAGCGGCAGCAGCCTGAGCAGCGGCTACGGCATCAGCGACACTGGCTCGCACGTCGTCGGCCTGTCCTGGGTCACGTCGAACCAGGCGGAGGCCGTCTACTGGTCGCAGGTCTCCGGCCTGACCAGCCTGGGCACGACCGTGGCGACCCGCTCGAGCCGCGCCAACTGCGTCAACGGCGACGGCACGATCATCGCCGGGTGGCAGGACAGCAGCACCGGCTTCCGCCAGGGCGCCGTGTGGAACAACGGCGTGCAGCAGCTGCTGGTCGATGGGGCCAACAACGGCCTCGGCGAGGTCTCGAACATCAACAGCGCGGGTGACGTGATGTGCGGCTCGGGAGGCGGCTCGTCCGGCGGGGGCTGGGTGCTCACGCCCGGCGGCGTCACGCGCGTCGGCACCATCCCGGGCTTCGACCAGGTGTCGGTCGTGACCGACGTTTCCGATGACGGCACGATCGCCGTCGGGTTCTCGTCGTTCCTGACCAGCCGCGTCGGCTTCGTGTGGACGCAGTCGGGCGGGCTGGAGCGGATCGAGACGTACCTGATGGCCCAGGGCGTGCCGCTCCCGGTCGGGGCGAACCTGAACACGCCCACCGCCATCTCCGACGACGGGTCGGTGATCGCCGGGTTCGTTCTGTTCGGTCCGGGCGGCGGGTGGCGCGTCGAGCTTGGAGCGTCCTGCCAGCCGGACCTGACCACCGGCGCGGTCGCCGGCCAGCCCGGCTACGGCGTCCCGAACGGCACGCTCAACAACGACGACTTCTTCTACTACCTGGCCGAGTTCGCCGCGGGCAATGTCGCGGTGTGCGACCTGACCACGGGCGCGGTCGCCGGGCAGCCCGGCTACGGCGTTCCCAACGGCGCGCTCACCAACGACGACTTCTTCTACTACCTGGCGATCTTCGCGGCCGGCTGCTGAGCCCTGCGGCACGTCCCTCGTGCCGACCCGACTCGACCCTCCTTACGTCCGGCGGGCGGGCCTCGTGCCTTGCCCGCCGGCGCTTTTTTGCGGGAGCAACGCTGCCCGCCCGAGAGCGGCGGAGCGAAGGATCGGCCCCCGCCCGAGAACATCGATGGTCTGGGGAAGTTGCGCCCGGCGCGGCCACGCCCGGGTACGCGATCGCGAACGCTTCGGCCAACCGGGTCCGCGCGAACCTGACCCTGTGATACCCTGACGGATCATGGGGGACCCCCCGCGCCAGGACCGGGACTTGGGACAGGCCGATCGGACGTCCGATTCGGTCAGCCGTGGCTTTGGCCCGCCGCCGGAGCGGACGGTGCTGGTGCCGAAGGCCAAGCGTGTCGGCATCGGCTCGGTGCTGCGGGAGCGGTACCGCCTTGACTCGTGGATCGGCGGGGGCGGGCAGGGCGACGTGTACCGTGCGTCGGACCTGGAGATGGAAACGACGGTCGCGATCAAGGTCCTGCCGGACGAGATCTCGCGGGAAACGGCGGCGGTGACCCGGCTGAAGAGGGAGGCCCTGGCCGCCCAGACGCTGACCCACCCGAACGTCGTCCGCCTCTACACGTTCGATCAGGACACCAGCGACGGGCGTGTCGCGTTCCTGGTGATGCAACTGATCGACGGGCGGTCGCTGGCGGAGGTGATCGCCGAGCACCCGCTCGGGCTGGACGCGTCCGAGGTGATCGCGATCGCGGCCCCGATCGCCGCGGCGATCGACCAGGCCCACGCGCTGCGTCCGCCGCTGCTGCACCGCGACGTCAAGCCCGCGAACATCCTGCTCGACGAGGACAGCCGCCCGTACCTGACGGACTTCGGCATCGCGTTCGAGGTGCAGTCGTCGCTGTCGCAGGTGGCCCCGAGGACGGACGGCCCGACGCCCCAGGCCGGCACGCCCAAGTACATGAGCCCGCAGCACATCGAGGGCGAGCGCCCGTCGCCCAGCGACGACATCTACTCGTTCGGCGTGACGGTGTACGAGATGCTCGCGGGCACGCCGCCGTTCGCGCACGGCGACATCTTCCAGCAGATCAAGAGCCGGATGCCCGACGAGATCGGCTCGATCAGCGCGCCGGCGAACCGGGTGCTGCAGTCGGTGATGGCCAAACGACCGCAGGGGCGCCCGCCGAGCGCGAGCGAGTTCATCGCGTCGCTGGCGGCGGCGCTGGGCGTTGCGCCGCCCGCGGGATCGATCAGCCAGGGGTTCGGGGCCAGGACGATGATCCCCGGCACGTCGGCGCGGACGATGGTCCCCGGCTCGATGTCGACGCAGATCCCGGCGGCGTCGCGGACACTGGTGCCCAAGCCGGCGCCGGTGCGCGAGGCGCCCGAGGGACCGCGTGATCCCGGAACGGGCACGGGCACACGTCGCCATTCGAGCAGCACGGAGCAACGGGCCGAGCAGGGCGACACCGGGGCCCAGCTGGTGCTGGCCGAGCGGGCCCGGCGCGGGCGGGACGGGCGGCCTGACTACGCGACGGCGGTGTACTGGTACCAGCAGGCGGCCAACTCGGGCGACCCGATCGCGCTGACGCGTCTGGCCGAGTGCCTGGACCAGGGGCACGGCGTGTCGATCGACAAGCAATACGCCACCGCGCTGCTCAAGCAGGCCGCCGAGGGCGGGTACGCCCCGGCCCAGTTCCGATTCGGGATGCGCCTGCTCGACGGCGTCGGGATCGACCCCGACCCGCCGGCGGGGGTGAACTGGCTGCAGGCCGCGGCCCGGAACGAGAGCACCGAGGCGATGCACGCGCTGTCGCGTTGCTACGCCGAGGGCACGGGCGTGGCGATCGACCCGCAGGCGTCGGCGATGTGGGCGGCCCGGTCGCGCGGGCACGCGGACTCCGACGCGACCACGACGTTCGGGGCGGGGGCTGGGGCGGCGGCGTCGAACCAAACGGCGATCCCGGCGGCGCGGGAGGAGGAGGCCCCGAACGCGTTCGCCGATCCGCCGCAGAAGGCGTCATGGATGAAGCGGATGCTGGGAAAGAAGCGATAACCGGTGGGATCGCGGAAAGTCACGCGCGCATTCCCCGGATGATCGGGTCGTACCATCGGGCCACATGACCACACCGGCCCCTGACCACGCCGCCACTGCCATTGACCCGCTTGTGATGCTGCGCGACCGTTTCGCCCGCGCGATCAGGGCGGCGGCGGCCTCGCTGAGCATCCCCCTTCCGGACGAGTCGCCCGACCCGCGGCTGGAGGCTTCGAAGCGGGCCGACCTGGGCGACTTCCAGTGCAACGCCGCGATGGCGCTAGCCAAGGGAGCGGGCAAGAATCCGCGTGACGTCGCCCAAGCGATCGTCGCGGCCGCCAACTCGCCCGAGATCGGGATCGAGGACCTGGCCGAGTCGATCAACGCCAAGAGCATCGCCGGCCCCGGGTTCATCAACATCCGCCTGCGGGCCGACCTGCTCGGCGCGCTGCTGGGCCGCCTTGATTCGCCCGCGCTGGGCATCGAGCCGCCGGCGTCGCCCGAGACGGTCGTGGTCGACCTCTGCGGCGTGAACCTGGCCAAGCAGATGCACGTCGGGCACATCCGCGCGACCGTCATCGGCGATGCGGTGGCCCGCATGTTCGAGCGCCTCGGCCAGCGCGTCGTCCGCCAGAACCACGTCGGCGACTGGGGCCTCAACATCGCGATGGTGGTGATGAAGGTGCGGGAAGAGGCCGCGAGCGGGCGGTTGTCGCTCGGCACGCTCACGCTCGGTGATCTGGACCGCCTGTACAAGCAGGCCCAGCGCGAGGCCTCGCCCGACAAGTGGGGTCTGGCGACGGTGCGGGAGTTCGGGCTGGGCCCGAAGGCGGCGGCGGAACTGGAGGAGCAGGTCGGCGGGGCCGAGGACGCGATCGCGCGGGCCAAGGCGACGCTGGTGCGACTGCAGGCCCGCGACCCGGAGGTCGAGGCGATCTGGAAGCGGATCTACGACCTGACCATGGCGGACTGCCTGGCCAACTGCGGGCGGCTTCATGCAAGCGTGACCGCCGAGGCGTCGGCGGGCGAGTCGTCGTACGCGGATGAACTCGGGGCGGTTGTGGATGACCTGCTGGCCCGCGGCATCGCGGAGCCGAGCGAAGGGGCGGTGGTCGTTCGCGTCGAGGGGATCGCCGAGCCGTGCCTGATCCGCAAGTCCGACGGGGGATTCCTGTACGCGACGACGGACATCGCGGCGATCCGCCGGCGGGTGCAGAGACTCGGGGCGGCGCGGGTCGTGTACTGCGTGGACATCCGCCAGAGTCTGCACTTCCGCCAGGTGTTTGGGGCGGCGATCAAGGCGGGGTACGCGCGGGTCGCCGAGCCGGAGAAGCAGCGGCCCGAGCGGGACGCGGTGCTGCAGCACGCGGCGTTCGGGATGATCCTGGGCGAGGACGGCACGCCGTTCAAGACGCGCAGCGGGGAGAACGTGCGCCTGGCGGACTTCATCGATGAGGCGGTGGAGCGCGGGCGGGCGATCGTGCGGGCCAAGAGCCCGGACCTGCCGGAGGAAGAGGCGGCCCGCATCGGCGAAGTGGCGGGCATCGCGGCGATCAAGTACGCGGATTTGTCGGGCGATCGGACGCGCGACTATGTGTTCTCGATGGACAAACTGATCACGTTCGAGGGCGACACGGGGCCGTACCTGCTGTACGCGCTCGTGCGCGTGAAGGGGATCTTCCGCCAGGCGGCGGAGGCCGGGTCGCTGCCAAGCGATGAGGCGCTGGCCGCGGCCCCGATCCGGATCACCGAGCCGTCGGAGAAGGCGCTGGCGCTGCACCTCTTGACGTACCCGGCGGTGCTGGCGGGGGCGGCCGAGTCGTGCGAGCCGCACCGGGTGTGCGCGTTCGCGTACGAACTGGCGAGCCTGTACTCGTCGTTCTACGACGCGTGCCCGGTGCTGAAGGCGGGCGACGAGGCGACGCGTCTGTCGCGCCTGCGCCTGTGCGCGTTGACGGGGCGCGTGCTGGGCGATGCGCTCCAGAGCGTGGGGATCCCGACGCTGGAGCGGATGTAAGGCTCGGCGGGTCCCGCGTCGTGCGAAGTTGTCCTAACCGACCGACTCAGCAACCCATCGCGAACAGCGTCAGGTAGTAGAAGAAATCGTCGTTGGTGATGATCCCGTTTGGAACGCCGTAGCCCGGCTGACCCGGGACGGCCCCGGTCGTCAGGTCGGCCTCGGCGACGTTGCCGGCGGCGAACTGGGCCAGATAGTAAAAGAAGTCGTCGTTGGTCAGCACGCAGTTCGGGATGGCGTAGCCCGGCGCGCCGGGGATCGCGCCCGTGGTCAGGTCGGCGGGGCAGCCGGTGCCCAGGAACACCATCGCGGCCCGCTGCTGGATCTCGCCCGGGCTCAGGAGGCGATCGAACAGCGCGAGCTCGTCGAGCACGCCGGTGAAGTATCGACCGCCGAGGAAGTCCCTGGCCTCGTTGATGCGCAGCGGCGTGCTCAGGATACTGATGTCGCCGGCCGCCACGATGCCGGGGGCGAGATTCGGATCGCGCTCGACGGGCGTGGCCCTGCCATTGATGTACACCGTCGAGCCGGTCTCGCTGTCGTTGCCGCCCTCGCGGACCCACACAACGTGGATGAATCGGTCCGTGCAGACCGGGGCCGACCGGACGCCGGCGTTATAGAACCCGCTGTAGATCCGGTTGTTGTTGTTGTTCTGGATGCCGAAGTAGACCTCACGCCCGGTGCGCGGCGCGGGGCCGTCGCCCCAGTGCAGGAATGGCCCCCAGCGCAGGCCGGCCCCGGCGCCGCTCAGGCGCACCACGGCCTCGCACGAGAACGTCGGGTTGCCGGTCAGGGCGACGCTCCCGAGCGACTCGAACCACGCGCCCTGACCCATCGACACCCCCGTGTCGCCGTTGCCGGTTGGTTCGCCCCGCCCGGGCGTGCCGCTGGGCACGGCGTCCATCGCCGCGCCGAGCGTGCCGTGGTTGATGGCGTTGCCCGAGGCCTCGTTCATCTGGTACCAGACGATCGGCGCGGCGCCCTGCATCGCGGTGTGGTACTCGGGCGGAGCCCCCAGGCACGCGCCCGCGCCCGCCGCCACAACAACTCCCGCCGTCCACGCCTTGCCCATCGCCACTCCTCCTGTTCCCACGCCCGGCGCCAGCCCGATCCGACCCGCACCGGACACCCCAGTCTGCCGCGCGGCGCGGGGCGAGTCAATCACCTTTCTCGGACGCGAACCGGCCGCACCGTCAAGGCGGTCCTATAAGCCGGCCTCTATCTCGGGTCCACCACCCGCCCCAAGAACACGATCGCGCCGGTCGATGTGTCCGCAATCGCGAACAGGAAGGGCTTGTCGATCGTGATCCGCGGCGGGGGGACGTACTCGCCAGGGGCCGCCGAGCCGACCATCATGAGCGCCGTGGCCGCCGCCGCCTCTGTGCCCGCCTCGTCCACGCGGATGAACGCGCCGTGGAACACGCCGCCGATCGAGACGGGCTCGTGAGAGACCATCCGCCCGAACTCCGCGTCGGTGGTGAAGGCCCTCTCCATGCCCATCGCCCGCAGCGACGCGCCCACGTCGGCCATCTGCTCCTGCTCGAACTTGGGCATCGTGAGGATGACCTCACCGCCGCCCAGCCCATCGACGATTCCGCCCCAGGCCGCGGCATCCATCGACGCTTCGAATGCTTCGAGCGAGCCGCGGGTGGGCATCACGACGAGCATCGCCAGGTCGGTGCCGACGTAGCCCATCTGGACCGCCTCGTACCCGCGGGCGACGCGGTGGCGGAACCAGGCGGTCTGGTGCATCATCGGCGTCTGGACCTGGGTCCCGTCGGCGAGAGTGAACGCCCCGTCGCGCGTGTCCTCCGCCTCGAACTGGCGGCTCCAGGTCGCGTTGAGGTACACGGCGTTCGAGAGGATCAAGCGGGTCAGGTCCGTCACGCTGCCCTGCGGCAGCAGGTCCCGGATGCGGTCGTGGGTCTGGTCCTCGATCCATGCGTTGACCTGCCGCCGGGCCCGGTCGGGGCCGGCGCCGAAGTCGATGGTCTGGAACGCCGCGCCGTAGGCCGCGCCGACGCGGGATTCGTACCCGTCCGCCAGCGCGTACCCGTCCTGCAGCCAGATCCGCGAGGCGAACGAGACCTCGGGTCGGTTCTCGCGGACCCTGGGGTTCGTCGAGATCGCGTGGGCCACCATCGACGCCAGGGCCGCGTGGGCCTCCTCTTCGTCGCGCTCCATGCCCAGCCCCGCGGCGAGTTCCTCCAGCGTCCGCCCCTCGGCCCCCACCATCGCGAGCGCCATCGCGTGACGCACGCTCAGCGGCGAGAGTACCGCGTTCTGGCCCGTCGGGGCCGAGCGTCGCAGCAGTTCGAAGGCGAAGTCGTTGCCCGCCGGGGCCGAGGCTCGCAGTGCCGGATCGTCTTCGCCCATCGGTGCCTCCCTCGCGGGCGGGTTGGCGTCGGGCTCGGCCTCGGCCCGCGCCCCACAGCACGCCAGCCCCGCGCACAGCGCCAGCACGCCTACCTCCATCGCCCACATTCTCGCAGAAGTGCCCATCGTGTGCTCCAGTGCCTTCAGGGACAGAATCCCCCAGGTTTCGGCCGCGCCATTGGCGGCCCGTGATCGAGAGAGGCGACAGTGGGACGCATCCCCCACCGCCGGGTGCAACGCCGCGCCGACCCGCGTGACACGGGCGTGACACGCCCCGAGCGGCGATCGGCCCCCATGACATGTCCGTCCCACCCCGCCCTTCCCTTCGTACGATCGCGGGAATGCCAGCCGGCGACCCGCCCTCCAGCCAACCCCGCGGCCCGACCCGCGATCCGCTCGTGCGCCTGGCCGCCGCGTGGTGCCGCGCCGATCTGCCGGGTCGGTCGCTGGTGGCCCGGCGCCTGGCCCGTGTCGGCGACGACGCGTTCTGGTCGGGCGCTTCGCCAGTCGACATCCGCGACCGCTGGGGGCACCACACCCTCCGCCTCGACCCCCGCGAGTACTTCCAGCGCTGGGCCTGGCTGCTCGGGCGGTACCACGAGGTCCCGCTGCTCACGCTGCTCGAGCGGGCCCTCCGCCCGGGCGACACGTTCGTCGACATCGGCGCAAACTTCGGGCTGGTCTCGCTTCGCGCCTCGACCCTCGTCGGCCCGACCGGTCGCGTCCTGGCCTTCGAGCCCAATCCGGTTGTGTACGAGCGTCTGGCCTGGCACATCGACCGTAACGGGGCGACGAACATCACGCCGAGCCGCGTCGCCCTGGCCCGCCGACCCGGCACCGCGACCCTGCGTCTGGCCTCGGAGAATCCGGGGGCCGGTTCGCTGGCGGACCTGCCCTGGGCCCGCGGTCGCGGCGAGCAGTTCGAGTGCGTGGTCGATCGGGGCGATGCCCGCCTGGCCCACCTGCCCGACGCCCCAATGCTCATCAAGATCGACGTCGAGGGCTTCGAGCGCGAGGTGCTGGCGGGGCTGTCGCGGACCATCAGGCAACGAAGCCCGGCCATCATCAGCGAGATCAACCGCCCCTGCCTGAAGGCCGCGGGAGCCAGGCCACGCGACCTGTGGCGGATGCTCTCCCGCCACGGCTACCGGGCGTTCCTGTTCGAAGCGCCCCGACGCGCGCTCGGCGGGCGGCGACCGCGGCTCGTGCCGTTCGATCGCCCCGCCGGACCCTTGTACGACCTGTTGTTCCTACCGCCCGAGTCGGCGATCGCCGAGCGGCTCCGACGGTTCATCGCGGGAGCCACTGGCGACGCGGCGCGCGGCGAGCCCGGAGCAACAACACAGGATTCATCGAAGGCAACCGGCACACCAGCGCCCGCACGCGGCAACAATCACGACCCGTCGACGCCCCAGTCCATCGTCGAGCCCAAGCCCCCCGCGCTCCCCACGACAACGCACCCCGCCGCATGACCACCCCCACGAACAAAGCCTCCGCCCGCGCCCAGGTCCTCATCGTCGAGGACGAGCCCGACCACGCCGACGTGATGGCCGACGCCCTGCGCCGCCCGGGCCACATCTGCACGATCGTCAACACGGTCGAGGCCGCGCTCGAGGAACTGCGCGGCGGGGCGTTCGACGTGGTGATCACGGACCTGCGGATGCCCTCGTCCGCGGGGGCCACGGGCGTTCAGGACGCGGATGACAAACGCTCTACAAGCGACGCCATGCCCGCCGACTCCGCCGCCGACACCACAGTCGCCCCCGACGGCGCCAACGCCGGGCTGGTCGTCCTCCACGCCGCCCGCACGCTGCAACCGAACGCCGAGACCGTCATGGTCACCGCCCACGGCGACGTGCCCACCGCTCGGGCGGCGTTCAAGCACGGCGTGTACGACTTCATCGAGAAGCCGCTCGACCTCGAGGTCTTCCGCAACCTCATCAACCGGGCCGCCGAGACCGTCCTGCTCCGCCACCAGAACGCCCAGCTGCAGGACGCGCTCGAGACGGCGACGATGCCCGGCATGGTCGCCGCCAGCGAGCCGATGCGCCGCGTGCTGGGCACGGTCCGAACGGTCGCGCGCGGCGGCATCCCCGTGCTGATCACGGGCGAGTCGGGCACGGGCAAGGAACTGGTGGCCCAGGCGGTCCATCTGAACAGCCGTCGGGCCTCGGCCCGGTACGTCACGTTCAACTGCGCGGGCCAGAGCGAGAGCCTGCTCGAGGACCAGTTGTTCGGGCACGTCCGCGGCGCCTTCACCGGGGCCGACAAAGACCGCCAGGGCGTGTTCGAGTACGCCGACGGGGGAACGTTGTTTCTTGACGAGATCGGCGACATGCCGCTGGCCATGCAGGCCAAGCTCCTGCGTGTGCTGGAGTCGGGCGAGGTCGTGCGCCTCGGCTCGAACGAGGCCCGCAAAGCCGACGTCCGCTTCGTCTCGGCCACCAACCGCGACCTCAAGAGAATGGTCGACGAGGGCACGTTCCGCGGCGACCTCTACTTCCGCATCAACGGCGCCCACGTCGGGATCCCGCCGCTGCGCGAGCGGCGCGAGGACATCCCCCCGCTCGTGCGCCACGCGATCGACCGCTTCGCGGCGTCGCTTACCGCCGACGGCGAGGCCCCGCCGCAGATCACGCCGACCGACGCCGCGCTGCTGCGCCTGACCAGCGCGCCGTGGCCCGGCAACGTCCGCCAGTTGCTCAACGTCGTGCAGAACATGGTGGTCTCGGCGATGGGCGAGGCCGAAGCCCAGGGGCGGGGCGCCGAGCCGATCACCGTCGAGACCAGGCACATCCCCGACGACATCCGTTCGGCGGAGTCCGACGACGACGTGGGAGCCGGCCCCACCGGGTCGCTCGCCGGCACCAGCCTCGAGCAGATCGAGAAGCGTGCGATCCGCGAGACGCTCCGCCTCACGGGGGGCAACCGCGAGCAGGCCGCCTCCCTGCTGGGCATCGGCGAGCGCACCCTCTACCGCAAGCTCAAGGAGTACGGGCTGCGCTAGCGCCGGGCTCGTTTGCGATGACCACACCGACGCCCGACGCGACCGGCACCCGCCCCGACGAGATCCTCGTCGAGGACCTCCATAAGTCCTTCGACGCCCACCCGGTGCTGCGCGGCATCAACCTCCGAGTGGCGCGCGGCGAACTCGTGGCCATCGTCGGGGGCTCCGGCTCGGGCAAGACCGTGCTGCTCCAGCACCTCATCGCCCACCTGCAACCCGACTCGGGGCGCGTGCTCGTGGCCGACCACGAGACCGCCGGATCGCCGCTGCGCGACCTGGCGACCCTGAGCGAGTCGGAACTGGATCGCATCCGGCGTCACTGGGCCGTCGTGTTCCAGCGCAACGCGCTGCTTTCGGGCACCGTGCTCGAGAACCTCTCGCTTTGGCTGCGCGAGATCCACGCCCTGACCGACGAGCAGATCCGCCCCAGGGCCAGGCGCGTCCTCGAACAGGTCGGCCTCGAGCCGGAGCGGACGCTCGCGCTGGACCGCTCGGCGCTTTCGGGCGGCATGGCCAAGCGCGTCGCCATCGCGCGGGCCCTGATCCTCGAGCCCGTGCTGATCTTCTACGACGAGCCCACGTCCGGCCTCGACCCCCACTTCGCCTCCACCGTCCACGAACTCATCGCGGAGACCCACGCCCGCGCCGCCGCGCTCCCGGACGGCTCCACCGCGCCGCTGACGAGCCTCATCATCACGCACGACACGGCCCTGCTCCGGCGTCTGCGCCCGCGCGTCGTGATGCTCCGCGACGGCGCGGTCGGGTTCGATGGCTCGTACGAGGCCTTCGAGTCCAGCCGCGACCCCCAGATCCTGCCGTACTTCGAGCAGATGCCGATGCTCAATCGACGCGTCGTGGCGTGATCGGGCCGGCCGGCGGGCGCGTCACGCCCCGCCCCGGGCGGCTTCGACGCGGGCTCGGGCCCGCTCGTGCGCCGCCGCCATTGGCTCCGGCCAGTCGCTTTCGAGGGTCACCTGCGACAGTTCCGCCTCGGCGTCGGCAACGCGGCCTCGAACCGCCAGGCACTCGGCCAGCCCGCACCGCAGCATCGAGATCGTTCTCGGGTCCGCTTCGTCGACCGACGCGAGGATCGCGAGCGCCTCGCGGATCAGCGTCTCGGCCCCGGAAAACAGCGTGCTCTCCGACGCCGGCTCGCCGGCCGGATGCTCCGCCGCCGCCTGTTCGAGCCGGGCCCGCGCCAGCAGCGCGAGCGAGACGGCCAGCCGCCGGGTGTCCTGCGGCTCCTCAGCTCGTCGCAGCGCCACGACACGCTCGAGCACGCCCTCGGCATCCGCAAAGTAGTTGCGATCAACCAGCCAAGCCGCCGCCTCGGCCAGGATCGTGGCTGGAGCCTTCTGGAACCCCATCGACTGGCTGCCAACGCCCGCCGCCCGAGCCAGTTGCACGCGCCGACCAAGTTCCGGGTGCCGCTCGAGCAACGCCCCGACCATCACGATCCCGGACTCGACCCGGATCGTGTCGGTCCAGTCGAACTCGTGATCCGACCGCTCTCGCGCCTCGACGAACGTCTCAAGCCTGGCGATCGCCCGCTCCTCGTCGCCGGCCTCCGCGTGCAGCCCCGCGACCTCGATCCACATCGAAACCGTCGCGCGCGCGAACTCCCCGTCCATCCGCTCGGCCATCTCGATGAGGCGGTCGTAGTTGCTCGCCGCACGCGCCATCTGCCCCGGCTGCGACAGGTCCGCGAGGATCAGCGAGTTGAGCGCGTAGAACATCGTCAGATCCCCCTCGGGGATCGCCTCGTCGCCGCGCCGCACCGCCTCGATCAGCACCGGGACGCACGCCTCCGTCCGCCCGCGGCGTTGCAGGTAGATGCCGAACTCGCCCATCGCCTGGATGGTCCGCCGGTCCATCTCGCCGAACGCGGCCTCGTGGGCCCGGATCGACTCACGCCACAGGCTCTCGGTCCGCTCCGGCGTCGCCCCCGCCACGTGCGCAATCGTGTGCTTGGTCAGCGCCATCGACGCCGCCGCGTACTCCGGCGAATCGGGCCCCGGGCGACGGGCGAACGCCTCCACGACCGCCGCGAAGATCGGCCCCGCCTCGCCCTCGCGCCCCGGCTGCTCCGCGATGGCCCGGGCCTGCAGCAAACGCGCGTTGGTCACGCGAGGGTCGTCGCCCCCGTGCAGGCGCTCGAACATCCCCGCGGCCTCAACGATCGCCGCTTCCGCCGACCTCGCATCGCCCGACAGCTGGCGCGCCGAGGCCCAACCCAGCAGCGCGCTGGCGATCACCGCGTGGTCCCCGCCGAACAGCGCACGCCCACGCGAGAGCACCTCCTCCAACGGCAGGGCCTCGGCCCCGCTCCCGCCGCCGCGCGTCGCCGACACCGCTTCCTGCAGGTACTCGCCCACCGCCCGGTTCCGATCCGCCTCACGCCGCGCCCGCTCCAAAGCCGCCTGTGTCTCACCGCGAGCCGTCTCTGCCTGACGCTGGGCCGCCTGGGCGGCGTCGCGCCCGCGCTGGGCCTCGAGCAGCCCGTACACCACGCCCACGAACGACACCGCGAACGCCGCCGCACCGATCGCCGTCGGCATCAGCCACAAACGGTTCCGCTTCACGAACTTCCGCACCCGGTACGCCGTGCTCGGCGGCCCGGCCTCGACCGGCTTGTCCTCCAGGTACCGCTGCACGTCGCCCGCCAGCGCCGTCGCGGTCTCGTACCGCCGCGTCCGGTCCTTCTCGATCGCCCGCATGACGATCCAGTCCAGATCGCCCTTGAGCAGCCTCCCAAGCCCGGCCGGGTCCGTCCGGCGCAGCCGCGCCACGTCCGCCAGCGTCGAGCCCCCGCCCGACCCCGGCGCGACCCGCGCCCCCGTCGCCGCCCCAGTCGCCATCGTGTCCAGCCTCGTGCTGGGGCGCGGCGGCTCGGTCTCACGGATCAGACGCTGGATCTTGTCCAGCGGCTGGTTCCGCAGTGTCTGGGCGTCGAACGGCGTCGTGCCCGTGAGCAGCTCGTACAGCAGCACGCCCAGCGAGTAGATATCGCTCCGCGTGTCCACGTCCAGCCCGGACATCTCCGCCTGCTCCGGGCTCATGTACTCCGGCGTGCCGATGAACTGGCGGAACTCGGTGAACAGCGTCTTGTCCGTCAGGCGCTGGCTCGTCGCCTTGGCGATGCCGAAGTCGATCACCTTTGGCACCGGCCGCCCGTCGTGCAGCGTCACGAGCACGTTGGTCGGCTTGATGTCCCGGTGGATCACGCCCTTCTGGTGGGCGTGCTGCACCGCGTGGCACACCTGCATGAACAGGTCCAGCCGCTCGCGCGTCGTGACCTTGTTCGTGTCGCAGTATTCCGTGATCGGCACGCCGCGCACCAGCTCCATCACGAAGTACGGCCGCCCCGTCTCGGTCGCCCCGGCGTCGAGCACCTTGGCGATGTTGGGGTGGTCCATCATCGCCAGGGCCTGGCGCTCGGCCTCGAATCTCGCGATCACCTGGCGTGTGTCCATCCCCAGCTTGATGATCTTGAGCGCCACCTTCCGCCGGACCGGGCGCTCCTGCTCGGCCATGTACACCGCGCCGAATCCGCCCTCGCCGATCAGCTGCAGCAGCTTGTACGCCCCGATGACCGTCCCGGCCCCCTCGCCGCCGCGCTCGGGCGCGACAACCGTCGGCGCGCCCAGGAACTCCTCCGTCCCGTGTGAATCCAGCAGCGACTCGACCTCGCCCCGCAGGGCCGCGTCCCCGTCGCACAGCCGATCCAGCGCGGCCTCACGCTCCGCCGCGGGCAACTCGTGCACCTCATCGAACACACGCCGGATGTCGTCGAGTCGCTTGGCCATTCGAGTTCCAGTATCACCACGGAGACACGGAGGCACGGAGAGAAGCAAGGCACCCGTTCAGAGCCCCGCACGCCTCGACCACGATCACCGCTCCTCCCCACCCCGCTCCATGGCTCCCTCCGTGTCTCCGTGTCTCCGCGGTTCACCTTCTTCAAGTTCCCGATGCAGCCACGCCCGCGCGAACGCCCAGTCCCGCTTGACCGTCCGCTCCGACACGCCCAGCGCCGCGGCCGTCTCCTCCACGCTCAGCCCCGCGTAGAACCGCAGCCGCACGATCTCTGCCAGCCGCTCGTCCTCACCCCTCAGGCGCTCGATCGCCCCATCAAGGGCCATGATCTCCCCCGCGTCGGCCTCCGTCGCCAGATCGACCACGCTCAGCGGCACCCGCTGGCGACCCCCGCCACGCTTGACCCGCCCCCTCGCCCGCGCGTGCTCGATCAGGATCCGGCGCATGGCCTCCGCGGCCGCGGCGTAGAAGTGCCCCCGCCCATCCCACTTCACATGCTCATCGCCAACCAGGCGCGCATACGCCTCGTGCACGAGCGCCGTCGCCGTCAGCGTGTGGGCCGTCCGCTCCTGGGCCATCCGCTGCTGGGCCGCTCGGCGCAACTGCTCGTACACCAGCGGCAGCAACTCGTCCGACGACGCTTGCTTCCCGCTGGCCAGATCGCCGAGCAGGCGCGTGACCCGAGCGCTGTCGCCCGAATCCGCCCGCCCGATGGCCCCGTCCTCGCCCACGCGCAACCTCCGCAGGCGGGATGCTACCCGGCGACGCCCCGCGACGCCCAACGCCCTGCTTCTCGTCTACGCCATCCGCACCCACTTGATCAGCGTCGCCAGGTTTGGCGGCTTGCCGTACATCAGCAGCCCCACCCGGAACACCTTGGCCGCGAACCACAGGAACCCGTAGCACGCCACCGCGTTGATCGCCACCGCCAACAGCGGCTGCCACATCGCCGGCGGGTCCGACGAGGTCATCCGGATCATCATCACGAACGGGCTGATCGGCGGCACGAACGACAGCACCTGGGCCCACACCGCGTTGGGATCACGCGACAGCGGCAGCCACAGGAAGTACGGGATCATCACCGCCATCATGATCGGCCCCTGCAGCGACTGGGCCTCGCGAAGCTCGTTCACCGCCGCACCGACCGACGCCGTCATCGACGCCATCATCGTGTACGTCAGCAGGAAGAACGCGACCAGGAACGCGACCTGCACCGGGCTGACCAGGTCCGCCAGCGCGAACGCCGCCAGCGCCCCGAACCCCAGCCCGCCGTAGATCAGCAGGATCACCCCGCCCACCAGCATCTGCCCCAGCACCTTGCCCGTCATCAGCTGCATCGGCGACACCGCCGACAGCAACACCTCCACCACGCGGCTCGACTTCTCCTCGATCGTCGTCGTCAGCAGGTACTGCGAACCGATCATCACCGACAGCATCAGCAGGATCATGAACCCCAGCGGCAGCATCATCGCCAGGCCCGACGCCGAACTCCGCTCGCCCTCCTGCGTCACCTCGCGAACCGCCGGGCGCCGCACCGTCGTGAGCGCCTCGAGCCACGCGGGGTCCTGGCCGTACGCGGCATACCTCGCCTCGCGGATCGCCCCGCGCACGCCGTCGCGGATCTCGTCCACGATCCGGTCGTCCATCCGGGGGCGATGGAACAGCGAGAACGTGCCGAACTGCTCCTGCCCCTCGCCCCGCCGGACCGCGTCGGCGTCGATCACGACCAGCGCCAACAACTGCGACGATGCAGACTCGCCCTCGCCCGGCGACTCCCACAGGCGCTGCTTCTGGGCCTCCTCGTCCGCCGACGCCGGGTCGAGCACCAGGGGCGTGAACTCGGGGATCTTGTCGGACAGCCCTTGCACGCGGTCGGCCATCCGCATCGCCTGCTGGAGCGACCGCGCGCCGTCGCCGCCGGGGCTCGTGCCGGGCACACCATCGGTCGCATCCTCCGTGCCAGCGCCCGCCCCGTCGCCCCCGTCCTGGCCTTCCAGAAGCTCCTGCCCCTCACCAGCCAGCGCGGCCTCCTGGATCCGCCCCACCTCATCGCCCCGCCGGGCCGAGATCGCTTCGGGCGTCAGGCTCTCGATCACGCCGTCCGCCGCCGCCCCGGACCGATCGATGATCGCGACCGTGCCAACGACCTTCGGCGCCTCGGCCGCCATCGTCAGGCGGATGATCAGCGGGATGGCCAGGAAGCACACGCCGGGGATCACGAACGCCCCGATGATGAACGCCTTGGTCATCGCGGTGGACATGAACTCGCGCTTGGCGATCTGCAGGATCCGGTTCACGCCTCACCCCCCTCGGCCCCGACGCCGGCCAGCGCCCCGCCGCCCGCCTCTCGGATCGACGCACGCACCTGCTCGACGTTCTCCTCGCCCTGACGCTTGACGATGTCGATGAACAGGTCCTCCAGGCTCGGGCGCAGGATCTCGACCCGCGACATCGCCATCGACCCCGCCACCCGCCCCATCACCTCCGCGATCGACTCGCCCTCGCGGATCAGCGCCGCCCCGCCCCGCTCCGTGCGCCGCACCGACGCCACACCCTCAACCCCCTCCACCGCCTCGAACCCCGCCCCCGCGTCCAGCGGCACGAACGCGATCTCCCTCGCCTCATGCTCTCGCTCGATCTGGGCCAGCGGCGCATCGAGCACCTTCCGACCCCGGCTGATCATCACGATGTGGTCGCACAGCGCCTCGGCCGTGTGCATCACGTGCGTCGAGAAGATCACCGTCCGCCCCGCCTTATGCTGCTCCATCACCAGGTCACGCAGCAGACGCATGTTCACGGGGTCCAGCCCGCTGAACGGCTCGTCCAGGATCAGCAGTTCCGGCTCGTGGATCACCGATGCGATGAACTGCACCTTCTGCTGCATGCCCTTCGAGAGTTCCTCGCACTTCTTGGCGTGCACGCCCTCGAGTTCCACCCTCGCCAGCCAGTCGAACACCTTCTGGCGCAGCCCGGCGCCGCGCACGCCCTTGAGCGCCGCCATGTGCTCGAGGAACGCCAGCACCTTCATCTTCTTGTAGACGCCACGCTCCTCGGGCAGATAGCCGATCCGGTCCTTGCTCTCGACCGCCGACTTGCGCCCGAGCACCTCGATCCGCCCCGAGTCGGGGAACAGGATCGCCATGATCATCCGGATCGTGGTCGTTTTCCCCGCGCCGTTGGGCCCGATGAACCCGGTCAGCGAGCCCCGCTCGATCGCCAGGTCCAGCCCCTCGACCGCCGCCTTGCTCCCGAAGGTCTTCCGCACGCCCATCAGCCTGATCGCATCGTCCATGGCCGCTCCGTCTGGCGGGCCCCGGCCTCGGGGGTGTTCCCCCACGCCGTCCCGGACCCATTGTTGGGGCGTCCCCGACCGATCTTGCCCCAATCCCCGATCAGAAGCGCCTCGCCCCCGCTCCCGGGGCCAGCCTGCCTCCCAATGCAGCCTCGCACCGACAAAAAAGCACCGAGGCCCCGCCCTTGAGCGGAGCCTCGATGAAAGGAGGGTGACATATCTCTGACATCCGGGATCGGGAGCGACCCTCGGACGCCTCCCCGGGGGTTTCCCGGTCCGGGGATGCAGCATGATACCGATCTCTTCAACGTCTGCAAGCGCGTTGCACGCGAAGATCAGAATCCACCGAGTCACCCCGTGTCCGTCCGGGAGGTTTTTGGGTTCGATCCCTCCTATTCTCGTCCGATGGCCGCCCAAGCCGCCGACAACCTGTCGGATCGTGTCCGCGAGCGTCTGGACGCGCTCGCCGAGCGACACCGCGCGCTGAGCGAGCAGTTGGAGGATCCGGCGGTCCTGAGCGACCATCGGCGGGTCCGGGATCTGTCCATCCAGCGGGCCGGGCTGGCCCCGGCGGCGGAGGGGTACACCAGGTACCAGGCCCTGCTATCGGAAGCCGCCGAACTCCGGGCCGCCGTCGAGTCGGGCGCCGACCCGGAACTGGCCGAACTGGCCCGCGAGGAGCTGCCCCGCCTGGAATCCGAGGCCAGCCAGACCATCGCCGGCGTCAAGGCCGCCCTGGTCAACGCCGAGGACCGCGGCGTTGGCTCGGTCATCCTCGAAATCCGAGCCGGCACCGGGGGCGACGAGGCCGGCCTGTGGGCCCGCGACCTGTTCGACATGTACCAGAAGTACGCCGCTCGCAAGGGCTGGAGTGTCGAAACGCTCGACCTGACCGGCGACGCCAGCCTCGGCGGGATCCGCCACGTCGTGGCGAACATCTCGGGCGAGGGCGTGTGGTCGGAACTGGCCTTCGAGGCGGGGGTGCACTCGGTCAAGCGGGTCCCCGCGACCGAGGCCGCCGGACGCATCCACACCTCGACCGCAACAGTCGCGGTGCTGCCCGAGCCGGAGGAGGTCCAGGTCTCGATCGACTGGAGCGAGGTGGATGAGACGGTCACGACCTCCCAGGGCCCCGGCGGGCAGAACGTGAACAAGGTCGCCACGGCCGTGCGCCTGCTGCACCGCCCCACCGGCATCGAGGTGCGGATGCAGGAGTCCAAGAGCCAGCAGCAGAACCGCGAGCGGGCCAAACGCCTGCTGCTGGCCCGCCTGTACGAGCTCGAGCGCCAGAAGGTCCACGCGGCCCGCACCGAGGCCCGCAACAGCCAGATCGGCACGGGCCAGCGGAGCGAGAAAGTCCGCGTGTACCGCTACCAGGACGGCATCGTCGCCGACGAGCGCCTCGCCGAGAAGTTCCAGTTGCGGGACGTCATCGGCGGGGCCCTGGAGGCCATGATGCGGGCGCTGCTCGAGCAAGAGACGACCAGGCGGCTCGAGGCGCTGTGAGCGGGTCGCCGGTACGGCGGACGATGGTCACCAGGGCTTGCATCTTCCGGACGGCGTCTCGGTGTTCCACGGCCTTCGGGGCTCTGGCCGAAGGTCGTGCCGAGTGCGAACGGGCTCCCGAAGTGTGGCATGCCTGTGGCTTTGCACAGGCATGGCGAAGGTGCCACCCGCCCGGTTGATCGGGCATGCTTGCTCCGAGCAGCAAGCATGCCACACGTCGGACCCGCCCCCGGCGAACGCGACACGCGAGCGAGCGTGCCACGGCCTTGAGGGATGCACGGGGCACCCCCGGGTCGAAGTCCGGTACGCCCGGTGGGCGACTCCGAGCGCCGCCCATCGCAGCCCCCGTTTCGTCGCCTCCGGCGGGCGCAGGACCGCGTCGGAGGAGGCCAGCAGATCGGCGTCCAATCACAGGAGCAGTCCCGCGAAGGCCAGGCGTGTCGCCCCGTCGGCCTCGCTGAGCAACCGGCGGACATGCGACGAGACCCGGAACGACCGATGGGACAGCCGCCGTCGGCCTGCGCCCTGAAGTTTGGCCTTGGGCAGCCACGACGCCACCAGCATGACGGGCTTGGTCGCCATCGCGGGCCAACGGTATCGCCCGACCCAAGCCCATGTCCGGCCCCGAATCAGGCGGCAAGTTCGACCCCACGCCCAACACCGCACCGCGCGGCTCGCTCGCGAGACTCTGACGACCTCGGGACTCGGGCGACCAGCCATCATGCGGCGGCAACCTCTGGGCTCGACTCGAGAGCTCGATCACGGTCCGACCCTGGCGACAGCACCCAAGCCCCGCGATTCCATGCTCCATGAGGCATGGACATCGACGCAGAATCTTGCCAACGACTTATTGTGTTCCCACTGCGGCGACAATCCACGCCAGTCCATGCCGCCGACGCCGCAGGTAGGGCTCTGATTGCATTCAGTCGGCTATCGGACGCCCGCGTCCGTCAAACGGGCCGCCTCGCTCGCCTCGCGCAGTCGGTCGAACGTCGCCCGCGACGCGATCGGCTGGGTCGTGCCGGCGGCGATGTCGATGCGGAACCAGCGGGTCGGCCCGGCCCGGGGGGTCGCGTAGCCGTAGATCCACCGCTGTCCCGAAGCCATGCGGACCCGGCGCTCCCACTCGCCGGACTCTGTTTCGAACGAGTCCTCGCCCTCGGGCGTGATGAGCGTGACGGTCGCGCCGGGCAGGGTCTGGCCCTCGACCACCACCCGCACGCCGGCAATGGAGTACGAGGTCAGGTACTCGTAGGTCGCCGTCACCTGCTCGCCCATCGAGACGTAGCCCATGGGGTCGCCCGTGGCGATCGAAGGTCGGGCGGCCAGGGCGTTGAGCTGGCGCTGGACCCGCAGGGCCTCAACGTGCGAGGGCAGGCGGATCGAGACCTCGTAGTCGCGCAGCGTGATCTCGCCGACGGTTCTCGGGTTGGTCGGCTGGGCCGCGCCGGCACGCTGGACCATGGTGGTGCGGGTCTCGCCCGCGAGTCCGGCGACGAGCGCCTCCTGGATCTGCGACCACTCGTCGCCGCGCGGGCTCGAGCGCACGTTGCGGAACGAGTAGACGGCGTTGATCGAGTCGAACGATTCGACGGGGCGGACCCTCTCGCGCTGCCACGAGCACGCGGGCAGGCTGGCGAGCAGGGCAGCACCCGCGGCTACTGCAAGCACACCGCGTTGCATCGATCGGGGGCGCCCAGGCGCGGTCGGGATGCCTTCCGTGGCATGCACGCCTGAAGCATTACCGCCCCGAGCAGCGGCTGTCAACCGGCCGGCTCCGTGGCAACGCCGACGCCGCCCGCCCCCCGCCGACGCGGGGCGTGTTCGGGGGTACACTCGCCCCACGCATGTTCGGGAGCCACCTCTCCATCGCCGGTTCGATGTGCAACGCGCTCGGGGAGGCGCAGTCGCTGCAACTCGATTGCTTGCAGGTGTTTACCAAGAACCAGCAGCAGTGGAAAGTACGGCCCCTCAAGCGGGAGGAAGTCGATGCCTGGGCGGCGGCGCTGTCGCGGATGGACTGGGCCATGGCCGACGGGCGGCCGCCCCGCACCGTCAGCCACGCCTCGTACCTGATCAACCTGGCGGCTCCCGACGACGAGTTATGGGGCAAGTCGATCGACCTGATGACCGAGGAAGTCGAGCGGTGCGAGGCCCTCGGGATTCCGCTGCTGGTGCACCACCCCGGGGCGTTCACGACCTCATCGCGTGAGGCCGGCCTGGCCCGGATCGCCCGGGCGTATCGAGAGGTCTTCAAGCGGACGAAGGGTTACCGGACCGTGTCATGTCTCGAGAACACGGTGGGATCGGGCAGCAACCTCGGGCGCGAGTTCGAGGAGCTGGGCGCTCTGCGCGCCATGATCGCCGAGGCCACGGGCGTCGCGGATCGCGTCGGGTTCTGCTTCGACACCTGCCACGCCCACGCGGGCGGGTACGACATGTCCACGCTGGAGGGCGGGCAGGCGACGCTGGACGCGTTCGAGGCGTCGTGCGGGCTGGCAAACCTGCGCGTCGTCCACCTGAACGACTCGAAGGGCCGGGCGGGCAGCCGTCTGGATCGGCACGAGCACATCGGCGTGGGCGCGATCGGCGGCCCGAGCAAGCGACCGACGTCGGTCCGCCTGGCGCGGAGCGGGTTCGCGGCGGTGGTGAACCGCCCCGAACTGCGGGACGTACCCATGATCCTCGAAACCCCGAAGGGGCAAACGAAAGCCGGAACGGCGTTCGATACGATCAATGTCGGTCGGCTGCGCCGGCTTGTTGGGGCCGGGGATGGCCGCGGCGGGGACGGGCGGGCTAAGGGAAGGACCTCAGGATCATGACGCCAGGCACGCCTTCGACCCCTCGAATCCGCCGAACCGCCCGCTCGCGGGTGCCCGGCGGCGTGCTGGCGTGCGCGGCGACGCTGCTGGCGGTCGCTCCGGGCGGCTGCGGGATGATGCGGGGCGAGACCCCCACCACGGGGCCCTCGCGCGTGCAGTCGTCGTCGGAACGCCCGACGGTCACGGCGGGCGACCTGGTCGCCGCCGGTCGGGTGCTGCGGACCCGGGGCGACGTCGAGCGGGCCCTGCGGGCGTTCGAGCGGGCGATCGAGATGAACCCGCAGTACACGGCGGCGTACCTGGCCGCCGGCGATATCTACCGCGAGCAGGGGGACTACTCCTCGGCGGAGCGCAGCTATGGCCAGGCGGCCCAGATCGAGCCGCGCAACTTCGACGCCCAGTACTCGCACGGCCTGGCGCTCCAACTCCTGTCCCGATTCGGCGAGGCGGTGCGGGCCTACCTGCGGGCCCTGGCGATCCGCCCCGACGACTTCCAGGCGAATCTGAACATCGCGACCGCGTACCTCCAGCTCGGCGACGCCGAGCAGGGCCTGCCCTACGCCCAGCGGGCGGTCCGCCTGAGCCCGTCGAGCGGCGAGGCCCGGGTCAATCTGGCGTCGATCTACGCCGGGCTGGGGCGCCACACCGAGGCCGTCACCGAACTCCAGCAGGCCTCGGAGATGATGTCGCTCAACGGCTCGCTGCTGCTGAACCTGGCCAACAGCCTGTACCAGTTGGGTCGGTTCGCGGAGGCGGCCAACACGCTCGAGGAAGCCGTGCGTCTGGAGCCGGGGGCAATCGCGTACGAGCGTCTGGGGGCGTCGCGGTATCGCCTGGGGCAGGCGACCGAGGCCGAGGCGGCGTTCCGGCGCTCGCTCGAGGCCGACCCGGCCCACTACCCGGCCATGAACGGCGTGGCGGTGTGCCTGCTGAGCCGGTACGTGCTGTCCGACCAGACGGACGAGGCGGCCCGTCTCGAGGCGATGGGGATGCTGCGGAACTCGCTTCGAATCGAGCCGCAGCAGCCGCGCGTGATCGAGCTGGTGCGCCAGTTCGGAGCGTGAGGCCGGGCCTTGAGTTGCACGATCCTCGCGCAAAAGCCTGCGCTCGGTTGCGGGAGTCTCAACACGCGCCCGAACCGCGTCGATAGCCCACTGCACGCGCGGGTCGCGCGGCGGGCACGAGCACGCGAGGGAGTTCCATGGGCACCGTGATGGCCGACCGGATCTGGCGTTCGTTCAACCGTCTCCACAAGACGCCGGAGGAACTGGCCGAGCGGTTCGCCGCCCGCCTGATGGAGCAGGACCTGGACGGGCTCGACGTGCGGAGCAAGCACCGCTCGATCGCCGCGGCCCTGAGCCTGGTGGTCCACAACGCGGACATGCTCGGGTCGATCCAGGGCGTGCTGTCGCGCTCGCGCGTGCCGGTCATCGGGCGCCTGCCCGACCGGTCGAGCCTGCGGCGCGTGCGGGACCTGCTGCTTGACACGATCGAGGAGTCCGCCCCCGACGCGTTCGACGATCGGCTCGTCGACGACTGGAGCCGGGTCGTGGACGCGGTGTGCTCGGCGATGTTCGGGGACCAGCCCGCGTCCGCACGCCTGGTCGCGTGACCCCGGCGACGGGCCTCGTGGGGGGCGTTCTCCCCTAGAGTTCGCCATGCTCTGGCAGCCCTCGCTCCCGGATGTGTACCTGCGGATGACGCCGGACGAGCTGGCCGCGGCGATCGCGGTGCGCCGGCGCGAGCTGGGCGAGAGCCTGTTCATCCTCGGGCACCACTACCAGACCGACGAGGTCATCCGCCACGCGGACGCGACCGGCGACTCGCTGAAACTCTCGCAGATCGCCGCGGACATCGCCGCCCGTCGCCCAGTGAAGTACGTCGTGTTCTGCGGCGTGCACTTCATGGCCGAGTCGGCCGACATGCTCACGCCCGAGCACGTGTCGGTGCTGCTGCCGGACCTGTCGGCGGGCTGCTCGATGGCGGACATGGCCCAGTACGACGACACAGTCGAGGCCTGGGACGCGATCCACGAGGCGCTCCATGAGGCCCATGGCGGCAAGTGGATCGGACGGATCGTGCCCATCACCTATGTGAACTCGTCGGCGGCGATCAAGGCGTTCGTCGGGGCCCACGGCGGGGCGTGCTGCACGTCGTCGAACGCCCAGCGGGTCTTCGGCTGGGCCCTGGCCCAGCAGGCGGCCAACGGGCCCGAGGCCAGCGACGACGTCCGCATCCTGTTCCTGCCCGACCAGCACCTCGGGCGGAACACGGCGTGCACGTTCGGGCTGGATCCCGAGACCGACATGTGCGTCTACGACCCGCGACTGGCCCGCCGGGGCGAGCAGCTCGGCGGCGCGACCCGCGAGCAGATCGTGCGGACCAAGGTGGTCCTGTGGGCCGGGCACTGCTCGGTGCACAAGCTCTTTCGCCCCGAGCACTGCGACCACGTCCGGGCCGAGGACGCGGCCAACCCGGGGCGCCCCCCCACCACCATCCTGGTGCATCCGGAATGCTGCAAGGAGGTCGTCGACAAGGCGGACCTGGCCGGCTCGACGGAGTTCATCATCCAGACGCTTCGCGAGGCCAAACCGGGCTCTCGCTGGGCCGTGGGCACCGAGGTGCACCTTGTCAACCGCCTGGCCCGCGAAATGGCAGGGCGGAAGGACGGGGCGGTGGACGTGCGGATCCTGTCGGACTGCCAGTGCCTGTGCACGACGATGTACCGTATCGACGAGCCGCACCTGCTGTGGACGCTGGACAACCTGGCGGGGGTTGAGGCCGAGGCCGAACTGGCGTCGGGGGCGGCCCAGTCGCGGTTCAGCGATCTGGGGCGTCTGCCGGGCAAGCCGCGGGTTGTGAACCAGATCCGGGTGCACCCAGACGTTCGACGCGACGCGCTGCTGGCGCTCGAGCGGATGCTCAAGCAGGCCGAGAGCCTCGTGATGGTGGATTGAGTCCCGGCCGGTTTGTGGCCAAGCACCCTATGATCCCGACCCGGGGGAGAGAACGCCCGAGGGCGTAGCTCAGTTGGTAGAGCAGCGGCCTTTTAAGCCGTAGGTCCAGGGTTCGAGTCCCTGCGCCCTCATTGGTTGCGTCCGGCGGTCGGGGGCCGCGGGGCGTTGGCACGGAGGCCGGATGATCGTTGTGCACGCCGCGTTCGTGGATGGGAGCCTGCGCCTGTGGGGCGAGCGGGCGGCGGGTGCGCTGGCCGCGGTCGGCTCGGGCGGCGGGACTGAGGTCGAGGCGGCGGGCGAGCGGGGCGTGGCGGCGCACCCCTACGCGGCGGGACGCACCGAATTCGCCGACGCGCTGCGGGCTCTGGGCGTCGGTGGCGAGGCGGTTTCCAACAA
>JACKHA010000006.1 GCA_020639215.1 Phycisphaeraceae bacterium
CTCGCGGCCCGCCGCTTCTCCGAGGCGCTCCCGAAACGCACCGAAGAGCAACGAGGCCGCGAACGGGATCCCCTCCACCAGGTACCGACGCGCCAGGCGACGCGGCTCCTGAGCGAGACGGTGCAACCACTCCAGCCCACATCGCTGCATCCACGCGGGCGCCCGGCGCACATGACCCGACATGAATGAGAACGAGATTCCGCACCCGATAAACCACGCCCCGGGCATGACCTCGAGCAACCGTTCGCCCAGGTACTCCTGCTTCGGCGAGCCCAGCGCGATCAGCACGATTTCGGGGCGCGAGTCCGCGACGCTTGCCTCGAGCCGCTCCAGCACGCCCGCGTCATTCTCGAAGCCCCGCTCGGGTGACTGCGTCCCACAGACCCGGATGCCCGGATAGCGGGTTTCGAGCACGCCTTTGGCGGCTTCGGCCGTGCCCGGATCGCCGCCGAGCAGGAACACCCTTCGCCCCCGGGCCGCCGCCGCCTCGCACATCGACCACACCAGGTTGGCCCCCGCCACCCGCTCCGGCAGCGAACGCCCCCGGACCCGCGACGCCCATACCAGCGGCATCCCGTCGGCCACCACGATCTCGGCGCGCGAAACCAATCCCGCATACCGCTCGTCGATGCGGCACCGGCGCAGGTGGTCCACATTGACCGTGACCATCAGCCCGCCGAGCCCCTGGTCGAGAGCCCCCAGCACACGCCGCACCGCCGAAGCCTCGGTCTCCACGTCAACCGAAACGCCGGCGATCACCACCTGCGAGCCCGACTCGGTGGCCCCGATCTGCATGGTTCCTTCGCTCCTGTCCCACCTGCCGCAGGCCCCGGGTCGCGACGCAACGCCCATCGCGGTTATCGCCCGCGCCCGCCGTCCGGCATCGGCGTGGCTCGCGGGCCGATCCCTCATCGGCACCAATCGCCCTCGTGATCGGGGCAAAGGCGTGGTGCGCGACACGCTGGCCCCACGTCCCGCCGACGCATCCGCACGCGACGCCCCACACCGCCCCTCCGGGTCCGATCACCCGCGTGCCGCGACAAAAAAAGCGGGGCTCGGCCTTGTGCCGAGCCCCGCCGGAGCATGTGAATCCGGGTCATCGATACGTGGCCACGAGGGCGGTGGGCATCACATCGAACGGCGACGCCGCACGCCGATCAGCCCGAGGCCGGCCAGGCTCATCGCGCCCGCGTGGGGCAGCGGGATCACGCGCCAGTCGAGGCTGGTCGATGTCGGGTTGGCAAGCGAGCCGTTGAACGTGCCCGTCCCGACGACGTGCCACGCGCCGTTGTCGAACGACACGTACTGGAACCCGCGGGACACGCCGAACGAGCCGTAGCCCTGGATCGGGTTGAACACGAACGAGCCGTTGTCGCCGACCCCGAGGTCGGAGAGCGCGAACGCGTCGCCCTTGCCGTTGGTGTCCCACTGGAAGGTGGTGTCGAAGTTGTAGGTGCCGGCGATGGGATTGGAGTTGGCGACCTGGACCAGCTCGCCGCCGTTGTCGTTGACCCAGCCGGTGATGCCGTCGTTGTTCGCGTCGTTGGCGACGGCCACGAGGTCCAGGCGGGCGTTGAAGTTCTTGAACCCGCTGACTTCCTCGTCGATCAGGGCGAACAGGGCCAGCCCGTCGTCGGTGTCGCCGGCGATGATGGTGACGATGTCGTTGGTGTTGACGCCGTCGCCCTGGAGCTCGCTGTGGATGTACGCCAGAGCGTTGTTGGAGAACGTCGGGGACGGGGCGCTGAACACCGTGGGGCTCAGGTTGCCCGGGTTCAGCACGAACGTGCCGCCGCCGACGGCCGACTCGTTGATCTGGATGGGAGCGGCGCTGGCAAGCCCGGCGAGGCCCGCGAGTGCAACGATGGCAAGACCCTTCTTCATGATTCACCCTCTCTTCCGGGGCGTCGTCATTGACGCCCGCTGCTCTCATGTGTGGGGGGTGTGCGTCGGCGAACGTCTGGCCTTGGCCGCCCCCGGTTCAGGGGAAAGATACCACGACAACTCGTTGAAGGTCAATGATTTGCGAGTCCAATCCGCGCCGATTCTGCAGATCGCAACGGTTATGACGCCTCGCGGAATCGCGCGCCGGTTCCCGTCCGGAAAAAGCGCCGCTGCCGCAGCCGCGCCGGGCTCGCGCCCCAACGCCCGGGAATCCGGCACGCTCGTTCACGGACGCTCGCGATCGGCCGATATCGTGATTGGCGCGACGCGCCCCGCTCGGCGCGTCGCCGATCGAGGGTCGACCACGCCTCGCACGCCGGGGAGCAAACGCGATGAAGGGTGTGATCCTGGCCGGCGGTCTGGGCTCGCGGCTTCGCCCGCTGACGCTCGTGACCAATAAGCACCTGCTGCCCATCTACGACCGCCCGATGGTGTTCTACCCCATCGAGTGCCTGGTCAACGCCGGCATTCGGGAGATCCTCCTGGTCACCGGGGGCGACCACGCCGGGGACTTTCTCAAGGTCCTCCGCAACGGCAAGCACCTGGGCGTGCAGCACCTCGAGTACGCCTACCAGGAGGGCGAGGGCGGCATCGCCGACGCCCTCAAACTCGCCGAGGACTTCGCCGAGAACCAGAAAGTCTGCGTCGTGCTCGGGGACAACATCATCGAGGGAAACATCGCCCGAGCCGCGGGCGAGTTCTTCGCCCAGCGATCGGGGGCCAAAGTCCTTCTGAAGGAGGTCCACGACCCGCAGCGCTTCGGCGTCGCCCGATTCGACGGCCAGGGCGAGGACCAGCGCATCGCCGAGATCATCGAGAAGCCCGAGAACCCGCCCAGCGGATACGCCGTCACCGGGTTCTACTTCTACGACCACGACGTCTTCGACGTGTGCCGAACGCTGAAGCCCTCCAAACGCGGCGAGCTCGAGATCACGGACGTCAACAACTACTACCTCAAGCGCGGCGACATGACCCATAACACGCTCGACGGCTGGTGGACCGACGCCGGCACGTTTGAGAGCCTCTACCGCGCCAACCGCCTCGTGGCCGAAGGCGGGGCGAACCACCTGGACCTCAAAGCCCCGCGCGAGCGCGTGGCGGTCGCGGGTCGCTGAACCATCGATACCGAACGCGGAGGTCGCGAAAGATCGCGAAGAACGCCGAGCAAGGCGGCCGGCATCAGAGAGCTCCTGCCCCGGACCACGATCTCCCCCTCCGTGCTCTCCGCGCCCACCTCCGTTTCCTCCGCGTTCCGCATCCGAGAGCCGACCATGGTCAAGCCCACCGCCCCACGCGTCTTCGAAGGCCCGCCGGCCGAAGCCCTGCGTATGGCCACCGCCGAGCGTGCCCCAGTCTTCATGCCCATCAACGTCTTCGCCGACGATCGCGGCTGGTCGATGATGAACCAGCTCCAGGGCGTGATGACCCCCGAGGGCCAGGTCAACTACTCCGTGCAGTACCCGGGCGTCATCAAGGCCTGGCACCGCCACGCCCACCAGACCGACTTCTGGATCTGCCTCTCGGGCATGCTCAAAGCTGCGGCCTGGGACCAGGACAACCAGCGCCTGTGGACCTGCGTCCTGGGCGAGAAGCGCCCCGGCGCGCTGGTCATCCCCCCGCCGCTGTGGCACGGGGCCGCCACCGTCGGCCCGACGCCCGCCGGGCTGCTGTACTACGTCACGAAGGCCTACGACCCCAAGGCGCCGGATGAAGAGCGGGCCGCATGGGACGCCTTCGCCGGGTTCACATGGTCCGTTGAGCATCGGTGAGCCCTCATGGCCGACGCCTCCCCCACTCCCGGGCAGAATTCCGCGCTGAGCGGGCCGCGCGACGATCGCGGACGCCCGCTCGTCCCGAACCAGGACGCCCGAATCCTCGTGCTCGGCTGCGCCGGAATGCTCGGGCGCAACATGACCGCCATGCTCTCGGCCCACTCGATCGACTGGCTCGGCGCCGACTGCGCCACCATGGACCTGGCCAACCCCGCCCAGCTCCGACGCGAGGCGGCCCACGCCATCCCCCGCCACGGCGTCGTGATCAACTGCGCCGCCTGGACCAACGTCGACGGTGCCGAATCCAACGAACCCGGGGCTCGCAGCGTCAACGCCACCGGCGTCGCCCTGCTCGCCGAGCTCTGCCGTGACGCGGGCGCCACGCTGGTGCACATCAGCACCGACTACGTGTTCAACGGCGACGCTCGCCGCGATGCGGACGGCAACCCCCGCCCCTGGCAGATCGACGATCCCATCGACCCCATCAATGCCTACGGAAGAACCAAGGCCGAGGGCGAGCAGGCCATCCGCGCCACAGGCTGCGAGCACCTGATCCTCCGCACGTCCTGGCTCCACGCCGCGTGGGGCAACAACTTCGTCCGCACCATCGCCCGCCTGTGCCTCACGAATCCGCGGATCAGGGTCGTTGCCGATCAGGTCGGACGCCCGACCTGCTGCTGGCACCTGGCCTCGGCAATGCTCGCCCTGCTCCTGGGCGGGGCCCGCGGCACGCTCCACGTGACCGATGGCGGCGAGCCAGCATCCTGGCACTGCTTCGCGACCGAGATCGCGCGACACGTCGCACGCCGCTGGCGCAACGCCTGCGAGGTTGTTCCCTGCACCACGGCCGAGTTCCCGCGTCCGGCACAGCGCCCCGCCTACAGCGTCCTGGACCTCACCGCAGCGGAGGCCATCATCGGCCCCCGCCCCGATTGGCGCGTCGGGCTCGCCGAGGTCATGGCGACGGTGGAGAAGCCGGCATGAACGTGAGCACAGCGCCACGCAGACACCGAGCCGCACGCATGCCACTGGCCTGTGGCGCACGTACGCTCGCGAGCGCCTGGCGTTCCCATCGGTCGCACCAGTGTTTTCTCTCCTGCTCCCGCTCTGTGCCTCTGTGCCTCTGTGTTCAATCCGATTCTCACGCAGCCTGAGGTGTCCCCATGACCACCATGCTCATCACCGGCGGCGCCGGCTTCATCGGTTCCAACTTCGTCCGCTACGTGCTCGAGAACCGACCCGACGCCTCCATCATCAACCTCGACGCCCTCACCTACTCCGGCAACCTCGAGAACCTCGCCGGCCTCGACGAAGACCCCCGCTTCGCGAGCCGTTACGAGTTCGTCAAGGGCGACATCGCCGACCGCGACCTGCTCGCCCCCCTGCTCGACCGCACCGACATCGTCATCCACATGGCCGCCGAGAGCCACGTCGATCGCTCCATCCTCGACTCGGCCCCCTTCGTCCGCACCAACGTCCTGGGCACCCAGGCCCTGCTCGACGCTGCTCGCCACAGCCACGCCGGCAAGGGCGTCGCCCGCTTCGTCCACGTCTCGACCGACGAGGTCTACGGCTCGCTCCCGCTCGACCGCCCCGACCTCAAGTTCACCGAAGACACGCCCATCCAGCCCAACAGCCCCTACGCCGCCAGCAAGGCCGCCAGCGACCTGCTCGTCCGCGCCGCCTTCCACACCTTCCACATGCCCGTGCTCACCACCCGCTGCTCCAACAACTTCGGCCCCTACCAGTTCCCCGAGAAGGTCATCCCACTGTTCGTCACCAACCTCATCGAGGGCCGCAAGGTCCCCCTCTACGGCGACGGCAAGAACGTCCGCGACTGGCTCCACGTCCTCGACCACTGCGAGGCCATCCTCACCGTCGCCGAGAAGGGCCGCGTCGGCGAGGTCTACAACATCGGCGGCGACAACGAACGCTCCAACCTCGACCTCACGCGCGCCATCCTCGACATCATGGGCAAGGGCCACGACATGATCCAGCCTGTCGAGGACCGCAAGGGCCACGACCGGCGCTACGCCATCGACGCCTCGAAAATCGAACGCGAACTCGGCTGGCGCCCCACCCGCTCGGCCTGGCCCGACGCCCTCGAGCAGACCGTCCGCTGGTACATGGCGAATGCCGAGTGGTGGCGCCACGTCAAGAGCGGCGCGTACCGCGAGTTCTACAAGCAGCAATACTCCGGGCGGGAGCGGGTCGGGGCGTGAGTGCTCCCGCTCGCCCCCCACTCCTGGGGTGCCCCGCCGACGTTCGAGTCCGCGAGCAGATCATGCTGGACCGACGCGTACGAATCGGGGATGATGGGGAATCCGTCATCCGTGCCCCCGAGGAGATCCGAGTGAACCTGCGTCTGTTCACCCCGTCCATCGCCGCCCTGGCGCTCCTGGCCATGCCCGCCGCGGCCCAACTCCGCCCCGAGCAGGTCCTCGTCGTCTACGACTCGCGCGACGCCAGCAGCCTCGCCGTCGCCGAGTATTACGCCGGCTCGGCCAACGTCCCCGGCGGCGCGGGGGGCCTGCCCGGCGTTCACCCCACCGTCCGCGTCTACAACCTAAACGACTCGGGCCAGCCCCGCGCCCTCTCCGGCGGAATCCCCTACGCCGACTTCATCACCCGCATCCGCGACCCCCTGCGCGCCCACCTCACCGCCACCGACCCCGAGGGTCGTATCCGCTGCCTGGTCATGACCAAGGGACTGCCCCACCGCATCGCCGACACCGACAACGGCAACGTCGGCGACAACCCCGGCGCCTGGGTCAACGAGTTCAACGCCGGCGACGCCACCGCCGCGTCCGTCTGCGGCGAACTCAGCCTCATCTGGCAGGACCTCAGCGCCGGCGAGAACGGCGGCCCCGCCGACAGCCACGCCGACGGCTTCGTCCAGAACCCCCTCTGGCGCGCCACACGCCCCGCCACCACCTACACCAACCTCCACGCCCGCTCCATGGACAAACTCTGGGTCCCCGCCATCGGCACCGGCCAGGGCTGGACCACGTTCATCACCACCGCCCTGCCGCCCGAGCGCCAACTGCTCCAGGGCGACATCATGCTCGTCTCGACGCTCGACGCCGACACCGTCGCCGATGTCATCGCCTCCATCGACCGGGCCCAGAACCTGGTCGTCGACGTCGACACAGCCGCGTTCATCCTCGACGAGTCTGGCAGCAACGGCGTGGCCGATCTGTTCGCCAACAACGAACTCGACAACCTCTCCCCGACCCAGACCCGCCACAGCGACGACTACGAATCCACCCGCGACCGCCTGATCGCCGACGGGCGTTTCAACCCGACGCGCATCCGCTACAACGCCGCCAGCGGCGACGCCAACTTCACTGTTGGCCCGAACGTCAACTACTCGGGACAGGGGCTCGTCGTCTCCGACCCCGTGCTCGTGCTGGCCCACTTCGGGGCCAACCACGCCGGGGCCAAGCCGGGCGGCACCGCCGGCACCACCTACGCCGAGTCGTTCAACTACGCCAACGGCGCGATGTTCATGACCATGGAGTCCTTCAACGGGCGCGGCTTCGGCGGCCTGGGCGACCTGAACCAGGAGCAGGCCGCCGACTTCATCGGCGCCGGCGGGTGCTTTGCCATCTGCAACGTGTGGGAGCCCTTCGCCAACTTCACGCCCGATGTCGAACTCGCCGTGCGGGCCTTTTACCTCGGTCGGATGTCCTGGGTCGAGGCGGCCTACACCGCGATCCCGTGCATCTCCTGGCAGCAGATGGTCGTCGGCGACCCGCTGGCCCGCGTCATCCGCTCGCACGAGGACGTCGATGGCAACGGACGCGTCGACATCGACGACCTCTACGCCTGGAACCAGAACAAGACCGACCTCAACCGCGACAGCCTCATCGACGCCCACGACCTGGCCATCATCGAGGCGGCGGTGCGGGACTGGGACGGCTACCAGGAAGGCCGCTAGCGGAGCCCGACTCGCGAGCGTCGCGGTCGTGGTCGCCGAGACCCTCCAACGGCGCATCGATGTGAGCGAGCACGCGATTGTTCGGACCACGACGCTGGCGCGTCGGGCTCCGCTCAGCACCCCGCCGCGAAGATCGCGAGGTAATAGAAGAAATCATCGTTGTTGATGATCCCGTTCGGCACGCCGTAGCCCGGCTGGCCCTGAATTGCCCCGGTCGTCAGGTCGGCCACCGCCGCGTTGCCCGCGGCGAACTGCGCCAGGTAGTAGAAGAAGTCGTCGTTGTTCAGCACGCCGTTGGGAACGCCGTAGCCGGGCTGGCCGGCGATCGCGCCGGTGGTCAGATCGGGCTCGCACGTTGGCGAGCCGCCGACGACGAACGGGTACGTCGTCACGCTGGCGTTGCCGGTGGCCTCGAACGCGACGATCGTCAGAACCCGCGGCGTGCCGTTGGCCCCGACGTTGAAGATCCGCTCGAAGTCGAAGCGGTCGGTCTGGGTGGCCTGGTTGAAGATGGTCGAGGCCGCGATCGGGTCCTGGCCCGCGGGCAGGTCCATCAGCATGTGGACCCGCTGCGTGGTCCGGTCGGCGGCCCGCACGCGGAACGTGAACTGCGGCCCGGTCACCACACCCGGATCGACCAGCGCCACCTCGGGCGGCACGCGGTCGACGTACACCACCTCGCGGAACTCGCGGAACAGCGGGGCGTTGTCCGACGGGCGGTTGCGGAAGGCGCGAACCGTGATGTAGTTCATGCCCTCGGGCAGCAGGTCGGCGTCGATGGCCTGCTCGTACAGGCCGGTCGAACCAGCGGAGCCGAACAGCGGCTGGTTGGTGGTGACGAAGTTCTCGAATCCGCCGAGGATCTCGTTGGTGTATGGATAGTCGGGCCCGCCGCTGTTGTTGAGGTCGATGTAGCCCTGCCCGAAGCGGAACGCGGCGAAGTCGTCGGTCGCGGGGTCGAACGGATCGGCCCGCGTGGTTGTGAGGCGGAGCGTGAAGTCGCTGGTCACGACCGGAATGCTGGTCAGGCGGCGCCGGTTCGGGGGCGTGGTCCCGGAGTCGGCGGGGAGCTCGCTCACGCTCGGCGTGACCTCGAGCGTGCCGCTGGGCAGGGCGGGGGCGTAGACGACGTAGCCGCGGTTGTGGATGCCCGCGCTGGAAGCCTGGTGCGGCACGCGGATCGAGACAACGCCGCTCGCGCCGACCGTGAGCACCTCGGGGATGGTGTTGGTCGGGTCGACCTGCGGGCTCGCGGCGTTGCCGGTGATCTCGTGCAGGCGGGTGCCGGGCGGGAAGGTGGTCGTAACGGTCAGGAACACGCTGCCGGAGGCGAACGAGTCGCTCAGGCCCACGAGGCAGTTGGCCGCGTACCCGCCCGGATACGACGCACCGGCGAAGCGCGGCGAGGACTGCTCGAACACGAAGATGTCGGACCAGTTGGAGTTGAGCGGGAAGAACTGGCCGCGCCCGACCATGTTGGCGTATCGCACGAGGGAGGTCATGCGGTCGTCGAGGACGGGCTGCTGGTTGGCGGGCGTGCCCGGCGCGAACTGCACCTGCCCGTCCTCATCGGGGTCGGGGTTGAGCCCGAGCGCGACCGACGAGCCCTCGCGCGGGAAGAACCCGCCCGATCGCGCGATGCCGCGGAAGTTGTGGTAGACGATCGCCGGGCCGGGGCGGAACAGGATGTAGGCGTGCTGGGTGAGCATCTGCTGGCGGACGGTGGGCGTGGGCGGCGTTGACGAGCCGTTGCCGGCCGACCCGTTGTCGTGGCTGTTGACGTGCAGGACGCCGATGGTGCCGTTGTTGAACCCGTCGTCGGCGTTGTCCATGTGGGCCGCGATCGGACTCGCCCACGATCCAAAGCCGGACGCGTTCGCCAGGTCGCGCAGCGAGCCGGCGCCGGAAAGGTCCAGGGCGTCGCGGTTGCCGAACGACTCGCCCGGGCGGGTGTTGCCATTGGGCTTGCGGATGTAGTTGTCGTAGACGAACTGGTTGCTCTCGGTGCTCTCGCCGAAGGAGTAGGGCGTCACCATGCGCCCGTCGGGCGTGCGCCGGCGCTGGGAGACCGCGGCGTCCCAGTACCCGTCCCAAAAGAACTCGGCGGTGTGCTTGGCTGCGTCGAGGCGGAAGCCGTCGACGCGGTACACGTCGAGCATCATCTGCGTCCAGCGCATCAGCAAGCCGGTCGCGTTCTCCGCCACAGGGTCGCCCGCCTGCGGATCGGCGGTGTTGAACGGGTGGATGGTGAACGTCCGCTGCGGCTGCCCGCGGAACGCGGGGTTCACGACCACGGCACCCGGAAGCGCGGTGTCCGGATAGAGCGCGGCGTTGGCGGGGTCCGGCTGGTTGCGGACCGTCCCGGCCGGGATGTTCTGCGGGTTGCCCGCGGCGATCGGGTGGCGGATGAACTGGTGGTTGGTGGAGTGGTCGATATCGACCAGCGCGACCAGATCGCCGCGGATGCGGTCGTAGCGTGCGCCGCCGGGATTCTCGCTCTGGAAGTAGCCGCTGGCGATGCCGTTGTGGAAATCGCCCCAGGAGTCGGTGGAGTTGAGATTGCGTCCGCCCGGGGGATCGGACCAGAAACCGGGCCACCCGCCCTGGGCGTGGAAGGTCTGGCTCTCGGTGCGGGCCGAGTTGTGGTTGAGCACGATGTCGAGATAGACCAGCACGTTGGCGGCGTGGAACTCGTCGACGAGTGCCCGGAAGTCCGCGGCGGTGCCGTAGGCCGTCGGCGCGCCCGGGCGGCCGAGATCGAAGCGGTCGAACACGTCGTAGCCCGGGCTGGTGGGGTCCGACGCCCGTGAGGCCGGGGGGAGCCACGTCGCGCCGTAGCCGCCCTTGAAGATGTCGGGCATGCGGTACTCGAGCAGTCGCCACGGCTGCTCGTAGGCCTGGAGGATGACGGGGTGGTCCTCGGGCTGCTGGGCGGGGGCCTCGCTCGCAACCATCGCCAGCGCGCCCGCGGCGCACGCCACGCCGCGACGCACCAGGTGCGCCGGCGCATGATCCGTCTGCCGCGACATCACCTTCACGATCCACTCCTCTCACGCGACGCGGCATGCATCGATGCCGCGTCGGCCCCCATCACATCGAACACACACCGCATTCGCACTCCACGTGCGCACCCTCAGCCCACGGCGTTGCCGATGCCTCCATTATGCCACACCGGTTGGGCCCGCCCAACCCGATCAGATCCCTCGGATTCCGGGTCTGCGACGGGCTTGAACTCCCAAAGCGGTTCTGTGACGCTGAGCAATCACGCCGTGGGCGGGTTCTCCGGGCCGGGCATGCCGGACATGCGCGAATCGGGGCCGCCCGACTCATCGCCCGGCTTTCCGGACCCTCCGCCGGTCGAGCCCGGGGCCGGGCCCGACGCGGCGCCCCCGCCACCGGGTTTGCTCGGCGGCGCGTACAGCCCGCCCGACGGCACAACGCCCGGGCCGACGAACCCGCCGCCCATGGGCAGCCCGGCCGCGGCCGCCCGCGGCGCTGGACGAGCGGCGCCCGGCCCGGCACTGGCAGCCGACTGGGCCCTCGCCTGACGCATCGCCATCATCTGCTGGACCTGCTGCATCGGGCTGACGCGGGCCTTGAAGATGTGGTCGCCCAGGCGATCGCGCACCGTTTCGAGCATGTTCGTGAACATGCGGCTGCCCTCGCGCTTGTACGCGATCCGCGGGTCCTGCTGGCTGTAGGCCCGGAACGAAATCGTGTCCCGCAGCTGGTCCATCGCGTAAAGATGGTCCTTCCACGACGAGTCGAGCGTGTCGAGCAGCAGGCTCCGCTCGACGAACAGCAGTTCGGGGCGCATGAGGTTCTCGACGCGGGCCCGGATGGCCTGCTCGCGCTCCTCGCCCTCGAGCCAGCGCATCCGGTCGAAGATGCCCTGACCGAATCGTTCCTTCAGGTGGGCGTCCAGATCGTCGTCCTTGCGGCACTTGAGCGCGGCCTGGATCTCCTGCTCAAGACGGTCGTCCTCGACGGCCTTCTTCGACTCGACGAGCAGTTTCTCGCGGATCTGCTTCGGCGGGATCTTCTTGATCTCGTCCTCGGTCCACTCGAGGCCGTAGCGGCGCCGGGCCCACTCGCCCAGTTGCTTGAAGGCCGCTGCCGGGCCGCCCTGGATCATGGTGGCTTGGGTCATCTCGACCGCGAAGTCGACGGGGTATTCGACCTCGCGCCGGTCCCAGAGTTCGCGGACGCGATCCATGATGAGTTCGGCCGGCGTCTTGGCGTCCTCACGCCGGTCCTTGACGGCCTCGGCCGCGGCGAGCAGGTCCTCGGGTTTGACCTCGAAGCCGAACTTCCGCTTGGCCCATTCGGAAAGCTGGACCGCGCCGTAGGACTTGTCAAGGTACGTGGCGATGCCGGAGAGGTCGGCCGCTTCGATCTTCTCCTCCGCGGCGTTGCAGAGCAGCTCGTAGACGTGGCGGCGCTCCTCGGCCCCGCCCTCGCGGAGGTCGGCGGCGTTGATCTCGACGCCGAAGCGGCTCTTGGCCCACGCGACCAGGCCCGCCGAGTCGAATTCGACCGCGATCTCCGAGCCCTCCATCGGGATGTACTCGCCGAGCGTGATGTCGATGTTGTGGCGGGCGTCCTCCTTGGCCATACGCTTGATAGCGGTGGTGAGCTCGCCCTCCTCGCGCCGGCGGAGGCGCTCGGGCAGGATCGAGCAGTCGAGCTTCTCCTTGGCGAACTCGGCGGCGCACACCGCCGGGTACTCGGGGTCGAGGTACTCATCGACCGCGTCGTCGATGGAGTCGCCCACGAACTCGAAGATCAGGCCCTTGACGTCGCGCCCCTCGAGCGAACGCTGGCGCAGGCCGTAGAAGTGCTGACGCTGGTGCTCCATCACCTCGTCGTACTCGAGGATGTTCTTGCGGATCTGGAAGTTCCGCTCCTCGACCTTCCGCTGGGCGGCCTCGATGCGCCCGGAGAGCATCTTGCTCTCGATCGCGTCGCCCTCCTTCATGCCCAGGCGCGGCAGGATCTTCATCATCGCCTCGCCGCCGAAGAGCTGCATCAGCTCGTCCTCGAGCGAGACGTAGAAGCGGCTCGAGCCCTTGTCGCCCTGACGCCCGGAGCGACCGCGGAGCTGGTTGTCGATGCGCCGGCTCTCGTGGCGCTCGGTGCCGATCACGTGCAGCCCGCCCATCTGCTCAACCGTGCCGAACCAGGTGATCCGGTGCAGCAGGCTGCGCCCGCTGGCGTCGAGCACTTGGCGCAGCTCGTCGGCCGACATGGCGTCGATCGACTTCTCGGCAACGAACGTGTGCTTGACGGCCCAGTGGCGCAGCAGGCGCATCTCGAGTTCCGACAGGTCCATCGAGGCCGCCTCGTCCTTGCGGATGCCCAGCTCGCGCGGCCCGACCTTGCGGTACACGTTCTCGCGGAGCTGCTCCTCGGAGGACTCGGGCGTCAGGCCCTTGCCGCAGATCTCGCGCCGCAGCCAGTGGTCCAGCAGGGCCTGGCGGGTGCACTTGCCCAGCTTGATGTCGGTGCCGCGCCCGGCCATGTTCGTCGCGATCATGACCGCGCCGAGCTGGCCCGCGCCCTCGACCATGCCGGCCTCGCGCTCGTGCTGCTTGGCGTTGAGCACCTCGTGCTTGATCTGGTACTTCTTCGAGAGCATCTCGGAGACCTTCTCGCTCCGCTCGACGCTCGTCGTGCCGACAAGGATCGGACGCCCCACGTCGTGGAACGCCTTGATCTCGTCGACGATCGACTCCCACTTGTCCCTGGCCCGCAGGAACATCATGTCGGCGTGGTCGACGCGGACGACCTCCTTGTTCGTCGGGATCGAGACCACGTCCAGGCCGTAGATGTCGTGGAACTCCTGGGCCTCGGTGTCGGCGGTGCCGGTCATGCCCGCCAGACGCTTGTACATCTTGAAGAAGTTCTGGATCGTGATCGTCGCGACCGTCTGGGTCTCCTGGCGGATCGGCACGCCCTCCTTGGTCTCGATCGCCTGGTGCAGCCCGTCGGACCACTGCCGCCCGATCATGGGTCGCCCCGTGAACGTGTCGACGATCACGATGCTCGGCTCGGTCCGCCCGGTCTGCGGGTTGGGCGTGGGCATCACCACGTAGTCCTTGTCGAGCTGGTAGACCGCGTGGGCCCGCAGCGACTGCTCGAGCAGGTGCGGCAGGTCCATGTTCTGATCGACGTAGAACGAGCCGATCCCCGCGACCCGCTGGGCCTCGGCCACGCCGTCGTGCGTCAGGTGGCACGACTTGCGCTCCATCTTCACCTCGAAGAACTGCGTGTGCCGGTCGCGATCGGCCTCGAGCTCGGGCAGTTCCTTGCGGGCCGCCTCGAGCTTGGCCTGGATCTCGGGCACGCGGGCCTTGTCGCGCACCTGGCGGACGTCGCCCTCCAGGCCCTTGATCCGCTCCTTGCAGGCCGTGACGCGGTCCTCGGCCTCGGTCCAGGGCTTCTGCTTGTCGACCAGGTGCTTGGCCAGCTTGTTGGCCATGTCGTAGCGGGGCGAGTCCTCGTGGGCCGCGCCCGAGATGATCAGCGGCGTGCGGGCCTCGTCGATCAGCACGCTGTCGACCTCGTCGACGATGGCGAACTGGCGGGCCCGCTGGACCTGGGCCTCGGCCTGGCGCTTCATGTTGTCGCGGAGGTAGTCGAAGCCGAACTCGGCGGTCGTGCCGTACACCACGTCGCAGACGTACATGCGGCGCTTCTCGTCCTCGCCCTGCATGTGCTGGGGGTGGATGGCCCCGACGGTCAGGCCCAGCCAGTAGAAGTACGGGAAGACCCAGTCGCGGTCGCGCTGCACGAGGTAGTCGTTGACGGTCACGACGTGCACGCGCTGACGCCCGACACAAGCCAGGTAGCACGCCAGCGGGGCGACGATCGTCTTGCCCTCGCCCGTCTTCATCTCCGCGATCTTGCCCTGGCTCAGCACCATGCCGCCGATGAGCTGCACATCGAACGGGCGGCTGCGGAAGGGCGGGCGGCTCTCCTCCTGCCAGGTGCGGGCCCACTCATAGATCGCCAGCGGGATGGGCGTCGTGACCCACGCCGCGATCTCGCCCTTGTTGCCCATCAGGTCGCCCGTGGGCTGGCTGGGCTCCTTGGCGTCCATCTCGGCCTTGGTCTTGTCGTAGACGGCCCGCACGTCCGCGGGCATGACCGACGGGTCGAACTTGTGCTCCGGGCTGAAGAGTTTGCGGATGCCGACCGACCGGTCCATCACCTCGCGGGCCACCGCGAAGGCCTCGATCTGCAGGTCGTCGAGCTTCTCGCCCTTGTCGAAGCGGTCACGGAAGCCCTTGACCTTGACGCGGAGGGCCTCGTCGTCGAGCTTCCGCATCTCCGGCTCGAGGGCCGTGATCTGCTCCGTGCGGGTGGTGTACCGCTTGACGAAGCGGTCGTTGCGCGTGCCGATGATCCGGTTGAGGATCGGGCCAATAAGAGGAATGTCCTGCTTGCCTGACATGGGTCGCCTTTCGCGGGCCGTCCTGCGCCGGGCCGGGGGGCCGCGCGGGAGGACGCCGAGTGGCCGCGCGGAGGGGCGCGGCCGATTGGTCTGGATGGGTGAGAATCGAACCGGTGAAGGTCGCGCCGCGAGAATCGCGGGCGCTCCGACGCGGCGGGCGTCGCTGGGTGATCCGGGAACGCACTGATCACGAGCGACGGGTCGCCCGGCCACGCTCGGCGCGGATCCCGCGCCGGGAACGGCCGCTCACACCGTTGGGGGCGGCATGTCGAGCAGGTGCCAGCCGAGGACGGGAGCGTGCCCGACGCCCGGCTCATCGCCTGGTTCGGGCGCGGGCGGCGCGATGGCCGCGGTCGCGAAGTCGGCGGCGGGGACGGGGGCGGCGACCGGTTCGTCGCGGTCCTCGTCCTGTTCGCCCAGGTTCCGGACGGCCCGGACGAGGGCGTCGGAGAGGAGGCGGACGGCCGCGGCCTCGGTGGCTACGGAGCGGGTCACCGGCCCGAGCGTCTCGGCCCGGGCCGAGGCGGCCAAGGCGACCAGAACCACCAGCAGCGCGGGCACCGCGCGTGGGCCCGGCCTGGGGCCGGCCTCGGCACGGGCGTCGGGGGCAGCCCGGACGCCGGCACGCTCTGGGTTCTGGCGAATCACCACCATGAGTATCGACCGTTCGGGGGCCGGAGGCAAACGGGTTGAGGGGCTTGCCGGAACCCCCGGGGCGGGCCGGTAAGGACCTTGGGCCGAGACCGCCACCAGGAACCATCAGTGGGAACTCGTCTGTCGCCCGTTCGATTCCCGGAGTGGCGGGTTCGGTCCGGAAACTGGGGCGGTGGCGTGGCGGGGCCTCAGCCGTGCCGGCGCGACCGGCGAGCCGCCATCGCCAGCACGCCGCCGATCAGCGCCGCCGGGCCCGGACTCGGCACGACGAGGATTGAGGTGCCGGTGTAGGTGGTCGGCAGCGCGATCGGCGGGATCGAGAGCAGTTCGTAGACCGTGATCTCGGGGTACGCGGGCGCGGCCAGCCAGTTGAAGTCGAAGGCCGTCGGCGCGCCGACCTGCGGGGCCGTCCAGTCGAACGAGAACAACTCGTAGTTGACGGTGCCCCATTGCCCGGGCAACGTCCCCCCCACGAACAGTGGGTGCGTGTAGAAGTCAACCGCGAATCCGGTGATGGCGCCACCCGAGATCGTGCCCGGCTGGACGGTCCACGGGTTGAACGCCGGCACGTAGTTGCTGGAGAATCCCGAGATCGTCCCGGCGTTGGGCGTGGTCCGCAGATCGCCCTCGATGTGATGGAGGTACAGGCCCGATGGGATGATCCGTCGCACCGTCACGCGGACGGACTCCCCCGGAGCCAGAACACCGTTGGGATCATCGTGGGACACCACGACGGCGGCGGACTGGGCCAGCACCGCTGAGGCCGCCGTGGTCGCGCAAACGAACGCAACGAGTGGATGCCGTTGCGTCACGCCGAGCCTCCTTTCGGGCGTGACCGCCGCCGACACGCCACCCCGATTATGCCGATCGCAATCGACCCGAATCCAGGTGCTGGCACGACGAGGATCGACGTGCCGGTGTAGGTGGTCGGAATCTGCAGCGGCGTGCCGGAGGAGAGCACCCACACGCCCACCAGCGGCTGCGTTTGGTCGGGCTCCCATGCGAACTCAAAGACTGTCGGCGTCGCGACCGCTGGGGCTTCCCAATCGAACGAGAACAGTTCGACGGGCGACTGGTCCCAGATCTGCGGGTGCTGGATGATGCCGACGGGGTGGACGTTGAACGTGACTTCAAAGCCCGCCATCCCGCCGCCGCTCGGCGTGCCAGGAGCCAGACTCCACAGCGAGTTGCCGGGATCGAATGGGCTCGAGAAGCCGCTCGGCGTTCCGGTGTCGGGCTGGGGACGCACGCCGCCCGCGACGTGCTGCAGCCATGTGGTTTGACCGGGCTGGTTCTCGCGGCTCAGCGTCGCGCTGACGCGGATCGACTGTCCAGGCTCGACCATGCCCGAGGGCTGGCCGTGGGTGACGCCGATCGCTGCGGTCTGGGCAAAGCACGCGGAAGCGCCGCCAACCGCCGCCGTTGTGAAGATGGCAATCGTGACCGCACACCGCATCGATCGCCTCCGCGTCTTGCCTGTGCCACGACCTTGCCGCTCTGGGCAAGGTCGTGTTCAATCACGCCGAGCGGCCCCGTCGTGTGGCATGCTTGCTGCTCTGAGCCAGCATGCCCGATGAACGGAGCGTTGTTGCACGTTCGGCATGCCTGTGCAGAGCCACAGGCATGCCACACCTCGGGGGTCCGTCCGTGGGCGGCACGACCTTCGGCCAGAGCCCCGAAGGTCGTGGCACATCCGTGCCCGTCGCATCTCGACCACGATCATACCATCCGCCACCCCATCCACAACACAAACACCCGCACCGCTCGTCCCCGCCTCGTCCCCCCCACCCCCACCGCTTGTGGTGCGACGCCGCCACTTCGTCCGATCACTACCTCCGCTCGGGCTCCGACCCGGGCCGCGGCGTTCCGGGGTTGGTACCGGGGCGGTATCGCGGCCGGCTCGGCCCCGGCCCGGGCGGTACAGTCCAGCCGATGGACGAGTCGCAGGAATCGCCCCGCATGATGCTCGCTCGCCGTGCGCTGCCCACGACCCGTCAATCCCTCACCCACAAGTTCGCCGTCGCCGGGCACGAGGGGTATCTGACCATCGGCCTGTACGACGACGGGATGCCCGGCGAGATCTTCATCAAGGTCTCGAAGGCAGGATCGGCGATCTCCGGCTTCTGCCAGGCCTTCTGCCGCGCGTTCAGCCTGGCGATCCAGCACGGCCTGACGCTGCAGGACGCGGTGGTGCGGTTCAAAGGGATGCGGTTCGAGCCGATGGGCCCGACGAGCAACCCGGACATCCCGACGGCCGAGTCGATCGTGGACTACGTGGCGAAGTACCTGGAGTTGGAGTTTGGGGGGAGGGGGCGGTAGGGGTCGCTTCCTCAATCGAGTTGGTCGACGCCCAGATCGAGCAGGTACTCATAGGTGGGGTCGTAGAAGGTGGGGTCCCGCGTGGGGTCCCCTTCGTCGCCTTCGGGCACGACGATGACCATGCCTTGGCGAGCGCGGGTCAGGAGAACACGGTACGCGTTCTTCAGGTACGCCACTCGGTCCTGCGCCCTGATCCGCTTCCATACCGCGCCACGGAACGCCCACGGCTCCCATCCGTGGGACGTGCTGCGGAAGTCGGCGTCCCAGACGACGCCAACCCAATCCAGTTCCAACCCTTGCACGTCGAACTCGGTTGCCGCGTCTTCCAAGTACAACGACGATCGCACATCGGTGCCCGGCTTCAAGAACCAGTCGACAGGGTCAAGCGGTGCTCGTACGTCGATCGCGAGTGGTTTGAGCCGCGACGCCTGCGATGAGACCATGAGGCCGATTCGCTCGTTGCCTCGCGCTCGACTGCGAAGCCAGGCTTTGGCAGCATCCACGCTCCGGCATAGCACGATTGGATACCGGCTCTTGAGGCCCGCCAAGACCGAACGTGCCGGTCCGACGTCACGGTCGAGCAGTCGTTTGACGAACTCGGACAGACGCTCGGCGCGAAACGACCGCATCGAAACCGACAGATGCAATGCCGGCTCCCATGAGACCTGCGGGGAGTCGTGCAACTCGGCCAGGGCTTCCCCAGCAGCGAACTCCGCGTCGTGCAGGTGCGGCGAGATGTGCACTCGCCAGTGCGGGAACGAACCTCGGACCGCTCGCAGCCACTCGCCGATCCCGGCTTCCCCCGTATTGATCTCCTGACCGCCGCCCACCAAGCAGATGATCGTGGCCCAGTCCGTGTGGCGGTCCATGCAGGAGATCAGGAACTCGGGCTCGGACAACTTCCAGTAGCCCAGGTTCCGCTTCTGCTTCATGAACTTGGCCGTCTGCTCACGATTCCACGCGCGCTGCGCTTCGTCGAAGAGTGCGACATGATCGAATGGCGCTTCGGGACTGCGCACGTACTCATCCCGGAAGTGGTGAACGTTCTGGATCATGGCACCGACTTGCCGTCGGGCATCGCCAATTCGCAGCGTCGCGCCGCTAGCGTTCCTATTGGCCACCCGATCTTGCGCAAGCGCCTCTCGCAGCACCGCGACCAGCGGGCCATTGCCGGACAAGAACACGCAGTGGGAGTCGCGTCCCCGTTCCATGTGCGTTGACGCGACGTTCAGACCGACGAGCGTCTTGCCGGCACCGGGGACGCCTGTTACGAAACAAATCGACTTCTGTCGGTTCTGGCGGGATTCGCGGACGATCCGATCGATCGCGCCGGTGGTGGCAGTGAGATTCGTCGCGCCAGCATCGCCCCGAGAGATGGCCTCGACGGCGTGTCCCCGATACAGCGCCGTCGCAGCCTCCACGATTGTGGGTGTCGGCGAGTACTGCCCGGCCGCCCAACGCTCCCACTCCACCGCTCGGCCGGGCAATTCCCGCAATGTTGTTCGAATCGTGTCAGCGAGTGTCCTCGGCACCGCGTCGATGGGGCGCACAACGCCGTCGTCGTCCTGGACTACCGGTTCGGTCGTCGGGGACGACGCTTGCGTGGCGACCAGAACTGGAACGAGCGTCGCGTCGTGCGACTCGCTGTGGAAGTTCTTCAGATCGAGGGCATAGTCCCAGACTTGCCGCCGCCCATCCGCACCGAACGATCCATCTCCGACCTTGAACTCGATGACGACGATGGCGTGGCCGGCGACCATAACGGCGTCCGCCCGCTTTCCGACACGAGGGATCGAGAACTCGAGTGCCAGCCAGCTCGCCTCGGGCACGTGTGGCAGGGCTTGCTTCAGGATCTGAATAGTCTCAATCCAGGCGTCTCTCTGTGTGGACTCAACCGAAAACGGGCTGCCTCGCACGAGTACCGCAAGAATGCCGTCGGTCGACGTCCGTAGGAACTTTGAGGCCGGCGCCGCGTAGAACCAACGCGACCCCACTCCAGCCGAAACCCGAAGTTCCTGTTGATCCATCGCTGACCAGGGTAACGAGGATGTGGCGCAAAGGCTGGACACGCCCTACGGCAAATCCCTCACCACCTCCACCGCCCTGCCCACCATCCCGTCCTTGACGCGGAAGACCGAGTAGCCGCTGTGCCCGTTGCGCTGGGGGGTCTGGTAGGCGTACTCGACGTTGATGCCGGCGGTGGCCAGGGCCGCGGCGATGTCGCGGAAGGCGCCGGGGCGGTCCTGCATGCCGACGACGAGGACCTCAAACTCGGCCATGGGGCCGGCCTTGCCGGTCTCGATGAGCGACTCGCACACGCCCTCGAGGCGGTCGACGGGGGTGCCGATGAGGCGGACCACGCCGCGGGCCGACTGGCCGGCATTGTGATGGTGCGAGACGCACAAGGCGGCGATGTCGACGCCCGCGGCGTCGGCGGCCTCGAGCACGCCGACCAGTTCGCCGGGGCGATCGGCCAGGAAGATCGAGATCTCCTTGAGGACTTCGGCGTGCATCGTGGCCTCGAACGCCTCCGCCGCCGGGACGCTCGGGCGGGAACGGGAAGCATAGGGGTCGGGGGCGGGAAGGACCGGCGGGATTCGAGGGGAATCGGCTTGGGCTGCGGGCCTCCGGCCCGCACAAGGACGTGATTGCGGGCGGAACGCCCGCAACCCCAGGAAGGGCGAGGCGGCCGGCGTCGGTCGCTATCGCCCCGCTCAGTTCGACCGATACCGACGCTGCGAGTCCGAGTTCTGGCTCGGGCCGCCCATCAGGCGATCGAGCACCGTCGGCTGCGTGGGCTCGTATGTGGATGTGCCCGACGCGCCGATGCCGCGGGTCTCGACGACGCGCTCGTAGCAGCCGCCACTGAGCAGCGCGACGAGGGCGGTGGCGCACACGCCCACGCTCAACCCCGCGTTACGTCGCGCCACGCTCGTGGTCGCTCGACTCGGTCTCGAACTCGTCCGCATCCGACTCTCCGTCTACGGGGGGCCTCCCGGTCGCATCATCGTTGGTCGGCTCGGCGGCGGTGTCATCCGACTTCCGGACGCGATCGCCGTCCTGCGGGGCGAGGCGTTCTGGAGGACTCGCCCCATCGAGCACCGCCAGCCCTTGCGTGGCAACAGCCGCTCCTCCCACCGCCGCCGGAACCAGCCCGGCGAGCGTCCGCCCCTCAACGGCCTTGACCGATTGCTCGCGCAGCTCCGCCGCGAGGCCCCGCGCCGGACCGGCCATGTCGAACCCGATCCGCAGCAGGTCCTCGATCCGCACCCGCTCGGCGGGCCCGGACAGGGTCAGGCCGGTATCAGGCTGCTCGAGGCGCGACGCGAAGCCCCCCGCGATGAGCCGCTGAACGATCGCCTGCACCGCCCGGTCGTCGAGGCCGACCTTCGTCCCGAGATTCCCGCCCAGCACCGCCTTGCCGGTGGCGAAGCCGCGCGCGATCTCCGCGGCGACGACAACGACCGCCGCCGGTTCCATCACCGCGGGGGCCGCATCGCGGGCCTCGTCCTCGGCCTTCCACGTCTTGTAATGCTGCAGCGCGTAGGCGACCTGCAGGCCGAACAGCACGATGAGCCACGTCGCGTACACCCAGATCAGCAGCAGCGGGATGAGCCCGAGCGAGCCGTACAGGCGGGCGTAGCCGGTGGCGAAGTTGGTGTACTGGGCCAGGCCGAGCTTGCTGATCTCCCACCCCAGGGCGGCGACGAACGCGCCGATGCACGCGGGGCGCCACGCCACGCGGGTGTTGGGCACCCACAGGTACACGCCGATGAACAGCAGCGTGCTGGTGAGCAGCGTGGCGGAAAATGTGATGAGCGTGCCCAGGGCCGAGCCCTGGCCCAGCGCGGGGCTGAGGTCGCCGAGCCACGCCGTGGCCCGGGCGCTGAGGAAGAACGTGAAGAGCACGAGCGTGAGCCCGAGGGTCAGCATGGTCCAGTACAGCGGGATCCGCTGACGCCACGCACGCCCCCGCGGGGCCCGGTAGATGTCGTTGAAGGCCCGCTCGACCTCGATGAGCATCGAGATCGCGGCATACGCGAGCATGAGCACGCCGATGGCGCCGATGGCCTGGAAGGCGATGCGCTGCACTCGATTGACTAGATCGGTGATCCAGTGGTCCAGGCGCGGCGAGATTGGGGGAGCCGCTTGGGCGTTGTCGGTTCCCGGTGCGCCCGCTGATGGCGGGCTTGCCGACGCCGCCGACCCTGTCGGGGCGGACGTCATCCCACCGCTGCTCCCACCCGTCGCGCCCGGTTGCTGCGGACCGCTCTGCTGGAGTGCCGGATCCTTCGGCGCGAGGAACTCGAGGCCCGGGCGGTAGTGGGCCGCCGCCTCCGCCCGCGCCACCGTCTCCTGGTCGATCACGATCTCGGAGATGCCGCTGTACTCCAGCAGGCCGCGGATCGTCTCCTGCATCCGCTCGGGCGACGCGAACGAGCCCAGCACCGCGATGCCGATCACCAGCGTCGGGATCAGGCCGAAGATCGTGCGATACGACAGCGCCGCGGCCATCCGCGGCAGCGACGTGTGCATCAGGATCCGCCCCGCCCGACGCAGCACGTGGATGGTCTGCACGATCTGGCGGTACCAGCGGACGATCCGCCGGATGAGGCTCTCCTTGCTCGGCGCGTCGGCGTCGTCGCGATCGACCAGCGCGGATTCGTTGCGCCCGACGCCGGTGGCCCGCTGCTCGATCTCTCGCGTCGATTGGCCGTTTCCCGTGCTCACCGCCTGCCCTTACTCCCGCCGGCGCGAGGCCCGCCGGATCGTTTTCCGCCTGGGCCGCCCGGAGAGGCGACCCGGGACCCGCCCCGTTTGCCGCCGGGCTTGGAGGCCCCGCTCCCACCCTTCTTGGGACGCCCACCGAACGCCTTGCCGGGGCGTGCGGAGGGTCGCCCCGGCCCGCCATCGGCGCGATCCGTCCGCCGCGCAGGCGGACCGCCCGCCTGCCCACCCGTGTTTCGGCGTTTATCGGGCCCGCCTTGCCCCGAACTCCGGGCCTCTCGACGCGGGCGATCGGACGCCTCGGTGCCATCGAGCGCCCCGCCCCGCGAGCGCGAACTCATCGGCTTCTTCTTGACCACCTTCTTCTTCCGCCGCTCGTTCAAGCCGGGCCCACGCCCACGGCGCCGGTCGAGCCCCGACGGGGCCCCGTCGCCCGGTGGCCCGCTGCCACGCCCGCGCCCGGCCCCGCCCTCGGCGTCGATCGGCTTCCCGATGCCCCGGAATCGGCGAGCGATCCTCGCCTCGGGTGCCGGCGCGCCGCCGCGCCCGCTCGTCCCGCCGGCCGCCGAGCCCCTCCCGCTCACCGCCCGACGCAAGGCGTGCAGCTCCTCCCGCTCCAGTTCGCGCCACTGCCCGGGCGCCACGCCCCGCAGGCGCACCGGCCCGATCGCCACGCGCTCGACCATCTTTACCGGGTGCCCGATGGCCGCCAGCGCATCACGAACCGCGGCCACCCGCCCCTCACGCGCCACCAGCTGCAACACGGTCCGCCCCGTCTCGCGCGCCAGGATCGTGACCTCGACCTTCGCCTGCCGGACCACACCCGCCTCGCGGGCCTCGCGCCGCCCGGCCTGGCCGACCACCTCCATCACCCGCGCCAGCGATTCCTCGTCCAGCGTGCCGCGCACGACCATCTGGTACGTCTTCTCGACGCCGTAGCGCGCGTGGGTGAGGCGGTTGGCCATCTCGCCGTCGTTGGTCAGGATGAGCAGGCCCGTGGAGTCGAACTCGAGCCGCCCGGCCACGAACAGGCGCGAGGCCAGCGGGTGCTGCACCGTGTCCAGCACGGTGCGCCGCGAGTCGTCGGCTCCCTCGCGGGCCGTGGTCAGCGTCCGGGCCGCCTTGTTCATCATCAGGTACAGCAGCGGCTCGGGCTTCGGCACCACCCGCCCGTCCACCGTGATGGTGTCCGCGTGCGGGTCGGCCCAGGCCGGGAGCGACGACACGACCTCGCCGTTGACCCTGACCCGCCCCTCACGGATGAGAGCCTCGCACTGGCGGCGCGAGGCGATGCCGGCGTCGTTGAGAACGCGCTGGAGGCGCTCGCCTCGCGGCCCGCCGTCCGCCGCCGGCCCGCGCGCGCCGACCCGCCCCGTTTCCGCCGACTCTGTTGGCTCGCGTCCTGGCATCGGGCAATCGTAGTGACGCCGCCCGCCTCGCTTCGAGCACGCCTCAGCGCTTGCCCGACGGCCGCCCCGGGCCGCCGCCGGCGTTGACCGCCCGGTCGCGCCGTGACGGATCGACCACGCCCGAAGGCAGGCCGTACCCGTCGGCCCCGGTCAGCCACACGCTCGACGACATGTCCATCGTCTGGGCGATGAACTGCCCGCCCGCGCGGACCTCCATCCGCAGGAACGTCCGCTGCTCGGCCGACAGAAGCACGCCCGCGTCCACCGCGAACACCACCCGCCCGTCGATCCGCGCATCGGTGATGTCGAGTTCCACCCCCCGGGCCTGCCCGCCCGAGACCCACGCGTCGCCCGTGGCCGAGATCACCGCGACGGGCTCGCCATCGATGTTCTGCACACGCTCGAGCGTGTACCGCATCTGCAGCGTAAGGCGCCCAACGCCCTTGATCTCCTGCGAACGACGCATGGTCCACGAGTCTCCGACGTCCACCCCGCCATCGGGCAGCACGTGCCACTGCTGCTCGAGGTTGCCTCGGAAGATCTCCTCGTCCATCGTCGCCCGCATGGCCTCGCGGACGGCGCGGTCGCGCAGGCCGCTCAGCATCTCCTCGAGCAGGTCCGAGTAGCCATCGATCCGCTGGACCTCACCGACGGGCGACAGGCGAAGCGTGTACTGCTTGTCGAGCACGAACGCGAACGGGGCGATCAGGTCCTCCCGGACGCGCCGCCGGTCCGCCGCGTTGGAGGAATCGAACCGGATCCGCCCGGCGGCCCCCAGATCGCCGTCGACCCGAACTGCCGTGGTTGTCACGTCCAGCTCGCCCGAGCCGCGCCGCTCGCCCACGACGTCCAGACGCTGGGTCGCGACCGTCGTGATGACGCTGCTGGCGGTCTCACGCCGGCTCTCGGCCTCGGTCAGGACCTCGGCCCGGTTGTCGTACGTCAGCGACGCCCCCACCGGCCACGAATACCGCATCTCGACGGACTGCGCACGGGCCACGCCCGTCGCCGCCAGCGCGACGCCGACCCACGCCGCCACGCCCAACCCACACTGCCCGAACCCTCGCGGCATCCTGCGCTCCTGACCCCGAACCCAGTGGCCCACTCTCTCAGCAGATCCCTCGGGCGCACCCTGCAACCGAACGAGGCGACAGCCACGCCACGCCCCCGCAGCCGGATCGGCGGATTCTCACCGACGCACAAGTACCTGATCCGAGAACGGGTTACCGACCACCGCCCTCGTCACCCCCCGCCTCGTCCGAATCCTCGGCGCCCCCGCCGTCGCCCTCCAGCAGGCGGCTGCTCATCCGGGTCTCGGACCGCTGCTCCATCTCCATCCCGCCCGCGTTGACCGACATCACCATCGTCTGGTCCTGCACGAACGAGACCAGCACCCCCCGCTCCGCGTCGAACAGGATCTCGCCGTCGATCGAGCCCTCGGTGATCCGCAGGCCCATCCCCCCCGCACCGTCGATCGAGACCGTCCCGACCGACGAGATGACGACCAGGTCCGCCCCACCCTGCTCCCGCATCCCCTCGAACGTGTACGTCACGTCGATGATCAGATTGCCCAGCATCGGGATCGCCTGGGTGATGTGCGACTCCCAGGACTCGCCAACCTCCGTCTCCCCGCCGGGCACGACGTGCCACATCTGCTCGAGGCCCGCGGCGAACACCTCATCGGCCAGCGCCGCCCCCATGCCCATCCGCATTTGCGGGCTCACCTTCTCGAGCATCGCGTCCACGATCTCGGCGTAGCCGTCGAGGTTCCGCAGCTCGCCAGCCTCGTCGAGCGTCATCGTGTACGTCTTGCCGAGCAAGAACACGAACGGCATGATCAGCGGGTCGCTCTCGCGGCCCTCATGGTCCGGGTTCTCCGAGTCATACCGCACGGGCCCGCCACCCATCCCGCCAACCGGCCCCATGTCCGCATCGACCCGAATCGACCGGGTGGTGACCTCGATCTCCGCGACGCCGTCGCTGACGCCGACAACGTTCATCTCCGAGACGGACACGTTGTCGATCTCGGAGTTCGAGTCAAACATGCCGCCCTTCATCTCCTGGCTCGTCTGCTGGCCCGCCTCGTACCGCAGAGTCTGACCGGCCTCCCACCGATAGCGCAGGTCCGCGCTCTGGCCCGCCGCGACGCCGCAGGCAAGCCCATGGGCCAGCCCGCCGACCAGAACCATCGCCGCAACGCCGATCCGATTCGTGTGCCGGTCCATTCGAGTCCTCCCATCCGTGGCCGACGCTTGACGGCCCGTGCAATCGCCCGCCATCCCCCCGGCCACACCGCCGGACGGGCACGCGCGAATCCCCAGAGGCGTCACCACGAGCACCCGCCCGCAGCGACTCGGCCCCATCCTACTGACTCCACTCCCGTCGCCGACGCCCCGCCCCCGACCAGTTCCGATAAAGTCCTACGCTGGCCTCGTCGATGCGCTCTATGCAAGCCGAAGGCTCGCACACAACCGATCACACACCGAACGTCCGTCCAGGAGCCACCATGGCCCGCACCGCCCCCGTCAACCGCATCGGATTGCTCACCGGCGGCGGCGACTGCCCCGGCCTCAACGCTGTCATCCGCGCCGTCACGAAGGACGCCATCGGGCACGGCATCGAGGTCGTCGGCATCGAGGACGGCTACCTGGGCCTCATCGAGAACCGCACCCGCCTGCTCTCCCACGACGACGTCTCGAACATCCTGACCGCCGGCGGCACCATCCTCGGCTCGTCCAACAAGGCCAACCCCGAACGCTTCGCCGTCGGCAAGAACCAGGACGGCACGCCCAAGTTCCAGGACATGACCGACCTGTGCATGCGCAACATCGAGATGCAGGGCCTCGACGCCCTTGTCGTCGTCGGCGGCGACGGCACCATGACCGGGTCCCAGGTCTTCATCAAGCGCGGCGTCAACTGCATCGGCGTCCCCAAGACCATCGACAACGACCTGCACGGCACGGACCTGACGTTCGGGTTCCTCACCGCCGTCCAGATCGCCACCGACGCGCTCGACCGCGTGCACACGACCGCCGCCAGCCACCACCGCGTGATGGTTGTCGAGGTCATGGGGCGCAACTCGGGCTGGATCGCGCTGCACTCGGGCGTCGCCGCGGGCGCCGACATCATCCTGCTCCCAGAGATCCCCTTCGACCCGGACATCGTGGCCCGCGTCTGCCAGCAGCGCTCGCGCCGCGGCAAGCGGTTCACGATCATCTGCGCCGCCGAGGGCGCCAAGCCCGCCGGCGGCAAGATCGTCATCGAACGCACCGACCCCACCAGCCCCGACCCCATCCGCCTCGGCGGCGTCAGCCGCCTCGTCGCGTCCATGATCGAGCAGAAGACCGGGCTCGAGTCGCGGTACGTGGTGCTCGGGCACGTGCAGCGCGGCGGCACGCCCGTGGCCGCCGACCGCGTGCTGGCGACCAGTTTCGGCGACTACGCGATGGACCTGCTGCTGGGGGCCAAGAAGAACCGGATGGTCGCGTACCAAGGCGGGCAGTACACCGACGTGGCCCTGGTCGAGGCGGCGGGCAAGCAGCGCACGGTGCCGCACGACCACCCGCTCATGGCCGCGGCCCGGAGCGTGGGGACGTCGTTCGCGGATCGGGAGTAGATGAGGCCCACCCCACCCAAGGGGATCAGCCTCGCAATCCTTGCACCCCATTGCTGTGCATAAGGCACTGTGGACAAGTTTGGGACTTACGGGGTCCTTGACAGGGGGGGGGGGGGTAGAGTGGTGCAAGTTGGCGGGTGCGCGCGGTCAAGAACCGTGCGCCGATCTCCACAGTGATGGAGTGAGTTGCCCATGTGCCGCGATCCCATCGTTCAACTTCGATTGGTCTTCCTTGCTCTCGCTTTCGGATCGTTTCTGGCGCAGAGCGCCTCGGGACAACCGCTTGATGACACGACGATTCGGGACCTTTGGCGGGTCGCCGAGTTGCGGCAACCCCCAAGCGGAATCCACGTCTCATTCCGCGTGCTGCGGTATCCACGCCTGACACCCGAAGAGCTAAGCGCCGCGGAGGCCCGGATCGCGCCGTTCCCCGAACATCCGGAGAGGCAGTCTCTGGCCGATGAGCGACGACGAAACGAAGACGGACCCGATGTGCAATCGCGTGAGTTCTGGATTCTTGACCCACGCAGCTTTCGGTCGAACGTCGATTCACCTTCGACTGAGTCGATGGGCGATGTGGTTGTCACTCCAGAGGTCGCATGGGCGATGGGTCAGCACGCGCTCAAGATCCTTGATCCTGAGGCCCCCCCGCCGCCGTCAGGCGATCTTGGTTGGGCGAGCGGCGAGGTTCAAGCGTACTGCCAAAGGATGTTCCTTGGAGGGCTCGCCTCGTACCGCAATCTCGAGATCGCCTCGATCGAGATTGCTGGCGACTCGGCCAGCATCACGGCCATCCGAAACGACGGGGTCCAATGGCGCTACGACCTCTCCCGGCTCCCCCAACGAAGCGTCTGGGCTGTGACGCGCGCCACGCTTGTCACCTTGCCAGCCAGACAAGCCGAGAGCGGCGGGTACACGACGTTCTCTGGGTGGCGTGAACATTCTGCGCTGCCCTCGCCCCTTCTCGTGCCCGATCGAATCGAGCAGTATGACGCAAGAGGGCGCCTCACCGAAGCCATCGACACCATCAGCGTTGAGCCGATCGACGCGACCCGATTCGCGCAAGTTTCTGCGATTCCGACGTTCGATGGTGTCGATGCGGTCCGCGGCCCGGTGTCGTTTACCGTCGCGCACGACTACCGACCCACTCGCGATCGACGCACCGAATCGACGCCCAACGGAATCGTGACGGCTGCGATACCAGCCGCCGAACGCGGTGCCACAGCACCCTCAGGCTGGCGTGTGGTGGGCTGGATCGTTGCTTTGCTTCTCGCCGCTGCGCTCGTCGTGACCAGAGTCTTGCACCGGGCACGCGCGTCTCGTGCCCCTCGTTCTGCATCGAAGGCCATCTGAACCACGGAAAGAAGGAATGATCATGCCACGCCCCGCACCCTCGCTCTTCGCCGCCGTGCTCGTCACGGGAACCACCGCCTTCGCCACGGTGATGCTGGCTCACGCCGATGGTGGCGGTGGCGGTGGCGAAACGCCCTGCTTCCAGCAGAAGCCCGGAGGCAGCACCTCGTGCTCGTTCTGGATCGACATGACCGATCCGGTCGAGTGTCCGGACGACCTTCTCGGCGGGAGCATGCTCCCGGACGTGCAGGAGGGCTCACCGGGCCAAGAGCACTGGACCGCGAGCGGCACGGCGACGTGCCAGGTCAACATCCAGTACCTCAACTACCAGCTGGGCGAAGGGTGCTTCTCGTTGGGCGGATGGACAACCCAAACGATGAGCGGCAGGACGCCTAGCGGCGCGGGTTGCTGATCAAGTCGGCCGGTCGCCCGGAGACTGTTGCATGAGCCGCCTCTCTCGTCAGCATGTCGCACGTTGGGCTCTGCACGCCGGGTTCTGCGTGCTGCTGGTGGCGGCGGTCGCGAAACTGGCCTCACTCGACGCATTCGCGCGATCTCTCTACTCTTGGGACTTGCTGCCTCCTTGGAGCGTGCCCACACTATCACTGGTGATTCCGGTCGCCGAAGGCATCGTGGCGGGACTGTGGTTCCTTGGGGAGCATCGCAGACTGGCCACGCAGGCGTATGTCGCTCTGCTGGCCGCATTCACCATCGCCCTCGGTGCCCACCTGGCCCTAGCGCGTCCACCGTCGTGTCATTGCTTCGGGCTGATGCTGCGATTCGAGGCATCCGTCGCCGACGCCACCTGGGCGATCGTCCGCAACGGTGTGCTCATTGCGCTGATCTGCGGCGCTTCGCTCCTGCAACGAGGCTCGACGTCGTCGGCCGGCCCAACCCGGGCCAAATTGAGCGCCCGCCGCGGTACGCCGCGGCGGGCGTTTACGATCATTGAGATTCTCATCGGGATCGCCCTGATCGCAGTGCTGTTGTCGATCGTGATTCCTTCGATGCGTGGCGTGCGGCGGGGCGCGCAGAGTGCCGTTTCGCTCACCCACCTCCGTCAACACGCTACAACACTGCACCTGTACAGCGGCGACAACGCGGAGTCCTTTCCGTTCCTCACCGATCCGTATGCTTCGTTCACGACGTTCCGCACGCCGTCGGGCACCGCAAGCGTCCAGTTCTTCGAGCTCCATCTCGCGTGGAACTTCCCGCTGTCGGCAGAGTACTACGGGGGCGACCCGTTCCACGAGTCGTTTCGAATGCCGTACGCGGAGTTCTACGGCGCCTCGGCGTATTACTACGCCGATTGTTTCATTGCTCGTCCGGAGTACTGGAATCCAAGCACGCGCGTCGGCCCCGCACAGTGGTCCGGCACACGCCAATCCGATGTCTTGTTCCCTTCACTGAAAGGTATGGTGCGCGAACGCCATTCATGGATCGAGCGCGACACCGGACGCAGTGTGCAGCCCGGCAGTGGCGAGCGACCACCCGAGCCGGTCCGATTTGTTCGCGTGGATGGTGCTTCCGGGGCCGCGTCAACCACCGGGTTTCTGCCAGTGATTCCATCCGGCCCCGGGCAGAGCCCGCCCGTGTCCTACCTGTCATACGGACTCCCGATCATGCACACGCTCAACGGCGTCCGCGGACGCGATGTTCCGTAGCGGTCCCGGCGTTGGCTACCCTGTGGACTTGGCCCCCGAACCCGCCGACATCCCGCGCCGCCCCTCCTTCCTCCGCGAGTTCCTCGCCAACCCCATCGCCACCGCGGCCATCGCCCCGTCCTCGCCGCACCTCGCCGCTGCCATGCTCCGCGGCGTCGACATCGCCTCCCTCCGCACCATCGTCGAGTTCGGCCCCGGCACCGGCATCTTCACACGGGCCGTGCTGCAAGCGCTCCGGGCCGCGGGCAACACGGGCGCGACGGTCATCGCTCTCGAACTCAACCAGCGCATGGCCGCGGCCCTCGCGGCCGACCTCGAAGCCGGCGCGAACAACGCCGACGACCCCGCCCCGCGTGTCGAGATCCTCAACGCCAACGCCCTCGACATCGACCGCATCCTCGCCGAGCGCGGCCTGCCCCACGCCGACTTCATCCTCTCCGGCCTCGGCTGGCCCTCCATCCCCGCGAAGGTCCGCGACGCGATCCTGGAGAAGACCGCCGCCGCCCTCCCGCAGGGTCGCCAGTTCCGCACGTTCGGCTACCACATCGGCCTCACCCTCCCGGGCGCATGGGGCTTCCGCAGGACGGTCCGGCGTCTGTTCTCGCGCGTCGAGATCTCGCCCGTCGTGTGGCGCAACATCCCGCCGGCGTTCGTGTACACGTGCACGACGTGAAGACCCTCCGATCGCGTGGAGCGGAAGTCGAGTGTGCCGCGACCCCGGCGGCTTTGGCAGGAGGTTGCGCCGACCACGGACGGACCCCGAAGTGTGGCATGGAGGCTCTCACGCCCGAGCGCCGCCGTGCCCGCGCCCAGCGCTTCGAGCAGCCGCGCTCTCCTTCTGCCACGCCACGTCACGAACGGCGCCGAGAGTGCACCGACAGACGCGGATCGTCGGGGAATGGCTGGCTGAGGATGGCCAGGTGGGTGATGCGGATGGTTTCGGGGATGTGGGGGGCGAGGTTGGCGGGGAACGGGTTATGGGCAGGAGTTGGCACGCGCGGGTGGCGCGCGGTTTCGCGTGGGGTGGCGGATGAGCGAGGAATCCAGGGGTTCGGCATAGCCCCACAGGGACGTGGCCATGGCATCCGGTGGGGGAGATCGAGCGGCGGAGGATGGGGCGGGCGGTCCGGCTCGGAGCGTCGGCCCACCTTGGCGCCGATCAGAACTCGACGCCGATGCCGATCATCCCGACGACTTCAATCTCGTCGCCGTCATTGAAGCTGGCCGCGGCGTCGCCCATCCAGACAACCTGCACGCCGAGGGTCAGGTTCCACGTGCCCCAGGACGCGTCGGCGTCGTCGGCGGACCCGCCCCAGGCGTTGAGCGGGATGTCGATCGCGGCCCCGGCGCTGGCGAACCCGAAGACATCCTCGTACGGCCCGTCGTCGTCCTCGCTCTCGTAATAGTCGTCGAGGCTCAGGCCGATGCTGATGGGCAGGGAGACCCAGGCGTCGCCCAGCGGGGCCGGCAGGCCCAGGCCGTCGAGGCCGAAGCCCGGCTCGATGCCGAGCTGGAGATACACGCCGTTGTCGTAGCCGTCATTGGCCGCGCTGCCAGTCTCGATCGCGATGAGCGCGGTGGGCTGGAGGGCCCACTCACCGAGCCACTCGCTGTCGTCGAACGCGGCGCTGAGGGTGATCTCTTCGATCGTGTCCCACGCGTCCGACGGGCTAGTGTACCAGTTGTAACGCCCCTCGAGGACCCACGCCCCGGCCTCGACCGCCGCGCCGACGTAGAGGTCCAGCTCGTACCAGTGCTCGCGGAACTCGTCACTGGTGCCGGCCCACGTCGCCTGGGAGTGGAAGGAACTCCACGTTCCGGCGGTGAGGGACAACGTGGCCTCTTCGCCGCGGAGCACGTCGAACCACAGGTCGCCCCACGGCTGGAGGATGAGGCCCGAGTCCTCCCACACGAAGCCGCGCGAGACGTAGGCGGTGGCGGCGTCGACGCCGAGCCAGACGTGGAGGCGGCTCGGGTCCTCGGCCTCGTCGGCGGCGTCGCCCAGGGCGTCGGCGTCCGGCGCCTGCGGATCATCCGCGTCGGATGGGTGATCCCACGGGCGGCGGGGTTGGCGCCCCACGTTGGGGCCGGCGCTGAGTTCCTCGCGCTCGGTCTCGACCGAGGTCAGCGCGGGGGCGTCCGGCTGGGCCAGCACGGGCGAAGCGCCCGCGGGCACGACCAGCAGTCGCAGTGCCAGCGGAGAGCAGAGCCGCGGGCGGATCGATCGGCGCATCGCGAGCCCCTCGGCGGGCGTGACGGGCCCGCGGCTGGAGCGGTATCGGACACTTCGGGGCACGACATCGATGGGGGCACGCCCCCGGATCAAGGGGTGAATCATTGCAGGCGTTACGGGTGACCCGGGGGTCCCTTGGGATCTCGGAGTACGGCGCGACGAGGGTTTCAGAATCCCGCCATCTTCCGCAGGGCCTTGTCCATCGCGGGCGGCACGGGCACGACGCCGAGGCGCGAGATCTTCACGAGCAGGAACTCGGCGAAGCGCGGGTCGGCTTTGATCTGGGCCAGGGTGACGGGCGTCCTGGCGGGCTTGACGGGGGCGATGTCGATGAGCACGCCCTTGGGGTCGCCCTTGGCGGTGGTGCCTGGCTGCTCGGGGTCGGGGTACGGGCCCTTGACGACGGTACACAGGCCGACGATGGCCTTCTCGTTGCCCGTGTGATAGAAGAAGGCCTCGTCGCCCTTCTGGATGTTCCGCATGTGGAGCTGCGCGGCGGCGTTGGAAACGCCATCCCAGTGGGTCCGCTTGTCGGCGGCCATCTGGTCCCAGTTGTAGCAGTCGGGCTCGGTCTTGAGGAGCCAGGTGGGCATGGGGAGAGCGTAGGGGAGTGACGAAGTGACGAAGTGACGGAGTGACGAAGAGACGAAGAGACGGAGTGAAGGAGAATCGGAGCGAAGGAGAGTCGGCGTCGTCAGGGCGTCCACGGTGGCTGCGGAGGGGGTGCGGACAAACCCCCCGCTTCGTCACTGCGTCACTCCGTCACTTCGTCACTCCTCCCCCGCCCAACCCCCCGCTTCGACTACACTTGCGGCATGGCCGGGCGCCGGAAGACCACGCCGCTGTTCGAGATCATGAGCCGCAATGGCAACGGCGTGGCTCCGGAGTCGGAGCGTGCCCCGACCGAGCGGCTCGAGCCCAAGCCGGGGCGAGTTCAGGCGGAGTGGCACGCCGAGGCGGAGGACGCCCCGGCGGAGCGGGTCCGGGCGGCACGGGCGGAACAGGTGCGGCCCGAACGGGGCAACGAATCCGGGGGCGACGCCGGCTCCGCCGCCGGCGGGGACGGCGGGCGAACGTTCGGGAAGGCCACGGTGGGCGGCGGCGTCGTTCGCCTGCCCATCAACTACGTGTACATCGTGCTCTCGGTGGTTCTGGTCACGGTGCTCATCGCCTGGAGCGTGGGGTATTCCAGCGGGAACACCGCGGCCCAGGAGGAGGCCCGGGAGGAGATCGAGTCGGCGACGAACGCCGCCCGCCCGAGGGAGGTCGACCCGCCAAGCGGGAATGGGGTTCCGGCGACCGGACCGGGTCAGGCGACACCCGCACCGGGCGGCGGGTCCACGCCTGCGACGCCGGTTTCGGCACCACCCGCTGGGGCGGGTGGGCTTCCGGCGATCGTTGCGGAGCGGACGGACTTCAAGGCTCCTGGCGGGTACTACGCGACCGAGCCCCGGGAGGCGGGTCTGAACTACTTCTGTCTGGTGTCACGCCTGCCCGAGGCGGACACGGAGCGGGCCTTGGAGTTCCTGGCCCGGAACGGGGTGGCGGCGCTCGGGGTGGAACAGCGGGGCGGGACGGCCAACAATCGGCTCTTCGCGCTCTACACCCTGGAGGGCCTGACACGCGACGAATACGCGGGTCGGGACAACCCCCAGCGCCGATCCCGCCACGAGTCGCTTGTCGCCGAGTTGGGGCGCCGGTGGCAGGGCGAGGAACGGGGCACTTCGGACTTCTCGCAGCCGCAGTGGTTCCGGTTCAGCCCGTGAGCGGGGACCGAGCCTTCGGCGGTTTGATCAGCCTCTGACCCGCCACCCACCGGAACCGCCCGCCGCGGCGTCCGGCCAGACGCCCGGAGCATCGACCATGAGCCTCGACCCCTCGCTGAAGACCAAGGCCTCGCTCACCGGCAAGCGTTCGGTGATGAAGCGCGACGAGCGGATCGCGAAGATGGCGGCCGACAAGAAGTTCGACCCGAAGAAGGACAAGGCCCTGGGGATCCCCAAGACGCTGGTGCCGAAGGCCTGAGGCGGTTGGCGTGGCGTTGATCGCCGCGCGGGTGGGTGTTCCAATCCTGAACTGAGCCGGCTGCGTTCGGGCCGGGGCGGCTGCTTTGCGGGGGCGAGCGATGGACATCGCGCGACTGCTGTCGGACCGGGCCCGTGCGGTGGAGCCGAGCGGGATCAGGCGGATCAGCGACCTGGCGGCCCGGATTCCGGACGCGATCAACCTGTCGATCGGTCAGCCGGACTTTGCGGTGCCGGAGGCGATCAAGCGGGCGGCGGTCGATGCGATCGAGCAAGACCGCAACGGTTACTCGACGACGGTGGGCGTCGGGCCGCTGCGCGAGGCGATCCACGCGTGGGTGAAGACGGACCTTGGATGGGACTGCACGGCGCGGGGCGATGCGGGCGCGGGCGGTGCGTCGATGCTCGTGACGTCGGGCACGTCGGGCGCGCTGGTGCTGCTGGCCCAGACGCTGCTCGGTCCGGGCGATGAGATGATCGTCGGCGACCCGTACTTCTCGCTGTACCCGGGGCTGGCGGCGCTGTGTGGGGCGCGGATGGTGGCGTGCGACACGTATCCCGACTTCCGCCTCACGGCGGCGCGGGTCGAGCCGCTGATCACCGAGCGGACCAAGTTCGTGCTGCTGACCTCGCCTGGCAACCCGTCGGGCGTGGTGTGTGCGAAGAAGGACGTGGCGGACCTGCTGGACCTGTGCCGACGGCGCGGCGTGCTGCTGGTGTCCGACGAGATCTACGACGACTTCACGTTCCGGGCCCACCGTGGCGACGCGTGCGTGGGCGACGCGCGCAGGGCCCGGTGCCCGAGCCCGGCGCGCCTGGCGGGGGCCGAGGAGGACGTGCTGGTCATCCGCGGTTTCGGCAAGACGTACGGGGTGACGGGGTGGCGGCTTGGGTACGCGGTGGGGCCGCGGGCGCTGATCGAGCAGATGACCAAGATCAACATGTACACCTATGTGTGCGCCCCGACGCCGCTGCAGTTTGCGGCGGCGGCGGCGTACGGCGTGGACATGGACCCCATCGTGGACGGGTACGAGCGCCGTCGCGACATGGTGCTGGAGCGCCTGCGCAGCGTAACGGAGGTCACCGAGCCGGGCGGGGCGTTCTACGTGTTCCCGAAGGTGCCGGAGCGGCTGGGGATCTCATCCACGCAGTTCGTTGAGCGGTGCGTCGAGAAGAAACTGCTGGTGGTGCCGGGCAAGGCGTTCTCGACGCGGGACACGCACTTCCGGGTGTCGCTGGCGGCGACAGATGAGGTGCTGGGGCGCGGGTGCGAGGTGCTGTGCGGGTTGATGGCGGGGTAGGCCTGCGGACCGGTTCGTGGAACGCGAAACGCGCGAAGGGACGCGAAGCGAGAAAAAGCCCCGACGCTCCACGCGCCGGGGCTCTGTTGATCGTGGCGCGGCGAGCGGGCTCAAGGCGATTAACTCTTGAGTTCTCGCTATTTAGATTGCCACTAGGGTTGCCCGGTTTGGCGGAGCCCAAGCTGCACCGAGTAATCAACTCGTGCGGGTTCGGGGTTGTCCGTTTCGGCGGGGCCTAGAGACGCGCCGTCCTCAAAAGTTTGGTCAAAGGGCACCTCCCTTCTGGGAAACCGATTGTACCAGCCTAGTTGGGAGGCTTCTTCGGCTTCTTTCAGCCTGTCGTTTGCCACTCGGACGGGGAACGTCACTCCCGCTTGTCCCTCGTGATCTGGGCATACGCGTTGTGGCTGTGGATCGACTCGAAGTTCTCGGAGTTGATCGAGTACCACGCGATGCGGTCCTCGCCCTCCAGAGCCACGGCCAGGTCGCGGACGATGTCCTCGACGAACTTCGGGTTCTCGTAGGCCCGTTCGGTGACCCACTTCTCGTCGGGGCGCTTGAGCACGGCGAACACGGGCACGCTGGCGGCGTCCTCCAGCAGTTTGACCAGGTCCTCGATCCACAGCATGGGGCCGTTCGAGCGGACCCGAGCCTCAATGCGGCAACGCTGGTTGTGGGCGCCGTACTCGGAGATCTCCTTGGAGCAGGGGCAGAGGCTGGTGGCGGGGGCGGCGACGCCCATGACCAGGTCGGCGGTGCCGTTGGCGGTGCACTCGAAGGTGACCTCGTAGTTCATCAGGCCGTGCATCCCGGTGACGGGCGCGGGCTTGGAGATGAAGTACGTGAAGGTGGCCTCGAAGTGGGCCTCCTCGGCTTCGAGGCGTTCCTTGATGGCGTGGGCCAGCTCGGGGATGCGGGCGGGGGTCAACGGCGAGCAGGCCTTCTCGCCGGCGTGCTCGTTGAGCACCTCCAGGAAGCGGCTCATGTGCGTGCCCTTCTGGTGGTGCGGGAGCGAGACGTACATGTTGATGCGTGCGACGGCGGTCTGCTCGCCGCCGTCGGGCGTCGCGAGGCGGATGGGATAGACGACGTCCTTCACGCCGACGCGGTCGATGGCGACGCGGCGTTTGTCGGGCGAGGCCTGGACGTCGGGCATCGGCGCACCGATGGACTGTGGCTGTGTCATGGGGACTTCCGCGAGAGCGGGGGGCATGGCCCCCTCCTTTCGTGAAGGTTAGGGGTCGGCACGGGCCCGGCCCACCTCGGGAGCGAACCGCGTTCGCCCCGGTTGTGTTCCTTCGGGCGGGGCGTGCGGATTCGGCCGCCTTGGATTTGATGCCGGCAAAGGGACGGTGTGACGGCTTGCCAAGCCCGCCCGCTGTGGCGAGGAAGAGAGCCCGCGCGGGTTCGAGTGGTCGCGTTTGCGGCTACTTTTCGTGCGACTCGACCATGGAGTCGGCCCATGACAGGCCGATGGGGATGCCCCAGAACGCGCCGGCGAGCCAGTCGAAGGGCATGAGCATGGCGAGCGGGAACGCGTCGCCCTGGATGGCCTGGACGACCAGACGCGAGCCGCCGCCGCCGAACACGATCGCGGTGATCGGGCCGATCAGGGCGAGCAAGGCCATGGCGATGAGAGCGGGGATGGGGGTCGGCGGGGCCTCGCGCGAGGCGACGGCGCGGCTGAAGCCTCCGGCGGCGATGCCCGCCAGCACGCCGGCGGCGATGGTCTGGCCCTTGAGGGGGTCCTGGGCGAGCAGCCACGCGCCGAGGCCCGCAGCGACGAGGGCGGCGCCGATCGCGGCGATGGGGCCGCCTTTGGCGGCGGAGGCGAGGCTGGTCATGCGGAGGAGCGCGAGCGTCGCGTTGGCGTCCGCGGGGGTGGTCGTGGCACGGCGCTTGGCGTCGTCGTGTTGGGCGTGGCGCGTGCCGGCCTGCCACACAATCGCGCCGAGGGCGATGCCGATCACGCCGAGGATCGCGCCCTCGATGGCCAGGGGCCAGATGGAGGCGGCACTGCGGGTGGCGCGCATGAGCCCGTCGATGCCGGCCGAGCGCCACGCGGCCCAGCACAGCACGAGGCCGGCGGCGACCATGCCGGGCTTGGGGCTGACGAGGCGGGCCCCGAGCAGGCCGACCGCGGCGGCGGCCAGGAGCGGCACGATTCCCGCGAGCAGGCCCGCGGGCAGGGACGTGCCGACCAGGATCGTTGCGTCCGTGCCGCCGGTGGCGTCGCGGAGAGCGGCCATGGGCGCGGCGGCGAGGGGTCCGACGGCCAGCAGAGCCGCGAGGTAGATCGTCCACTTGATGACGCCCGTGGCTTGGGTCATGGGGGACGATTATGGGCGCGCACCGCGGGCGGGGCACGGGGCGCTCGCACCGGCTGCGAGTGATTCGCGGGAGCCAAGGCTCGAGACGGTCGTCTCACTCCGCGAACACGCTGTCGATCGCGAACAGGGCGGCCTGGGTTGCCGGGTCTGCGGGGCGCCATTCGCGCAGCGTCCGTTCGAGTTCGGTCTCGGTGAGCAGCTCGTCCACGAAGGCGTGCACCCAGTTGTCATAGGCATCCCGGACGTCGATGTTCGGCGCCGGGACATCGCGAAGATCGACGCCGAGTTGGGCGAAGTCGTCGAGCGTGAACGCCGCCGGGTTGGCGAGGATCCGGGGAGACCACTGGTTCGTGACCGCGGTGAGGCTGTTGGTAAACTGGGCCCGCTCGGGATTCAACAGGCGGTCCAGAACGAGACGGAGCTCGGCCTGTTCAATCGCGGCCCGACCAAACACGCTCACGAAGGGCTTGAGCCCCGAGACGATGCCGGGATCGAGGCGTCCGGCGGGCGTCTCGCCGGAGAACAGTCGGAGCCAGAACGTGTTCCCGGGCTGTGACAGGTTGGTGCCGTTGTGCTCCACGTCAACGAAGTTCCGGTCGCCCGGGCCATAGTCATCGACCTGGCCGTCGGGAGCCCAGAACACGTCGGCCCCGCCGTGCCCGCGGAGGAGGTTGCTCCCACCGAGGCCGGAGAACAGCTCGTCGTCGCCGCGGCCGCCGCGGATGAGGTCGTTGCCCCCACTGCCGTGGATCTCGTCGTTTCCGGCGTTTCCGACGAGGCGGTCGTCGCCGTCGCCTCCGATCAGGAGGTCGTGCCCGCGTTTGCCCTTGATGATGTCGTTGCCTCCGAGGCCGAAAATGGTGTCGCGGTTGTTGCCGCCGCGGAGCCTGTCGTCGCCGTTGCCGCCGGTGATGGTGTCGTTGCCACCGCCGCCCGAGACGACCAGGCCGATCGGGAAGGGTGGTGCGGCGGTGAAGAGGTCGCCGATGGTCTCGAACGAGTCGTCGCCGCGCCGCAGGTTGACGAAGACCTGGGTGACACCTGTGAACTCGGTGCCGTCGGGGACGCCGTCGACGCCCGTGACCACGATGGTGCCCAGGGCGTTCTGGGTGATGGTGATGGTGTCGTCGCCGGCGGTTCCCTCGATGCTGAGGATGCCGCCCTCGATCGACGCGGTCAGGACGCGGCGGGCTTCGAGCGGCTCGCAGAAGACTCGATCGGTGCGGCGGTCGCGGTGGCTCTTGATGAAGGGCGTTCGTGGCATGGCAGCGTTCCTCCGTCGGCACCGCGCACACCCCACCGCGGGGCGTCGAGGGCACGGCCGGTTCGGAACGCGACGCAAGACCGGCTGGGACGAGGGGCCTCCCGCCGCCGCGCCTTCAGGGTACTTGCAAGGCGGCGTGCGTGCAATAATCACCGGTCCCGGAGCCGAGGCCGCGTGGGTTGCCCCCGCGAGGCGGCGACCGGTCGGCGTGCGCCCCTGGCAGGAACCACCCCACTGATGACCACAGCACCCGTGCAAGGCGTTCGGCGTGAGACAAAGCGTGAGGACTCGATCCTGGCCTCGCGGGCGCCGACGGAGTGGTCGCCCGCCGACTCGGCGAGCCTGTACGGCCTGGACGAGTGGGGCCAGGGGTACTTCGCGGTCGGCGCCGACGGCAACCTGCTCGTCCAGCCGGACAAGGACGGGGGACGGCGGATCGACCTGCACAAGGTGATCCAGGGCCTGGACGAGCGCGGGATCACGACGCCGATCATCGTCCGGTTCAAGGACATGGTGGCCCACCGCCTGCGCGAGATCCGTGCGGCGTTCGACGCGGCGATGGCGGACAACGCGTACACGGGCGGGTACTCGTGCATCTACCCGATCAAGGTGAACCAGCAGCGCCACGTGTGCGAGGAGATCCGGGACATCGGTGGGCCGCTGGGCTTTGGGCTCGAGGCGGGCTCGAAGCCGGAGCTGCTGGCGGTGCTCGGGCTGACCGAGAACATGCCCGACATGCCGATCGTGTGCAACGGGTTCAAGGACGATGAGTACGTGGAGATGGCGATCCTGGCCCACAAGCTGGGTCGGACCATCACGCCGGTGGTCGAGAGGTACCGCGAACTCGAGCTGCTGATCAAGCACGCGAAGGCCTACGGCGTGCGTCCGCGGATCGGTATGCGCTGCAAGCCCTCGGCGCGTGGGGCCGGGCGGTGGGAGTCCTCCGGGGGCATGCGCTCGAAGTTCGGGCTGCAGGTCTCGGGCATGATCGACGCGATGGAGCTGCTCCGCCAGAACGGCATGCTCGACTGCCTCAAGATGCTGCACTTCCACGTGGGCAGCCAGATCTGCGACATCCGCCAGTTCAAGAACGCGGTGAGCGAGCTGGCCAACATGTACACGGAGATGGCTCGCCTGGGCGCGGGGATGGACACGATCGACATCGGCGGCGGGTTGGGCGTCGACTACGACGGATCGCAGTCGGCGTGGGCGTCGAGCGTGAACTACACGCTGCGCGAGTACGCCGCGGACGTGGTGTACCGCATCAAGGCCGCGTGCGAGAGCGCGGGGGTGGCCCACCCGCGGATCTTCTCCGAGTCGGGTCGGGCGATGGTGGCGTATTCGAGCGTGCTGGTGGTGGACGTGCTGGGACGGAACCGGTACTCGTCGGACCCGGACATGCCGAAGGTGCGGTCGCTGATCGCCGCGGAGCCCGACGGGGCGCCCCAGCCGATCCTGGACCTGATCGACGCCTACGAGGGCGCGGCCAAGCGGGACCCGGTCGAGCTGCACCATGACGCGGCCCAGGCGTACGACGAGGCCCTGAGCCTGTTCACGCTGGGGTATCTGTCGCTCCCGATGCGGGCCGCCGCCGAGCGCCTGTTCTGGGCCACGGGGCGCCAGGTGCTGGCGCGGGCCCAGGGCCAGGCCGGGGGCGACGACTTGCACGAGGACTTGCAGGTGCTGCCCGAGTTTCTGTCGGACATCTACTTCTGCAACTTCTCGGTGTTCCAATCGCTGCCGGACTCGTGGGCGATCGACCAGATCTTCCCGATCTGCCCGATCCACCGCCTGAACGAGAAACCGACGCGCCGGGCGACCATCGCCGACATGTCGTGCGACTCGGACGGCAAGGTCGACCGGTTCGCGTGCGTCGACCACCGGGACTTCAAGCCGGTGATCGAGGTGCACGACCTGCTCGAGGGCCAGACCTACTACCTGGGATTCTTCCTCGTCGGGGCGTACCAGGAAGTTCTGGGCGACCTGCACAACCTCTTCGGCGACACGCACGTCGTGCACGTGAGCCTCGACGACGAGGGCGGCTGGGAGATCGACGAGATCGTTGAGGGCGACACCGTCCGCGAGGTGCTCTCGTACGTCGAGTTCGACCACGAGGACCTGGAGCGGTCGGTGCGGCGCGACACGGAGCGTGCGGTCAAGAAGGGCACGATGTCGGTCGGCGATGCGCGGAGCCTGATGCGGTTCTATGAGGGTGGGCTGGAGGGGTATACGTACCTCGAGTGACCGACCACCCCGCTCACGCCGCAAAACGGCTCAATTCGCCCCCGTGCGGGCGTCGGGCGCGCTCCATGCCGCCAGAATCCTCGCGATCTGGTCCGTCAGCGGCACCATGGCCGTGCTGGGCGTGTGGGCCAGGGAGTCGTCGATCAGGGCGACGCGGCGGTTGCGGATTGCGGGGATGTCGAGGCGGGCCAGGACGCCGAGGCGTTCGAGCACTTCGTCGGGCGTTGCAGGAGCGGCATCAGGCTCGTCGCGTCCGCGCGGCTGGATGAGCAGGATCGCGTCGGGAGCCAAGCGAACAACGTCCTCGGCGGAGAGTTCCATCCAGGGCGCGCCGTCGGCGATGGCGGGCGTGCCGCCGATGGCCTCGACGATCTGGTGGTGCCACGAGCCGGGGCCGGTGACGCCGATGGTGGGGTTGGTCGCGGCGACGAGCAGGATGCGCCCGGCCCGTTCGAAGCGCGGCAGCCCGGTGTCGTCGAGGCGGTTGTCCACCCACACCGCGTCCATGCGGTCCTGCCAGAAGCCGTCGGGCGGGGCGGGGTCGGTGGAGGGCAGCGCGGTTTCGAGCCTGTCGACGGCGTCGCGGATGTCGGCGAGCGTGAGCAAAGTGAAGCGCATGATCTCGAAGTGGCGCTCGCGTGCGAGCGATTCGAGGCGTTCGGGCAGGGCCTGGCCCGCGTTGCCCCACTCGACGAGCACGTGCGTCGGGCGGGCGGCGATGAGGACCTCGTAGTCGATCCGCCCGAGTTCGCCCGCGACGGGCAGGTCCTCGTCGAGCACCAGGTCGTAGGCATGGCGGGCGACGATGCGGTTCTCGTGGCCCAGGTCGCGGAGCATGACCGCGAGCGCGGGCGAGAGCACGACGTAACGGGGCTCTTCCTCGGCCGCTGTGGCACCGTGGGCGTGCGCGGCGGCGGAGCCCGTGGCCGGGGCCGCACCGGGCGTTGATCGCCCGCACGCCGCCAGGCAGGCGCAGATCGCCAGCATCACGAGTCCGGCGAGCACACCGCTGCGCGATCCGGCGGGCCACACGGCCAATGGCGTTGAGCAACGGTGGGTCATGGATGCACGACCTCCCATACGATCTCGCCCGCGTCCTGATCGAGGCTCATGCCGGGGCCGAGCGTCGGCGCACTGCGGATCTCGATCCGCCCCTCGCGGCGGAGCGGCGTCAGGGCGATGCGGAGCGAGCCGCCGCGCGGCAGGCGGTGCTTGTCGATCACCATCCAGACCATGGCCCGGTTGCGGAACAGGGCCTGCGAGGCGAGCATCGGGGAGTAGACGCCGGTGCGCTGGCCGTCGGAGTCGAAGGTGCGGACGAGGGCGAAGATGGAGTCGGGCGGGCGGCGTGTGGGGAGGATCGCCTGCTCGGGGGCGTCGTCGAAAACTGACTCTCCTTCGTCATCCACGCCTGCGGCATCTTCGGCGGCGTCATCGCCGCCAGCAGATTCCCCATCGGTGATCCGAACGCCGTGTTTGTCCGACAGGAACGCCGCGCCGTTCGGCCCGCGCACGAGCATGCACAGCACGTAGGCGTCGCCCGTGACCGACTCGCTCAGGCGAACCGCGTCGATCCGCAGCCCTCCGGCGAAGCGGATGTCGGTCGGTATCGCATCGGGTGCATCCGCCCACCGGCGGTTCGAGAAGAACAGCGTCGTGCTCTCGGGCCCCTCGTCGATCTCCGGGAAGCCGAAGCGATCGAAGCCTTCTTCGAGGATCACGCGCGGCGTTTTGGCCCGGCGCGGGTGCTCGACCATCAGCAGGTCGGCACCGGCGGCGGGGCCGCCGATGATGCCGGTGGATTCGCCACCGAAGCGTTCGGGCATCTGGCCGCCCTCGACGTATTGGTGCGGCAGGCCCATGCGGTTGGCCTGACGCGGGCCCCAGTGGTAGAGCACGACTCGCCGGACTTGGCCGTAGCGACGCTCGAGCGCGTCACCCAGATCCGTCCACCAACGGTCGGCCCGGGCCCGGGCGTTCAGCTCCGCGTGCATGTCGCGATTGATCGGGAGCAGGCGGTTGAGGGCCGCGGCGTACTGCAGGTGCGAGGCGAACGCGATGGTGAGAGCCGCGGCCAGCGGGAGGCCCAGCCACCGCAGGGGCCCGACCGGACGTGCGTCGTCCATCGCCAGGCGCACGCCCGCGGACGCGAGGCTGCCCAGGATGAGCGCCATGCCGGGGAGCATGTTCAGAATAATGTGCGGGTGGATGCTGGCGTGCTGGCGCATCCAGACGTGCCAGTGGAGGGACGCGAGCAGCAGCAGCAGCCCCCAGCCGATCGCGGCCCGCGGGGCACGCAGCACCGGCAGGCGGGTCTCCCGCACGACTGCGGCTTTGGAGTCTGCCAGCGCGTCCGACGGATGCGCTTTGGTGGAGGCGCGCGGGCGGACGAGTTGGCCCAGCGCGTAACGAGCCCGCGCGGCGAGCATCGTCGCGAGGATCAGCCCGCCCGAAACCAGCACCGGCGTGGCGAGCAATGGATACCCGAACTCACGCTTGCGCGAACTCTCACCGGCCTCGCTCCAATACAACTGGCCCAGCCACTGGCGGGCCACGTCCGCGATCGACACGCCCGACCGCCCGGCGTTGCCGTCGCCGGAGCGGTGCTGGTACTTGCCCATCAGATACTCGCGAGCCCCGTCGTACGAGCCGAACTCGAAGTGCAGGTGCCAGAAGCGCGAGGCCAGGCCCAGCACGCACACGCCCGCGAGGATGGCTCCGCCGATCCACACGCTCCAGCGGCGCGACAGGATCGTCCGAACGGCGACAACGATCGCGATGAGGCCGATCTGCTCGAGCGTCATCCAGACCTGCAGGAAGTACGCCAGGCCCGCCAGCGCGAGGATCCCCCACCGCCACGGGCCGCGGACCCGCTCGAAGCCGGCCCACGCGGTCAGGAACGCGAAGAGGATGATCTGCATCCACACGTTCATGTGGACCGAGTCGGCGTATCCGGAGAAGGGCGCCGAGAAGCAGTAGAACGCCGCGGCCACCGCCCCCACGAGCCACGACCGGGACAGCACGCTGAAGGCGATCAGACCAAGGAGGCCCGCGACCGTCGCGCCGATGACCGACACGCCGCGGATCGTGCCGACATCGTCGATGCCTGCGAGACGGACCGCAGCATGGACCCAATACGGCCCGGGCGGGTACGTGCCATACAGCACCGGGCGGCGCTCGTCGTCCTCGTAAGTCTCGAGTTGCGGGATGGCGTGGCGGTGGTCGAAGCCGCGCGTCGCGTAGACATTGCCCGCGTTGAGGATGTTGGAGTCGGCCATCCGCGTGCCGTGGTCCTGGCCGGGCCAGGTGGTCCAGACCGTAAAGACCACGAGCATCCAGGCGAGGAAGCACGCGACGAACGTCCACGCCGCCGGGGCGCCGATCGTGCGATCCCAAACGGGCGGCTCGAGCGGAGCCGCGGCCAAGGCGTGGTCGTCGGGCGACCCGGGTTCGGACGGACGGGTGTCGCGGGCCTGGTGCGGCATGGAGCCGGAGGGTAGTGCCGGCGGGCATGGTCTGGCCGGGTTCGACGGGGCCAAGCGCTCCCGGCTGGATTCGAACCAGCGACATCCGGATTAGAAGTCCGGTGCTCTATCCAACTGAGCTACGGGAGCGTGCGAGAAGTGTACGGGGCGAGTGCCCAGCCCTCGGCCTGCTCGGAACGCTCGTCGTCGTTGGGCCGCCGGCCCGGTGCCGCGGGACGCCCCCACGAGCCGAGATTCGGCTGCGCCGGATAATCCGGCTGGAATCTCGGGACCGCCCCCGCTACGCTTTCGCAGCGATTGAGACTCAGTCGCAACAAAGTGCCCTTTCAGGCCCGCCAACGCCCCTTCGGGAGCCCCGAATGACCCAGACGGTCATCAGCCTGACGCAACTGCCCATCGGCTCGCCCGGGCGGCTGGACCCAGGGCAGGTGGTCGGACACGCGGGGCTGGCGGCCGACGACGCCGGGATGCTCCGGGCCATGGGGCTGCATCCCAACGCGACGGTGCGGCTGTGCCGCCTTGGCGACCCGTGCATCGTGCAGGTCGGTCGGGAGCGGGGCGATTCGTGCCGCCTGGGCCTGGCCCGGCGGATCGCCGAGCGGATCACGGTGTGCGTGGCGCCCGAGGTCTGCTCCGGGAAGACGCACGCCTGACAGGCTGGTTGACCTGAGACTGCTTCGCACCCGACGCGCCGATGGGCACCGAAACCGACAAGGTGGCCTCGGGTGAATCCGGGGTGGTTCGTGTGGAGCCCGCGTCGACCGAGCGGGATGGCGGCAGCGCGGCGCGAGCCGGAGCGCCCGATCGCTCTCGCGTGTGGCGGCTCGCGCTGGTCGGCAATCCCAACACCGGCAAGACCACGCTCTTCAACACGCTGACCGGGCTGCGGCATCGCACGTCCAACTTCCCCGGCACAACCCAGGAAGCACGCCTCGGGCGGGCGCAGTGCGCCCACGAAGGTGGCGTGCAACTGATCGATCTGCCAGGCGTGTACTCGCTGTCGCTGGCGGTGAGCGAGTCGCGGGTGTGCCGAGCCGCGCTGCTCGGCGAGGCCGCGCCGGCGGGAGAGCGGGCTGTCGCCCCGGACGGCGTGCTGCTGGTTGTTGATGCGACGAACCTCTCGCGGAACCTGACGCTCGCGGGCGAGGTGCTGGGGCTCGGGCTGCCCACGGTGGTCGCGCTCACGATGGTGGACCGGGCGGCCAAGGCCGGCGGCGGGGCGAGCGTGGCGACGCTCGCGGCGGGGCTGGCGGCGGCGCTCCGGTGCCCGGTCGTGGCGTGCGACCCGCGCGAGATCCGTAGCGCGGGCGGGGTGCTGGGCGTCGGGCCGGCCGCGACGACGCTCGAGATTCCCAACAACCGTGAGGCGCTCGAGCGGTGGGCGGCCGAGGTCGCGGCTCGGACGCGGGAGACACCGGGTTCGGGCTCCGCACCCGGCAGCACGGTGCGCGAGCCATCGGCTCGCGCGGCAAAGACCGCTTCACGGCGCGCTGGCGGACCCAGCCGCGCGGCGTCTCCGCCCGACACCCTCGCGTTCCACGAGCGTCACTCCCCCACCACCGACCGGCTTGACAACGTCCTCATGCACCCGCTCGCTGGGCCGCTCGCGTTTGCGGCGGTCATGGCCGCGGTGTTCTGGGGCGTGTTCAGCCTCGCGACGGTCCCGATGGACTGGATCGACGCGGGCTTCGCGTGGCTGGCGGGGGCGGTGCACGGCGTGCTGCCGAGCGGGCCGGTTGCAGACCTGCTGTCGGACGGCGTGGTCTCGGGTGTCGGGGCGACTGTGATCTTTCTGCCGCAGATCTGCCTGCTGTTCTTCCTGATCGCGCTGCTGGAGGACACGGGGTATCTGGCGCGGGCCGCGTTCGTGGCCGATCGCCTGCTGCGTCCGTTCGGGCTGCGCGGGCACGCGTTCGTGCCGCTGCTGTCGAGCCACGCGTGCGCGCTGCCGGGGATCATGGCCTGCCGCGGCATCCCGGACCCGAAGGAGCGCCTCGCGGCGATCCTGGTCGCGCCGTTCATGACGTGCTCGGCCCGCCTGCCCGTGTACGTGCTGCTGACCGGGATCCTGTTCCCGGGCGATGCGCTCGCGGCGTCGCTGGCGTTCGTGGGGTGCTACGCGCTGGGGATCACGGCGGCGCTCGGTTCCGCGCTGCTGGCGCGGCGGACGCTGCTCAAGGGCACCGGGCGCCCGATGGTGATGGAACTGCCCGCGTACAAGTGGCCCAGCCTGCGGACCGCGCTGGTCACGACGTGGGACCGGGGGCTCGTGTTCCTGAAGAAGGCCGGGACGGTGATCCTGGCGATCTCGGTCGTGCTGTGGTGGCTGCAGGCGTACCCGCACGCGGGGGCGTCGCCCGAGGCCGAGGCGATGCGGGAGCAGGCGGCGGTCGTGGAGGTGTCGGACCCGGAGGCGGCATCGGCGCGCCTGGCCGAGGCCGACGCGATCGACGCGCGACGCCAGCAGTCGGGCTCGTTCGCGGGGCGGATCGGGCGGGCGGTGCAGCCGGCGTTCGCGCCGCTGGGGTACGACTGGCGTCTGTGCATCGGCGTGGTGTCGTCGTTCGCGGCCCGGGAGGTGTTTGTCTCGACCATGACGGTCGTCGTTTCGGGCACGGACGACCCGGACGCCGAGGGCGTGCTGGACGAGCTGGCGGGCGCGACGCGGGACGACGGGGTGACGCTGATCTTCACCGCGGCCACGAGCGTCTCGCTGCTGGTGTTCTATGTGCTGGCGATGCAGTGCCTCCCGACGCTGGCGGTGACGGCCCGCGAGGCGGGCGGGGCCAAGTGGGCGTTGCTGCAACTGGGCTGGATGAGCGGCGTGGCGTACGCCGCCGCGCTGGCGGCGTACCAGGGGATGCGGGCCGCGGGGTACGCGTAGCGGGTGGGGCTTCATGCCTCCGGTGCAGAAGGATCGGCCGCTTCACTCCGCCCCCCGTTCCCGGGAAGTTCGTCCGCCTCGATGACGCTGAGAATCTCACGACACACCCAGTCGCGGTTGACCGGCTTGCCGGTGACTTCGCTGAGAATGCCGATGCTCTCCATCAACTCCAGGTCCTTGTAGACGGTCGGCCTCGAGACATCGAGCAACGCCTCGGCCTCGCCCGCGTTGATCGCCGGCATCGTGAACAGCCGGTCGATCAGGGTGAGCAACCGCACGGGACCGTCCACCGCCTGGACATGCCGTTGGAACCGCTCTCGTATGGCGATGAGCGCTTCCGTCCGGTTCGCCGCGTCGTGCGCCTGCGTCTCGACTGCTTCGATCATGAATCCAATCCACTCATCCCACGCCGTGCCGCCCGACTGGCTGACGTCCAGGAGCAGATCGACGTAGCGGCGGCGGTTGCGATTGATGAACGCGCTCAGGTACACCACCGGGTGGTCCAACAGCCCCTCTCGCACCAGCGAGAGGGACGCGAGCACCCGACCAATTCGGCCGTTGCCATCGCGGAAAGGGTGGATCGTCTCGAACTGGTAGTGTGCCAGCGCGACGCGGACGAGAGGCGGGATCATCGCCGGTGGCCCGTTGATGAACCGTTCGAGCGCTGCCAGCGCATCGTTGAGGACCTGTCCTGGTGGCGGAGGCACGAACCTCGCGCGACGAGGCCCGCTCTCGTGGTCTCCGATGTACACGCCGGCATCGCGGAACTGCGCCGGGCGGCGATCCTCTCCTCTGACGCCGTCCATCAGCACCGCGTGCATCTCTTTCAGCAATCGTCCCGTCAGCGGCAGGTCAGAGCGAAGCCCGTGCTCGAGAGCCTGCACGTAGTTCCAGCTCTCTTTGCCTCCTGCCCGCACGTCGAGTGCGCGCCCCGCGCCCGCGAAGACCATTTGCTCAGCCGTGGTGTGGATGTCCTCGATCTCGGAAGACTGCTTGGCCTCGCGCATCCACAGTGCGCGAAGCAGGTGGGCCGCGTTTCCGACCCGTCGGTGCAACCCGTTCAGCCGCCCCAACGCCAAGGCCGCTCGCTCAAGAGGTGCGTAGTGGTCGGCGACGATCGCCCGCCAATCGAGTGCCGGAGGCAACTCGTCGGGAACAAATGCTCGGCACACCAGCGGCGATCGATGCCCCGTCGCGTCCGACTCGTACAGGGTTACCGGAACCAAGCGTCCGGGTGCCGTACTCTTGAACTCTTTGGCTTCCATGGACTTGTGCCCTTGGTTTCGGCTCGATCCTGGCCCGCTCGCCGTTCGCCGGTAAACTTTTTGCCGGAATATTTTACTCACGCAAACCGGCATTCAACTCCGCTTTACTCCCGGGTGTCTCCCCGGAGCAGCCCCCGCTCCACGGGAACAAGCGGTTCCCGTTGCCGCCCATCTCGGCGGGCGGCCTCGTCATAGAGTGACCACGGGGATCGCCACCCCGCCAGGAACCCCACCATGCCGAACAAGGTCTATCTCAACGCCGCCGACGCCTTTTCCGACCTCAAGCAGGACGGCGTGATCTTCGACGGGGCCACCGTCATGGTCGGGGGCTTCGGGCTGTGCGGCATCCCGGAGACGCTGATCGCCGCGCTGCGTGACACCGGCGTCAAGGGCCTGACCTGCGTCTCCAACAACGCGGGCGTGGACGACTTCGGCCTCGGGCTGCTGCTCCAGACCCGCCAGATCGCCAAGATGGTCTCGTCGTACGTGGGCGAGAACGCGACGTTCGAGAAGCAGTTCCTCCAGGGCGAACTCGAGGTCGAGTTCAATCCGCAGGGCACGCTGGCCGAGCGGATCCGGGCCGGCGGGGCGGGCATCCCCGCGTTCTACACCGCGACCGGGGCGGGCACGATGGTGGCCGAGGGGAAAGAGACCCGCGAGTTCTATCGCCCGGCGAGCGGGCGGTGCGGGGCGACGATCCCAGGCCGCGGCTTCGCGGGGCGCGAGGTCGAGAGCGCCAAGGCGGGAGCCACGCTGCCGCAGACCGGCTCGCCGCGCGAGTATGTGCTGGAGACCGGGCTGTACGCGGACCTGTCGCTGGTCAAGGCGTGGAAGGCCGACACGTTCGGGAACCTGGTGTTCCGCAAGACGGCCCGGAACTTCAACCCGGAGATGGCCACCGCCGGGGCGTTCGTGATTGCCGAGGTGCAGGAGATCGTGGACCTCGGGGCCCTGGACGCGGACGAGATCGTCACGCCCGGCTCGTTCGTGGACCGCCTGGTCAAGAGCGTCCCGGAGAAGCGGATCGAGCGGCTGGTGACGCGGAAGGGTTGAGGCGCGGGGGCGGCTGGGGCGCCGCACGCCCGAGACGCCCGGGCGGGTATCGTTCGCGGATGAGCGGGCAGACGAACGCGACGTGTCGGGCCGGCGGGATGCTCGGAGGGATCCTCCTGAGCGCGGCGTTGGCCGCATGCGCCGGTGCCCCCTCGGCGGTCGCGCCCGCGACGCTCACCAGCGTCGACCGAGGCGTGGCGCCCGCGATCACTGCCTTCGACCTCTACCCCGACCGCGACGCCGACAAGCGATACGCAGAGGTGGAAGGCGCGGGCAGCGGGTTCCGGCGAGAGGTTCGCCGCATGCCGGACGGGTTCGAGGTGCGGAGTTCCGGCGAGGGCGGCGTCGAGCGGGTGCTGACACTGCGGCGCGAGGGCGACGGGTCGGTCGTGCTGCTCGCCTCGCGCGAGGGGGCGCGATTGACGATGTTCGAGGGCGGGCTGGTGTACATGCCCGCGTCGCTGGGCGTTGGCCAGACGTTCGAGGCGACCGCCCCGGTGCGGGTGACCGAAACCAACGATCGCGGCCAGACTCGAGATCGGTCCAGCGGGACGGCGACGAGGCAGGTCACCTACGTCGGTGAGGCGGCGATCGAGGCCGACGTGGCCGAGCGGCTGGCCCGTGAGTTCGGGTCGGGTGGCGGACCGATCGAACCGACCGCCCGCATCGTCGAGGGCCTGCTGGAACTCGACCTGGATCCGGCGAAGGTGCGGACGACGACCGTGCTGTGGGTCACGGGCCGCGGCATCGTGCGCGAGCAGCAGGCGACCATCGTCCGCGTGTTCGGCGTCGCGGTCGTCGAGTCGCGCGGGCACGACGTGGTGCTGGTCGATGATGCCGAGGGCGGATCGTGAGCCGCGACCGGGTCCAAGTCGATTCCAATCGCGCCCCCCCACCGCTGACGCTGGCGATCGAGGTGTCGAACCCGTCGGCGGTGGACGCGGAAGGCGGCGCGGAGTTCGACTCGCCGGGCGGCCCAGAATCCGGCGCCGACGTTCTCGGCCCGAGCGTCGCGCTGGCCCGCGGCGTCTCCATCATCGATCAGGAGCCGGTCCGCGGTCGGGCCGGGCGCCAGGACGACGACCTGATGCCGGCGATCGATCGGCTGGTTCGTCGGGCGGGCCTGTCGGCGCGGGACTTGGAGCGTGTGGCGGTGTCGATCGGGCCCGGCGGGTTCACGGGCGTGCGCGTCGCGGTCGCGACGGCCAAGGCGATCGGCGAAGCGATCACGCTGCGCTCCGGCTTGCGGGCCTGCTGCGTCGGCGTGGCGACGGCGCGGATCGCCGCGTGGCACCACGCCCGCGGCGAGCGAGCCCATGCCGCCGACACCGGCGGCGCGTTCGCCGTGGCACTCGCGTCGAAGCGCGAGTCGGCGTTCCTGAGCCTGTTCGACGGGACGGGGGTGCCGCTAGTCGGCGCCGTCCCCGAGACCGGAGCGATCGGCGACGCTTCCATGCTGCGATCCATGGCCACTGGTGACGGGTCGGGTTCGGGCATCCCTCGGATCACGGCCCTCGTCTGCGACCGCCACCTGCCCGAGACGATGCGCCAGGAGGCCACGCGACTTGGCCTGCTGATCGCCCCGCTGAGCCTGTCCGCGGCGGCGTGCGCCCGCGTCGCGGCGACGCTCTCGCCAATCGACCCGCTCGCCTTGCTGCCGCTGTATCCGCGGGAGCCGGAGGCGGTGACGAAGTGGCGGGCGTTGCACGGGCCAACGGGCGGCTGAGCGTTGCGGACGACTAGGACGAGATCACTCGGACGTGGCACGACCGGGGCGGGGACGCCCCGGCTCGCGCGCCGACCTCACCGTTTGCAACCGGTGCATCAGCGTTCAGCGACGCCGACGGCGCGGGGCCATGCACCCGATCATCCCCAGCAGCGCGGCGGACCCCGGCGCGGGCACCGCGTACACCGTGACCCACACGGAGGTGCTGGTGTAGAAAACCTCGAAAGCGGGCGTGGTGCCGACCATGGGACCCGTGACGTTCCTGAACTGGCCCTGGCGCTGTAGCCCACGGATGATCTCGAACGTGTCGCCGCCGAGCGACGGCACGTAGCCGTCGATGAGCACCAAGGAGAGCTGGCCGCCCAGCCCGCCGGCGCCGATGACGACGTTCCCGTTCACGTCGATGAAGTCGGCCATGCCCGGCCCGGTGCCGGCGAGCTCGATGCCCACGCCGGGCAGCCCGGTGACGCCTGGGTCGAGGGCCCAGTTGCCGTCGATGAACAGCGTGCCGGCGCCCTGGCCCGGCTCGACGGTGCCGCCGGTCTGGACGAGATTGGCGACGACATTGCCCGAGCCGCGGAGCGTGCCGCCGGCGAGGCGGTACTGGCCGGCGGCGGTGCCGACCTCGATTGTGCCACCGTTGCGGAGGTCGGCGACGCCCGAGTTGTGGAACAGGTCTGATGGAACCGAGATGATGGTCGGGTTGTCGGGCGGGCCGTTCTCGATGGTGAGCGAGCCGTTGACGGTGAGGCTGCCCAGGACCGAGAGCGTGCGTCCGTTTCGGAGGGTGAGGGCGCCGTCGGTGTCGATCAGGTTGAGGTTCTCGAACACGTCGCCGCCGCCGGGGCGGACGATGTTGGAGACCGGGCCGTCGAGGGTAAAGTCACCGGCGAGGGTCTCGACGTCGGCTTCCATGACCAGCGTGCCGGCGATGTCGAACACGCCGCCGGTGAAGGTGCCGGAGGCGAAGTTGGTGATGTTGAACGGGGCCGGGACGGTGAAGGTCGAGCCGACATCGACGCCCAGGCGTCCGGTGGTGGCGACGGTCAGGTCGTTCCCGGCGGTGAACGTGCGCCCGGCGGCCAGCGTCAGGTCGCCGGCGCCGGCGATGGTGTCGAGGTTGCGGAGCCCGTCGAGCCCGTTCTCGTCGAGGACCTGCGAGCCCGGGCCGGAGAGCGTGACGGTCGCGTCCAGATCGGTGATGTCGGCGCCGTCGAACCGGAGGGTGCCCCCGATGTCGAACTCACCGGCGGAGAGCGTGCCGGCGGCGAAGTTGGTGAGCGATGAGCCGGAGACGACCGTGAACTCGCTGGCGTCGCCGACGTTCAGCAGCCCGTCGTTGGTGAACGATCCGGCGGTGGTGAAGGTGTTGCCGCCGGTCAGGCGCAGCGTGCCGGCGGCGTCGTTGGACTGGATGCCGACCAGGGCGGTGAACATGGAGCCGGGGCCGTCGAGTTCGATGGTCGCGGCGTTGTTCGTGAGTGCGACACCCTGGAGGTCGAGCGTGGCGCCGTTGGACACGCGCCAGGTACCCTCGCCGAGCACGCCGCCGGGGATGGTGACGCCGTCGGTCGAGAACGAGCCGGCGGAGATGTCGATGGTGCCGGTGTTGGTGATGGCCACGCCGGTGGCGAGGGTCATTGCGCCGGGCTGGGCCTGGAGGATGGAGCCCCCGTTGACGATGGCGGCGGCGCCCATGCCGTTGATCACGGCCGCGGGCGTTTCGATCTCGAACGTGGCGGTTGTGTCGAGCGTGAGCGTGGTGTTGCCGTCGAGCGTGAACGCGCCGGCGCCCTGGTAACGCATGCGCCCGCGGTGGTTGACGTCGGTGTCGCAGATGAAGTCCTCGAGCCCGCCGGTGGTGTTGAGGAAGACCTGGCTGGTTGGGCTGGTGACGAGGCTGACGCCCAGGAACCGGGACTCGGTCAGGAAGAGATCGCCGGCGACGCTGAGCGTGCCGCCGCCCATCGCAGGCGTGGCCTGCACCGTGGCCTGGTTGACGGTGAGGTTCTGGTTGAGCGTGAGGGTGTTGGTGGAGAGGTCGAGCGTGGTGATGAGCTGCGTCAGGGTGAGCGATTGGATGGTCGCCGGGGCGTCGAGCGTCGCGGTGAACGGGCTGCCCACCAAACCGGGGCCGATGAAGGCGTTGAAGGTCATGGGACCCGCGTTGTTGGGGACCTGCACGATGTCCCACGCGGCGGGCGTGAACCAATTGTTGTTGGTGGCGGCCTGCCAGGTGGCGCTCGTCTGGGCCTGGGCCGAGCCCGCGGCAAGCGCGAGGGCCAAGGGCGCCACCGCCATCGCCGCTCGGCGTGGAGCGCGTGCGTGGACCGACCGGTTGCGCATGCCCATCGTCCTCTCCCTCCGACTCCCCCGCCAAGGGGATTCTATGAGCCTACCCGGGGGTGCCCCGGGCGCGAAGACCAACCTGAACTCCCGGCGGTTATCCGCCCTGCCCGGCGCTTCCGCGGACGCCCTGGAGGTCGTCGCGGATCGAACGCAGGAGCGCCGAAGAGTCCGATATCTCAACCGAATCGGGGGCAAGCACGCCGTCCTGCACCAGACGCTGGAACACCCCGACGCACTCGACGCCGAGACGTTCGGCGTTCTGGAGGCGCAGGCGGCGCTCGGCGGGTTCCACGCCGCCGGCCCGGGCCGCGAGCTGCTCGACCTCGGCCCGCTTGTAGAGCCCGACGCCCAGGTCGCTCTGGTGGCGGGGCGTTGGGTCGGCCCGGAGGATGTCGCGCCGGATGCCCAGGCCGCGGTCGAACGCGACGACGGCCTCGGCGTAGCGGGCCATGTCGCGCAGCGTGTTGCCGATCTGGTTGAGGCAGATGGCCACGTCGCGCTGGGCTTGGAGGTTCGACTCGTCGGCGGCGAAGATACGCTCGGTGGTTCGGAGCGCGGACTCGAAGCGTGCCATGGCGGCGTTGCGCATGGCGGACGCGCCGGCCTCGTCGAGTGCCCCGGCGTGCTCGCGAGGCAGGCTCGCGCGGAGGCGGGCCTCGTCGAGCAGCGTGCGCCCGAGGAAGTAGTCGGCCAGGTACAGGTCGCGCTGGAAGTCGGCGCTCTGGGGACGGGCCGCGGTGAGGCGCTCGAACCCGTCGCGGGCCCGCTCGGCCAGCGCCCTCGCCTCGTCGAGCGAGGCGGCGGCCTGCGCAACGACGCCGGGATCGGTGCCCGCCCGGGCCGCCCCCATCGCCGCCGAGACCATCGTCCTGGCCCGCTGGTCCAGCAGGATGTAGTGGCGTTGGGCGGCGTCGAGGTCGCTCGGGGCCGCGGCGGCCCGCTGCTCCCAGTACCGCTCGGCCTCGTCGTAGGTCGCGTCGGCCTCTGACTCGATGGCCGCGGCCTGGGTTTCGTCGGCGGGGGGAACGCGCAGCAGGGAGTCGGCCCGGCGGACGCGCGCGAGCATCCGCTGGTCGCGGACGCGATTCTGGGCGGTGTTGTCGAGCGCTGGCGTGGTCGAGCCCGCGGACGGTGGCGCGAGCAACTCGTCGTACGCCGCGATCCCGGCGGCGAACTCGTCGGCGGCCCGCTGGAACTCGCGCCGCTGGTGCAGCAGTTCGGCCCGGGCGATGTGGACGCGCGCCCGCAACTCCACCGTCGCGGAGGCGTCCGACTCGGCCCCCGCAAACCCGCCCAGGATCTCGCCCGCCCGATCGACGTGCGTCTGGGCCTCGTCGATCCCGCCGACCCGTGGGTCGTACAGCCCGGCGTGGATGTCGGCCACGCGCAGGTGCACGTCCGCCAGGTCCCGCAGGAACTCGGGATCGCCCGAGGCCTGGCCCTCCATCTGGTTCAGCAGGTCGCGTGCTTTGGTCAGCAGCGCCTCCCGCGCCGGCGTCGCGCCACGCAGGTCGTCGATCTGGTCGTTGATCTCGACGATCATGGTCCGGGCGATGCCGCGAAGCGACGCCAGGTTCGCCTCGGCCCGCTCGCGCTGGCTCGACGCCTCGCGCCACATCGCCCACATCGACACGCCGAACACGACCAGCGCCGCCAGCCCGGTGGCGACGATCGTGGCCGCGGCCTTGTGGCGGCGCACCGCCTTGCGCAGCATGTACGACACGCTGTCGCGCTTGGCCTCGATCGGCTCGCCCGTCAGGTACCGGCGCACGTCGCGGGCCAGTTCCGCGCCCGACTGGTACCGACGGTCGCGGTCCTTGGCCAGGCACTTCAGGACGATCGTCTCGACCTCGTCGTTGATCTGGCGGCGCACCGTGCTCGGGCGCGCCGGCTCGGCCTTGAGGATGTTCTCCAGCACATCCCGCATGTTCCCGATCACCGCGTACGGGAACCGCCCCGTGAGCATCTGGTACAGGATCACGCCCAGCGAGTACACGTCCGTCCGCACGTCGATCGCCGAGCCCGATCCCTCGGCCTGCTCCGGGCTGGCCCACGGCAGCGAGCCGATGAACTCGCCGGTCATGGTCATGACGCGCGGCTCGTCGGGGTCGGTCCCGACGTCGCTCAGCGCGACCTTGGCCAGCCCGAAGTCCACCACGATCGGCTCGCCGCTGCGATCCACGCGGATGTTGGAGGGCTTCAGGTCGCGGTGGATCACGCCGCGGAGGTGGGCGTGGGCGATCGCGTCGCAGACCTTGGCGAACAGGGCCAGCGTGGCCCGCGGCTCGGGCTTGGGGTCTCGCGAGATGTGCTCGTCGAGCGTCGAGCCCGAGATGTAGTCCATCACGTAGAAGCACGAGCCGGAGTCGGTCACGCCCGAGTCGTGGATCTTGACGATGTTGGGGTGGTTGAGTTGCCCGAGGACCTGGACCTCGCGCTCGAAGCGGGTGCGCCCGGCCGAGCCGACGAACGGACCCGAGTGCAGGACCTTGATCGCCACGCGCCGCTTGGCGGCGAGCTGGATGGCCTGGTACACGACGCCCTGCCCGCCGCGATGGATCTCGCCGAGGATCTCGTAGCCCTTGAACGAGTCGGGCGGGGGCAGGTCCGGGGGACGGGAGGCCCGCTCGGCCTCGAGCAGGGCTTCTTCGATGAGGTCGCGTTCGGAGCCGGACTTGGCGCGAGGGCTGGAGCCGGGCCCGGAACCGGGAGTTGGGGCCGCGCCGCCACCGTTGGCGGGATCATCGCCCATCTCGAACGACCCCTGGTTGCCGGGTTGCTCGTCCATCGTCGGCTCCGGCGCGGCGATCGGGCGGTCTTCCCGAAGCGGACGCGCGCACGCTGCCCCTCTTTCTGAACGACGCGCCCACCACGGGACTCACGCCAATCCGCGAGCCACTACGAGAATCCTAACACGCGGCAGACACGAGCGGGAGCACGGGCCGGGTGGCACGCCCACGCGCAGCGCGGGCGTGGCGAGGACGGACGGGCGTCCGGGCGCGAAACCACGCCCGCTCGCCCACCCCGCCCTGCTCGCCCTCCCACCACGGCAATAGACTCCGGAAGGGCGACGTGCCCCCCGCTCGCGCGTCGATACCGACCCGGAGACCACGAGTGCGGAAGCGGGGCACAAAGTACGGAATCGCCACGTGCCCGCTCTGTTTCGAGAACGGCATCTTGGTCATCGTCCAGCGCCCCAATGGCACGCTCTTCCTTCTGTGCAACGAGTGCAAGTGGGCGTTCGACGATCCCATGAAGATCGTCCACGCGGACGACGGATACTGCGGGGCGGACATCATCGAGACTCCAGCCTCGCTTGAGCAGATCTCGGCCGCCGGTTGGTCGCAACATGTGGTCCACCACCTGAACCTCTGAAGGCCGGGTGGCACGCCCACGCGCAGCGCGGGCGTGGCGAACGCGGACGGGCGCACAAACGTGGAACCACGCCCGCGCCTCGCGGTTGCGCCAACTGGGCTTGCCATGACGCTCTGGCGCGAGGCGTGGGCGTGCCACCCTCCGCTCTCAACCCCCCACCGAAAAGAACCGCGACTCCGACCCCAGCGTCTCCTTCAGCCGCTCGTGCGCCCGCGCCCGCAGCATGTACACGGCTCCCTGGCTCTTGTCCATCTCGGCCGCGACCTCCTCGATCGGCTTGCCCGCCAGGTCGTACAGCCGGATCACCTTTGCGTACGCCGGCGGGAGACGCCCCAGCGCATCCTCGAGGAACCCGTTGGCCTCGTGGCGCTTCGCCACCACGCTCGGCGTCGTGTACGTCATGCCCAGGGCGTCGATCAGCACACCGTGCGTGTCCTGCCCCGGCCCCGGTCGGATCCGCTTCTTCGGGTCCGGTCGCTTGGCGGCCTCGAGCGCCCGCACCGCGTCAACGAGGTTGTTCTCCGCCAGGCGCGTCAGCCACGCGATGAACCCCTCGATCCCGCCCGACGTGAACGAGCCGAGTTTGAGCACCGCTTCCAGGTACGTCACCTGCATCACGTCGTCGGCGTCGATCGACGAGCGGATGGACTTGCCGATCTTCGGCTCGATTCGGTGGCGGACGGTCGGCCCGACCTGCTCGAGCAGCGACACCAGGGCCGCGCGGTCCCCCTTCCGGGCGGCGGCGAGCAGGTCCTCGGGATGGGCGGGGATGGGCATGGGCGGCTCGGGCGCGGCGGGCGGACGTTCCGGCGTGTGACGCCGGCGGTGAAAGGGTACCACACAACGACAGAGGGCGGCTGCAAGCAGCCGCCCTCTGGTCAAGGAGAGTCGCGAGGTTGTCCGGCGTCGGCGGGCTCAGCACCCGGCCGCGAAGAGGGCGAGGTAGTAGAAGAAGTCGTCGTTGTTGATGATCCCGTTCGGAACGCCGTACCCGGGCGTGCCGGGGATCGCGCCGGTGGTCAGGTCCGCCGCGGGGTCATTGGCGGCGAAGATGGCCAGGTAGTAGAAGAAGTCGTCGTTGTTCAGCACGCCGTTGGGCACGCCGTAGCCCGGCACGCCGGGGATGGCGCCGGTGGTGAGGTCGGGGGCGCAACCGGCGGCGTCCTCCCACAGCACGAACGGGACGTCGTTGCCCTGCTGCGTGAAGTTGCCGGGCGAGAAGAACCACTGGTGGGCCAGCGGGGGCGACGCGGACTGGGCCGGGATCCACCCCCACTGCGGCTCATTGGCCCCTCCCCCTCGGGCCAGGATCGCCACGACGCTCACCCAGTACTGCCCGTTCGAGGGCGGCTGGAACCCGGGCGAGAGCACGACCTCGGTGTCGTAGCCGATCCACGGGTCGGGCGCGATGATGACCGTCGAGGCGTACGGCGTCTCGGTGAACACGAACACGTCCTGCTCGAAGATGCGGGTGCCCGGCGACCCGGCGTTGTCGGTGTAGAAGCGGACCGTGAAGCCGTCGGTGTTGCCACGCCCCGCCTCGGTCGTGGCGTACCCGCCCCAGAACTGGACGCGGTTGATGTTCCAGGACGCATCGCCCTGGAAGTTGTCGGCGACCTCGCTGAACCAGCCGAGGCCGCCGGGGTTCCGGGCGTCCTGCGACGACAGCCCTCCAAACCCGTTTGGGATGGGGTTCTGGCGGACCCGCTCGGTCTGGGCACCACACAGCGAGCACGCGCCCGCGACGACGGCGATGATGGCAAGCGACCTCATGCGATCTCCTCGGAACTCCCACAGGCAATCGAGACGAGACGAGGCCCCGCCCTCGGCGCACGCGCGAAGCGAGCGGGCCTGCGTTCAGCACCCCTGCGCAAACAGCGCGAGGTAGTAGAAGAAGTCGTCGTTGTTGATGATCCCGTTTGGCACGCCGTAGCCAGGCGTGCCGGGGACCGCCGTCGTCGTCAGGTCCGCGACCGCGGCGTTGCCGGCGGCGAACTGGGCGAGGTAGTAAAAGAAATCGTCGTTGTTCAGCACGCCGTTGGGCACGCCGTAGCCGGGCGAACCGGCGATGGCGGTGGTGGTCAGATCGGGCGCACACGAGGGCGTCATCTGGCAGGCCTCGTAGCGGGCCAGGCCGCCCGTGCTGGCGACTGTGCCGATGGCGGTGAAGTTCCCGCCGACATAGAGCGAGTCGCCCACGACGCTCAGGCCGAAGACCGACGGGAAGCTGCCTGTGACCGAGTTGCCGGTGACCCCGCCGTCGACGGCGACCCACTGGCCGGCCTCGAGGCGAGCGAAGTACCCGATGTTGGGTGTGGCCGTGCCTCCGATGTACAGGTCCGCCCCCGCTCCGTCGTTGAACCCGATGATCGAGGTGATCCGCCCGCCGGTCGGCTGCCCGACCGCGACCCACGACGAGCCGTTCCACCGGAAGACGTTCGCGGTCGGCTGGCCGGTCGCACCGTGCAGGTAACCGGCGACGTAGAGCTCTCCCTCGAACACGGTCAGCGCTTCCATGCCGAACGCGCTGCTGGTCGAGAAGAGCCCGCCGCCGACCGACTCCCACTGCTGGGTCGCCGGATCCCAGCGCGCGACGGACGAGGTGCCAGCCACGCCGCCCGCGCTGCTGAACCGCCCCGCGGCGTAAATCTTCGGGCCCGAGCCGTCGTCGTGGAGCTGCATCGCGGCGATGAACGGGCTGAAGGACCCCGTGACGCCGCCGCCGAGGTTTGTCCACGCCTGCCCGTCCCACGAGGCGGCGCCGTTGTAGGGCACCCCGCCGATCGTGGAGCCGCCGACGTTGCCGCCGCCGACATAGAGAAGCCCGTTGTGGACGGCCATGCCCCAGACCGAGCCGCGGTCGTTGCCCTGCCAACCGGTGCCCAGGTCCTCCCACGCGGCCCCGTTCCACATCGCCAGGCTCGCCGTCCCGGGAAGGCCGCCCGCCGAGGCGTAGAACCCGCCAACGACAAGCTTCGGCTGGCCGGCGACGGTGAAGGGCTCGAACGACGTCAGGAATCCGTTGGTGCTGCCGTTGGCCAGGCCGGGCGAACCGACCGCAGACCAGGTGCTGGTGTTCGGGTCCCAGCGCCCGAGCATCGAGGTGCCGGGGGCGCCGCCGATGGTCGAGTTGTAGAACGACCCGCCGACGTAGACCTTCTCGCCCGACCCGTCGTCGTAGCCCAGGATCGGAGCGATATACCCCGTCGTGATCCCCGGCTGGCCCGGCTGGTTACTCCAGGTCGGTGTGCAAGGCTGTGCCACAGCCACGCCGGCCAGCAAGGCAACGGCAAGGGCGGCGGGAGCGACGGGGCGGAACGTCATCGGCATCTCTCTTTCGCGTCGGGACTTCGTGCGCGGGCCGGTTCCAACCGGGCCGGGAGCAACCCGCGCCAACCCGCGGGCCTTCCAGTCTACCGCCCCGGGCACCACGCTCCAATCGAATCCGCCCCGCCGACGGGGCATCCCCGCCCCCCCGAAGAACGCGGTACGCTCCCGATCCCGCGGGCCACACCCCCCCCCGCCGGTTCCGGAGAGACCCGATGACGATGCGCAACGCCGCCACCCTAACACAGCCCTTGTCCACCGCCCGTCTCGCGGTCCTCGCGGGCCTCGCGCTGCCCATCGCGGCGCTGACCGCGTCGGCCGCGGCCCAGCCCCGCCCCCACGCCGGCATGCTCCGCTTCCCCGACGTGAGCGCGACCCACATCGTTTTCGTCTACGCCAACGACCTGTGGACCGTGCCGCGCGCGGGCGGCGTCGCGACGCCGCTCGCATCTCCGGACGGCGCGGAGCTCTTCCCACGCTTCAGCCCGGACGGGCAGACCATCGCGTTCCTCGGCTCGTACGACGCGGGACGCGACATCTACACCATCCCGATCGACGGCGGCCTGCCATTCCGCGTCACCCACCATCCCGCCGGCGAGAGCACCGTCGACTGGACGCCCGACGCCCAGCTCGTGTTCACGTCCAACGGCCTCACCGGCCAGGCCCGCGCCTCGGAGATCTTCACCGTCCCCGCGACCGGCGGCCTGCCCACGCGACTGCCGATACCAACCGGCTCCAACCCCTCCCTGAGCGCCGACGGCTGGATCGCCTACACCAACGTCAACCGCGACTTCCGCACCTGGAAGCGGTACCGCGGCGGGCTCGCCTCCGACATCTGGCTCTTCAACCCCCGGACCGGCGCGTCCCGCCAGGCCACCGACTTCGAAGGCACCGACACGATCCCGATGTGGCACAACGGGATGCTCTACTACCTCTCCGACGCCGGCCCCGAGCACCGCCTCAACATCTGGCGCTTCGACCCGCGCTCCGGGCAACGCACGCAGATCACGACCTTCGCCGACAACGACGTGAAGTTCCCCGCCATCGGGCCGGGCGAACGCAACGCCGGCGAGATCGTCTTCCAGCACGGCCCGGACCTCATGCTGCTCGACCTGGCCTCGGGGCGTTCCCGCACCGTCGAGGTCACAATCCCCGGCGCCCAGCCGCGCCTGCGCCCGCAGACCTTCGACGCCGCCGAGCGCATCGACGGATGGTCGATCTCGCCCAACGCCCGGCGCGTCGTGGTCGAGGCCCGCGGCGACATCTGGACGCTCCCCGCCGAGGAGGGCTCGCCCCGCAACCTCACCCGTTCCGCCGGCAACGCCGATCGCAACCCGGCGTGGAGCCCCGATGGACGCTGGATCGCGTACGCGTCCGACGCCTCAGGCGAGTACCAGGTTGTCATCACGCAGTCCGACGGGCGCGGCGAGTCTCGCACCGTCGATGTCGGCGCCGGACACTTCATCTTCGGCATCACGTGGTCGCCCGACTCGGAGCGACTGACGTTCACCGATCAGGCCGGCAATCTGTTCCTCCACGACGTGGAAACGGGCACGACGAGCACCATCATCCGGGAGCCGTGGGCGGGGGCCATCGTGCCCTCGTGGTCGCACGACTCGTCGTGGCTGGCGTTCACGATGCAGGAGAGCCAAGCGACCAGCGCGATCTACCTGCACGAGATCGCCACCGCCACGACCACGCGCGTGACCAGCGGCATGTTCGGCGCCTCCAGCCCCGCCTTCGACCGCAAGGGCAACTTCCTGTACTACGTCGCCGGCATGGACTTCAACAGCCCGACGTACGAGGACGTCGGCACGTCGTGGGTGTACACGCAAACGTCCCGGATCGCCATGGTCCCGCTGCGCGATGATGTCGAGAGCCCGTTCGCCGCGACCAGCGACGAGGAGACGTGGAACGACGAAGACGCCGACTCCGAAGAGGACGCCGAATCGAACGATGGCGTCGAGGCCCACGAGCATCCCGAAGGCCACGCCGACGCCCATGGCGACGGGCACGAGGCCGAAGCCGCGGGCGACGCGGATGGTGAAGACGAGACCGACGACAACGATGACGACGACTCCCTCCGCATCGACCTCGACGGATTCGAGGCCCGCGCCATCCTCCTGCCCGTCGACCGCGGCATCATCGGCAACCTCGCCGTCACCAAGTCCGGGGCCCTGCTCTTCACCCGGCGCTCGCCCCGCGGCATCGAGGGCGAGCCCTCCATCCGCCTCTACAACGCCCTCGAAACCGACGACGACAAGCGCAAGGAAGAGACCGTTGCCACCGGCGTCGGCGGGTTCGAGCTCGCCGCCGACGCCGAGCACCTGCTCGTGAACCGCTCCGGGCGGACCTACATCATCGAGGCCCGCCCCAACCAGAAGTTCGAGAGCGCGGTCCCGACCGGCGGCATGAACGTGACCATCGACCCGCGCGAGGAGTGGGCCGGGGTCTACCGCGACGCCTGGCGACGCCAGCGCGACTACTTCTACGACCCGACGATGCACGGCGTCGACTGGAACGCGGTGTACGAGCAGTACGCCGCCATGCTGCCCGACTGCGCCAGCCGCGACGATGTCGGATTCGTGATCTCGGAGATGATCTCGGAACTCAACGTCGGGCACGCCTACTACCGCTCCGGCCCCACCAGCGAGGGCGCCCCCGGCGCCAACGTCGCCATGCTCGGCTGCGACTTCGACCTGGGATCGCAGGACGTCGGCGGGCGCACGGTCTCGGCCTACCGCATCACCTCGATCCTCCGCGCCGGCGCGTGGGACATCGACGCCCGCAGCCCGCTCGACCAGCCCGGGCTCGATGTGGCCGAGGGCGACTTCCTGCTCGAGGTCAACGGCATGCCGGTGGATACGAGCAAGGACCCCTGGGCCGCGTTCGAGGGCCTCGCGGGCCAGACCATCACGCTCACCATTTCGTCCAGGCCCGTCGTCGACGACGACGCACGCCGCATCGTCGTCGACACCATGCGCTCCGACTCGGGCCTGCGCTACCGCGCCTGGGTCGAGCAGCGACGCCAGTACGTCGCCGAGCGCACCGACGGCCAGGTCGCCTACATCCACGTGCCGGACACGGGCGTCAACGGCCAGAACAACCTCGTCCGCCAGTACTTCGGCCAGATCCACATGCCCGCCATGATCGTCGACGAGCGTTGGAACGGCGGCGGCCAGATCCCCACGCGCTTCATCGAACTGCTCAACCGACCCGCCACCAACTACTGGGCCCGACGCGACGGGCACGACTGGCCCTGGCCGCCCGACGCCCACTTCGGCCCCAAGGCCATGCTCATCAACGGACCCTCAGGCTCCGGCGGCGACGCCTTCCCGTGGTACTTCCGCCAGGCCGGCCTCGGCCCGCTCGTCGGCACACGCACCTGGGGCGGCCTCGTCGGCATCACCGGCGTGCCCGGCCTCATCGACGGCGCCTCGGTCAGCGTGCCCACGTTCGCGTTCTACGAGAGCGACGGCACCTGGGGCATCGAGGGGCACGGCGTCGATCCGGACTACGTCGTCTCCGACGACCCCGCGTTGTGGCAGAACGGGCGCGACCCGCAGCTCGACAAGGCCATCGAACTCATGCTCGAAGCCATCCGCACCCGCCCGTACGCGCCGCCGCAGCGCCCCGCCTATCCCAACCGCCGCGGCATGGGGATCCCGGAGTCGGATCGGTAGTCGAGAACGGTCAGAGCGGAAGTGTTCCGTCCTGGCCCGGAGGGCCGGCGATGGTTGCCAGGGGCTTCAGCCCCTGGACCAGCCCGCCCGTCCTCTCGGCCCGGAGGGCCGGCGAACGCGAAGCGCAAGCGAGCGGGTGTGCCACGACCTTCGGGGCTCTGGCCGAAGGTCGTGCCGAAGACGGAAGCGCGCCCGAAGTGTGGCATGCCTGTGGCTTTGCACAGGCATGCCGAGCGTCCAACCCGCCTCCGTTCATCGAGCATGGCTGCTCCGAGCAGCAGCCATGCCACACATCGGACCCGCCCCGGCGAACGCGACGCGCAAGCGAGTGCGATCAACGCGCGAGCCCCACAGGCAAACCCCCGCCCGCACCGGAATCCCATCAAACCCGCACACCAGCGCACGACGAGGGGGCGGGGCTTTCCAGCCCCGCTCGAACGCGGCCACACGCCCAAGCAGCCAGCGGCCACCGCCGTCGCCACCCGTTCCCACAACCCAAGAGCACCCTTGTGCGCACACCCGTGCGCGCGCACCTTTGTGCGCGCCCGTTACAAACCAGTTCCACTCCGAGAATCCCAGCCCCAAACCCACTCCCCCAAAAATCGTAACGCACCGGCGCGCGCCCAAACCCGCCCGCCGCCCCATGGGTAGGAGCACGCCCCATGCCCACCCCCGCCCCCTCGACCCTCCCCCAACCCCTCCTCGACCCCACCTCCGAACCCTTCGAAAAACTCCTCGAAGACCTCCTCGACCCCGCCTGCAGCCTCCGCATCGTCGCCGCGGCCAACAACATCTCCCTCACCCAGGTCTCGCGCCCACGATCCAGGCCCATGCGCACGAGCTGCCCCACGCCGCCCTGGTCCAGCGTCTGGAACGGGTCGGACTCGAGCACGTCGTGGTCGATGTAGTGCGGCAGAAACGTGCCCGCGTCGTCGCGCGAGTACCCGAACGTGAGCTGCGTCAGGTCGTTGGTGCCGAAGGAGAAGAAGTCGGCGACGTCGGCGATCTCGTCGGCCGTCACCGCGGCCCGCGGGATCTCGATCATCGTGCCGATCTTGACGTCGAGCTTCCTCGTGAACTCCTCCTCGCCCTTCACCTGGTCGATCACAGCCTGGGTCGCCTCGCGCAGCAGCGCCAGTTCCTTCCGCGTGCCCACGAGCGGGTGCATGATCTCGACGATCGGGCGGCGCCCCTCGCGCTGGCACTCGATCGCCGCCTCGACGATCGCCCGCACCTGCATTTCCAGGATCTCGGGGTACGTCAGCGACAGGCGGCAGCCCCGGTGCCCCAGCATCGGGTTGGCCTCGTGCAGCATCGACACGCGCTTGCGCACCTTCGACACCGGCACCCGCAGCACGTCCGCCACTTCCTTCTGGTTCTCGTCGTCGTGCGGCAGGAACTCGTGCAGCGGGGGATCCAGCAGGCGGATCGTCACAGGCAGCCCGTCCATCGCGCGGAACAGGCCGATGAAGTCCTCGCGCTGGTAGGGCAGCAGCTTCGCCAGGGCCGCCTCGCGCTCCGCCTTCGTCTCGGCCAGGATCATCTCACGCATCGACGTGATGCGGTCCCCCTCGAAGAACATGTGCTCGGTCCGCGTCAGGCCGATGCCCTCGGCACCGAAGTCACGCGCCCGCTGCGCGTCCGCCGGCGTGTCCGCGTTCGTCCGCACACCGAGCTTCCGGTACTTGTCCGCCCACTTCATCACCTTCGCAAAGTCGCCGGACAGCTCGGGCTCGCGCGTCGCGACCGCGCCCTCCATCACCTCGCCCGTCGAACCGTCGATCGAGATCGTGTCCTCACGCCCGAACGTGCGCCCGCCGACCTGGAACTGACCCGCCTTCTCGTCGATGTGGATCTGCCCCGCGCCCGCGACGCAGCACTTGCCCCACCCGCGGGCGACCACCGCCGCGTGGCTGGTCATCCCGCCCGTGCTCGTCAGGATCCCCGCCGCCGAGTGCATCCCGTCCACGTCCTCGGGGCTCGTCTCCTTGCGCACCAGGATGACGTGCTCGCCCTTGCCCGCGCGCTCGACAGCCTCCTCCGCCGTGAACGCCGGCTTGCCCACCGCCGCGCCCGGCGACGCCGGCAGACCCGTCGTCAGCACCTTCGCGATCTTCTTCTGCGTCTGGCTGAAGCTCGGCAGCAGCAGCTGCGTCAGGTCCCCCGCGGGGATGCGCAGCACCGCCTCCTTCTCCGTGATCAGCTTCTCCTTCACCATGTCGCACGCGATCTTCACCGCCGCCTGACCCGTCCGCTTGCCCGTCCGCGTCTGCAGCATGAACAGCTCGTTCTTCTCGATCGTGAACTCGATGTCCTGCATGTCGTGGTAGTGCTTCTCCAGGATCCCCTTGATCTTGAGCAGCTCCGCGTGGACCTTCTTGTTCCACTTGGGCATCTGGTCGACCGGCTGCGGCGTGCGGATGCCCGCCACCACATCTTCTCCCTGGGCGTTGACCAGGAACTCGCCGTAGAAGGTGTTGTCGCCGGTGGACGGGTTGCGGGTGAAGGCGACGCCCGTGCCCGAGTCGTCGCCCATGTTGCCGTAGACCATCGACTGGACGTTGACCGCCGTGCCGTTCAGGCCCGTGATGCCCTCGATGCGTCGGTACGAGATCGCCTTGTCGTGCATCCACGACTTGAACACGGCCTCGATCGCCAGCTCGAGCTGCTTGAACGGGTTCTGCGGGAAGTCCTCGCCGACCTTGTGGCGGTAGACCTCCTTGTAGACCTGGCACAGCTCGAACAGGCCCTCCTCCGACACCTCGGTGTCCAGCGTGACCCGGTGCTTGCGCTTGAGCTCGTCGAACGCCTGCTCGAAGTGCTCGTGCGACACGCCCATGACCACGTCGCCGAACATGTTGATCAGACGCCGGTACGCGTCGTACGCGAACCGCCGGTTGCCCGTCGAACGCGCCAGGCCCTCCACCGCCGCGTCGGTCAGGCCCAGGTTCAGGATCGTGTCCATCATCCCCGGCATCGACACGGCGGCCCCGGACCGCACCGACACCAGCAGCGGATTGTCCACGTCCCCGAACGTCTTGCCGAGTTCCTTCTCGAGCAGCGCGACGTTCTTGTGCACCTCGTTCATGAAGTTCACGGGCAGACGCTGCTTGAGTTCGTAGTACTTCGCGCACGCGTTGGTCGTGATCGTGAACCCGGGCGGGACCGGCAGGCCGATCGAGGTCATGTCCGCCAGGTTCGCGCCCTTGCCCCCGAGCAGCGCCTTCCACGACGCCTTGCCCTCGCACTTCTTGCGACCGAAGTAGAACACCAACTGGTCGGTCTCGGGCGGCCCGCCCGCGCCACGAGACGGCGCGGGCTTCTTCGCCCCCGCCTTCTTGGCCGCCTTTTTCTTGGGCCGCTCCGCCACCGCCGAGGTGTGCTTCTTGGCCGACCGGGTCGCCGTGGGACGCTTCGTGCCGCTGCTGCTCTTGGCCATCGCGTGGTTGTCCGTTTCCGAGGTGTGCCCGGGCTTCTCCACACCGACCCTGAGCGGGTCGGACATCGCCCGGAACCGAGGCCCGTGTTCGTTCGGCGCTTGGGTTGTGTACGCTCCCGCCGCCGCCGCCCGACGCAAGCGCGTCGGGGGAACCAAGTGTAGAACCGCGGCCCTCGCGAGGAAACACCACGCCCGCGTACGATCGATCCGAACACCCGGCCCCCACGCCCGGCTCGCCCGACGCGCCATCCCTCAAGCCCGCGAGAACAACCGCCACGCACGCAACCGACCCCATCCCGCGCGGCCTCTCCCCCGCCCGCATCATCGACGCCTGGCACGACCACCAGCCCCTGGCCGCCCTCGTCTCGGGCGCGACCGGCTCACCCCGGTCCCGCTGGTCGATCCTCGCCCGCCCGACCCGCTCGATCGTCACGCCCGCGCTGGCCGACCTAGCCTGCGTCGAGAGCGATCTTGCGACCCTTGAGGCTTCGTTCCGAGGCTTTGGCCCGGGCGCCGGCTGGCTCGGCGGCCCCGGCGACGACGCGCCGCCGTTCGTGTCCGGCTGGATCGGCTACCTCTCCTACAACCTCGGCGCGGTCCTCGAGCCCACGCTCGAACCGACCCGCCGCTCCGATTGGCCGCTCATGGTCTGGCACCGCGTCGAGGGCGCGCTGGTCCACGACAACACCTCCGGGCGCTGGACCACCGTCGGCGATCCGGGCATCGCGCCGCCCCGCCCGCGCCGACGCCGCGACGCCCGGCCCCTCCGCCACGCGCTGGTCGTCTCGCCGCGCGAGCGCTACGAGGCGATCGTGGCCCGCGCCATCGAGCACATCCGCGCCGGCGACGCGTATCAGGTCAACCTCGCCCACACCATCGACGCCCGTCTGGCCACCAGCCCCCGGCGTCTCTCGGCCGCCCTGTTCGAGCACGCCCAGCCCTGGTACGGCGCCCACATCGAGCACACCGACCCCGACGGATTCGAGCGCGCCATCTGCTCGGCCAGCCCCGAACTCTTCCTCGAACTCGAACCCGTCCGCTCGAACCGGCCCCGGCGCCTGACGACACGCCCCATGAAGGGAACCCTCCGAGGCGACCTCGACCCCGGCGCCCTCGAACGCTCCGCCAAGGACCGCGCCGAACTCGACATGATCGTCGATCTCATGCGCAACGACCTCGGTCGCATCGCCCAGACCGGGTCGGTCCGCGTCGACCAACGCCGTGCCATCGAGCCCCACGCCGGAGCCGACGCCGACTCGCCGGGCGTCTGGCAGGGCGTCGCCACCGTCTCGGCAACGCTCCGGAAGCGCACGACGTTGCTCGACCTGCTCCGCGCGGTGTTCCCGCCCGGCTCGGTCACTGGCGCCCCCAAGATCCGCGCCATGCAGATCATCGAGGCGCTCGAAGGCCGACCGCGCGGCCCGTACTGCGGGTGCATCGGATACCTCGGCGACGACGGGCGGCTCGCCCTGAACGTCGCCATCCGCACCGCCCTGGGCGAACGTGCCCCCGACGCCGATTGGCTGCTCTCCTACAGCGTCGGGGCCGGCATCGTCGCCGATTCCGACCCCGCCCGCGAATGGGATGAGACGGTGCACAAGGCCGGCGTGCTGCGGGGCCTTGCGACCGACGCGCCGACCATCAGCGTCTCAACAACTCCCTCGCCCGACCCGTCGCACTCGTGACCCCACTCGATGCCTCGGTGCCTCCTGCCTCGATGCCTTCCCCATCATCATCACACACCAGCACCGCCAAGAAGCAGATCATGGCGCACCGGCGCGCGCCAATACCTGCCCGTCCCACCCCGCCGGCTTGAATCCCGCACGCCGCCCCGCATGATCTGCCCATGCCCGCACCCGACCTCGCCCCGCCCCCCGAGTTCGCCCCCGTTGCCCGCCCGCTGAGCGTCCACCTGCACCCGCGCCTCGTCGAGCCCGCGGCCCTGGCCGGCGCGGTCGTGCTGGTGATCGACAACCTCCGGGCCAGCGTGACCATTGCCGCCGCCCTCCGCGCCGGCGCCCGCGCCGTCCGCCCCACGCTCACCGTCGAGGACGCGCTGCTCGCCAAGGCCCAGGCCGACCCCTCGCACCCTCCACCGTTGCTCGGCGGCGAGCGAGGCGGCACCCGCATCGATGGGTTCGACATGGATAACTCGCCTTTGACCTATACCCCGGACCGGTGCCGCGGGCGCGACGTGGTCTTCACGACCACCAACGGCACCGCGGCCTTGCTCCATGCCTCGCACGCCGCCCGCATCGTCGTCGCGTCGCTCGCGAATCTCTCGGCCGTTGCCGGCGTCGTCGGTGCCGATCCACGCCCGGTGCACATTCTCTGCGCAGGCACACGCGACGAGGTCTCGCTGGACGACTGCCTCCCCGCCGGCGCGCTCGTGGATCGCCTCCTGGTCGCCGGCCGGGCACTCACACAGGACGACTCTTCCCGCCTCTGCCTCCGCGCCTGGCGTGAGGCCACGGCAACGCCCGACTCCCTCCACGCCGCCATGCGCGACACGCGCGGCGGGCGCAACCTCCTCCGCCTTTCGCTCGACGCCGACGTCGCGTTCTGCGCCGTGCCGGACACGCTGCCCATCGTGCCCATCTTCGACCACGCCACCGGCCTCATCACGCCGCTATCACCCGCCTAGCCCACCCTCACGCAGCCACGCGGCCAACTGCTCCCCGGCCCGCGCTCGGTGGCTCACCGCGTTCTTCTCCGCCGCCTCCATCTCCGCGCTGGTCCGCTCGAACCCCGGCCCGACCAGGAACAGCGGGTCGTACCCGAAGCCGTTCATGCCTCGGGGCACAACCAACTCTGCCTGATCCGACTGTCCCGCACCGAACCCGATGCGTCCTTCGAAGGTGCCGCGGAACATCGCCAGCCGCTCACCCCCCCCCGCCACCACCATCACACACACAAACCTCGCCCCGCGCCGCGCCCACTCCACCCCCGCCAACTCCCGCAGCACACGCTCGTTGTTCCGCCGGTCCCGCTCGTCGCGTCCCATCCCGGCCGCCGCCCCGTCGGTCCGCCCGTCGTTGAAGTAGTGGCTCGAGATCACCCCCGGCTGCCCGCCCAGCGCGTCGATCTCGAGCCCCGAGTCATCGGCCACGCACACCCGCCCCGTCTGCTCCGCGTACGCCAGCGCCTTGGTCGCCGCGTTGTGCTCGAAGGTCTGGCCGATCTCCTCCGGCTCCTCGAAGGGCCCGAGCCCGCGGGCCTCCAGGTCCTTCAGGCCCACGACCGCGTACCCGGCCGACGCCGCCGCCGATCCCAGGATCGCCCGCATCTCCTCCACCTTGTGCGGATTGCCGGTGGCGATCACAATCTCACGGGGCTCCTGATCCACGCCGACCTCCACGCACGTCTCGCCGAGCCGACCAACTCCATCCACACCGCCACGGCCAATCCCATTCGTCCGACAATACCCGGTCCCGTCGACCAGCATCGAACCATCCCTCGCCAACCACCACCAGCATGAGCACGCCAAACCCCAGCAATCCAAGCCCCACGCCCCCACCCGACCGCGCCACCATCGCCCGGCGCGCCGCCGACGCCCTCGAAGCGAACGCCGCCCGCCTTGCCTCCGCCCACGCCCTCGTCGGCTTCGACGGTTTCATCGACGACATCCACGACGCGGTCCGAACCCGGCGCTCCATGGCCCCGGACGACTACGACCGCATCGCGACCATCACCGAGTTCGCCGATCGATGCCGCGCCGCCGCCGGCCGCTCGACCAACATCGAACTGGTCCGGCGCGAGTCCCGCCCCGGCGGCAACGGCCCGCTGCTGGCCAACGGCATCGCCGCGCTCACGCTTCCCACCACGTTCATCGGCTGCGTCGGCTCGCCGGACGACCCGGGCACGCTCCACCCGATCTACGCCCCGCTGGCCGCCCGCTGCCGACGCGTCGTGCCCATCGCGCCGCCGGGGCACACCGACGCGCTCGAGTTCGACGACGGCAAGATCATGCTCAACCAGACCGCCCGGGTGCAGGCGGCCACGTGGGATGCCGTCTCCGCGGGCGTCGGAGCCGAGCCGCTCCGGGCCATGCTCGCCGAGGCCACGCTCATCGGCATCGTCAACTGGTCGCTCTGCGGCGGGATCGAGTCGATCTGGTCGGCCCTCATCGACGGCGTGCTGCCAACGCTCCCCCCGCCGCCGTCCGGCCTCCGCCGACGCGTGTTCATCGACCTCTCCGACCCGGCCAAGCGAAGCGATGCCGACATCGGGCGCGCGCTGTCGCTGCTCGCGAGCATGAACCGGATCGTGCCGGTCACGCTCGGGCTGAATCTTGCCGAGGGCGAGCGAATCGCCGGCGTGCTGGACGCTTCCTGGCGCAGCCTCCCCGAACTCGCGGCGTCGATCCGCCAGGCCGCCGAGCTCGACACCGTCGTCGTCCACCCGCGTGAGGGCGCCTCCGCCGCGTCCGTCGATCGACACGCCAACCCGCTCCCAGCCGGGTGGTTCGACGGACCGGTCGCCCGCGCCCCCCGCCTCTCCACCGGCGCGGGCGATGCGTTCAACGCTGGCTTCGCTGTCGCCCAGACGCTCGACCTGCCGCTCGACGAGTGCCTGGCCGTCGGCGTCGCGGCCTCGGGCGCCTACGTCCGCGGCGCGGCCAACCCCTCGCTCCCGCGCCTGGTCGCGTTCCTCCGCGACCTGCCCGCGCCCGAACCGGGCGGCATCACCCCGCCGCTCGCCTAAAGTCACGCCATGGCATGGGAGGTCGGAGACCTGCTCGACTCGCTCGGCGCACTCGACCGCCGGCGCGTCGTCGCGCCCGACGCGCTGCCCGGCGCGCCCGACGCCTCGCTCCAGATCGTCACCAGCCCCACGACCGCCCGCCCCCTGGCAGGCGTCCGCCTCGACTCGACCGACGCGCTCGACGCCGCCATCGGCGCGGCCCACGAGGGCTTCCTCGCCTGGCGACGCGTGCCCGCCCCGGTCCGCGGCCAGGTCGTCCGCGCCATCGGCGACGAGTTCCGACGCCACAAGGCCGCCCTCGGACGCATCATCTCGCTCGAAGTCGGCAAGATCACCGCTGAGGGGCAAGGCGAGGTCCAGGAGGTCGTCGACATCGCCGACTTCGCCGTCGGCCTGTCCCGCCAGCTCTACGGCATGACGATGCCCAGCGAGCGCCCGGACCACCGCATCATCGAGCAGTGGCTCCCGCTCGGGCCCATCGGCGTTGTCACCGCGTTCAACTTCCCGTGCGCCGTCTGGGGCTGGAACGCCATGCTGGCGGCGGTCTGCGGCGACAGCGTCCTCTGGAAGCCAAGCCTGGCCGCCCCGCTGACCGCCATCGCGTGCCACGCCATCGCGGACCGCGTCGCGGCCTCCATGGGCCACACAGGCGTGTTCCACCTGGCCATCGGGTCGGACGAGCAGGTCGGCGAGCCGCTGATTGCGGACCGGCGCCTGCCGCTGATCTCCGCCACCGGCTCGTGCCGCATGGGGCGGCGCGTGGGCCAGGTCGTCGCCGGGCGACTCGGGCGGTGCCTGCTGGAACTCGGCGGCAACAACGCGGCGATCGTCGAGCCCGACGCGGACCTGGGCATCGCCATCCCGAGCATCGTGTTCGGCGCGGTCGGCACGGCGGGGCAACGCTGCACGACGACGCGCCGCCTGCTCGTCCACCGCTCCATCGCCGACGACGCCGTCGCCCGCCTCGTCCGCGCGTACGAGACGATCAAGGTCGGCGATCCGCTGGCCCCCGGCGTGCTCGTCGGGCCGCTGATCAACCAGCAGGCGGTCGATGGGTACCTCTCCGCGATCGACGCCGCGAAGCAGCAGGGGGCGACGATCGTGACCGGCGGCACGCGCGTCGGCCCCGAGCACACCCAGCCCGCCGGGCTCAAGGGCCACTTCGTCCGTCCCGCCATCGTCCGGGCGCCCGCCTCCAACGACCTGCCGATCGCGCGCGACGAGACCTTCGCACCGATCCTCTACGTGTTTACCTACGACGCGCTCGACGAGGCGATCGCGATGAACAACGCGGTCGACCAAGGCCTCTCGAGCGCCATCTTCACCGCCTCCAGCCGCGCCGCCGAGCGGTTCCTGCACCCTTCCGGCGCGGGCTCGGACTGCGGGCTGGCCTACGTCAACCTCGGCACCAGCGGCGCCGAGATCGGCGGCGCCTTCGGGGGCGAGAAGGACACGGGCGGCGGACGCGAGTCCGGCTCCGACTCGTGGAAGGCCTACATGCGCCGCCAGACCTGCTCGATCGGCTTTGCCAACAATGTCACCCTCGCACAGGGGATCCGCTTTGAGTAGCCCCACGCCCCAGCCGACCGCCAAGCCCACGGACCCCCATCCCGCGCCGAGCGCCGACGCGCCCGAGCACGACGCGCTGGCCCAGGCCACGATTGCGCCGATCGAGTCGGGCATGATCGTCGGGCTCGGCACCGGGCGCACCGCCAAGCGTGTCATCCGCGCCTTGGCCGAGCGCATCAAGTCCAAGTCCCTCGACGTCACGCTCGTCTCGACCAGCGAGAACTCGGCCCGCTACGCCGCCGAGTTCGGCCTGGCCGTCGGCGACTTCTCCGGCCTCGAGCGCGTCCACTACCTCTTCGACGGGGCCGACGAGGTCGATCCCAACTGCGCCGTGCTCAAGGGCGCGGGCGGGGCCATGACCCGCGAGCGCATGGTCGCGTGGGCCTCCGACCGCACCGTGTACATGGTCGACCAGTCCAAGATGGTCGACCGCCTCGGCCAGAACCATTCTCTGGCGGTCGCGATCATGTTCTTCGGCTACGCCTCCATCCGCGGCCGCCTGCGCGAGATGGGCCTCTCGGGCGTGTGCCGCCGCGACATCGACGGCAAGCCCTTCCTCACCGACAACGGCAACGTCATCATCGACGTCACCCTCGACGAGGAGCGCGACCTTGAGGAACTCGCACGCAATCTGAACGACATCCCGGGCGTGATCGACCACGGCCTGTTCCTCCACGAGGCCGACGAGATCCTCGTCGACCGCGAGGGCGAGATCGAACGCATCACGCGCTGACGCGGCAGCATCGACGCATCGGAGATCGCGGGTTACCCGATGCAGGGCGGCGGGTCGCTCAGCGACGGCGACGCCGGGTGGCGAGCGCAGCACCGTACACGCCGAGCACAACGACGCCGCTGGGGGCCGGGATGACGCGGAGGCTTGTGCCGGTGTAGGTGGTGGGCGCGACGAGCGGGGTGGTGCTGGCCGAGTTCAGGTAGACGAGCAGGTTTGGCTGGGCGGGGCTGGGCACGAAGTTGAACTCGTACACGCCGAGTTCTGTGGGGGCCGTTCAGTCGAACTCGAGCGCGCGGATGCCAGAAAACTGGTTGTATACCGGCAGGACGAGCGGCGTATACGCGGGGGCGGTCGGAATCTCTGCGTAGAAACCCGACACGCCGCCTCCGTTGGGAACGCCAACACTCGTGATAGGTGGTATCGCCGGAAACTCGGTTGAAAGGTTGCTGGAAGTTCCGCCCGGTGCAGGAACGCTGCCCTCGACGCGCCCGAAGAATGCAGCCCCCGCCCAACCCAACGTCACTGTGAGGTGAACCGTCTCCCCGAATTGCACAAGGCCGTCCGGGTCGTCGTGGGTAACTGCGACCCATCCCGTCTGGGCCAGCGCCGGCGTGGCGCTCGCAAACGCCAGCATTGCCCACGCCGTCGGCCCTCGCATCCCGCGCATCGCTCCAGTCTCCCCGCCCGCCGCCCCCGCGTCAAGAACGTCCCCACCACCCCTACGCTCGCCCGTATGCGCATCCTCCTGACCAACGACGACGGCATCCGGGCTCCCGGCATCGTCGCCCTGTACGACGCCCTGGCCGACGCGCGGGGACGCCACCGCGGGCCGCTGCTCGGGGCCAAGACCGAGATCCTGGCCATCGCCCCCAAGACCGTGCAGTCGGCAACGAGCCACGGCGTCACGTTCCACACGCCGCTGATGACCGAGGACGTCGAGGTCCGCCCCGACGCCAACCCGCCGGTGTGGGGCAAGGCCGTTGACGGACGCCCGGCGGACTGCGTGAAGGTGGCGATCGCGGCGTTGTGGCCCGAGCGGTTCGGCGCGGGCTCGCGTCCCGACCTGTGCATCAGCGGCATGAACATGGGGGCCAACTGCGGGATCAACGTGATCTACTCGGGCACGGTGGCCGCGGCCATCGAGGCCGCGTTCCTGGGCATCCCGTCGATCGCGGTGTCGCTGCACATCGGCTCGGGCAAGCCGGACTACGAGCGCGGGGCGCGGTACGCCAGGCACGCGCTGGACGCGATCCTGAAGGACGGGCTGCCGCGGCCCGGCGAGTGCCTGAACGTGAACGTGCCGGTGTGCAACACGGGCGAGCCGGACAAGGGCCCGCCGGCGATCCGCGTGGCGCCGATGAACACGCACGGGCTGGTGGACAAGTACGAGCGGCGGGTGTCGCCCGGGGGCGACGTGTATTACTGGGCCGCGGGCGACGGGCTGGACTTCCACGCGACGGAGAAGGGCAGCGACGTGGACCTGTTGTTCGAGCGGTGCACGACGGTGACGCCTCTGCGGTTCGACCTGACGCGCCACGAGGACCTGACGCGGTGGCGCGAGCGGCTGGGATGAGGCGGGGATGAGAGGCCGGAGCGGGGCGAGCCCGGGGCGGCTCCCGCCATCTTGAAAATCCAAAACTCGATCTTGACAAATCAAAAGCCAGGCTCTACATTCTTCATCGTCGCTTGTGGATCGTGAAAGGCGACGCACGCCCCACACCCGGCCCCATGCCGGAGGAGGACGCGATGGAGTGGTGGACCCAGCAGGGCGCGGGATGGATCGGCGGGGGCGTGGGCGCGGGGATCGGGCTGCTGGGCGGGCTGATCGGCGTGCTCGGCGGGCTTTGCGTTCCCAAGGGCAAGGCCAAGCCGCTGGTGCTCGCGTTGTTCGCGATCATGATCGGGGCGGGGGCGATCAGCCTGGTTGCGGGTGTTGTGGCGCTGATCGACTCGCAGCCGTACCACGTGTTCTATCCGCTGCTGCTGATCGGGCTGATCGCGTGCGGAGTGGGCGGGGGCAACCTGCCGTTCGTGCTCAAGGCGTACCGCCAGGCCGAGGCGAGGCGGATGGACGCGGAAGAACTGCGCCGGGGATAGGCCCGGTGCTGGTATTGTGATCGAACCAACCGGACCCGATTCGAAGGGACGATGCCATGCGTCGGACGATGTGGTCGTGCGCGGCGAGCGGGCTGGTGCTTGGAACGATGGCGGGCGTCGCGGCGGCGGCGTGGGGGGGAAACCGGGCGAATCCACGCTCGGGCATCGGTGCTCTGCAACCCGTTGCGAACATCGAGCACCGCGCCGACGAATCCGGCGTCCACGTCGTGACGCTCGACAACGGCATCATGCTGCTCATCCAGCCGGTCCCCGGCGCGACGATGGTCGCCATCGAGGAGGTCCACCGCGTCGGGTTCATCCACGACCCCGCGGGCGTAGCGCAGGGCAGCCACCTGATCGAGCACCTCCGCTGCATGGGCGCCACCGCCTCGCACGCGCCGGGCGTCGCGTACTCGCGGCTGAACACCGCCGGCTTGGCCAACGCCGAGACCATGGGCGACCTGACGCACTACGACCTGGTGGTGCCGCCCGAGCAGCTCGGCGAGGCGCTCGCAGCGATCCTCGAACGCCACGAGTCGCTCGGAATCGACGACGCGATCATCGCGCAGGAGGCCCCCCGCTGCCACGCGGAGGTCGTGAACGTCACGCGGGCCATGGGCGGGCCGGGCCTGAAGTTTGCGATGGCCGCGGCGGTGCAGGCGTGGCGCCACGGGCTCGGCGAAGCGTCGCTGCTCACGGGGCTCGAGGCGTGGGACGCGGGGTCGGCCGAGCGGTGGATGCACGCGACGCACCGCCCCGAGCGGCTGACGCTGGCGATTGTGGGCGCGGTCGATCCGGACGAGATCGAACGGCGCGCGGAGGAGCGGTTCGGGACGATGGCGGCGTTCGACGAGCCGCACGATGCCGATCCGTTCGCGCCGATCGACTATGCCGCCCTTCCGCCCGAGCAGACGGTGACGTGGGACGTGGACGCCGCGGCTGTGTTTGTCCTGTACCCGCCGCCGGAGGACTCCGACGAGCGGGCGGCCCTGACGCTCTGGGGGCTGCAGGCGTCGCGCGATCTCGCGCAAGACCCGCGTCGGCGGGACACGGGCGGACAGGCGTTCCGCCCCCGCCCGGGCGACGGCCTGATGAACGGGACGCCGTATCCGGTCGGCGACCTCCCGCTGTTCGTGTTCAGTTCCGCCCCGCGCGACCCCGACCAGCAACGCCGGTACGCCGCGTCCCTGGCCGAGCAGCTCGAAGCGATGGCCGCGGATCCGCGGCGCTCGGCGGGCTGGGTCCGGAGCACCGCACGGATGTACGCCGGCGCGATCGAGGCGGGCTTCGACCAGGTTGCCTTCGAGCGTGGCGTCGCGTCCCTGAGATCGCAGGGCGACGAGCGTCGTGCGGAGATGCTGGTCCTGGGCAACACCGCCCTGCAGACCGCCATGGCGTGGCATGCGTTGGGACCCGACCCCGTGGCCCGCCTGAACGCGCTGGCGGACCGCCCGCCCGAGTGGTGGGAAGAGATCATCCGGCGCACCGTCACACCGGCGAACCGGCGCATCACGATCCTGGCCCCGCGTGCGCCGGCCGGCGCCGGCGAATAGGGTGCCGGCAGCCTCCCCAAAGAGGACCGGTCTCCGACGAGTCCGGCGTTTTCCTCGCCCCGGTTGTGGTATCCTGAGAGCACGACCGGAGGCCTCCATGACCACGACCGCTGCCGATGCGTCCGTTGCCGCCCGCCGCCTGCCGCTGGTCATCATCGTCGCGTGCCTGCTGGTCGCGGGCGGCGTGCTGTTCGCGGCGGTGCGCGAGTTCGGCGAGGACATGCAGCACGAGGCCGACTACGCCGGCGGCACGCTGCCGGCCATCCACACCGCCGCGCGCGCCGGGGACACGACCGCTATCACCCGCGAGGTTTCGCGCGGCGTGTCGCCCGACCTGGCCCTCGACCAGGGCGAGGCGTGGTCGCGCGGCATGACGCCTCTCATGTTCGCCGCGATGGAGGGGCACACGCAGAGCGTGCGGGCCCTGCTCGACGCGGGGGCGAGCGCGAACGCACGCTCGACCTCCGGGCACACCGCGCTGATCTTCGCCGCCGCCTGGTCGAACGCCGACACCGTGCGCGCCCTGCTCGACAAGGGCGCGCTGATGGACGCACGCACCGAGGACGGTTGGACGGCCCTCACCCTCGCCGCGGCGCGTGGCAAGCCTGAGTGCGTGACGGCGCTCGTCAGCGCCGGAGCGGACGTGAACGGTCGCAACCGCTGGGGACAGACCCCGCTGCACCTGGCCTGCCAGTCCGGCGATCCCGAGAAGGTCGCCGCGGTCCTCCGCGCCGGCCCCGACACCAACGCGACGGAGAACACCAGCGGCGAGACCCCGCTGCTGGCCGCGGTCCGCTCCGGAGGCGCGACGGAGATCATCTCGATGCTCGTCGAGGCCGGGGCCGACGTCGATCGGGGCGATGAGGACGGCGTGACGCCGCTGATGGTCGCCGCGGATCGGGCGGATCTGGAGAAGATCACCGCGCTGCTCGCCGCGGGCGCTTCGAGGACCGCCACCGATCGGGCCGGGCGGACCGCCGCCGACTGGGCCCAGGACCGCGGCGACGACGCCGGCTCGGCCATCGCGGCCCAGCTCCGCGGGTCGTGATCGAGGCCGCACACCCCGCCGGTTTGTTCAGGCCGCCTTCGCCCGGCCCTGCGTGCCCGCCAGCACCGCGCCGATCAACGTGCCCTTGTCGACCGGCTTCTGGAGCATGTCGTCGAAGCCCGCACCCACGAACGCGTCGAGTTTCTTGCCCGACGACGCCGTCACCGCGAGGATCGTCCCGCCGAAGCCCGCCCGGCGCATCAGGGCCGCGGCCTCGCTCCCGCCCATCCCCGGCATGTTCAGGTCCGTCAGGACCGCGTCAAACGCCGGTCCCGAACCCGCCAGGCCGCGACCGACCATCTCCACGCCCGTGCGGGCATCGGCCACCGAAGTCACGCCGGCCCCGGCCCGCTCGAGATGGTGCACGAGCAGACGCCGGTTGTCGTCGCAGTCGTCGATGACCAGCACGCGGACGCCCGTGAGCGGGCCCGAGGGCGCGCCGGATGCGGCCGACGCCGGCGCTGCGTCCGACGAGAGCGCAGGCGGCGCCAGCGTGCCCGTCGAGTGCACCGGCGCGCCGGAGCCCGCCAGGCAGATCGTCCGAACCGGCGCGTACGCCGCGCTCGCCGCGATTTCAGCCATCGGCAGGCGGAGCGAGAACGTCGCCCCCTCGCCGGGACGCCCCGAGGCGGTCAGGTCGCCGCCCATCTGTCGGGCCAGCGAGCGGGAGATCGACAGCCCGAGGCCCGTGCCCCCGAATCGACGGGCGGTGCTCGACTCGCCCTGTGCGTACGGCGTGAAGAGCGCGGCCAGTTGCTCCGGCCCCATGCCGATCCCGGTGTCCGTGACATCCACCGCCAGCATCGCGCCGCGGGCACCGTCCACTCCCGAGCCGGTCTCCTCGGTGCTCACCTGCACCCGGACCGATCCGCGGGGCGTGAACTTCACCGCGTTCGAGACCAGGTTCAGCACGATCTGGCGCAGGCGCGTCGGGTCGGCGCTGATCCGCGTCGGCACGCCCGGGCCGATCGCCACCGACAGGTCCAGCCCCTTGGCCTCGGCCGCCCCCGACTGCATCTCGCACGCCTCGACAACCACGCCCCCGGGGGCGAACTCGACGTGCTCGATCGTCATCCGGCCGGCCTCGAGCTTCGAGTGGTCGAGCAGGTCGTTGACCACCGAGAGCATGTGCCGACCGTTGCGCAGCACCGCCGCGAGCTCGGCTCGGCGACGCTCGGGCGAGAGCGAATCGTCTTCCATCAGCTGCGCACAACCCAGCAGCGCCGACAGCGGCGAGCGCACCTCGTGGCTCATCGCCGCCAGGAACTGCGTGCGGGACTCCGTCGCGGCCTCGGCGGCCTCGCGGGCCTGGCGGAGTTCCTCTGCCTTTGAGTCCAGCGCCTGGAGCATCGCGTTGATGCCCCGGGCCAGCGAGCCGAGCTCGTCCGACCCGTCCACACCGACGCGCAAGGCCGATTCGCGTGCCGAGGCGATTCCCGACAGCTCGTTCGACAGCCGGAAGACCCGATCGAGCACCAGGCGGCGCAGGGCCCGGTCCATCACCATCCACAGCGCCAGGCCGCACGCGAGCACCGCCAGGATCGTCAGACGCACCGTGTTCCACCCCGTCGCCAGGATGTCCCGCGGCATCGTGATCGACGAACGCAGGATCGGCACGCCGTCCAGTCCGGCGATCGTCGTCTGGGCCGAGATGGTCTTCGGCGTCGTGCTCGTGCTGATCCCCGGGCTGCCCGCGAGCTCGTCCCCAGGCTCGTCGATGGGCTCGAGCCGAACGTCCACTTGGATGAGCGTCTCGAGCTCGCTCCGCATCTCCTCGTCAAGCAGCTGGGCGAACACGAGCGTGCCCCGCGACGGCCCTTCCCGCTCGCTGGTCAGGATGGGCAGCATCGCGACCAGCGCGACCGTGTCCCCGTCGCGCAGCAGGCCGTGCACCCCGTCACCGATCCGCTCCGGCGTCGAGAGCCACCCCGAGCCCAGGATCAGGTCGATGAACCGGGCGTCGGGATGGACCTGGCCGTGCTCGTCCTCCTCCGGGCCGCACGCCAAGAGCAGCCGCCCGTCGTTGTCGGCGAATGCCATCCCCCACAGCCCCAGCGACTCGATCGACTCGCTGTTGAGGTTCGACTCGACGAACGCCTCGTTCTGGTCCGCCATGAACTCGTACGTGTCGTCCCAGCACGACCAATCCGAGGCCTTCACCTGCAGCTGCGTGTGCAGGTGCGTGATCGACTCGCGCAGGCGGGCGGCGTTGCGAACCGCGAACTCGCGTTCCAGGCGCCGATACCCGTCCATCACGACCGTCACGCACACCGTGGCGACCACCAGCATGAGCACGCCCAGCGCGGCTCCGATGACCAGGCCTGTCTTGCGGCTGAGTCCCACGCCGATGGATCCCCCGGGGAAGCCACAATTGGCCCCAGCGGATTCATCGACCCGGATCGCCCACGCCCCAACTTACGTGCGCCGGAACCCGCTTTGGTGGGCTCGACCGTTCCGACCACACGGGGAACCCCCGTTTTCAGGGGAGGGCCATCCCATCACACGCAACCCCTAACCCCGCTTCCGCAGCACGCACGCGTGGAACCCACGCCCCTCGGCCCGGAACTTCCGCTCGAAGTTCGTCCCGACGAGTTCGTCGGCCCCCGCCGTCGCCGGGGCCTCGAACGCGAGCAGGTCGAACGCCGGCGTCGCCCCGGCGTGCCCCGGCGTCGGGCCGGTGCCGCACCAGCGGGCGAAGTGCTCCATGTCCCACGCCCATAACTCGTCGTGGTCGGTGACAACCCTGAGTTCGCCGCCCGCCTCCAGCACCCGCCACGCGTCGCACAGAAACGAGTCCTGGACCACCCGCTTCTTGTGGTGGCGCGACTTGGGCCACGGGTCCGAGAAGTACAGGTGGATCACGCGCACGATCGCGTCCGGGCAGCGCCAGCGGAGGAACTCGGTCGCGTCGGCGTGGAGCATCCGGGCGTTGGCGACGCCGGCGCGCCTGAGGCGGTCGGCGGCGTAGGCGTAGAACTCGCCGGCCCACTCGATGCCCAGGAAGTTGGTGGCGGGCTGGGCCGCGCTCTGGGCCAGCAGGAGCGTGCCCTTGCCCGAGCCGATCTCGATCTCGAAGGGGCGGGACGGGTCGGGGAACCAGGCTCGCGGGTTCAGGCGGGCCCCCAGCGGGTTGGCCAGCAGGTCGTCCGGGAGCGGGGGCATCTCTTCCGGGCCGACGCCGATCGCCCCCGGCTCCAACGCGCGACCTCGACCGAGCCCGAAGGACATGGCCAAGCGTAGTTCGCCCGGAGCCCACCCGAATCGGGGTCTGGCGAGCCGGCATCTCGCAGAACCGCGCGCCACGCTCGTTCGTACAAAGGAAGGGGTGGGCGCATCCGGTTTTCCGCCAAGGGCATGGCCGAGGCGGTGCCCCGGGCCGATAGTTGAAACGGGCCGCCCCCGCGCGTCAGGATGATGCCCAACCGGCGCGTTGCACGGCAACCAGGAGGCCTTGCGCATGTCCCAGTTCAGCACCGGGAATCACGGCGGGATGGAGTCCGGCGGCAACGCCGACGCCGCGGGCGAGCTGCTCTCGCTCATCGAGTCGCGCCTGGACCGCAAGCGTTTCCAGGACCAGCACTGGTCCGGCTCGTTCTGGGATTACCTGGCGATCATCGACCGCGACCCCGGCGTGCTCCGCAACGCGTACCAGCGCCTGTACGACGCGATCATGAGCCACGGGCAGGAGAAGTACCGCCTGTTCAAGCGGGACTGCGTGCGGTACCACTTCTTCTCCGACCCGTTCGACCACGGGGCCGACGCGATCTTCGGGCTGGACTTCGCGCTCATGGCCCTGGTGGACTTCCTGCGTTCGGCCGCCGAGGGCTACGGCACCGACAAGCGGATCCTGCTGCTGCACGGGCCGGTGGGCTCGAGCAAGAGCACGATGGCGCGCCTGCTCAAGAAGGGCATCGAGCACTACTCGAAGACGCCCGAGGGCGCGCTGTACTCGTTCGCCTGGCTGCTCGACGAGCGGTGCGAGGTGTCGGCGACAGAGGGCAACCCGCGCGAGGCCGCCAGGACCCACGAGTTCCGCAGCCCCATGAACGAGGAGCCGCTGGTGCTGGTGCCCAAGGACGCCCGCATGGCGCTCGTGGCACGCCTGAACGAGAAGTACCAGGCCGGCACGCACCACGGGAAACTGAAGGTCTACGGCGAGCCCGACCCCTTCAGCCGCAAGGTCTTCGAGGACCTGATGGCCTTCTACGACGGCGACTGGAAGAAGGCCATGGACCACGTGCGGGTCCGCCGGATCGTGCTGAGCGAGAAGGACCGCGTCGGCATCGGGACGTTCCAGCCCAAGGACGAGAAGAACCAGGACTCGACCGAGCTCACCGGCGACATCAACTACCGCAAGATCGCCCAGTACGGCAGCGACAGCGACCCCCGCGCCTTCAACTTCGACGGCGAGCTGAACATCGCCAATCGCGGCATCTGCGAGTTCATCGAGGTGCTCAAGCTCGACGTCGCCTTTCTTTACGACCTGCTCGGGGCCACGCAGGAGCACACGATCAAGCCCAAGAAGTTCGCCCAGACATTCATCGACGAGGTGATCCTGGGGCACACGAACGAGCCGGAGTACAAGCGCCTGCAGTCCAACGAGATGATGGAGGCGTTCCGGGACCGGACGATCAAGATCGACGTGCCGTACAACATCCGGCTCGACGACGAGATCCGGATCTACCAGAAGGACTTCGGGCCGCACCGGATCAAGAGCATCCACATCGCGCCGCACACGCTGGAAGTCGCGGCCATGTGGGCGGTGCTGACGCGCCTGGCCGAGCCGAAGAAGGCGGGCCTGAGCCTGATGCAGAAGCTCAAGCTGTACAACGGGCGCTCGATCCCGGGGTACACCGAGGACTCGGTGAAGGAGCTCAAGGAGGAGGCGACCCGCGAGGGCATGGAGGGGATCAGCCCGCGGTACATCCAGGACAAGGTCTCCAACGCGCTGGTGAGCCGCCAGGCGATCGACGAGAAGTGCATCAACCCGTTCATGGTGCTCAACGAGCTCGAGAGCGGCCTGTCGCACCACTCGCTGATCAACGACGAGGAGACCAAGAAACGGTACCGGGAACTGCTGGCGGTGGTCAAGGAGGAGTACGAGGACATCATCAAGGGCGAGGTGCAGCGGGCGATCTCCGCCGACGAGGAGGCGATCAAGCGCCTGTGCACCAACTACATCGAGAACGTCCGGGCCTACACCCAGAAGGAGAAGGTCCAGAACAAGTACACCGGGCGGTACGACGAGCCGGACGAGCGGCTGATGCGGTCGATCGAGGAGAAGATCGACATCCCCGACAGCCGCAAGGACGACTTCCGCCAGGAAATCATGAACTACATCGGGGCCCTGGCGCTGGACGGCAAGCGGTTCGAGTACAACACGAACGCACGCCTGTACCGGGCCCTGGAACTCAAGCTGTTCGAGGACTCACGCGACACGATCAAGCTCAAGAACCTGGTCTCGAGCGTCGTGGACGACGAGACGCAGCAGAAGATCGACATCGTCAAGCAGCGGCTCATCAAGCAGTTCGGATACAACGAGACGAGCGCGACGGATGTCTTGAACTACGTGGCGAGCATCTTTGCGCGGGGGGATGCGAAGAAGCAGTGAGGCGTGAAGCGGCTGGGCGGGGCGGTCGATGCCGGCAGAGAATCAGCAAGATGAGTCGGGGCGGTCGCCAGGCACGACCGCGAGTGGGCGGCGGCTGTGTCTGTTCATTCACATCTCCTGCGCCCTGGGCCTCATGGTGATCGGCGCCATGGGCTTGGCCCGATCAGGAGGCCACCACAAATCGGACTTGTGGATAGACTCGTACCTCTCCGACATCGCATTGTGCCTGCGGGTTGGCTTCGTGTGGGGAGCGTTTGCGCTGGACCGCGCAGTTCGTCGCGTGAAGCCCGGAACGCGCCGACTGGTCGCGATCGTCGGAGCCGCGTTGCTGCTATTGGGCTGGATGGTTGCGTCGATCGCTGGGGCCATGCAGGTCTGCGGTTCGCCATAGCATTCCCTGGAGTCGCCCATGACCATCACCATCCCCGACGACATCCTGGAGCAGGCCGGGCTGACCGAGCGGGAGGCGCTTATCGAGTTCGCGTGCCGGCTGTTCGATGGGGACCGGCTGCCGCTGCCGCTGGCGGCTCGGCTTGCGGGGCTTGAGCGTGTCCAGATGGAGATTGAACTCGGGCGGCGCGGCATCCCGATCTGGCGCCAGACCATCGAGGATCAGAACGACGACATGGCGGCCCTCGATCGACTGTTGCAGGAGCAATGATCGTCGTCGGCGACACCGACCACGATGATCCCCGGCGTCTGAAGCCGCCCTCTCACCCCGCCATCGCGATCCGCGGCGCCAGTTTCACGAGGTCCACCGCCACCGTCCGGTTCCGACCGTCGCTCTTGGCCTTGTACAGCGCCTTGTCGGCCGCCTCGACCCAGCGGTCGCCCGCCAGCGGGCACTTGGCCGCGGCCCCCGCCAGCCCGATCGAGACCGTCACGGCCCGCTCCGGGTGCTTGCTCCACACCACACGCTCGATCGACTCGCGGACCCGCTCGCACAGGATCAGCGCGTCCGCGGGCTTGGTCTCCGGCATGAGCACCGCGAACTCTTCCCCGCCGTAGCGGCACGCGGTGTCGGTCGTGCGGCACTGCTTCCGCAGGGCCTCGGCGATGCCCTGGAGCACCACGTCGCCCGCCGGGTGCCCGAAGGTGTCGTTGACGGACTTGAAGTGGTCGGCGTCGATGAGCGCGATCGAGAGGGCCCGGCCGTGCCGATCGTTGCCCGAGACACACTCCTTGAGGCGCGAGTCGAAGTACGTGCGATTCCACAGTCCGGTGAGCCCGTCGATCTGGGCCCGCTGGGCCAGCATCTTGACCAGGCGGGCCAGGCGAAGGGCCGAGCGGACCCGGACGCGCAGCTCGGTCGGTTCGAAGGGCTTGACGACGTAGTCGACCGCGCCCAGGTCGAACGCCGTCACCTTGTCCTGCATCGTGCTGTGACCGGACAGGATGATCACGGGCACGTCGGATGTGGCGGCCCCGTCCTTCAGGCGGCGCAGGACCTCGAACCCGTCCATGCCGGCCATTTCCAGATCGAGCAGCACGATCGCGGGAGACCGATCCGCCGCCAGGCGAAGCCCCTCCTCGCCGCTGGTCGCGCTGATGATCGAGAGGTGCTCGCTGCGGAGGCGGGCTGAGAGCAGGCGGTGGACGTCTGGAGAGTCGTCGATGACCAACGCGCTCGGGGGCGCCTCATCGCCTTGCGTCGGGTTGTTCACGAGATCCGCCACGCACGCCCTCCGCGAGCCCTCGGTGTCCACGAACACGACGCCCCGCCTCAGGCCCCCGCCGCGCGATTGCACAGCGCGATCAGCGCGTCAACCTCGCCGCGGAGTCGGGCCACCGGCGGCTCGTCGTTTTGCTTGAGCGTCCCCTCCAGGACCCCGGCGGCCGCGCCGATCGTGGGGAAGCCATACCCGCCAGCCGCACCCTTGAGCTGGTGCGCCAGACGCTGGAGATCGCGGTACCGCTGCGTCCCCAACGCCCCACGGATGGCCTCGATTCGTTGCGGCAGTTCGGACACGAACAGATCGACAAGCTCCCGCATGTCCGCGTCGTCGACGAACTCGCTGATCAATTGCGCTGGATGGGTGCTCGACATCGGCCGCCTCCCTGGGCCGATGATCGGCGGTCAACGTACGCGAGTTCACACCGAGTAAGCCGCGGCTACCCGTTCCGGGGATTCGCCCCAATCCCCGCTGGTTTCGGACCCGTTCGGATGCGCGGCGCACGCCGACGCAACCGGCTCGCGCAATGCTTGCGCCCGACGCCCCACACGCCTACGCCGCCGGGTCGCACTCGTTGATCCGGTCGATCAGCCGCCGGATCAGCCCGTAGTGGTACCTCGTGTGCGTGAACGCCAGGCGGGGAAGGTCGAGGTGCTCCCCCTCGATCTCGTACGGCCCACACTGCACGATCCGACCCGACTTCACGAGGCTCCCGAACTCATCGTTGAGGCGTTCGACGTCGGTGTCGCGCAGACGTTGGCGGAGGCGGATCACCAGGTCGTCCCGGACGTACCGCGACGAGTGGTAGTTCCGATAGAACCGCAGGACGTGGTCGCGCGCGTCCTCGGGGGTGTGGGCGATGTGGAACAGGTTCTCGTCCTCGGGGCTGATGAGCCCTCGCGCCAGCAGCGGGTCGCGAACGAACGCCAGCAGGCGCTCCCAGTAGTCGCCGCCTGCCCCCTCGCACAGCACCACCGGCACCATCGAGGCCTTGCCCGTCTGAATGAGCGTCAGGGCCTCGAAGGCCTCGTCGAGCGTGCCGAACCCGCCCGGGAAGCAGACCACCGCCTCGGCCTGGCTCAGGAACATCAGCTTGCGCGTGAAGAAGTAGCGGAAGTTGATGAGCTTCTCGTCGCCCGCGATCACCGTGTTGGCCGACGTCTCGAACGGCAGGCGGATCGCCACGCCGAAAGACGCCTCCCGCCCCGGCCCCTCGTGTCCGGCCTTCATGATCCCGTCGCCCGCGCCGGTGATGACCATCCAGCCCGCCTCGGCCATGAGTCGCCCGAAGTCGCGGGCCGCGGCGTAGTCGGGGTGGTCCGGCTTGGTCCGGGCCGAGCCGAAGATCGTGACCTTGTGCGGCTCGTGGTACTGGGCGAACACGCGCATGGCGTACCGCAGTTCCTTGACCGCGGCGGTGATGAGTTTGAGCTCGCCCGTGTCCCGACCGTCGGGCGCCAGCTTGAGCGCGGCCGTCAGCAGGTCGCGCACGAGTCGCCCGTCGAACGACTCGGGCGACAGACCGCCGGTCTCGCGGACCAGATCGGCCAAGCGGGCCTGGACCTCCGGGTCGTCGGCCCGCTTCAGGCCGGGCGCGGCCGATCGGCGCGCGTCGTCCGAGGCGAGCGCATCGGGCTCCAGCGGGTTCTCGATCGGGTTGAGTTCTTCGCGGTTGGTGGCCATGGGCGGAGGTTAGGGCTCTCCGGTATCGATGGACCGGGCGCCCACACCCTCCCGCGGCCCTACGCCTTCCGGGCCTGGCCGGACTTCCGCCGCCGATAGTCAAGAAGGAGCACGCCGGCGGCGATCAGAGCCAGAGGGTGTTCGAGAGTGCCTCGCACCTCGACGACGGCGAGGTCGAGTTCGGGCTGAGGGTCCTTGCCCTTTCGCTCGCATTCGTCGACGATTCGGACAAGACGACGCCGTGTGCGCTCTGAGAGTTTCTTCATCGCTGCCCTCTCGGCACGCTCAACCGGTTGCTCGACTCCAGTGGAGTATCGGGTAACGAACGGTGTGTGCGGAGACGAGAGGGATGATACGCCTCGATCGGCAGGTCCTGCGCGTTGCCGACAGCCAAGAGCCTGAAATCCGCGGCCAGCCTCCACAGGCCTATGCAGCCGGTCGCTGGCGGGGCGCCCCCGGTTCATCCGGGCGGGCGCGATCCTCCCGGACGCGCGCCCGAATGCTCTCAAACGCTCGGAGTCGGCGGGTCGTCACGGTGTTCTCTTTTTTCCCGAGCGACTCGCCGATCTGCCGACTCGTCTGGCCCCGCGCCCACCGGTTGAGTTCGTCGAGGATCTGTTCGTCGAGCCCGTCGAGCAGGTCGGCCATCCGGGCCACGTTGAGTTCGGCGAAGGGGTCCGTCGGAGGGTGGCACGGCCGGCCCGCGTCACCCTCGTCCTCGAGCGCATGATGATCGAAGCGCTCGCTCCGACGAGCAGCCCGGCGGCGCCAGTACTCCACCGTGCGACGCCGCGCGAAGCAGACGACCAGCGGAATCTCCAGTTTTGCACCCAGGTTCTTGGCGAGCCACCTCGAAGCGTTGCACGCGACCTGCTGGACGATGTCCTCGGCGTCGTGGGTCGGGATGCTCCAGCCCCTCACGATCATCCATGCGAAGCGTTGGCCTTCTGCCTCCCACCACCTCCAGAACTCGGGACATTAGCCCTTTCGTGCATCGGCGCACCCAATGAAAAGGCCAGCCGGAGCGGGCCTCGATTCAGCGGGTCGCCCCGCCGGTGAGTTCCTTGTAGGTGAGCCGCTTGCCGACCATCGCTCGCATCGCGGCGTCGAATCGGTCCCATTCCGATTCGTGCCGGACGTTGTAGCGGTAGACCGCCTCATCGATGTAGGCGGCAAGATGCTCCGGGGAGGCGTGGATGTACGTCCCCGCCAGCCCTCTCCTCAGGAACGCGAAGAAGGACTCGCACCCGTTCACGCCGTCCCGGACGTACTCATCGCGGGCGTGGTTGACGAATGAGTGGTGGTAGTCGCCCCTCAGGCTCTTGTAGGCGTGGGCCGCGTCGGTGTGGACGTGCGAGCCATGCTCCACGTTGGCCCGGACGTGCCGGTGGAGTTCGGCGGCGGTCTCGCCGTCCACGATCGTCGCCCGCACCTTGCCGGTGGACCGCTCGCGCACGACGTGGACGCGGGTCTTTCCCGCGTGTGGGTGGCGGCTGGTGATCCTGGCGCGGCGGGCCTTGGGCATGTTCTGGAGCAGGCCGCCGACCAGCGTGGAATCGGCCTCGACCGTGCCGGTGAACTTGCCCTCATTGGCGGGCCGCATGATCTCGCGGACGCGGTGGAGCAGGTGCCAAGCCGATTGCTGCTTGCACCCGATGGTCCGGGCGATCTCGCACGACGAGACGCCCATCCGGCAGTTGACGATCATCCAGACCGCCGCGATCCACTGGTCCGAGGTCAGGTGGGTGCCTTCAAGGATCGTGCCGGTGGTGGTCGAGAACTGCTTGCGGCACGCCTTCTCGCGGCACTGGAAGCGGCGGCGGCTCTTGATCCACCCGACGTTCACGGAGCCGCAGCGCGGGCAGCATGGCTGCCCATCGGGCCACTTGATCGAGGCCAGGTACGAGTCGGCGGTGTCCGCGTCGAAAAAGCGGATGGCGGCGACGAGCGTTTGGGGCTTCTTGTTGACGGCGATCATGGAATAAGTGTACTGCCAATGGCAGTACAAGGCAAGGGGAATGGGTTGAAAAAGCGCTACAAGGGCAGTACACTTCTGGCGTGGCAAAGAAGAAGGCCAAGCCAGCCCCGGCCTCGCGGACTTTCGACAAGCCGCTTCAGGTACGGGTCACAGAGAGCCTGTATGAGTCGTTCGTGCGTGCCGCCAAGGCCGACGGGCGCAGCCTCAGCAACTGGGCACGCGACCGCCTAGAAAAGGCGGCAGCCGAGGAACTGGAGCATGGGACATCCTCCAACCGATAGGTCATGCTACAATGAAAGCCGCCGGGAGGGGTTACGGCCCTCCCGGACGGCTCGGACGCTCAGCGGCGGCTGAGAGCCCACGGCAAAGCCGTGAGCCTCATTCGCCGGTGAAACGTCCACCGGATGAAGGGGTCGGATGCCAAGAGGCACCTCCCTTCTGACTGCGGCCGGATGCAGGCGGTTCGACCGCTCGTAGGGCATCCGGCCTAGGTGACGCTTGCCCACCGGCAAGCGTCACACGCAAGCCCCTCGCGGGGCGTCCCACGCCAACGCCACATGTCCCCAGCCCGTCAAAGTCGGGGGTCGTGGCGTTGCTTCATTCGGGCCGATGGGCCAGCCCGTGACCCCTCCTCATTGCGGCTCTCCTTCCGGATCGAGCGGTGGCGGTTGGTCCACCACGAGGCGGTAGACGTTGCCTCGTCCGCCCTTGTTCTTCCGGGTTTGGAAGAAGGCCTTGTGGCTGGTGTACAGCAGGGCGTGTACAGCCGAGTCGCTGAGTCCGGTGCGCTCCAGCATTTCGGCGCGAGTGAGCCACGGGTTCTCTGGTAGCAGGGCGTCCCGAAGTTGCTTGAAGGCATCGGTTCCTGCGGGCTTGCGCCCGCCTCCTGCACCAGCGGGGCGGGCACCCACCAGATCGGCAAGTTGTCCCACCAGGGACTTCGCCGCGTCGGGGCTGTGGAGGACCAGTTCCTCCATCGCCTCGGCGATCTGTTTCTGGAGTTCAAGGCTGCGGGCCAGGTTGGCGAAGGCCGACGAGCGAGGCATGGCAGCGACCCTCCGTGGTGCTGTGGTGGTGGAACTCTCAATCAAAGACGCCGACCAGTGCCCGGTCAAGGGGTCGGGTCGTGTGAGGTCGGCAAAATCGTACACACCAACCACGATTCCCGCTCGGGCGGGTCTGGGCTGTCGATTCCGGATACGCTGCGTCGTCCGGCTCGGCTTGGTGCGGCATGGCGTGGTATGGCAAGGCAGGCTTGGGCTCGGCAAAACGACAACGCCCCCGGAGTTCATCCGGGGCGTTTGTCATTGGGCCGTCCCGATGCACCAAAGGGCTAATGTCCAGAACTCGTTTTCCTGCGCCGTGCGCATCTCGAGCCCTCCCGTGGCCGCTCATGATCCCGACGCGCCGCCCGGGCGCCGGGGGATCTCTCTCCATCCTTGAAATCACACAAGCCGCCTTGTCAGGCGGCTGGTGCGTTGAGGCGTTTCGGTTCAATCAGGCAGCAGTCGCGGCGATGCACGGAGTGGGCGACGCCGGCTGAGCGTCGGGCTTGCCAGGATGTTCGCTCGCCCGTGGCGGGGGGTTCCCCGGCACTGCGGGTTTGACAGGTGCCGGTGCGGGCGCCTTCGGGTCGGGCGTCTTCGCGGTCGTGGGCACGGTCGGGCTCGGAGGGACCCTCGAAGGGGCCGCATTGGCGTTGGGAGGCTGAATCTCGCCGGCGGGCCGCGCGCGGTCCAGCGTGGGCCCGGTGGGTCGATCCGTCACGATCGGGACGGATTCGTACGGCGCACGCGGGTCAGTGCCGCCAGCAGGACGGCACCCGACCGGATGCGGAGGAAGTCCGGTCTCCATCGCAGCGACGCCACCAGGGCCCAGAGGGCCGGTTCCCCCCCCCGATCCAGCGCCCGGGCGAGCCGGCGTCGCATGGCCCGAGACGGCGCGTCCGCGATCAGCGGAGCGACCTCCCGGGCCAGCGGGGTAGAAGGCGCCCGACCCCGCCGGGCTGGCTTCGGTGGTGTCGTCGGGGTTCACGGGCGACGGCCTGGGCGTCGGGCTCGGCAGCGGAGGCGCGGGCGGAAGCGGGGACGCGGGGGGAATCGGGGGCTGCGGGGGCGTCGCGCCCGCGGCGGCGATGAGGTTCTCGGCGGTGAATTCGGATCGAGCAGCCATTCGGAACTCCTTCTTCGGGTCGTCGGACCAGCAACGTGCGGGTCCTACCACACTCATCGCGGCGTGCGTTCGTTGGTGACGCCGTGAAACGAAAATTCTCGCCACGGCTCCGTCCCGGCCAGTCGCGCGGCCACCCGAGTGCGCGAGCAAACAGCCAAGGCCCCTCGAAGGGGCCTTGGCTGGGGGACGAAGTCAGAACTCAGCGGGCTACGTCGCGTCGGTCAGGGGGTCGAGGCCCGGGGATCCGAGGCCGACAGGCTCAGGCGGCCCGACGCCGGGAGAATCCCGTTGGTGATCTCATGGAAGTCGCCCGCGCTATCGATCCACCCGAACGAGTACTCGCCGCCCCGGGCGGAGGCGGCCAGGAACAGGTTTCCCTGGGCATCGGGGCGATAGCGCGTCTTGGGCTTGGCGGGGTCGGCGGGCGTGACCAGCAGCACGAGGTCCTTGTCGTTAGGGCCGTCGATGACGATGCACCAGGCCCCCGCCGGGAACAGGTAGTCCCCGAGTTGGTACGCCGCGGTCACGCCCGCGACGACCGTGGCCAGGCCGATGATCAGTTCCTTCAGGCTGAAGCTGCGGCGCTCGGCGCCACGACGGCCCTCCTTCCTGGCAGCATCGGCTGGCGCGGCCGTCGGGGACGGCGCCGTCAAAGGTCGCGGGGAAGGACGCACTCCGGTCGTGATGGACTCGCCCACGCGAGCCTCCTGTCTGGGGGCGGCGCTGGGCAACACGTCCGGGACGACCGGCCGCGTTACCCGCGCCCCCAGAACCCATCGCGGCTCGGGCAGATAGGTGACAGGCTTTGGCTCAATCCTCGTCCTTGTGCCCCTCGAACGCGGCGATGACCTCCTGCTGGATGTGGGCGGGGGTCTGCTCGTCGTGGTCGTAGTCCATGGTGAACGCGCCCGAGCCGCCCGTGATCGACTTGAGCTGGTTCGAGTAGTTCTGGAGTTCGCCGAGCGGGGCGGTGGCCCGGATCATGCACACGTCCGAGCCGATCATCTCCGTGTCCTGCACGCGGGCCCGCTTGGTCGAGAGGTCGCCGGTCAGGTCGCCCATGTACTGGCTCGGGGCCGTCACCTCGAGCATGACGTGCGGCTCGAGCAGCAGCGGCCTGGCCTTCTTGATCGCCTCGATGAACGCACGCCGCCCGGCCTTGAGGAACGCGATCTCCTTCGAGTCGACGGCGTGGTACTTCCCGTCGTAGACCTCGACCTTGATCCCTCCCATGGGGTATCCCGCGACCGCGCCCTCGCCGAGGACCTGGCGGATGCCCTTCTCGATCGCCGGCATGAACTGCTTCGGGATCGAGCCCCCCACCGTCGCGTTGACGAACTCGAAGCCGTCGTCGTGGTCCGTGGGCAGCGGCTCGACCCGCAGGTAGACCTCGCCGAACTCGCCCGAGCCGCCGGACTGCTTCTTGTGGCGGTGGTGGCCCTCGGCCTTGCCGCCGATGGTCTCCTTGTATGCGATCTTGGGCGGGGCCGTCTCGACCTCGATGCCAAAGTTGTTCTTCAGGCGCTCGAGCACGATGCGCAGGTGCAACTCGCCCAGACCTCGGAGCACCGTCTGTTTCGTCGCCGCGACCCGCTCGAGTTTGAAGCACGGGTCCTCGGCCTCGAGCTTGTGCACCGCGGGGGCGAACTTCGCCTCGTCCTTGTGGTTCTTGAGCTCGACCGACAGCCCGAACATCGGGCGGGGCAGCGGCAGCGGCTTGATCTTGTACGACTCGTCCGACGAGGCGTGCATCGTCGCCCCGAAATGGATCTCGTCGATCTTTGCGACCGCACCGATGTCGCCCGGACCGATCTCGTGGACCTCCATCTGCTCCTTGCCGCGCCGCTTGAGCAGGTGCCCGATCCGCACCGACTTCTTCAGGTCGTCGATGTAGACCTCGCTCTTGGTGTGCAGCGTGCCCTGGTGGACGCGGAAGACGCCGATCTTGCCGACGAACGGGTCGCTCTCGATCTTGAACACGTGGGCCAGCACGGGCGCATCCGGCTCGTTGCCCGGGTGGAACTCGGTCTCGTCGCCCTCGCCCACGGTCTTGAGGAACGTCCGCGGATTGCCGTCAAGCGGGCTGGGCAGCAGCGTCGCGAAGATGTGCAGCAGCTGCGCCACGCCCGCGCCCGAGCGGGCCGAGACGAAGCACACCGGGATCAGGTGCGACTCGCAGAGGGCCCGGCGGAAGGCCTTCATCGTCTGCTTCGGGCTCAGGCCGGCCGCGCCCTTTTCCAGGTACTCGGCCATGAGTTCCTCGTCCACCTCGATCGCCTGCTCGATGATCTGCTGGTGGGCGTCCTCGACGCTGGAGAAGTCCGGCTCGCCGCCCTCGGAGTGCTCGTGCTCGAACACGTCCACGACCGACTCGCCGTTGCCCGCGGGCAGGTTGATCGGCAGGCACTCGCTCCCGAACACCTCGCGGATCTGCTCGACCAGTCCCTCGCAGTCGGCGTTGGCGTCGTCGATCTTGTTGACGATGATCACCCGCGGCAGGTTCCGCTCCGCCGACACCGACATGAGCCGGCGCGTCGTGCTCTCGATGCCCCGGTGCGCGTCGATACACACCGCGACGGTCTCGACCGCCGGGAAGCACGCGATGGCGTGCCCGATGAAGTCGGCCAGTCCCGGCGTGTCGATCAGGTTGACGCCGTGGTGCTCGTGCTCGAAGAACAGGGTCGAGGGGCGGAGCGAGTGCTTGTGGTGCTTCTCGTCGTCGCTCCAGTCGCTGGCGGTGTTGCCCTCCTCGACCGAACCCATCCGCTGCGTGACGCCGGTCGCAAAGAGGAGCCGCTCGACGAGCGTCGTCTTGCCGCAGCCGCTGTTGCCGACAAGGCAGATGTTGCGGAAGTTTGCCGGGACACGTACCGCCATACGCCTGCGCTCCTTTCCAGAGCGATGAGGGGTTGCTCGCCCGCCGGACCGATCGAACCGCCGCGCGGGAGCCGCCGGGCCCTGGACGGGCCGCGGGCAGCCTTGGCAGTATACAGGTCGCGCCCAACCCCCGCGAAGAGCCCGTCCGCGCCCGTGTCGGGCACGGGTTTCCGGGCACCTACCCTCTGCCCCGATGCCCGACGTGATCACCCGATTCGCCCCATCCCCCACCGGGCACCTGCACATCGGCGGGGCTCGGACCGCCCTGTTCTGCTGGGCCTTTGCCCGCGCCGAAGCCAAACGCCGCGGCGGCGACGCCCGCTCCACGTTCCTCCTCCGCGTTGAGGACACCGACCAGGCGCGCTCAAGCGAGCAGGCCGTCGCGGGGATCCTCGAGGATCTGGCGTGGCTTAACATCCACTGGGATGAGGGGCCGCGGATTGGTGGCACAGGTTTCCAACCTGTGCCGGGGGCGCAGCCGCCGACCGCCATCGGCGGCGACGCCCGCCGCGTCGGCCCGTTCTTCCAGGCCCAACGCCTCGCCATCTACAACCAGTACATCGACTGGATGCTCGGGCACGACCTGGCGTATCCCGCGTTCGACACCGCCGAGCAACTCGACGCCCAGCGCAAGGCCGCGGCCGATCGCAAGCACACGTACCGCTACAAGCGCGACGCCTCGTACGACCGCGACGCCGCGCTGGCTCGCCTCCGCGCCGGCGAGCCCTGCGTGATCCGCTTCAACAACCCAGACGCCCCGGTGCACGTCGCCGACGCGGTCCTGGGCGACATCACCTTCGAGCCCGAACACATCGACGACTTCGTGCTCCGCAAGGCCGACGGGTTCCCCACCTACCACTTCGCCGTCGTCATCGACGACGAGCTCATGGGCGTGACCCACATCCTCCGAGGCCAGGAGCACCTCAACAACACGCCCCGCCACGTCGCCCTCCAGCGGGCCCTGCGACGCACCGACACCGACCAGCCCTTCCGCACGCCCGTCTACGCGCACCTGCCGCTCATCTTCAACCCCGACGGGTCGAAGATGAGCAAGCGCGACAAGGACAAGGCGGCACGCGACGCGGCGAAGAAGGCCGCCGACACCGCGGCGCTGGCAACCGTTGTTGCCCCCGACGCCTCGCCCGAGCAGCTGGCCACCTGGCTCGACGACAAACGCTCCCAGCTCCCCACGAACGCCCTGGTCCGCCTGGCCGCCCACCTGAGCCTCGACCTGCCGGAGATCGAGGTCGAGGATTTCCGCGCCAGCGGCTACCTCCCCGAAGTCCTGTGCAACTACCTCGCCCTGCTCGGCTGGAATCCCGGGAACGACCTCGAGAAGTTCGATTTGGCGTTCCTCGCGACCACCTTCGACCTTGACCGCATCGGCAAGACCAACTCGAAGTTCGATCGCGACAAACTCCGCGCCTTCAACGCCGACGCCCTGCGGGCGATGACGCCCGAGGCCTTCGCCGCCCGCTGGCGCGAGTGGGCGGGCCACTACGAGCCGCGTCTGGCCTCGATCCCGGACGGCACCCTCCCGATCGCCGCCCGGGCCGCGGCCCCGCGTGCCTCGACCTTCCGCGACGCCGTCGCCCAGATCGCGTTCGCGTTCACCGCCGACGACGCGCTGGCCTTCGACCCCGGCGCGGTCCAGAAGGTGCTTCGCAAGGGCGAACCCACGGGCCTCGAAACGCTCCGAGACCTCGCCCCGAGCATTGGGGCCATCCCCGCCAACGCCGCCTTCACGCCCGAGGCCATCGACGCCGCGATCAAGTCCTTCGCCGAGTCGCGCTCGCTGGGCATGGGCAAAGTCGCCCAGCCCCTCCGCGTCGCGCTGACCGGCACCAGCGTCAGCCCTGGCCTTGGCGACGTCGCGGCCATCCTCGGACGCGACCGCACGCTGGCGCGGATCGAGCGGTGCCTCGCGGCCCACTCGTAGCAAGCCACGCCCAGCGAACGCGACGCGCCAGCGAGTGCGAGAATCCGGCCCAGCCGAGTCACACCACCGAATGGTGCCCCGCCGCCGAATTCGCCAGTCCTCAAGTCGATGCTTGCTCTCCCCAATTCCGCTACGGTTCCGCCAAGCGTCGTGTAACGAGACCGGATGGTCACTATGGACTGCACACCTCCTGTGCCAGAGCCCTTCGATACGAAACGAGTCTCGCACGACCTGGGGCTGGTCTTCGATCCACTGGAGCAGGACTGGGGATCGGTCAATGCGGATTGGAGACGACTCGAGGAGTTCCTCAACTACTACCGAGCGCTGCCCTCGGAGGTCCCCATCTGGGTGAAGCGTGATCTCGCCGAACTACTCTTCGCGTCGGTCCATCAAGCGCCCACGGCTGCTGAGGTGCCCGCCGGAGCATTCGCTCGCTTTGTGGAGGACTACCGCGAGGACAGCGCGATCGCGTCGGAGGCGACATTTTATTTGACGCGAGTGCCTCGTCGCGAGATACCAGACTGGCTGTTCAAGACGATTGACCGGCTTTTCAGACACCACACTTGATCGCTGTTTCTGAATGTGCCGGCCGGGGCAACCCGCCCGCCAGCGTTGATGCTTCCCGCGGGCGTTCACGCAGCCGCACTATCCCTCCGACGCTGCGTACAAATGATGGCCTCGCGCCGAGAACGCCATGCCCACCCCCACACCGCCATGGGTTCCCGCCCCCGAGTTTGTTATCGATTTGGCCCGCAGCCACTCGGGGCGGTACCGATTCGACGAACCGCTCCGCGCCAGGGCCGCCGAACTGGTCGCCGCGATGCGGGCCGAAGCACCCGCAGAGCTGCCGCCCGGCCTGGTGGAACTCGTCACGCTCCGCACCGCCAGCCGCTTCAACGCCGAGGCCAGGCACCTCGCCGACGCGCTCGACCTCGACTGGAAGGACCTGCTCCTGGCCAGCCTCGCCTACGACGCGATCGTCAGTTTCTTCGCCTGCTCCACGGTCGCCGCCCCGTCGCCACGCGGCCCGGTCCTGGCCCGCAACATGGACTTCTGGCCCGAGCGTGAGCTCGCCCGCGCCAGCGTCCTGCTCCGGTTCCACAGCGACGGCCGCGAGGCGTTCACCCTCGCTGGCTGGCCCGGCGGCATCGGCCTGGTCAGCGGCAGTTCGGCCCGCGGCTTCGCGCTGGTCCTCAACGCCGTGACCTCGACGGAGCGGGTGCCCGCAACCGGCTATCCGGTCATGCTGCACCTCCGGCGCGTCGTCGAGGACGCCACAGGCTTCGACGACGCCGTTCGGCGCGTGACCAAACAAACGCTCGGCGCGCCCTGCCTCGTCACCATCGTCGGCACAGAGAACGAGCAGCGCGTCGTGGTCGAACGCACGCCAACCCGTTCCGCCCACCGATGGGGCGAGCCGGGCAAGCCCCTTATCGCGACCAACGACTTCAGGGCCCTCGACGAGAGCGGCGCGGGCCCCGCCTCGCTCGGCGACACCACCTGCGGGCGGTTCGGCTGCCTGTCGGGCTACATGGATGATCGTTGCGAGGAGAAGGCCGCCAGCGACGCCGCCCTGCTCTACGGCCTCAGCGGGGAAGGCGTGCTCAGCAGCATCACCGCCCAGCACACGATCTTCCGCCCGCGCGAGGGGCTGTCGAGCCTGTACATCCCGCGCCGGTTCCTCGCCTGACTACACCGGCCACTCGAACCAGGCCGCCGGCCTCACATGATCCTGCAGCCGCCGCTCGCTCGCCCCGAACGCGCCGACGTTCTGCCTCGCCACGCTCAGGCAGACGGCGTTGGCCCCGCCCGCGTACTCCGGGTCCGCCGCCTGCACCGGATCCGCCTCCCAGAGGCACACCGGGCAGACCTCGTAGGAGTCGACCGGGTGCTGCTCGATCGTGAGGAAGCCACAGCACAGACAGGCCGAGCGATGTTGCATGGCGAAGCCTCAGACGAGACCGAGGCGAACCGACGCACGAGCGGTCACACACTCGCTTGTGCGTCGCGTTCGCCGATGCCTCACACGACTCTTCCCCCACCACCCAGCGCTCCGTCCACCTTCTGCTTCCACTCCTCGAACCCCGCCCGCCCCATCAGCCCGAACGTCGCACGCTTGCCCGTCTCCACCGCCGGCTGGTCGTACGCATCCACGTTCAGCATCAGTCCCGCGTACGCCGTCGCGACCTGCCACAGCATCACGAACTCCCCCACCGTCCTCGCATCGATCCGCGGCCATCTGATCGTGAAGTTCGGACGCAGGCTCTCCACCAGCGCGTACTCGGTCGCCCGCTTCTCGGCGCTGAGCAGCGCCCCCAGCGTCCGGCCCTCCAGGTACGCCGTCGCCTCCACGCCAAGCCCCGTCGGGATCGCCACGTCCCGCCCCCACGCGCCGGTCGTGAAGTCGCCGACCTCCATCAGCCCGAACACCTTGTCGTTCGGCCCCTCGCGGTACAACTGCACCTGCGAGTGCTGGTCCGTCGCGCCCAGCGCCTTGATCGGCGTGAAGCCCGCGAACACCTCGCGCCCGGCGGTGTCCACCCGCTTGCCCAGGCTCTCGGCCCACAACTGGCGGAACCAGTCGGCCAGCAGGTACAGCCCGTTCGAGTACGGCATCAGCACGTGGTTCGGCTTGGCCTGCCCGCCCCGCCCGCCGCGCGTGCCCAGTTCCACCAGGAGCGTCGCCAGCATCGCCGCCGGGTTCTTGCCCAGTTCCACCTCCGAGCATCGCTTGTCCATCGCGTCGGCCCCGTCGAGAAGGGCCTCGATGTCGATGCCGCACATGGCCGCGGAGAACAGCCCGACCGGGCTGAGCACGCTGAACCGCCCGCCCACGCCATCGGGCACCGGCAGCGTGCGGTAGCCCTCGCGGTCGCAGATCGCCCGCATCGTGCCCTTGGCCGGGTCGGTGATGGCCACGATGTGCTCGCCGGCCTCGTCGCCCAGGCGCTGGCGCAGGCGGTCGCGGATGACCATGAACTGGGCCGCGGTCTCGGCCGTTTCGCCCGACTTGCTCACGACATTGAACAGCGTCCCGGATGCCCCGCCGAGCCGCTCACACGCGTCCAGCACCGCGTCGACGTGCATCGGGTCCACATTGTCCAGCACGAACAGGCGCGGCCCGGCCCGATCCGCGTCGTCCAGCAGGTTGTACGTCGGCGGGTTCAGGGCCGCCTGCAGCGCGATGTTCCCCAGCGCCGACCCGCCGATCCCGAGCACCACCAGGTTCTCGTACTTCCCGCGGCACTCATCCGCGATCACCCGCACCGCCGCCAGGTGCTCGCCCCGCATCGGATCCCGCGCCAGGTTCCGCCACCGCTCCCAGCCGGTGCCGCGCGTTTTTGCGAGCCGCTCGGTGCATGCTCGGGCGACGCGGGCCGCTTCGGACCCCGCCCCGAACCGCCCGGGATCGATCCCGTGGTCTCCGACACGATCGCTCAGGCAGTTGGCGTACTCGATGGTCAGCATGCCCGAGGGTATGCGCGGGCGCCGGTGCGCCCACGCTTCGCACCTGCAACCCGACGGTCGCCCAGACGCCGGACCTGAGGCTCCGCGAAGGTCCGGGTCGAGCAACGAGGGGTCGCGACGTCGCGGGTCGCGCGACCCGGACCTTCGTCGCAAGGCCTCCTCAGGTCCGGCGTCTGGACGCACCCGATCGCCCGGACGGTGCGACCCCTCGCGTGCGCGCCGCTACCCTGCGAGACAAGCCTCGAGGAGACCCCGATGCCCAACTCCAAGCCCGCCCTCGCCCTGCTGATCATCCCCGCCCTCCTGCTCTCCGCCTGCGCTTCTTCGCGCCACACCGCCGCCGACGCCCCCCACATCACCACCGGCCAGCCCATCGCCGCCACCCCCGGCTTCTACCGCGCCGGCGACGTCGCCTTCGGCCCCCAACCCGAACTCGCCGAGTTCGACACCTTCGCAAGCGAGGGCGTCACGACCGTCATCAACCTCCGCAGCCGGGGCGAGATGGACGACCTGCTCGCCGAGGAAGGCCTCGACGAGGCCGCCGCCCTCGAAGCCCGCGGCATGCGCTACGTCCACATCCCCCTTGGGGGCGACGACGGCTACGAGCCCGCCGACGTCGACGCCTTCGCCGCCGCCGTCGAGTCCGCCACCGGCCCCGTACTTGTCCACTGCGCCAGCGGCGGGCGGGCCCGCACCATGTGGCAGGCCTACCTCGTCACCAAGCGCGGCTACTCCCTCGCCCAGGCCGAGGCCATCACCGACACCGTCGGCGGCTCGCCCGCGCCCATCGAACGCCTCCTGGGACGCGAGGTGCGACCGACGCTCGGGGGCACGTTGGAGCCGACGCCCTGACGCGCCCGCCGCACGCTGCCGCTTAGTCCGCGCGATCCGCCGCTTCGCCCCCCACCGTCAACCGCACCGGGTGCCCGAACCACGCGTTGGGGCCCTCGCGCGACTGCTTGGCCGCCAGCACCGCCTCCACCTGCGCCATGTCCCCGTCGGCCGGCACCCAGCCGGCGTCGATGTCCGGGAAGTCCGTGCGGCAGTTGGCGCACTTCTTGGCCGAGTCGAACCGGATCGGGCACCAGAACGACTCAACATTCCGAAGCATCTCCGTCCCCAGCGACCACACCCCCGTCATCCAGTCGCAGTACAGGCACCAGATCAGGTCGTGCCCCACCAGCCCCTTGAACTTGTGGCGCGACACCCGCACCCAGTCCGCCGACTCGTACCGCGGCAACCGCACCAGCCACGTCAGCGGCGGGTACACCACGTACTCCGCCACACGCACCACGAAGAACACCGGCACGCACCACGCCGTCCACCATACCGCCGCGTGGTTCCGCCAACGACCAACCGTCCGATTGAGCACCTTGACGATCCGCGGCCCCTTGACCGCGTCGCGGTGCGCCAGCTCGTGCAGCACCGTCCACACGCACACCGCCGCGATCTGCCCGACGACCGCCGCGACCAGCCCGACCAGCGCCCCGAGCCAGTGCCCCAGGCTTGCCCCCAGCGCCGAGGAGCCTGTGGCGATCCCGCCGACCATCGGCAGGGCCGTGAACCACGTGATCACCAGGTCCAGCCCGATGCCGCGGCAGCACCACTCGCTGGCCGCCCGCCCGGCGGAGCCGAGTCGCCCGAGCAGGTGCAGCACCCCCGCACCGACCAGCAGCGACACCAGCGTCGAACCAGCGATCGATCCCGCCCAGATCAGTTCCTGCATCGCCGAGGGTAGGAACCAGCCCCGCCACGCCCCCGCAACGCCACAACTGTTTCCCTTCTCTCCCTCTCTCCTTCTCTTCCCCCCTCCCCGAATCTACGCTTGGCCCATATGGTCCACCCCTGGCACGACGTCACCCCCGCCATCGAAGGCCTCTCCCTGCCCGAGCACGTCAAGGCGATCATCGAGATCCCCAAGGGCTCGAGCAACAAGTACGAACTCGACAAGTCCTCCGGCCTGCTCCGCCTCGACCGCGTCCTGGCCTCCGCCGTCCACTATCCGGCCAACTACGGCTTCATCCCCCAGACCTACGCCGAGGACCGCGACCCCCTCGACGTGCTCGTCTTCTGCACCGAGGAGATCCCCAGCCTCTGCATCTGCGACGCGCGAGTCGTGGGCCTCATGACCATGATCGACGACGGCGAGGCCGACCACAAGGTCATCGCCGTGCTTGTCAACGACCCGCAGTACGCCGACTACACCAAGGCCAGCAGCTTCCCCAACCACACGTTCCGCATGCTCAAGCGGTTCTTCGAGGATTACAAGATGCTCGAGGGCAAGGGCGTCGAGGTCGACGAGATCATGCCCGCCGAGGCCGCCCACGCCGTCATCGAGGACGCGCTGGCCCGATACTCCAAGGCCCGCCAGCGCGGCGAACTCGAAGGCCTGACCTGAGCCCGCGCCCCTCCCCCCCGTGCGGGGGAGGTGTCATGCGAGGCCCCGCGAGCATGACGGAGGGGGCACGCCCGCCGACACAGGATTCTGACCCGGTGGCACAGGTTTCGACCTGGTGGCACAGGTTTCCAACCTGTGCCGGCGGCGCAGCCGCCGACGACTACCGGCGACCCCCGCACCCCCATCACCTCTTCTCAAACGCCGCATCGAACGCCCGCCCCGGCGGATCGAACTGCACCCCCTGCACGAACTCCACCGCCTCGGCCGCACCGTGCTCGCGCGACATCCCCGAGTCCTCCCATTCGACGCTCAGCGGCCCGGCGTACCCCACCTCGTTGAGCGCCCGGATGATGGCGTCAAAGTCGATCTCCCCACGCCCCGGCGAGCGGAAGTCCCACCCGCGCCGGTGGTCGCCGAACCCCAGGTGCGAGCCCAGGATCGACGCCTCCGGGTCCGGCGTGCGGGCCGCGTCCTTCACGTGGCAGTGGTAGATCCGCTCCGGGAACGCCCGGATGAAGCGCGCCGGGTCGACCCCCTGCCAGATCAGGTGCGACGGGTCGAAGTTGAATCCGAACGCCGGGCGGTTGTTGACCGCCGCCAGCGCCCGCCGGGCGGTATGGATGTCATAGGCGATCTCGGTGGGGTGCACCTCCAGCGCGAACCGCACGCCCGCCGCGTCGAACGCGTCCAGGATCGGGTTCCACCTGGCCGCGAAGTCGGCGTACCCCGCGTCAATCTGCGCGGGCCCCGTCGGCGGGAAGAAGTACAGCATGTGCCAGATCGACGAGCCGGTGAACCCGTTGACGACGCTCACGCCCAGCGCCGCGGCCGCCTTGGCCGTGTCGATCATCTCCTGGGCCGCGCGCCGGCGCACGCCCTCGGGCTCGCCATCGCCCCAGACCCGCTCGGGCAGGATGGCCTTGTGCCGAGCGTCGATCGGGTCGCACACCGCCTGCCCGACCAGGTGGTTCGAGATCGCCCAGCACGACAGCCCGTGCTTGCCCAGGATCTCGTGCCGGCTCTTGGCGTAGGCGGGTGACCGCAGGCACTCCGCAACATCGAAGTGGTCGCCCCAGCAGGCCAGTTCCAGCCCGTCGTACCCGAAGTCCGCGGCCATCTCGGCCAGGTCGGCCAGCGGAAGGTCGGCCCACTGGCCGGTGAACAGGGTGACGGGTCGTGGCATGGGCGGCTCCGGTGGTTGGTCGCTGCTCGCCATGCTACCGGACTCGGCGCGTCGCGTGCTCTTCGCGCTCTGCAGGGGGCCCACGCCCGGACGCCGGTCCTGAGGAGACCCTACGCAGAAACGGGCGACGAAGGGCCGGGTCGAACAACCAGGCGCTCCCACCCGCCGGGCGACTCAAGACGCAGCCCCGCAAAGCGCCTCAAGCCCGCTGTCCATCTCGCTTCGGAATGGCGGGAGCGGCGATCACTTGAGCGCGTCGGGCACGATCGTGTGCAGGTCCTTGAGGCGCTCGGCCTGGGCCGCGGGCATGACGAGCGTCGCGTCGGGCGTGTGGATCACGATCAGGTCCTTGCAGCCCAGCAGCGCGATGGTGTGCCCCGGCTGGCTCGAGACCGCGAGGTTGCCGGTCGAGGCGACCGCGGCCAGGGCGGCGCCGGACGCGCGGTTGTTGTCCTTGCCCGGCGGAAGCGTCTGGGCGAACGCGGGCCAGGAACCGACGTCGAGCCACGTCAGGTCCATCAGGACCGTGGCGACCGACACCCCGTCGGCGGGCGTGGCCCGCGAGGCCGGCTCCATCAGGGCGTAGTCGACGCTGGTCTTCGGCAGCGTCGGGTAGACCTCGCCCAGCACGCGGGCCTGCTCGGGCGTGCCCCAGGCGCCCTGGATCTTCATGAGGCCCTCGTGGCTCTCGGGCTTCCAGCGCTCCAGGCAGTCGAGCACGGTGCGCGCGGCGAAGACGAACATGCCGGAGTTCCAGCCGAACTGCCCGCTCTCGACGTAGGCCTGGGCCCGGGGAAGGTCGGGCTTCTCGACGAAACGCTGGACGCGGTACGCCAGGCCCTTGTCGCCTGCCGAAGCGCCGGGCGGCAACGCCAGCGGGGAGCCCCGCTCGACGTACCCGAAGCCCGTGGCGGGGAAGGTGGGCTTGATCGAGAACGTGACCAGACGCGTGGGGTCCTGCTCGACCAGGCGGAAGCCCAGGTCCATGAGGCGCTGGAACGTCGCGACCGGCTCGATGATGTGGTCGGCGGTCAGAACCGCAAAGATCGCGTCGGGGTCGCCCTTGGCCAGCACCGCCGCCGTGAGGCCGACGGCGTTGACGGTGTCGCGCCCGACCGGCTCGCCCAGGATCTGAGCGTCGGCGAAGGCGGGAAGGGCGGCGCGGATTGGGGCCCGATACGCCTCGCCGGTGCAGATCAGGCGCCGCTCGGCAGGGACGAGCCCCTCGAGGCGGGCGGCGGCAAGCTCAAGCAGGCTGCGGGCGCGATCGTCGCCCGGTCGCTGGATGAACGGGAGGAGCTGCTTCGGCAGGCCGGCGCGGCTCATCGGCCAAAGGCGGGTGCCGGCGCCGCCGGCCATGATCATCGCGTGGCGGGTGGTGGACATGGGCGATCGTTGGCTCGTTGGGCGGCGGCGGCTTGTTCGGGACACTGTGGAACGCGAAGGCCGCGATGGACGCGATGCGGAAGGGACTAAGGCGCCGGTGGCTCGGTACCGTCAGACCGACAGGCCGAACTGAACATGGAGCCACGCGATCCCAGCACTCGATTCGCGTCCTTCGCGGCCTTCGCGTTTGCCCTGACCGGAGAGGGCCTCCGTCGCCGCGTCACGCCCCGAACGCCGCCGAGACGAGGGTGTCCGTGTCGGCTTCCTGCCCGACGCGCCCCGCGGCGGCGGCGATCTGACGCTCCGCCTCGCCCCGCGTCTGGCCCAGGGCCATGAGCGCCAGCACCGCCTCCTCCGCGGCGGACGTCGCCGGGGCCGCCAGCGGCTTGGCCTCGCGGGCGGCCTCGGGCGACCAGCCCAGGTCCGCCAGCAACGGCTCGACCTTGCCGGAGAGTTCGGCGACGATCGTCTCGCTCAGGCGCTTGCCGATCTCGGGCAGTTCCTGCAGAGCCTTGGCGTCCTTGCGCATGATGGCCTCGATCACCGCGATCGGTTCGGCCTCCAGGGCCCGCAGAGCCCGCTTGTTGCCCAGGCCCTTGACGGTCGTGAACACCTCGAAGAACCGGCGCTCGCCGGCGGAGCGGAAGCCGAGCAGGCGCGGGATGAACGAGGCGCCCTGGGCGTGGGACTCGAGGTACTCGAGGGTGACGAGGGTGACGGTCTGGCCGAGGCCCGGGGCGTGGGTGGCAGAGAACGCCGCGGCGAGGTAGGCCGGCAGCAGGACCTCGCGGGCGATGGACCCGTCGCCCAGGGCGATGGTGGCGGTGTTGCCGGCGATGGCCTCGAGCGTTCCGCGGACGCGGCTGATCATGGGGCGAGGATAGCAGGGGGCGCCACACGCACGTCGGCGGCTCTCTGGGGTGGCATGCTTGTCGCTTTGGACACTCCGGTGGGGTTGGAGCGAATTGACCATTCCAAACCCTCTTGACTCCGATCACGCTACTCCCGATACTGAACGCGGCGACCGAGCGACCCAATCGGCCGACGGCGACGCCAACGTTTGAACAAGCACAGCCCGGCGCGTCTTCTGGCCCGCAAGCGTGGCCGACATCTTCGGTGGATCGCTTGCCTTCAGCACGCGTTCGACGTGATGTACCCGGCGGCAGATGAACCGCGGCATCCCGTTGTCACCGTCATCGACGTGTGCGAGCGCGGGGCGAGCATTGACCTCGGAGTGCGGTTTCGCGCGGGACTCATGTACTGCTGCACCGACACGGAGTGCCACCTGCCCCGCCGCAGCCCGGCGTGGTGGAGCCGGCTGCGCGGGGCGCTCGCCGACGTCTCGGACCGCGTCCCGCCGAGGCTGCGGATTCGGACCGGGGTAGTGGTTGAGGCCGGCTCCATGAGCCCGGACGACCTGTGGTGGCCCTTCGCGCATCCGCGACCAGCCGGCTTTCGCGCGGATGGGCAGTGGTTCCGAGAATGCCAGGCCGTGTCGGGTCCGTCGCGAGGCCGAGGTTTGGGCGAGCCTGGTGGCTCGACCCGGACCCCCGGCGCGGAGCCTTCTCAGGTCCGGCGCCTGGACGCACAAGGCGGGCGGGGCCACGCCCGTAGCATTGCCGGCACCATGACCCAGCCCGCCCCGACGAGCAACGAGCCCTGGACCACGCGCCGGTTGCTGGCGTGGATGGGGGAGGCGTTCGGGAAAGCGGGGCTGGAGTCCCCGCGCCTGCAGGCGGAGATGCTGCTGGCCCACGTGATCGGGTGCCAGCGCCTGCGCCTGTTCATGGAGGCCGAGCGTGAAGCGACGTCGGAGGAGCGGGACCGCCTGCGAGGGCTCGTGGCCCGGGCCCTGCGCCACGAGCCGATCGATTACCTGGTCGGGGAGCGGTCGTTCTTCGGGCTGCTGATGAAGGCGGATGCCCGCGTGCTGGTGCCGCGCCCGAGCACGGAGACGCTGGTGGAGTTCGTCCTGCAAGCATCGCGGCGGGCCGGGGAGTCCGCAGAGGACGCCGAGGGGGCGGAGGCGGCGCGGAGTGAGGAGTTGGTCCAGGAGTCTGAGCCGAGGGCTGCGCGGATCGCGGGGGCTGGCGAGGTCGTGTTCGATCTGCACGACCGGGAGGGGATGTCGTCGCTCGGGGCGTTCAAACCGAGCGGCGAGGAACTGGAAGAAGAGGATGAGGCGGCGCTGGAGCGGGCGCCGGTGAAGCGGACGCCGGCGGCCGCGCCGCCGACCCAGGCCGCAAGCCCGGGCCACCGGACGCCGGTGAACCGGCGGGCGAAGGCTGGCGGGCCGGCGTGGCGGATCGCGGACGTGTGCACCGGCTCGGGCTGCATCGCCATCGCGATCGCCAAACACCTGGCGCGAGCGCGGGTCGTCGCGACAGATATCTCGGGCGATGCGCTCGCCGTCGCACGAGACAACGCGGCACGCCACGGGGTCGACGGGCGGATCGAGTTCGTGCGAGGTGATCTGCTGGCGGCGCTGCGGGGCAAGGGCCCGTTCGACGTGATCGTGTCGAACCCGCCGTACATCCCGGACGATGAGTGGGCCGATGTGCCGGCGAACGTGAAGGATTACGAGCCGACGATCGCACTCCGCGGCGGAACGGATGGGCTGGACTTCGTGCGTCCGCTGCTTGCCGACGGGGCGGCGCTGCTGGCGCCGGGCGGGTTGTTGCTGGTGGAGGTGGCGGCGAGCCGCGCGGAAGAGGCGGCGGGGTTGGCGCGGGCGAATCCGATGCTCGAAGGGGTCGAGGTGCTCAGGGATTGCGACGCCTTGCCGCGGGTTGTGGTGGCGAGGCGACGCGGGGGCGAGTGAACACACGAGCCTCGCGGCGCGAGCTCGCGGTTCATTCGGCCTGCGACGGAGCCGAGTCGATCGAGCAACCGCGGGCTTGCGCCGCGCGGCTCGTTTGGTCAGACCGCGGATTGGTTCACGCTGCCTGGTCGGTGCGCCTGCTATCGACGCCGCCCGCGATCAGTCCGCCTCGTCTTGCGCCGGGCTCGACGCCCCCGTGTCCATGCTCGGCGCCAAGTGGGTGGGCGACTTGACACCCAGCCGCCGCAGCACGTTCTTCAGGTCGCGAGGAAACGGCGTCGCGACGTCGATCGCCCGCCCGTCAGCCGGATGCGCAAACGCGACGCGGTGCGCGTGCAGCGCCAGGCGCGGGCTGGCCGCGGCGACCGCCTGATCGGCATAGTCGCCATCACCCAGCACGGGGTGGCCGATCATGGCCATGTGGACGCGGATCTGGTGGAGGCGTCCGGTGACGGGGCGGCACTCGACGACGCACGCGGGGGCCGCGCCGCCCGAGCCAGCCCCGTCGGGCGCGCTCACGACGCGGAAGGCGGTGATGGCGGGCTTGGCGGGGCCCAGCCCGGCGTGCCGACCCCCGCCGCGAGAGACCGCGGCGGTCTTGCGGGACGAGTGCGCGCCTGCCCTCTCCTCACGCTCGCGGATGGGCTTGCGGATGACGCCCTTGGGCGGATCGGGCAGGCCGCGGACGATCGCCCAGTAGAACTTGCGGACGGTGCGGGTCTCGAACTGGGCTCGAAGCGCGTCGTACGCGGACTTGGCCAGGGCGACGATGACCAGGCCGCTGGTCTCGCGATCGAGGCGATGGAGCAGGCCGAAGTCGCGTTCACGCCCGATGTTCTGCAGGCGCGGGCCGTGGGTCGCGAACAGGGCGTTCATGAGCGTGTCGTGCTCGTGGCCCTTGCCGGGGGAGGTGACCATGCGGGGCGGCTTGGCGGCGACGAGCAGGTGCTCGTCCTCGAAGGCAAGGGAGACCGAGAGGCCGGCGTTTGGTTCGATGGAGAGGGTTGCCACGGCGGATCATTCGGCGGGGGACGGGGGCGCGATCGTGCGATCGCGAGTCTTCGAGGGAGAATCGGTTAGTGCGGGGGTTCGTCGCGATCTCACGATCGCGGCTCTGATTCGCCCGGCTTCGGGCACGCGGCCTGATCAAGGTACCAGCGGAGCTCCCCGCCGATGGGCTTGAGTTCGAGCAGAGGGAACTCGTGCGGGTCGGCGGTCGGGCGGGCAAGCATGGAGATGGTGGGTCGGGCCCGGGCCCCGGTGGCGAGGATGCCGACGAAGCGTGCGGCCTTGAGCATGTGCATGGCCAGTCCGACGCGGGCGCCGGGGCCACGGGCGACGGTGCTGACCAGGCTCTGGGCCCGCGACGCCGGGCGCCCGGCGACGAGCGACCCGGCCGACCCGTCGTCCTCGAGTCCCAGCAGGACGAAGTCGAGGCGGTCGTGCCCCTTCTCGCGCCAGGCGAGGACTTCGCGGAGTTCCTCGGCGTACGCGGCCGCCGGGTCATCCGCGTCCATTGGCACGAAGTGGACCTGCTCGCGCGGGATGTCGGAGTGCTCGACGAGCCAGCCCGTGATCAAGGCCGCGACGCTGGAGTCGTCGTCGGGCGACGCGTGCTCGTGGGCGAGCCAGAGGTGGGTCCGCTTCCAGGGCAGCTCGCGGAACGCCGGGTCGTACATGAGCCGCCGATACAGCGGCTCGGGCTGGGGCCCGCCGCCAAGGGCCAGATGGAAGTCGCCGAACGCACGGACGCACGCCAGAGCCTGGAAGTAGAGGTCGGCGGCGGCGGCGTCGATCGCGGTATCCGCGTCCTCGCGGACCACGACACGCCCCGGCAGGCGGGGGCGGATCGGTTCTGGAGCCAGGGGGATCGGGTCCACGACGGTGTATTGTGCGCGATCAGGGCGGACGAGGCGAGCGGGGTGAGCGGGAATCCGGGATGACGCTGGTCTGGGGCTGCGGGCGTTCCGCCCGCACGCCCGTCTCGGCCGCCTGCAAGCCTCCATCGACGGGCTTGGGTCTCATCGAGCGGGCAGTTGGGGCGTCGGATGGCGGCGGCTATCGTCGTCCATGTCCGCCGAGGCCAGGATCATCGATGCGGCCGCCAACCGGGCGCGGGAGGCGCTGCGGGTCATGGAGGACGTGGCCCGGTTCGGGCTGGATGATGCCGCGCTGGCGGGTGAACTGAAGGCGATGCGGCACGGGCTGCGGGACGCGATCGGCGGGTTGTCGGGCGTCGGGATCGGCGAGGCGGACTTGCTGTCGTCGCGGGACACGCCGGGCGATGTGGGAACGAGCATCGAGGGGGCGGGCGAGGGCTCGCGGCGCGGCCTGGTGGATGTGGCGGCGGCGGCAGGGGCCCGGCTGAGCGAGGCGCTGCGAACGCTTGAAGAGGTCTCCAAGACGTTGGCGGACGGCGACGATGGCGCGGCGCGGTCTTGGGAGCGGTTCGAGGCGCTTCGCTACGCGGGATACGACGTGCAGCGCCGGCTCGCCTTGGCGATGTCTCCTCCTGCGCGCCAGTGGCGCCTGTGCGTGCTGGTCACCGAAGCGCTCTGCAGGCAGCCCTGGGAAGTTGTCGTCCGCGACGCCATCGAGGCCGGGGCCGACTGCCTGCAGCTGCGGGAGAAATCGCTCGATTCACGCGAGTTGCTCGCCCGGGCCCGCCGGCTGGTGGAGATCGCGCGCCCGCTGGGCGCGTCGGTCATCATCAACGATCGCCCGGACATCGCGCTCCTGAGCGGGGCCGATGGCGTGCACCTTGGGCAGACGGACCTCACGGTCGGCGACGTCCGCCGCCTCTCGGCACGCCTGGCGCGCCGGCTGATCGTCGGCGTGTCGTGCTCGACGCTCGAACAGGCCCGGGCGGCGGTGGCGGACGGCGCGGACTACATCGGGCTCGGGCCGATGTTCGTGTCGGGGACCAAGCCGAAGGCGGTGCTGGCCGGGCCGGGGCTGGTGGAGCGGGTGGTGGCGGACCCCGTCGCGTCGCGCGTGCCGCGCCTGGCGATCAGCGGGATCACGCCGGCGAACATCGGCGAGTTGGCGGCGGTAGGCTGCCGCGGCGTGGCGGTGAGCGCGGCGGTGTGCGGGGCGGCGGATGTTGGCGCGGCGGTGCGCGGGTTGCTTGGATAGGCTCGGTGGCACCGGTGGACCCAACACGGATGTGAAGCCCGCCCACGAGCCGCGCGGCGCAAGCCCGCGGTTCTTCGCGTGGAGGGTTTCCCGACATTGTGATCGACGGGGACGAGCAACCGCGGGCTTGCGCCGCGCGGCTCGTGTTTGGCGCTACTGCTCGTTCGTCACATACTCGATCGCGCGATGGAGCGACGCGTCTGTGTCGATCCACCGCGTGCTGGCGTGGCGCGACCAGAGCCGCTCTCGCGCGGTTCCCCGTTCGCGCAATCGGCGCGTCGCCCACGCCTTGAACTCGCCCATCACCCGCTCGGGCGGGGTCGGCGCGGAGACGACGCCGTGGACGTGGTTGGTACGGACGTTGATCGCGTGGAGCGTCCAGCCGCGGTGGGTGCAGTGGAAGCGGACGACTTCATCCACAGCGAGCCTCTGGGCTTCGTCGAGCGTGAATGCCGGCTCGCGCATGGTGGCTTGCTGATGTCTGCGCAGCGCGCCGTTCGGGGCGACTTTGGGCGTGCCAGCGGTGGTCTGCTTGGCGGACACCGATTCCCGGTCGTCGCCGTGGAGCCAGGTGCCGTAGGTGGTCCAGGTGATGAGGTAGATTGGCATGGCCCCGTGATCCTTCGCATCCACGTTGGCCCACGAGCCGCGCGGCGCAAGCCCGCGGTCGTTGCTTTGTCGCGAAAGGCAAACCGCGGGCTTGCGCCCGCGCGGCTCGTGGTGTGTGCTCCGGATTGCTCTGGTGTCCTCTCGCGTCCGGTGGCCGCGCTAAACCCGCATCGCCTCCATCGCGTACGGGTCGAACCGCCACGCGTGCCCGTCCCACATCGAGCGGGTGGCTAGGTCGACCACGACCATGATCTTCGTGCCGAGTTCGACATCGGCCTCGGGGACCTCGCGGGTCCGCATGCAGTGCATCCAGTTCAGGCGGTGCACGTCCTGGTCGTTGCCGATGTCCTCGCACTCGACGGTCTGGCGGTCGATCTCGTCGACAAACTTGGCCTCGGGGCGGATCTCGACGTGCCGCCCGTTCATGTACATGTTGGCCTTCTGGCCGCGGATCAGCTGCTCGAGCCCGTTCTCGTTGCACGTCGAGCCAGCGACGATCATCGTGTGCTCGCGCTCGAACTCGATGGTCAGGTTGACCGTGTCGTGGTTCTCCATCGCCTTGTCGACGTAGTGACCGCCCGCGGCCGTAACCCGCGTGGGCCAGCCGCAGTCCAGCGCGTACATCATCGGCGTCATCACGTGCACCAGCAGGTCGCCGATGATGCCGGTGGAGTACTTGCGGTAGCGACGCCAGCGGGCGAAGACCAGCGGGTCCCAGGCCTGGCGTCCCATCGACCCGCACCAGGCCTCCCAGTCCAGGTTCACGCCCGGACGCCAGTTCGGGTCGATGCCGTAGTAGTTCCACTCGCCGTCGGGGGTGTTGCGGCAATACGAGGTCTGGCTCATCGTCGTCTTGCCGATGGCGTTCTCGGCCAGCAGCTGGCGGGCCTTCTTCCACTTGGGCAGCTGCATCATCTGCGTGCCCACCTGCAGCAGCACATGGCGGTTGGCGAACTGGACCTGGCGCAGGCGCATCGCGTCGCCCAGGTTGAGGGTCATCGGCTTCTCGCAGTAGACATCCTTGCCGGCCAGCAGCGCGTCGATGGCGTGCTGGGCGTGCCAGTGCTCGGGGCTGGCGATCAGCACGCCGTGGATATCGTCGCGCCTCAGGACCTCGCGGTAGTCGCGGTAGGAGTCGACGTGGGCCGTCTGGCCCTGCTCACCGATCTTCTGCACGGCCCGCTCGCGGTGGGAGTCGCACACGTCGGCGACCGCGACGATCTCGACCTTCTCGCGCCCCTCCTTGCCCATGCGGGAGAACGACTCGCAGTGCCCGGTGCCCATGCCGCCGGTGCCGATCACCGCCATGCGGATGGTGTCCCCGTCCTTGAGCTCGACACGCGGCTTGCCCTTGGGCGTCGGCGTGCGGGCGATATGCGCGAACGAGAGCTTGGCGGGCGAGGCAAGCGCGGCAGCGCCGGCGATGCCGGCGGTCCGGGCCAGGAACGAGCGGCGTGACTGGTTGTGGCTCATCTGGCGGTCCCTTGGTGCGTTGGGTGGAGGGCGGGCGAGCGGAACGGGTCGTCGTATTCGGGCGACGTTCGCGGCCTCGTGGAGCAGTCTGGTGCCAGCATACCGGATCGGGGCGCGCCGGAGAACCCGGACTTGATGGCTTGCTCGAAAGGCAAGAGAGTGCCGGGTCGAGCCGCCTACGGGCCTGTGGTCGCGGTCAGTTCGGGTTCCGGGGCGGTGACGGGGGGCGTGACGCCCGTGCCGTCGTGGCGTTCGCGGAAGAGCAGGACGAACGCGATGAGCACCGCCAGCGCAAAGCCGGCGGGGATCGCCCAAATCATCTTCCAGTCGTACGCCGTGGCCGCCGCGAGTTCCTCGGGCGTCGGGGTCTGGACGAAGACCGGGACCTGCTTGTAGTGGTTCACGAGCCACCCGAACGCCTGGGCGCCGATCAGCATGCCGAGGCCCTGGGTGATGAGCACGAGGAAGCCCTGGGCCTGGCCCCGGATGGTGGGGTTGGCGGCCTTGTCGACGTAGATCATGCCGGTGACGAAGAAGAAGTCGTAGCAGATGCCGTGGAGCAGCACGCCGCCGATGACCATCCAGGTGATCCGGTCGTCCCAGGCGCCCGCGAACAGGCCGTAGCGGACGACCCAGGCGAGCATGCCGATCGCGAGCATCCACTTGACGCCGAGGCGTCGGAAGCACAGCGGCATGACGAGCATGAAGAGGATCTCGGACATCTGGCCGAAGGACATGGTGAACGTGGCGGAGTCGTTGACGACCGAGCCGGTGTTCTCGACGAAGTTGCGGGCCCAGTTGTAATACCCGGCCAGCGGGATGCACAGCAGGAACGAGCAGACGACGAAGACCAGGTACGAGCGCTGCTTGAGCAGGGCCAGCGAGTCGAGGCCCAGGATCTCGCGGACGCTCGTCTTCTTTCCTTTGCCCGGAGCAGGGGTGTGGGGCAGGAAGAACGAGAACGCGCCCAATACGACCGCGGCCCCGCCGGCGAGGTAGAACTGCTCGGCCGCGGCGTCCTTGGCGGGAAGGAGGCTCACGGCCAGGTTGCCGACGATCCAGCCGATCGTGCCCCACACTCGCACAAGGGGAAACTGCTTCTCGCGGTTGGGCAGGTTGTGGAATGCGAGCGTCGTGGTGAGGCCGAGAGTCGGCATGTAGCAGAGCATGTGCAGCAGCAGCACGATGATGAACGGGTGGGTGAGCCCGGACACGATCTGCATGATGGGGCCGGCGTCCGCGTCCGGCGTGAAGGCCGAGGCGGCCGAAGGGGCGGCGCACAGGAATACGCCGCCCAGAATCTGCATCACACCGAGCACGCGTTCGGTGGCGAAGAACCGGTCGGCGATCAGGCCCAAGAAGAACGGTGAGAGAATGGCGGCGATCGGGCCGACCGAGTAGGCGGCGGGGGTCAGCCCGCTCATGCCCATCCGGTTGATGAACCCCGTCATGGACACATACCAAGACCCCCAGACGAAGAACTGGAGGAACATCATGGCCGACAGGAGGGCCACGACGGCGGACGACGAGCGGGCGGGAGCGGTCATGAGGGGTCCCCGGATGCGTGGGGGGCGAGTGTAGCCGAAACGCCGCCGGCGCTGGCGTCTCGATCGACGGGGACGAACCAGACGCTCAGATCACCCTCCCGCTCGACCCGAACCCCCCTCCGCGCCCTCCGCGTCCCCCTCCGCCCCCTCCGCGTGTTCCGGCACGAAACCGCGCGCCGCGGACGCGTTTGTGCGCCAATTCCTGCCCGTCGCGCCCGCCCCCCTTGCCCCGCCCCGCCGAGCGCGGAAGATTGCCCATGCACACGATCGCCGACGCCGTCGCCCCCCTCGGCTCCGGACCTCTCACCGGGGACGCCCTGGCCCGCCACGTCCGCCCGCTCTTCTCCCGCGCCCTCAAGCCCGCCACGATCCACCTGGCCCACCACACCTCGGCCCGCCCGCTCGACCGCACCGCCGACGACGTGAGCGAGGCCCTCGACGCCTGGTACGACAATCCGAGCGACCCCTGGACCCCTTGGCGGGCCGAGATGGACGCCTTCCGCGCCCGCGTCGCCCGCCTCATCGCCTGCTCCCGCCCCGACGCGATCGTGCCCAAGGCCTCCGCCGCCCAGGGCCTCCGGGCCGTGCTCAACGCCCACGCCACCCCCGGCACGCCTTCGGTCGCCAAGCCGATCCACGTCGTCGCGACCCGGGTCGAGTCCGACTCCACCGAGGCCATCCTCAAGAACTACGCCGCACGCGGACGGGCCCGGATCACCTGGGTCGACCCCGACGCGCAGGGCCTCATCGACCCCGCCAGGATCGCCGCCGCCGTCACCATGACCACCGACCTGGTCGTCGCCAGCCACGTCGCCCCCGCCACGGGCCGGGTCCTCACCGCCATCGACGCCATCGCCAAGGCCATCCACACCGTCGGCGGCCTGCTGCTGCTCGACTGCTCCCGCACCGCCGGCGCCATGCCCTTCGACTTCGAACGCTCCGGCGCGGACTTCGCCATCGCCTCCTGCGCCGCCCACGCCCACGCCGGCCCCGGCGCCGGGTGGCTGGCCATCCATCCCAAGCACCTGATCGACGAGCCTCGCCCCGTCGCCCGGCGCCACGCCCTGGGCACGCTCGACATCGGCTGCTTCGCCCTGCACGGCGCGGACACCCAGGGCGACGAGCCCACCCTCGCCGCCGGCGGCGACGCCTGGCTCGAAGGCCCCCCCGCGGTCCTGCCCTTCTACCAGGCCCGCGCCGGGCTCGAACTCGTCCTGGCCATCGGCGTCGAACGCCTGGCCGACTACAACCGCACCCAGCGGGCCTTCCTCCACGACCGCCTCGCCGACGCGGGCGTCCAGGCCCTGGACACGGACGCCGCCACCGCGCACGCCCCGTTCCTGGCCATCCCCACCGCCGAATGGCGCGCCGCCGCCGATCGCCTCAAAGCCCGCGGCGTCATCGCCGACGCACGCCGCCTCCCCACCGCCGCCGAACACGACACCCCCCGCGGCTGCCTCCGCCTCGCCCCCGACCTCCTCACCACACAGGACGAACTCGCCCGGGCGGCGTCGATGGTCGCCGAGGCCATCAAAGCCTGATCGCATCCCCCACTCGATGCCTCGGTGCCTCCTGCCTCGATGCCTTCCCCACCATCATCTCTTCTCCGCCCGCCTCTTCCACTCCTTGGCAATCACCCGATCCGCCAACCCCGGCCACGCCGTCGCCAGCGCGAAGCTCAGGCGCGTCCCCACGCTCGTCCACACCTCGCCCCGCGGCTTCCGCAAACACCGCACGATCGCCGACGCCACCGTCTCCGGCGTCTGGCTGCTCCCGCCGCTCCCTGTCATGACCGCCTTGCCGCGGCTCTCGGCCCGCGTTCGATCCGAGAACTCCGTCCGCGTCTGCACCGGGTGCACCGTCGAGCAGAACACCCCCGTGCCTGCCAGTTCCAGACGCAAGGCCCGCCCGAAGTGGTCCTGCATCGCCTTGCTCGCCGAGTACGCCGCGTACATCGGCACCGCCAGTTTCGACAGGCACGACGAGCACATCAGGATGTGCCCCGCCCCCGCCTCCACCATCCGCGGCCCCGCCGCCCAAACCAGGTGCATCGTCCCGTAGAAGTTCGTCCGGAAGATCGCCTCGATCCGCTCCGCCGTCATGTCCAGCACGCGCGACTCGAACCCGTACCCGGCGTTGGCACACACGGAGTACACCGACCCGAACGCCCCGACGGTCTCCTCCACCAGTCGCTGCGAGTCCTTCGGCTCGTCCACGTCGCACGCAACCGCGATCGCCCGCCCCCCGGCCGCCTCGATTCTGTTCACCAGCTCGCGCAGGCGATCCTCGCGGCGCGCGGCCAGCGCAACCGGCATCCCCGCCGCCGCGCACGCGAGCGCTGTCGCCGCGCCGATCCCGCTGCTGGCCCCGGTGATCGCGATCGGCTTGCCGGCAAGGTCGATCGCCATCAACCAACCCTTCCTGCGAACGCGACGCGCAAGCGAGTGCCGCGACCACCGCCGGTCGGACGCCACGCCCCGGAACCGAGACCTCAGTTCGCCGCCCGCTCGATCGCGTTCTGCGTGTTCTGGCTGGCCTCCTGCAGGTCCTGCCCGGCGCCCTTGACGGTGTTGCACGCCGCCAGCACCAGCGCCGCGGCCACAACCCCCGCCGCCGCCAGCACACGAGCCACCACACGACGATTCCTCGAGTTGGTCCCGGTCATGGTCAGACTCCCCAGTTCCGAACGGTCCTTCGATTCGCGAGGCCCGGCCTCATCACGACGCCAGTGTATCGCCGCCTTCCGATGCCGCCGACCCGCCGCCCGTGACGCGCCCGCGCTCGAGCAACCACCCCACCTCCGGAGCCCGCCCGACGAGCACGACCCCTGCGTACACCAGCCCGCCGAGCCCCACGCCGGCCGCCAGCCGCCCGGCCCGCCACCACCACGACCCGTCCTGGCCGCCCGCCAGGCGCAGCCCGATCCAGACTGCCCCGCCCATGATCGCCGCCGCCAGCACGATCCGCCCGATGCCGCGCGCCGTCGCCGCGTCGATGATGGCCCCGCTCTGGTCGAGATCGGTGCGGTGGCGACGGGCCAGGATCGACAGCAGCACCACGCACTGCACCACCGCGCTGATCCCGGTCGCCCACGCCAGCCCGGCCTCGCGCAGCCACCAGATCAGCGACAGGTTGAGCGCGAGATTCAGCCCGACGATCCCCATCGCCACCCGCATGGGCGTCGTGGTGTCCCCCCGCGCATAGAACGCCCGCGTCGAGACGTGGTTCAGCGAGTACGCCCACACCGACACGCCGTAGCCCGCCAGCACCGCCGCCGAGCGTGCGGCCCCTTCCGCGCTGAATCCCGTGCCCCCCTCGCCCCGCCCGTACAGCACGCCGATCAGGTCCGGCCCCACCAGCAGCAGCCCGACGCTCGCCGGCACGCCGATGAACAGGCTCAGACGCATCGAGCGCCGGAGCGTGTCGATGAACGCCGCCCCATCCCCCGCGGCCCGGGCCAGCATCGGGAACGCCGCGGTGGCCACCGCGATGCCGAACACGCCCAGCGGGAACTGGTACAGGCGCTGCGTGTACGTCAGGATGCTGTTGGACGCGCCGTCGAGCGGGCAGGCCATGCCGAACATCGTCGCCCCGACCCACACGGGCCACATGGCGATAAACGTGTCGAGCAGCGAGTTGAGCTGGATCGTGCCCAGGCCCACCACGACCGGGCCGAACCGCTTGCCCAGCGTGCGCATCGGCTCGCTGGTGCTGGCGGTGTCGCGGGTCCAGCGGACGTGTCGGCGCAGCGCCGCGAGCGTCCACGCGACCTGGGCCGCGCCCGCGACCAGCGTCGCACCGCCGATGATGTACGCCGTCGCGATCGGATCCCCATCGTCGGAGAAGAAGAACGGCAGGGCCGCCAGCACGATGCACAGGTTCAGCAGGATCGGCGCCGCGGCCCCCGGGGCGAACCGCCCGTGCACCTGCAGCATGGCCCCGAGGATCGCCGTCGAGCAGACCATCGGCATGAACGGCATGAGCAGCAGCAGCAGGCGCAGCGACAGCACCCGCTCCGGCTCGGGCGGCAGCAGCCACAGCAGCAGCGCGACGCCGATCTCGGCCAGCAGCGTCGCGCCGACGGTCACGAGCACCAGCAACCGCATCGTCCGCGACGCAAACCGGGCCGCCCCGTCCGGGTCGTCGCGCGACATCGCCGCGTAGGGCGGGATGAACGCGGCCGAGAGCGCTCCCTCGCCGAACAGGCGCCGGAACATGTTGGGCACGGCGAAGGCCGCGGCGAAGGCCGAGCCGATCCAGGTATCGCCGAACACGCGCACGGTGGCGACGTCGCGGATCAGCCCGCCGATCCGCGAGCCGATCGTGAGCAGCGACACGACGCGGACCGCCGAGCCGAGCGACGCCGGCGCCTGCGCGCGCGATCCCGAACGAGGCGTGGGCAAGGCGGGATCACCCGGCTCGATCGGGTTCGGCATCGCGGGACAGTATCGGCTCCGACGCCGGGATCCGGATCATCGAAGCAGAACGCGGAGGGCGCGGAGGTGGACGCGGAGGGAGCGGAGAAGTCCTTGAAGCTTGGTGAGACCCGGGAGTGCGGTCAGGAATCGCCCAGGTCTTCCGACAACCAATCGCCCTCTACCTTCATCGTTCCAACTCCGCGGCCTCCGCGTCCACCTCCGCGCCCTCCGCGTTCTGCATGGGTGCAAAAAAAGACGGGGCGGAGCGGACGAGCGATCTCCCTCTCCTCGGAGGAAAGCGGCGTCGTCAACTGCCCCGCCCCGGGCGACCCCCGCCCCGCGCGACCTGCGATGTGCAACCGAGTTGTATCAGCCCGGCCGCGGACCGCAAAGCCCTTTCTGCGCGAAACCCGCGCAGCCCCCGGGGGCGCGACGCGCGAGGGTGCTTCAGCCCCCGGCGGATTGGCCCGCGATCGGCGGGCGTTCGGGAGACGCGGCGCCGTTTATCCCGGCGTCCCCGCGTCCGGCAGCGGTGCGATCGAGCAGCCACCGATCCCACCCGCGCACCCGCGCCAGCGCCACAATGCCCGCGACCGCGAGCACGCCGAGCGTCACGCCCGTCGCGTTGGCCGCGAAGTCGTCGAGGCCCGCGGTGCGCCCCAGCCCGGGGATGGCCTGCGTGGACTCATCCAGCGCGGCGTAGGCGATCGCCAGCCCCCACGAGGCGATCGAGTTCTTCCTCGAACCGACACGCCCCACCATCCCGGCCGACGCGACCAGCACGCCCAGCGTGCCGAACGCGCCCAGGTGCAGCCACAGGTCGGTGCGGGGCACCGGGCCGACGATCCGGAGTTTGGGCCAGTGCGTCGCCGTCGCCAGGATCACGACGAACGCGCCCAGCGCGATCCGGCGCAGCGTGGCGTTGGTCACGAGGCGCGCCATGGCGTTGATCGCACCGTGCACACCGGATCATCGGCACGCGGGGCACAGGCCTCCACAGCGCGGGGCACGCCCGGGGAAAGGTCATCGGGCCCGCACGCCGCCCCAATGCCCCTGGCCCTCCATCAGGGCCGCGACGCGGGCCTCCGTCGGCGGGTGGGTGGCGAACAGACGCCCGAGCATCTGCCCGCCCCGCCCCAGGAACGGCTCGACGATGAACAGGTTGTTCATGGCGGGGTTGGGCTGGTGGAGCGGGACGCGCCGGGACATCGATTCGAGTTTGACCAGCGCGCTGGCCAGGCCGCGCGGCGAGCCGGCGATCGCCGCCCCGTCGGCGTCGGCGACGAACTCGCACGACCGCGAGATCATCGCCTGGATCACCGCGGCCCCGATCGAGGCGATGATGGCCCCAAGCAGCGCGAACAGCGCCCCGAACGCCCCGCTCTCGCGGTTGCCGCCCAGCAGCAGGCCCCACTGGGCCATGTACGCCATGTAGCCCAGCACGCCGGCGATCGTCGCGGCGATGCACGAGATCAGCGTGTCGCGGTTCTTGATGTGGGCCAGTTCGTGGGCGATCACGCCCTCGAGCTCGTCCCGGTTCATGATCTGCACGAGCCCCTGCGTGACCGCCACCGCCGCCTTCCTCGGGCTGCGACCCGTCGCGAACGCGTTGGGGGCCTCGTGCGGGCAGAGGTAGACGCGGGGCATCGGCAGGCCCGCGCGGGCCGACAGATCCTGCACGATGCGGTACACGTCGCCGCCGGTCTGGGCGGTCAGTTCCCGCCCGCGCATCGCGGCGATGGCGATCTTGTCCGAGAAGAAGTAGGCGAGGACGTTGGTCAGCCCGCCGAGCACGAGCGCGATGAGCAGGCCGCCCTTGCCCCAGAACGAGCCCACGAGCAGGAACAGGGCCATGAGGCCGCCCAGCAGCAGCGCGGTCTTCGTGTTGTTCCAGAATCGGGTCATGCAACGAGCCCCTGCGTGCGCCCCGCCACGGCGATGGCGGGCCAGCGCGTTGTTCGGAACGCGACCGACGGGATTCAACATCCGCCCGCCGACGCGAGCGGTCGCGTGGACGGAGTATTCGATGCATACGTCGTGCCAGACGCGGGCGTTCGGTGGGTCGGGCGACGCTCAGCCCGCGCTCGCAGCCGGAGCCGGTTCCACCTGCGCAGGGGGTGTTTGGGGAGGAAGGGGCGTCTGCTGGCGTCCGGCGAGTTCCTGCCACGCCATTCTGGCAGCCACCACCGCCAGGATCGCCGAGATCGCCAGACGCAGGTTCGGCAGGCTCAGCTTCGTCATGATGAGCACGCCGAGCTTGGCCCCAAACATCCCTCCGGCGGCCATCCCCGCCGCCAGGAGCAGCGCGGTCGTCCAGTCCTCGCCCTCGACGACCAGCGTGCCCATCTTCATCGCCGCGGCGATGGGGGCGGTGATGCTCATCACCGCCGCGCTCGTCGCGATCGCGCGCTTGAGCTGCACGCGCCCCGCGAGCTGCAGCAGCGGGACCATCAGGAGCCCCCCGCCGATCGCCAGAAACCCGGCCGCGGCCCCGCAGAGTGAGCCGATGCCGACCAGCAGCCCCGTGCTGCGGGTCTCCTGCTCGTCGGTCGGGTCGGCGGCCTTGCGGGCCGCCCCCACGACGTTGTAGACGCAGAAGCCCAGGATGAACGCCGCGAGCCCGAGGCGGGGCCAGAATCCCGGCACCGCCCGCGAGAACCACACCGTCCCCACCGCGACCACCGCCATGGTCGGCCACAGCTTCACGAACAGCCCGCGCCGGATCCGCCCCGTGCCGAAGTGGTTGCGCGCGGTCGCGTAGGCCACCACCGCGTTGACGATCATCGCCGCGCCCTGGTAGACGTGGTGGCTCGGGTCGCCCGGCCCGCGCCCGAAGATGAGCACCAGGGCCGGGAGCATGATG
>JACKHA010000007.1 GCA_020639215.1 Phycisphaeraceae bacterium
CCTCGCGGTGCTGGGGGCGACGCCATTCGGCACCGCGGGCGTGGTCACGACCATCGTCGTCGCGGCGGCGGTCCTGGGGTTCAACGCCGCGGCTCGCTTCGTGCCTGGCGTGGGGATCGTCTTGCTGGGGCTGATCTACGCGGGCCAGATGCTCGTGCCCAACGTCCACATGAGGTTCCTGGTCCCGGTGCTGCTGGTCATGACGCACACGCTGGTGGTCGCGGGGCTGGCCTACGCCACGGCCAAGAAGGTGCCGCGCCTCACGCCGCGGGCCACGTTCGCGGCGGTGGTCGGCTGGGTCTCGTGGTGCGCCGTGCTGCTGGGGCTGGGCTGGTGGCGCAGCGCGTCCGGCGACGCGGGGCGCTCGCTCTGGCCCGCGTGGGTCGACGGGGCGGCGGGCATCGTGCCGGCGGCGTTGCTCGTCGGGTTTCTGGTGTTCCTCTCGGCGAAACTCAAGTCGATCGGCCAAGGGCCCAGGGCAGCGGAGAAGATCTGGAGGCACGGCTCGCTTTGGCTGCCGTTCTACGGCTGTGCGTGGATGCTCGGCGCGGGGCACGGCGGGGCGGCCCTCGCGCTGGGCGGACTCGCGATCATCGGGGTCGTGGGCGCAACGGTCCTGCGCGAGCTGTACGGGCTGCTGGAGCAGCCCGTCGGCTTCAGGGTCTAGCGCGCGAGCCGGGGCGTCCCCGCCCCGGACCCACGCGCCGACACCACGCCCGCAACCGGGCATCCAACCGGGGCGGGGACGCCCCGGCTCGCAGACCCGATCCCGACACGGAGTCTCCACGTCTCGCAGCCCGGCCGTACCATCGCGCATGGCACGCCGATCCGTTCTCGTTGCCGCTCTCGCCGCCGCGGCTCTCGCCGCGTGCTCCAACGAGCAGCCCCCTGCCCAGCCCGCGTTCGAGCAGGTCTACACCGTCCGCGGCATCATCCGCGGCCTGCCCACGCCGGACCGCCCCAACCTGGATCTGCAGATCCAGCACGAGGCGATCCCCGAGTTCATCAACGGCGCGGGCGAGCAGGCCGGCATGCGCGCGATGACCATGCCGTTCCCGACGATTGCCGAGGGTGTTTCGCTCGACGCCCTCCACGAGGGGGACAAGGTCCGATTCACGTTCGGCGTGGTGTGGGAGCAGGGCCAGAACACGGGGCGGCGCATCCCGCATTGGACCGTCACCGCGATCGAGCCGCTCCCGCCCGAGACGGAACTGACGTTCTCGTCGGTGCCAGAGCCCGAGCCGCGGCCCGAACCGGACTCGCCGTGACAGCGGTCAACCCTCGCGCGCGTTTGGCGGGCGCATCAAGAGGACTCACCGCTCATCATCGAAGTCCGTCAGCCGCCTCGGCCTCACCCCCGTCCGCAGCGCGTTGAGCACCGCGAACACGTCGATCACCTCCTGGAAGAGCGCCCCGGCCACCGGCGCCAGCAGCCCCACGCTGGCCAGCCCCATCCCCACCACGCTCAGGGCCATCCCGCCCACCGCGCTCTCCAGCGCGACCCGGCGCATCCGCCCCGCGATGTGCAGCAGCTCGTCGACCTTGCCCAGTGACGAGTCGCCCTTCGACGAGTCCATCACCACCGCCCCGGCGGCCTCGGTCGTCACGTCGCTGGCCTGCCCGATGGCCACGCCCACCGTCGCGGTCACCATCGCCGGCGCGTCGTTGATCCCGTCGCCCACGTACAGCGTCCGGGCCTTGGCCGTCTCGCGCCGCACGATCTCGACTTTCTGCTCCGGCGTCTGCTCGGCGCGCACGTCCGTGATGCCGACGCGTTCGGCCAGGTACCGAACCTCAGACTCGCGATCGCCCGACACGATCATCACACGCCTGAACTGGTGGCGTGGCCCCAGGTGGCTGATGAACGACACGCCGTCGGCCCGAGGCTCGTCGCGGAACCGGTAGCACCCGGCGTACCGCCCATCGATCACCACCAGGCACTCCAGCCCCCCGGCGTGGGGCGGGATCGCCTCGCTGCCCGGCACCGCCTCGCCCGCCAGCGCGCCCCGGCTGGTGACGCGGACGGCGTGCCCATCGACCACGCCGCGGAGCCCCTGGCCCGGCGGCTCGTCGATCTCCGACGCGTCGAGCGGCGCGAGGCCCGCCTCGTCCGCGGCTCGAACGACGGCCGTCGCCAGCGGGTGCTTCGAATACCTCTCAAGGGCCGCCACCAGCGCCAGGGCGCGGTCCGAGTCTTCTGATGTGGCCCACGCCCCGGCCATCGCCCGCTCGACCAGGCGCGGCCTGCCGTACGTCAGCGTCCCCGTCTTGTCGAAAACCGCCGTGCGGCACGTCGTGATCTTCTCGAGCACCACCGGGCTCTTGATGACGATCCCGCGCCGGGCACACAGCGAGATCGCCCCGATGATCGCCACCGGGATCGCGATCAGCAGCGGGCAGGGCGTGGCGACCACCAGCACCGCAAGGAACCGCACCGGATCGCCGCTGATCACCCACGCCAGGGCCGCGATCGCCACGGCCAGCGGCGTGTACCACGCGCCGAGCTGGTCGCCCAGGCGTCGCAGGCGCGGGCGGTTCACCTCGCTGCTCCGCATCACCTGCATGATCTTGGCGTAGCGGGAGTCGGCCGCCGGGCGTGTGGTGCGGATGGTCAGGGCCGACTCGCCGTTGATTGCGCCGGAGATCACCTCGCTACCGACGATCTTGGAGATCTTGAACGCCTCGCCGGTGAGGTAGGCCTCGTCCATCGAGCCCCGCCCCTCGACCACCACACCGTCCACCGGGCAGATGTCGTGGGGTTTGACCACCAGCACGTCGCCGGGCGCGACCTGGTCCAGCGGCACGTCCTCCAGTCGCCCGTCCACCTTGCGATGGGCGACCGACGGCATGCGGGCCGCCAGCGCCCGCAGCACCGACGACGCGCTCCGCACCGCGTAGCTCTCCAGCGCCTCGCCTCCGGAGAGCATCAGCACCACGATCGCTCCGGCCAGGTACTCGCCCAGCAGCATCGACGTGACGATCGAGATCCCCGCCAGCAGGTCCGACCCGAACTCGCCCCGGAACAGCTTGCCCAGCAGTTCCACCACCAGCGGCAGCCCGCCGACGCCCAGGGCGACGTACAGCGGCACCCGGTGCGAGCCCGCCTCCAACCCGAACCCGAACCGAAGCGCCAGGTGGGCCGCGATCATGGCGATCGCCACCCCGGCGATGAGCAGCATCCGCCGACGGATCAGCAAGTTGACCAGGTCGCTCGCCATGGGGCGGTGCCTCGGGGGCGGGGGAGCGGAGTCTAAGGCCCCCAGCGCCGCCGACCTGCCCCACGCGCGCGAGCCGGGGCGTCCCCGCCCCGGTCGGTTCACCCGCACGGCCCACCACGCTCATGGGGGGTCCGGGGCGGGGACTCCCTTGCTCGCGCGCCTGGTTCCAGGGCGGAGACGCCCCGCCTCGCGCCGATCCCGCCGGCCCAACCCCCTACACTCCCGCCCCATGCCCACTCTGGCCGCCCTCGACATCACCCAGACGTTCGTCAGCGTCCACGTCTTCGTGATCGTGGTCCACGTCTTCCTCATCGCCGCGGCCTACCTCATCTACCTCGAGCGCAAGATCTCCGCCTACATCCAGGACCGCATCGGCCCCAACCGCGTCGGGTTCGACTTCGGCCTGCCCATCCTGGCCCCCCTCAAGGGCATGTGGGGCCTGGGCCAGTCCCTGGCCGACGGCATGAAGTTCCTCCTCAAGGAGGACTACGCCCCCGACAAGGTCGACAAGGCCCTGTTCACCCTGGCCCCCATGGCCATTGTCATCCCCGCCCTCATCGGCTTCGCCGTCATCCCCTGGGGCGGCACGTGGGCGATGCCGGAGGTTGACCTGCCGCTGATCGGCACGATCGGTGGGCAGGACGTGCTGGTGGCCGGGGCCGACATCAACGTCGGCATCGTCTACCTGCTCGCCGTCGCCTCGCTGGGCGTCTACGGCGTCGTGCTCGGCGGATGGGCCTCGAACAACAAGTACTCGTTCCTGGGCGGCCTGCGCGCCACCGCCCAGATGCTCTCGTACGAGATCCCGCTGGGCACCAGCCTGCTGTGCGTGCTCCTGCTGGTCGGCTCGCTGATCCCGACGGACATCATCCGCCACCAGGCCGACGCCGGCTGGCTGTTCCTGGCCCAGCCTCTCGCCGCGGTCGTGTTCTTCATCGCGATCCTGGCCGAGTCCAACCGTGCCCCGTTCGACAACGCCGAGGCCGAGCAGGAACTCGTCGGCGGCTACCACACCGAGTACTCCTCGATGCGGTTCGCCCTGTTCTTCCTGGCCGAGTACTGCCACATGCTCACCAGCTGCTCGTTCTTCGTGCTGCTGTTCCTGGGCGGGTACCACCTGCCCGGCGTGCCGGGCCTGCAGCCCGAGGACACCGCCTGGTGGTGCTTCCTGCTCAAGTTCCTGGTGTTCTTCGGCAAGGTGCTGATCCTGGTCAACATCCAGATCGTGCTCCGCTGGACCCTGCCCCGTCTGCGCTACGACCAGGTGATGATGATGGCCTGGCAGGCCGTCATCCCGCTGTCGATCGGGCTGCTGGTCATGACCGCGGTGATGGTCTTCCTCGGGCTGGACGCGTGGGCTCCGATGCTGCTGGCCAACATCGTCGCCTTCGGCGTGATCATGGCCATCCAGCCGATGCTGCCCAAGAACAACCCCAACCGCAAGATCCCGATGTACGGCTCGCGCTTCAACCCCACCAGCGACGAGGCCGTGATCACCGCGCCGACCCACGCCGCCGCCCGCGAGGACCGCCCCGTCCAGGGCACGCTCCCGGCCTGATAAGCGCCGCGACGCACCAGCCCTTCGCCTCTCTCCTCTCTGCTCTCCCCCTCTTCTCTTCGTCGCTCCGTCGCTTCGTCGCTTTCTCCCTTCCCCGTACCATCCCCCATGGTCCCCCTTTACACCGCGGCCATCTTCACCGCGGCGTTCCTCCTCTTCCTCGTCCAGCCGCTGGCCGCACGCCTCGTCCTGCCCCAGCTCGGGGGCAGCCCGGCCGTCTGGACCGCGACCATGATGTTCTTCCAGGTCGTGCTGCTGGGCGGCTACGCCTACGCCCACGCGATCGAGCGTCTCGCCCGCGCTCGCCAGGCCATCATCCACGCCATCGTCGTGCTCTCGTGCCTGGTGTTCCTGCCGCTGGCCCTGCCCGCCTGGTGGTCGCCGGACCTGGCCCCGCCGACGCCGGTGCTGCTGCTGGTGCTGCTCGGGGCGGTGGGCGTGCCGTTCTTCGCCGTGTCGAGCGCCAGCCCGCTGATCCAGGCCTGGTTCGCCCGCACCGGGCACGCCCGGGCCCACGACCCGTACTTCCTGTACGCCGCCAGCAACGCCGGGAGCCTGCTCGGGCTGCTCGCGTACCCGCTGGCGATCGAGCCGCTTCTGGGGCTGCGGGACCAAGGCTGGTTCTGGTCGATCGGCTACGGGTTGTTTGCGCTCCTGCTGGCGGGGTGCTGGGCCATGGGGCGGGCCCGCACCCAACCCGCGCCGAAGCCAAGCCCGCGGCGCGCCGAACCGAAAACCGCCTCGAACGCCCACGACTCCCCGCCCGCCCGGGCCGACCTCTGGCGACAGCGGGCCGCCTGGATCGCCCTGGCCGCCGCTCCCTCCAGCCTCTCGCTCGGCGTCACCCAGTTCATCACGACCGACATCGCCGCCATCCCGCTGCTGTGGGTCATCCCGCTGGCGATCTACCTCATCACCTTCATCGTCGCCTTCGGGCGCTTCGGCCCGGCGGGCGAGCGTTTCGGCTCGTTGCTCCTGCCGCTCGTGGTGATCGCGGTCACCGCCGTGATGCTCCGCCAGGTCGGCCAGCCGCTGATCGTCGTCGCGCTGCTGCACCTGGTGCTGCTGCTCGTCGCCGGGCTGTCGTGCCACGGGCGTTTGGCCGCCCTCCGCCCCGGCGCGGCCCGCCTCACCGAGTACTACATGCTGGTCTCGTTCGGGGGCGCGCTGGGCGGCGCATTCAACGCTCTGGCCGCTCCGCTGCTCTTCGACGCCATCCTCGAGTACCCGATCGCCATCGCCGGCGTGTGCGCCCTGCTCGCCCTCCGCGGCACCCGGAAGAAGCCGAAGCGCGACGCCAAAGCACCCGACACGCCGGAACCCGCCAAGCCGCGCCGCAACCCCTCCCTCCTCCGCGCCATGCTCCCGCCCCTGGGCGCCGCCGTCGGCGTCGCCCTGTTCCTCCTGGGCACCGACGCCTTCATCGCCCTCTCCGGCTACCGCTCCGGCGACAGGCTCCTGGGCCGCATCCCCTGGGACCCCTTCATCATCGCCCTGACCGTCGCCCTGCCCTGCCTGGTTGCCGTGTTCCTGATCCGCTGGCCCCTCGTCTTCGCCGCCGTCATCGTCACGCTCACGGGCCAGGCGACCTACGTCCCCATGGCCGCCACCGGCCCGCGCGTCGACATCCTCCTCCGCGACCGCTCGTTCTTCGGCGTGTGCATCGTCTTCGAACGACAGGAGTTCCTCACCGACGCCGACCGATACGTCCCGCCCCTTCGCGGCATCCGCCACGGCACCACCATCCACGGCGAGCAGTTCGTTGAGCCAAACCGCCGCCACGATCCGCTCTCGTACTACTCCCGCCCCGGCCCCGTTGGCGACGCCTTCGCCCGCCTGCCCGACACGCCCCGCACCATCGGCGTTGTCGGCCTGGGCGCGGGCACCATCGCCGCGTATGGACGCCCCGGCGACACCATCGATTTCTTCGAGATCGATCGCGCCGTGGCCGACATCGCCCTGGACCCCACCCTCTTCACCTACCTCTCCGACTCGCCCGCCCGCTGCAACATCATCATCGGCGACGGGCGGCTCCGCCTGGCCGACCAGCCCGAGCACCGCTACGACCTGCTCGTGCTCGACGCGTTCAGCAGCGACGCCATCCCCATCCACCTACTCACGCGCGAGGCCTTCCTCCTCTACGCCTCCCGCCTCCGCCCCGGCGGCGCGCTGCTCGTGCACATCTCCAACAAGCACTTCCGCCTGGGCGGACCGGTCACGCTCGCCGGGCGCGACGCGGGCCTGCACGTCATCCAGCGCGACCACGCCTCCACCCCGCGCGACACCGTCTTCGAGGGCATCCGCTCGTCGTCCTGGGTGGTGCTCTCGAGCAGCCCAGAGTGGCTCATGACCTTCGCCGACGCCCCCGGCTGGCAGGTCGTCCCCCTCCCCGCAAGCGGCGAGGCGTGGACCGACGACCACGCCAACGTCCTCTCGGTCCTGCGCCCCACCTGAAAGACGCCCCTGCCCGGCCCGCGGCAACCGAACCCGCGCCAGCCTGTACCGTCTCTTCTGGTGCGCGGCCCGGCCGCGCCCCACGCACGATCGAACCGCTCCCGCCCAACCCGAGGCCGCCCCACATGCCCACTCGCCGCCCGCTCCACCTCCGATCCGCCGTACTGGCCGCCCTCGTGCCGCTTTGCCTGGGCGTTGCCTACGCGCAGCCCGATGCCAGCGCGGCGACCAACACGATCACGCTCGACCTGGACAACGCCCCGGTCGCCACGCTCCTGCAGGCGCTCGACCAGGACGTGCGGACATACGACTCGCACATCACCACGCTCGCCGGGCCGTACTTCGAAGGCCGCGCCCCCGGCCTGGCGGGCAACCGGCGCGCCGCCGACTACATCGCCTTCTGGTTCGAGCACTTCGGCCTCCAGCCCGCGTTCGACTCCACGACGACCGCGTCCGAGGGCTCCACGGTCCTCACGCCGCGCGATTCGTACTTCCAGCCCTTCGATCTGGGCAGCGAGGCCGTGCTCGAGTCCGCGGCGATGTCCGCCGGGCCGATCGGCGACCTCCGCCAGGGCCGCGACTTCGCACCTCTGGGCTTCTCGGCGACGTCGAGCGTGGACGCACCGATTACGTTCGTCGGCTACGCGATCGAGTCGGGGCGCAACGGGTACGCCTCGTTCGACGACGACACCGATCTCACTGGGCGAATCGCCATGGTCCTGCGATTCGAGCCGATGGACGAGGACGGGCGCAGCCTCTGGCTCCCCGGCGGCTGGTCCCCCAACGCCGGCCTCGAGGCCAAGTTCCGCGCCGTCGCACGCCGCGGCGCGGCCGGCATCATCCTGGTCAACCCACCCGGCGCCGACGACGAGCGCATCGGACGCCTCGAGACGTTCCAGTCCATCCGCCCCTTCGGCGTAGCGCTCGACATCCCGGTCGTGCAGGTGACGCCATCGCGGGCCGACGAGATCGTCCGCCAGTACGACCGCGAAGGCCGCTCGCTGCTCGATCTCCGCCGACTCGCCGACGCGGGCCCGGCCGTCATCGACCTGGGCAAGCAGACCGTCGCCATCGATGTCCGCGTTGCCTCACGCCTCATCGAGACCCAGAACGTCGGCGCGATCCTCCCCGGTCGCGGCGACCTCGCCGACGAGTTCATCGTCATCGGCGCGCACTACGACCACGTCGGATTCGGCTACGGCGCGGGCTCCCGCGCCGGTGCCGCCGGCATCGGCGTGCTCCACCCCGGTGCCGATGACAACGCTTCGGGAACCAGCGGGCTGCTGCTGGCCGCCCAGATGCTCGCCGAGCGCTACGAGCAACTTCCCGAGGGCGCCCCGGCCCGGTCGATCCTGTTTCTTGCGTTCTCCGCCGAGGAACTCGGCCTCATCGGCAGCCGCTATTACACCGACAACCCCATCGTCCCCATGGAGCAGCACGCCTTCATGCTCAACATGGACATGATCGGGCGGCTCCGCGAGCACGCCATGGAACTCGGCGGCGTCGCCACCGCCCCGGGCCTCTGGGAGTGGCTCGAACCCATGATCGAGCCTTCGGGTATCGACGTCCGCCCAACCCCCAGCGGCTACGGCCCCTCCGACCACGCCAACTTCTACCGCGCCGGCATGCCCGTGCTCTTCTTCTTCACCATGCTCCACGACGAGTACCACATGCCCACCGACTTCTCGTGGACCATCAACCGCGTCGGGGCTGTCCGAGTGGTCCGGTTGTGCGTGAACATCGCCGAGGCTTTGGCGACACGCCCCGAGCGGTTCCGCCACTCGAGCACGCCCTCACGAATCGTGCAGCGCCCGCAGGCCCGCGCCTACCTCGGCGTCATGGCCGACGACGCCCCCGCCACCGGCGTCCTGCTCGGCAGCGTCGTCGAGGACGGCCCCGCCGACCGCGCCGGCCTCCGCGAGGGCGACATCATCCTCCGCTGGAACGACACCGACGTGGAAGACCTGGGCCAGTGGCGCGCCCTACTCGGCCAGCAGCGGGCCGGCGACGTCGTGACCATCCTCATCGAGCGCGACGGCCAGGAAGTCGAACTGGCGTGCATGCTGGGGGAGAGGTAGGGGCAGAACCAGAGCAAGAGGCACTAGGCATTGGGCACTAGGCACTAGGGGCTGCCATGATCGCCCAATGCCCAACATCCGGTTCACCGAAACGGTGAGTCACGAGTGCCTGGTGCCCAATGCCTGGTGCCTCCTCTTCCCCTACGCCGCCTGCAGCACCTCCACCGGCCGCCTCGTCCGACGCTCCGACGCGATCCGGTCGAACACCTGGTACAGCAGCAGGCGGTCCGGGTCGGCCCCGATCAGCCATTCCGCGTACCGCATGTCGTCCATGATGTCGTCGCGCAGGTACGGGATCCGGTCATCGCCCGTCCGCGCGCACACCATGCAGATGCCCGCGGCCACACGCCCGAGCGTCATCGCGCCGGACTCGCCCGCCCCCAACTCGGCCTGCAGGAACGCGAACGGGTCAACCTGCGCCAGGTCCGCATCCCCCGCCAGCGCCTCATCGGCGCGGCACAGGGCCTCCAGCCCCGCCTCGTCCCGCCCCGCCGCGATCCGCACGGCCCCGAGACGCAGCAGGACTTCCGCCTCGTCTCCCAGAATCCGGGCCGCGGCCTCGACGCCCGCCAGACGCTCCTCGCCCTCCAGCGTGCAGACCGTGCCCGCCAGCCACGCGCTCGCAACGCGGGCCGCGACGCGGATCGCGTCCGTCGGCGGACGCCCCACGGGCCACGCCTCCACGGCCTCGATCAACTCGGCCATCGCCCCGGCGACCCAGTTCGCTTCCGCGCCATCCTCACCGGTCTGCTCGGCCGCGACCGGCAACTCGATCGGGCGCCGACCGCTCGCACGATCCACGCCGCCGAGACGAGCAGGGTGGCGAGACAGCACGCACGCGGCCCTTGTGATCGTCTCCACCGTCCCCGCATCACCCGCGTCGATCTCGCCCAGCGTCACCTGCATCGGGTCGAGGCGCCCGGGGAACACCGACGCGTACGAGATCGGGCGGTTCTGGCCCCAGTCGTACCACGCCGCCTCGCGCTCGGCACGCTCGCACGTGAGCAGCACACCCCGCCCGTCGGCGTCGACCGTCAGCACGCCATCGAGCCCATACCGCTCGCACAGCACGTCGTCATCAATCCGGTCGTGCCCGACGAACCAACGCAGCCCGGCGTCAGAGCCGCTCGACACCGACCCCTTGATCGATCGGCGAACCCTCTCTCCCCCGCCCACCAGCGCCACGTGCAGCGCCCGCGTCGGCCACGACACCCGGTCGTGCCACGCGCAGAACGAACGATCAATCCCCTCGGCATCGCCCCACGCCCCGCGCGTCTTGCCGCCGATCCAGCCCAGCACCGGGCGACCGTAGCGCGACGCCAGCCCCGCGCCGAACCCGCCGAGCGCCAGCAGCAGCTCGGCCCCGGCCGAGCCGTCCCGCGCCCGCCGGTGCAGCAGCGGCAGGCGACCGCCCCCGAACGCGACGCGGGTGATCCCCGCCGCCGTCTTCGACAGCACGTACCGCGGCCTGACCATCCCCCAGCGCACCAGCCCGTACACCGCCGGCACCGCCCACACACCCAGCGGCACGCCCAGCGTGGGCGTTGTCAGCCAGTCGGCCCCCAGCGCGTAGGCCGTGCCCACCACGCCGGTCGCCGCGAGCAGCCCGAGGGCCGTGGCGGTCGCACCCGCGGACTCGGTCGCCGACGGATACGCCCACGCCCGCCGATCGCCGGTGTCGGGATTGCCCGGATCCGAGGTCGGACCATCGACGATCGGGGAGCGTGTCGGGCGGCCGGTCTGGGTGCTGTGGCTCATCGTCCTCACCCATCGGCCCGCCCCGCCCCGGCGTCAAGCCGCGCGTTGCGCCTCCCAGCACCCCCGCCCGCCCCAACCCCACCAACCACCCCGACCGGCACGCCCGCCCCCACACGCCCGAGAACGCGCCCGGCGACGCGGCGGCGCCTCGGGCTGGCCGAGCCGCCGGCGCGGGACAGAAACCAAGGCGTCCCCCCCGGCCGCGCCGACGAACGAGTCCGGAATACTCGTGCGGGGTCCGTGCGTTCGCCGCCGACCATGGCCCAGATCCTCCAAGACCCGGCATCGACGCCGACACCGGCGTCATCGACCGAAACCGCGCCGCCCGGTGCGCATCAGATGCAGTGCATGGAGATCCTCGGCGGGAGCGAGCCGAGCGATCGCTTCGTCTCCGTGCCGGGAATCGACGCGGAGATCGTCAGCCGCCCGCACGAGGGCCAGGCCGAGGGAGGCGACATCCACTACGTCTCGTCGTGCGCCGCGGGCCTGATCGCCCGGTTCGTGCTCGCCGACGTCGCGGGGCACGGCGTGAGCGTGGCGGGCGAGGCGGCCAAACTCCGCAGGCTGGTCCGCAAGCACATGAACGCCGCCGACCAGTCGGGTTTCGCCCGCAGCGTCAACCGCGAGTTCTCCGAGCTTGCGAGCCAGGGGCGGTTCGCCACCGCGCTGCTGATGACGTACTTCACGCCCACCGACCACCTGCTGGTGGTGTCGGCGGGGCACCCGAGGCCGCTCTGGTACCGGGCCGCCGCACGGGAGTGGTCGATCCTCGACGACGCGCACGAGTCCGTGGCCCGCAGCGCCGAAGAGGTCGGAATCGCGGACCTGCCGCTGGGCGTGATCGGCGAGACCGGGTACCACCAGCTCGCGGTGCCGCTCGCCGAAGGCGACGTGATCGTCGCCTACACCGACGCCCTGACAGAGGCCGGGAACGGCGCGGGGCGGCAGCTGGGCGAGGCGGGGCTCCTGGCGATCGCCCGTGAGGTTGACGTCGCGGCCACGCCCTCGGTCGCCGGCGCGCTGCTCGCGGGTGTTGCTTCCTATCGCCGCGGCGAGGCCGACGACGACTCGACCGTCCTCGTGCTGCGCCACAACGCGGCCAACCCCGGGCGACCGAGCCTGGTCGAGCGTGCCCGGTCGCTGGCGCGGATGATCGGGCTTGTGCCCGTGTGAGCCCGCACGCTCACCCGCCGGTCGCGTCCTTGAAGTGCGCCTCCTGCACCGGCGCCAGCACGTCCAGCACGTGCATCAGCACGACCGCCGGCGAGCCGATCGCGTCCACGTTGTGGACCAGCTCCTTCGGGTACTGCTCCAGCACGGGGTAGGTCTCCTTCTCGTAGACCTCCCAGCGCTTGCGGATCACGTCCTCGCGGGCGTCGTCGACCCGGTTCTCCTTCAGGGCCCGTCGGCGCAGACGCCGGATCATCTCTTCTTTGTCCTGGCAGGTCAGGTGGATGATCGCCAGGACCTCGATGTGGTCGCGGAGCAGCTTCGCCTGGCTGACGCTGCGCGGGATCCCGTCGAGCACGAGCAGGTCCACGCCCGGCTTGTAGATGCTCAGGATCGTCTGGGCTCGCAGGTTTTCGTGCCACATCTTGATGGTCACGTCGTCGGGCACCAGCTCGCCTTTGGACGAGTACTCCAGGAACGTGCGCCCCAGGTCGCTCGTCGTGTCGAGCGTGCGGAAGACCTCGCCGCAGGAGAGGTGGAAGAACCCCGGGATGCTCCCGAGGATCTTGCCCTGGGTGCCCTTGCCAACGCCGGGGGCGCCAAAGAGCAGTGCGGTGCGGTATTTCTCGGCCATTTCTCGACTCCGATGCCGCGGGTCTGCGGGCGGGCACGGGCGCCGGAGCCCGCACCCCCAACCGGGCGGGAATCGTGAGCGTACCCCCCCCCCGGAAGTCTCGGCAAGATTCGCACCGCCCTGAATTGCGAGTTCCGGGGAGCAGCCCGGCGGTGCCCGCCTCGCTGGGGTTATCGCCGGGGCGTGCTCGCCGCGGCCCGGACGATCGCCACGAAATCGTCCGCCTGGAGCGAGGCCCCGCCGATCAGCCCGCCGTCGATGTCGGGCTGGGCGAAGAGCTCCGCGGCGTTGGAGGCCTTGACCGACCCGCCGTACATGATGCGGATCGACTCGGCGGCCTCGCTGTCGTACAGCGCGGCCAGTTCGCCCCGGACCTTGGCCTGGGCGTCCTGGGCGTCGCCGGGCGTGGCGGTCTTGCCGGTGCCGATCGCCCACACCGGCTCGTACGCGATCGTGAGGCGGTGCAGGTGCTCTCGCGAGACATCGGCCAGCCCGGCCCGGAGTTGGCGACGGTTCACCTCGTCGGTGCGTCCCGCCTCGCGCTCCTTGAGCGTCTCGCCGATGCACAAGATGCACTCGAGCCCGCCATCGAGGATGGCCTGGGCCTTCTGGCCCACGAGTTCGTCGGGCTCGCCGATCACGTGGCGGCGCTCGGAGTGCCCGGCCAGGACCACCTTGACCTCGCAGTCCCTGAGCATCGCGGCCGAGACCTCGCCCGTGAACGCCCCGTCGGGCTTGGTCCAGCAGTCCTGGGCGCCCAGGCGGATGGCGCTGGGGCGGTCGCGCAGGATGGAGCCGACGGTGATGAGGTAGGGGAAGGGGGGGAAAATGGCCACGTCCGCGGCGGACTCGCGGGCCAGGGCGTCGATGACGGCGCGGGCCAGTCGCGAGCCGCTAGTGCGGTCGGTGTTCATCTTCCAGTTGCCGCCGACGTATGGCCTGCGCGTGGGCACGGTGGTCTCCAGTTCGCCCAGTGTACGCGGCGGGGCGTGCCGCCCACCGCCCGCCCCTCCCCGCCAATGATCCGCCATGGCCACCTCCCTCAACGCTCCGACCAGCGAGTTCGAGAAGACCGACCGCTGCGCCGACCTCCCGCACCGCCCGCGCGTCCTGCTGGGCAAGATGGGCCTCGACGGGCACGATCGCGGCGTGAAGGTCATCGCGCGGGCCCTGCGCGACTCGGGCGTGCATGTGATCTACTCGGGGCTGTGGCAGACGCCGCGGTCGATCGCCCTGTCGGCCCGCGACGAGGACTGCGACGTGATCGCGGCCAGCATGATGAGCAACTCGCATCGGGTGCTGGGGCCGAAACTGCTCGAGCAGCGGGCCGCGGTGGGGCGCCCCGACCTGCCGATCGTCATGGGCGGGATCATCCCGCAGGAGGACATCCGGGAGTTGCTCGAGTCGGGCATCCGCCGGTGCTTCACGACCGGCGTGGGGCTGCTGGACATCGTCGAGGCCGTGAAGGAAACCGTGCGGCCCTACGACCAGACGGTCGCGCCGGGCGTCGATGGCAAGGTCCACCCGACCGCCCAACTGGCCCGAGACATCTCGCTGGCCCACGACGGGCAGGCGGTGCGGAGCGGGGCGAAGCGGCGTCGCCCGATGCGGGTCATCGGCGTGACCGGCTCGCCGGGGGCGGGCAAGAGCACGCTGTCGGCCCAGCTCGCCGCGGAGTTCACGCGCCGGTCGCGCGCGGGGGATCCCAAGTGCGCCGGGCGGATCGCGGTGGTGGCGTTCGACCCGAAGAGCCCGATCACGTCCGGCGCGCTGCTGGGCGACCGCCTGCGGATGGACTTCAACACGCTCGACGAGGCGGTGTTCTATCGCAGCCTGGCGATCCGGGGCGAGGACTACCACGCGCTGGGGGAGATCACGGAACTGATCGGCGGGGCGTACGAGGCCGGTGGTTCCGGCAGTGGCGGCGCGGCGGGCGGGGCGACCGAGCCGTTCGATACGGTCCTGATCGAGACGGTCGGGGCCGGGCAGAACGAGACGCTGATCCGCGAGCACGTGGACCGGACGGTCGTGGTGCTCACGCCGGGGATGGGCGACGCGGTGCAGATGGACAAGGCCGGGATCCTCGAGATCGCCGATGTGTTCGTGTGCAACAAGGCGGACCATCCGGGCCAGAACGAGCTGCTGCGCGACTTGCGGGAGGTCGCCGGGCGCCGGAAGGTGTTCGAGACCGTGGCGACCCACGCCAAGGGCGTGCCGGAGTTGCTCGAGTCGTTGCTGGCATAGGGAACGACGCCCGGGCGTCGGCGGTCGGCAGCCAATCAACCGCGCTGCCAGGCAAGGCCGGGCGTGTCCGCGTCGCGACGTGGGGCGTTTGTTGCGACGCGCGGTTGGTGTCGGTTCGCATGCAGCGATATGTGGGCGCGGCGCGCGCATTGCGGAAAGCGATGCGCCGCGAACGAATTGCGTGAGTGCGCAGGCAAGCCTTCGTTACATTGATAGCGGAGACCCACGGCACAAGGGTGCCGAGCCGAACCGCTGGACACAGGAGGCAGCCATGTTCGAGCAGATCAGCAGCGACGTTTCCAATCTCGCACTCACGCGCCGCACCACGAACGCCATGGCGGCCCTGATCGCCGCCGTCGCGGGCATCGCGATCGCGCCCCCCGCGCTCGGCGACCCGGACACCGGGCCGCGGGCCCAGCTCGCCCCCTGGCGGGCCCCGGCGGCCGCGGGCGGCGCCTTCGACCCGCTCAACTCCGTCGTCGAGATCAACTGGGGCGTGGCCGGCGGCACACGCATCGGCACCGGCTCGATCATCAGCAAGCACAACGACGCCGATCCCAACTTCGCCTGGTACTGCGTGCTCACCGCCGACCACGTTGCCAACCCGGCGGGCACCATCGGCAACGCGGTCATCGGGTTTGGCGACACCGGGGCCCAGGGCGTGTTCGGCGGGGCCGACAACATCATCCGCCGCGCGCCGCTTCCCGCGGCGATGGGGGGCATGGGCGCCCCTGTTGATCTCGCGGTCATCGGCGTCCGCGTGCCCAAGAACGCGTTCTTCGACCAGGTCAGCCCGCTGGCCATGCTCCCCACCACCCAGGCCCAGGCGACCAACCAGCAGTTCACCCAGCCCGGCTACGGCGGCACGGGCGACTTCGTCGCCGCCGACCCCATGAACGCCCTCCCCGCCGGCATGACCACCGCCGGGCCCGATCACACGAAGCGCTTCCAGAACAACGTCATCACCGGGCCAACCAACGCGAACTACAACGCCGGAGGCGTGGCCTACGCCTACGGCTCCATCCAGTGGTCCTTCGACATGCCCGCCGCCCCAGGGGCCCACGGCGCCGCCCACAACTTCCTCGTCGCCGAGGGCACGTCCTACGGCGGCGACTCGGGCAGCCCCTACCTCGTCAGCCAGATGTCCACCCAGTTCGTCGGGAACTTCGATCGCCCCGGCGCCGGCTCCGACTGGGACTTCGGGCCGATGCACGCCGGCGACGACATGCCGCTGTTCACCAACGTGATCATCGGCGTCCACGCCTGGGGCGTGACCCCCGCGGGCGGATTCCCCGGCGGCGTCGTGCCCTACGGGCGACTGGCCGGCGGCGTCCCGCTGACCCAGGCGAACATCGACTGGATCACCGCACAGTGCGCCATCGTCCCGGCCCCGGGCTCGGGCATCCTGCTCGCCTTCGGCGGCATCCTGGCCGCCAAGCGCCGGCGCGGGTGAATCCAGCCGCATGAGCCGGATCGCTCCGGCCGATCGACAACAGTCCAGGCCCCCGGCGGAGGAGGAACCGCCGGGGGCCGTTCCGTTTGCCCCCGTGCAAACTTGATCGCGAACGCTCGAGGCCTTGACCCCCCGACACCTCGCCACCTTTCCTTCCCCATGCACGACCCTTCCGCCCGCGGCAACGACTTCTTCAAGTGCGACTTCTGCCTGAGCGCGTGGAGTGAGGACCGCCAGATGGTCGAGGGCCACCGCGGGGCGCTGATCTGCGTCAAGTGCCTCACGCTGGCCTACGCCCAGGTCGTGACCCAAGACGCGGGCCAGGCCGCGCCCGCCGGCGTCGCCTGCACGCTCTGCCTCGAACAGCGCACCCAGAAGCACTGGCGCAGCCCCCTGCGCGACGAGGCCTGGGCGTGCGAGCGCTGCATCCGCCAATCCGGCCAGGTGCTGGAGAAGGACCCAGACTCGGGGTGGACCAGGCCCGGACGCGGCTGAACGAGACCGACGCCGGTCCGGGCGCGGCGTGAGGCGCGTGCCGCGGGGTCGCTTGTGCCCTCGAACACATCGAGTCGAGCGCCGCGCACGCAGCCGCACCCGACCCGAAACGGAATCTCGTTTTTCTTCGCGAGTCGCGTGAGGAACGTGCCGGCGCGCCGCTTCGACACCGATGGCGCGGCCGAAGCCGCGTCCCACGCACGCGAAGGAGGTTCCGAAATGACACGCGCTCGCACCACGATCCTGGCCGCCACGCTCCTCGCGGCCCCGGCGATGGCCAACCCGGTCAACGGGCTGTACATCGATACCCCGCTCTGCGACAACCACGGCCCGCTCACCGCGATCGAGGAGCTCGGCAACGCCCCCATCTTCCCCCTCAACGAGTGGATCGACTCGGCCGACACCTTCACCCAGCAGCCCGCCTGCCCCATGTCCGACAACCCGGCGATCCCCAACGCGCTGGTCGTCATGACCAACATGACCCCCACCTTCTGGACCGACCTGTTCTACGTCGCCGACCCCGAGACAACGCTGAGCAACGAGGACGGCCTGGCCGAGAGCGCCGTCGCCCCCGGCCTGCGCACCCAGGCCTTCCGCATCGACTTCGTCGGCGCCAACCGCCCGCTCGTGTTCGAGTCCCTGACGCCCGACGGCGTCTTCGAGCCCGGCGAGACCTGGCACTTCATCATCCAGGACTACTTCAACGCGCTCGGGGCCCCGCCCTCCGCGTTCACCTCGCTCGACTTCGCCGGCGCGTCCGCCGGCCCGGGCATCCCCGGCGTCGTCCCCTCGACCGGCAGCATCGTGCAGATGGTCGTCCCCAGCCCAGCGACCGCGTCGCTGCTGGGTCTGGGCGTCGTGTGCGCCGCCCGTCGCCGGCGTGCCTGAGCAAACGCGGGCCGTGAAGCCCGGAACAGTCCGTCAACCCTCCGGGGCGGGCCGATCGGCCCGCCCCTTCTGCCCGACCCGTCCGGAAACCCGTCCAGAACTTTCAGAGTTTCTTGAAAACAATGCGCGAGTGGGCGACAATACGGGGTGGAGCCCACCATGCCCGCGCCCCCCCCCAGCACCGCCCCCGTCGACTCAAGACCGCCCCGCGTCGCGCCGCCCGAGCATCCCGACGCGTCCGCCCTCGACGAGGGCCTGCTCCGCGCCGTCGTCGCCGGCCAGGCCCGCCTCACCCCCGAGCAGGCGCTCGACCTGTTCCACAACATGCCGCTCGCGACGCTCGGCCGCTGGGCCGACGCCCGCTGCCGCGTCCTCCACGGCGACCTCTTCCGCACCTACGTCATCGACCGCAACATCAACTACACCAACGTCTGCACCGCCAAGTGCACCTTCTGCGCCTTCCGGCGCGACGCGGGCGACCACGACGCCTACACCCTCTCGCACGAGCAGATCCACGAGAAGATCGAGCAGCTCGCCGCCATCGGCGGCACCCAGATCCTCATGCAGGGCGGCATGAACCCCGACCTGCCGCTGGACTACTACCTCGACCTGCTCGCCTCGATCAAGCAGCGCTTCCCCCACATCCACATCCACGCCTTCAGCCCGCCCGAACTCGTCGAGTTCGTGAACTTCTTCAACCCACCGGGCGCGACGTACTTCGACAAGGCCCGCTGGGTGCTCGCACGCCTGCAGGAGGCCGGGCTCGACTCGCTCCCCGGCGGCGGGGGCGAGATCTTCGCCCACCACGTCCGGCGCAGGATCGGGCTGGGCAAGTGCGACGCAACCGCCTGGCTCACCAGCATGTACGCCGCCCACTCCCTGGGCATGCACACCAGCGCCACCATGATGTTCGGGCACATCGAGGGCCACGCCGACCGCATCCACCACATGTGGCTGGTGAGGCGGTGGCAGGACGCCGCGTTGGGAAGAAGCGACGCAGCGACGCAGCGACGCAGCGACGAAGGGGAAGGCCCCGAGTCGATGCCGCACCTCGACGCACCGCACTCCGTCGCTTCGTCGCTCCGTCGCTCCGTCGTTCCTGGTCATTACACCGCCTTCATCGCCTGGCCCTTCCAGCGAGAAAACACGCCGCTCGGACGCGTCAAAGACTGGGGCTTCCGCCCGGAGGACACGGGCGAGTTCCCGGGCGACGCCTGCGCCGACGTTCGCGGCCACGGCGATCCCTCGCGCCACCGCGAGTTCGGGCGGCGCGTCCGCATGTCCGGCTCGAGCGACTACCTCCGCACCCAGGCCATCAGCCGCCTCATGCTCGACAACATCTACTCGATCGGCGCGTCGTGGGTCACGATGGGCCCGCACGTCGGGCAGGTCGGCCTCATGTTCGGCGCGAGCGACATGGGCAGCGTCATGATGGAAGAGAACGTGGTGTCCTCCGCGGGCACGACGTACTGCCTGGACGAGGCCGTGCTGTGCCGCCTGATCCGCGACGCGGGCTTCGTCCCCGCCCAGCGGAACAACACCTACGACATCGTCCGCGTCCACGCCGGGGCCGAGTCGCCCGATCGGCGCGTGGCCGACTGGTCCGAGCACCGGGCCCGCCGCCTGCACGCCCAGAGCGCGGCGGCCGCGGCCACGCCCGCCGAGTCCGCCCCGGCGGAACTGACGGTGTCGATACGCGTTCCCGATGCCGCGACGGCGTAGGTCGCTCCACGCGGTTGCCGTGTCGGCGGCGCCGATGGTCGGCGGCGAATCACGCGCCGACCGAGACGCGGCGAAGGAACACAGCGTCTCGACGCGTTGTCGCAGTGTGCGATCCGCGCGAGTAGGTTGTGCCTCGGGGCGTTCACGATCACCCGCATCGTTTCGGTCATGAAGAAAGCGATCGATGGAACGGGCGGCCTCTCGGGGACTCGCCCGCCCGTTTGCCCCAACCGGTCAAGAATCCCCGTCACCCCAATGGACCCCTCCACCGAGACCATCTTCCTCCAGGCCATCGAACTGCCCAAGGCCAGCCGGGGCGACTATCTCGCCAAGGCCTGTGCCGGCGACGACCGCCTCCGTGCCGCGGTCGAGGCGCTGCTGTGGGCCGACGAGCACCCCGGCATCCTGACGCGCTCGCCCGTCTCCCCCTCGCTCGCCGCCGCCGTCGCCGAGTCGATGGACGTCGGGCACGGCATGGAGGGCCCCGGCTCGGTCATCGGCCCGTACACCCTGCTCGAACCCCTCGGCGAGGGCGGCTTTGGCCGCGTGTTCCTGGCCGAGCAGGACAAGCCCGTCCGCCGGCGCGTCGCGCTGAAGATCCTCAAAGCGGGCATGGACACGCGCCAGATCATCGCCCGCTTCGAGGCCGAGCGTCAGGCCCTGGCGATGATGGACCACCCGGCCATCGCGCGCGTGTACGACGCGGGCGCGACCAGCGCGGGCCGCCCCTACTTCGCCATGGAACTGGTCAAGGGCATCCCCCTGACCGACTACGCCGACAACCGCAAACTCAACCTCCGCCAGCGCCTCGCCCTCTTCCGCGATGTGTGCCTGGCCATCCAGCACGCCCATTCCAAGGGCATCATCCACCGCGACATCAAGCCCAGCAACATCCTCGTCGCCGATGGTGACGACGCCCCCCAGCCCAAGGTCATCGACTTCGGCATCGCCAAGGCCACCGGCGGACGCCTCTCCGACAAATCCGTGTACACCCAGGCCGCACAGTGGCTCGGCACGCCCGAGTACATGGCCCCCGAGCAGGCCGGCGGCGGCCCGCCCGGCGCCAGCGTCGACACCCGCAGCGACATCTACAGCCTCGGCGCCACGCTCTACGAACTGCTCGCGGGCGTCACGCCGTTCGACGCCCTGCGCATCCGCAGCGCGTCCTACGACCAGATCGCCCGCATGATCCGCGAGGACGACCCGCTGCGTCCCTCGGCCCGCCTCTCGCGCCTGGGCGACCAGACCGGCGAGATTGCCTCCAAGCGCGCCACCGACTCGAACCACCTCGCCGGTGCGCTCAAGGGCGACCTCGACTGGATCGCCATGCGCTGCCTCGACAAGGATCCGGCCCGGCGCTACGAGACCGCCGCCGCCCTCAGCGCCGACATCCAGCGATACCTCGACGACAAGCCCATCGAGGCCCGCCCGCCGACCGCCGGCTACCAGGTCGGCAAGTGGGTCCGCCGCAACCGCGGCGCGTTCGCCGCCGCCTGCGCCGTCGGCGTCGCCATCGTCGTGGGCATCGTGGGGCTGGCGGTCGGCCTGGTCCGCGCCGCAGAGGAAGCCGCCCGCGCCGAGCGCAACGCCGACCAGGCCAACGCCGCCGCCGGCGAGGCCGCCCGAGCCCGGGGCGAGGCCGAGCGCGAGGCCGAGATCGCGCGAGCCGCCGAGCGTGAGGCCCGCGAGGCCGGCCAGGCCGCCCTCGCCGCCGCCGAACGCGAACGAGAGGCGGCCCTCCGCGCCCAGCGCGCCCTCGAAGTCGCCGACCAGCAGCGCCAGCGGGCCGAGGCCGTCGAGCACTTCATCGAGTACGACATGCTCGGCGTCGAGGGCGACGACGAGCCGCTCTCGCCCGACTACACCGTGCACCAGATGGTCGAACGGGCCGAGCGCCGCCTCGACCAGGGGGCCTCGTCCGACCGCCCCGAGTTCGCCGCCGCCATCCGCCACACGATCGGCCTGCTGTTTATCCGCGTCGGTGATTACCACAAGTCCGAGCGCAACCTCCGCCTGAGCGTCGAACTGCTCGACTCGCTGCCCACGCCGCCGGACCCGGGCGAACTGGCCGACGCGGTCGACGCCCTGGGCGTTGTGCTCAACTACCTCGACCGATTGCCCGAGGCCATCGCCGCCCACCAGCGCGCCCTCGATCTCCGCATGGACCTCCGCGACTCGCCCGACCCCCCGGAGAACATCGCCGAAGCACTGGCCAGCTCGTACGCGAACCTCGGGGGCGCGGCGGCCGACATGGGCGACTTCACCCGCGCCGAGACCCTCTTCCGCCAGGCGCTCGCGGCCTCCCCAGACGGCGCCGAGACCGCCAACATGCTGATCAACCTCGGCATGGTCCTCGCCCAGAAGGGCGAGCTCGCCGAGGGCGAGCGCACGCTCCGCGAGGGGATCGAGGCCGCACGCAACGCCAAGGACCGCGCCGCCCTGGCCGCCTCGGGCATGGCCCTGCTCGGCGAGATGCTCGTCGACTCCGGGCGCCCCGACGACGCCATCGCACCCCTGCGCGAGTCCGCCGAACTCCGCTCCCTGATCTTCGGCCCCGAGCACCGGTTCACGATCTCGACCCGAACGATCCTCGGGCGTGCCCTCATGGCTGGCGACCCCGAAGCCGCCATGGCCGAGCTGCGCTGGGCCGCGGCTGCCGCCCGTGCGCACCTCGAGCCGGAAGACGTCTACCGCCTCAACGCCGAGCAGCGACTGGCCATGACGCTCTACCAGCAGGGCGACTACGCCGCCGCCGAGGAGTCCATGCGCGAACTCGGCCCCCTCATGCGCCTCCACTTCGGCCCGACCCACGGCGGGCTGGGCGGGTACCTCGCCGCGCTCGCCAACACGCTGACAAACCTCGGCGGCCCCGAACGCCTCGCCGAGGCCGAGATGGCCCTGCGCGAGTGCCTCGCCCTCCGCGAGCGCATCTACCAGCCCGGCAACCGCAGCCGCTGGCTCATCGAAGAGACCCGCGAGGACCTCGGCGCCGTCCTGCTCGATCGTGCCCGACTCGACGCCGAGCCCGTGTTGGCCATCGCGCGCCTCGAAGAGGGCGAGACCCTTCTCCGTACCGCCTTGCGCGACATGGACCCGCCCTCACAGCGCGACACGCGCGAGCAGCGCTGCCTCAAGAGGCTCGTCGACCTCTACGACCTGTGGGACGCGCTCGCGCCAGCCCAAGGCATCGCCGAACGGGCCGCCCCGTTCCGCGCACGCCTCACGCCCTGATCTCCAATCCCACACGCGCGCCGACACCCGACGCGACCCCGGGCGCGCAGCACCCAGTACTCAGTGCTCAGCACTCAGAACGAATACACGATCGACATCGTGAACCGCCACCCGTACAGGTCGTCCTCGTCGGTCAGCGGCACCTCGAACGCCCCGCGGAACGCCCAGTCCTCCGCCGGGCGGACCTCCCCGCCGAGCCCGAGCGTGATGACCGGATCGTCCTCGCCCTGTCCGAAGTTGGCCACGTCCACGCCCTGGAACGGCAGCGGCGACGCGCCCGCGTCGAGCACGTGGAACCCGTTCACCTCCACGACCGGGCTGAACCACTCCGTCAGCCAGTAGTCCGCGTGCAGGTGCCACGACAGGCGGTCGGAGTTGCCGAGGTCCTGGTTCTCCCCGTCGACGATGAACCAGTTGAACGTCCCGCCGACGTGGAACTTGCCCCAGCCCTTGTCCATCGAGGCCCACAGGCGGAACTCGTCGTCGTTGTGCAAGACGCCCGGATCGCCCCACGGGAACTCGTACCCCACGCCCACCGCGGCGAACCACTGGTGCTCGTAGTCGCGCAAGAACGCGAACTTCAGCCCCGCGCCCACGTCGCCAACGCCGTCGTCGTTCACCAGCGGCGTGTCGAAGTCGATGTACCCGTCCTTGTACGCCACCAACTGCAGCCACTCGGTGATCGCCAGGCGGGCCTGCACCGCCGCGACCGTCGCGCTCCCGCCCCCGATCAGCTGGTCCGTCGGGAACTCGTGGTAGATGAACCACGCCCGCACGTCCGACGTCACGAACGAGTTCTCGTGGAAGTACGGCGCCGTCACCGGGTGCACGAACCGGTGCTCCGGGGGCTGCTCGAACTGCTCGGCCGTCTCGCTCGGAAACAGCACGAACCCGGCCTGCTGGCCCGAGGCCAGGCCCGCTACGGAAGCGACCGCCAGCGCGGCCGCGATAAAGCGTTCAGAGCAAGCCAGCATCGCCTGATCTCCCAGTCGAGGTGCGTGTCGGAATACCGGAGCCAATGCTCCGGTTTCCCGATGCTAGTCCCCGCTATTCGGGAGTCAAGTGTCCACAAATGGATCCCGCCCGGCCGTCCGCCGGGGTCCGCTGCCGCCGGCTACTTCCCGCCCGCGTCCCACACCTGAACCGCCTCGCTCGGCTCGCTCGCCTCGGCCCGCTCCACCCGGACCCGCGTCACCCGCGTCGGCTCGGCCGCCAGCACCGTCAGCACCACCCCGTTCACGCGCAGCGTCTCGCCCTCGGTCGGGATCCGCCCCAGCGACACCACCACAAGCCCGCCCACCGTGTCGTAGTCCTCGCTCTCGGGCAGGTGCAGCCCGATCGCCTCCAGCCGGTCGTTCGCGTCGTCGATGCGCAGACGCGCATCCACCAGGGCCGACGTCGCCTCCGGGTCCAGGTCCACGCTCGGCGTGCCCGCCGCCTCGACCTCCTCGAACTCGTCCTCGATCTCCCCGAAGATCTCCTCGACGATGTCCTCGAGCGTCACCATCCCGCTCGTGCCCCCGTACTCGTCGGTCACCATCGCCGCGTGCACGCGCGCCGAGAGCATCTCCGACAGCAGCTCACGCACCGTCTTGGTCTCCGGCACGAACACCGCCGGACGCAGGTGGTTCCGCAGCACGAACCCCGCGTTGCCCTCGCGCTTCGCCTCGTCCGACAGAAGATAGTGCAGAAAATCCTTCGCGTACAGCATCCCGTCGATGTGGTCCAGGCTCCCCGAATACACCGGCACGCGGCTGTGCCCCGCCGACTCCAGCGCCCGACCGACGCCCGCCACGTCGTCGCTGTACTCGATCGCCGTCACCTCCGTCCGCGGCGTCATGATCTGCTCGACCGTCAGCGAGCGGAACTCGACCACCGCCTCGATCATCTCCCGCTCGTCCTCGTTGATCTGCCCCTCGCGCTCGCCCTCCTCCACCGCCTCCAGGATCTCCGACTCGACCTCCGCCGCCGCGTCCAGACGCTCCTTCCCGACCACGCGCCGCACCACCTCGTCGATCCCGGCGCTCAGCGACCCCGCCGGGGCCATCAAGACGTGCACGCCGCGCACGACCCCGGCCCAGCGATACAGCGTCCCCTCCGCCGCGTGGGCCGCGATCGACATCGGGATCACCGTCCCGAACAGCCACACCAGCACGCCCGAGACCAGGATCCCGCCCGCCACCGCCAACCAACGCAGCGCCTCGCTCCCCGCGTCCGTCGCCGGGCCCGCCAGACGCTCGAGCAGCAGCACCGTCGCCACCACCACCGTCATGTGGCACAACACCCGGGGCAGCAGGATCGACCGCGCGTGCCCCTCCGAATCGTCCAGGATCCTCGCGATCCGCGGCCCAACGACGCCACGCCCCCTCCGCTTGGCCAGGTCCTCGAGCCCCGACCACGAGAAGTCACGGAGCGCGGCGAACAGCGTCGCCAGCACGCCGCCCACGACCAGCGCCACGACGCCCACGATGACCAGCACGAGCGCGCTCACGACCCGCCCCCAGCGCGCTCGGTCGCGCCGTACACCGTGCCCACGCCGATCGCGCACAGCACCTCGTCCTCACGCGCGTGCATCGCCGCGAACGACGCCTCGTCGTGGTCGTCATGCCCAAGGCAGTGCAGCATCGCGTGCACCACGTAGAGCAGCAGCTCGTGCGACGCCGGATGCCCGCGCTCGCGAGCCTGGCGATCCGCCTCGTCCAGGCACACCAGCACGTCAACATCGAGTGGCATGGCGCCGTCCCCGCCGCGGGATGCCCCGCCGCCCGCCTCGCGCAGGTCGAACGTCAGCACGTCCGTGGTCGAGTCCTCGCCGAGGTGCTTCGCGTGGGCCACCCGCATCTCCGCGTCGCCCACCACCCGCACCCGGACCCCGCCCGAGCAGCCCAGCACGCCCGCCGCGTCAACCACATGTCGCTCGAACCAGCCAAGCGTGGACCGATCAAGCCGCCCCGTGGCGTCCTGGATTTCGACATCGATTGTCGGCGGACGGCCCGGGACGCCGGTCGGCGATCCGGGAGGCTCCGTCGGTTCGGTCTCCATCGCGGCAGATTCCCCAGAGCCCCAACCAGGGACCCCGAACACCAGCACCCCACTGTACGGAGATCAGAAGGCCCGGCCAAGCCCCACCCCGCCGATCGCCCCGCCGATCAGGCCGCCGGAGCCGAACGCACACCCCGCGGCGTCACGCCAGGCTCCAACCGGGCATCGGCCCCGAGCCCGAGCGACTTGACCCACTCCACCCCCCGCCCGGTCAGCCGCAGGCGCGTCCGGGCCGCGTCGAGCCACTCCGCCAGCCCCCGCGCGAGCAGCCCGTCCTGCACGTCGCCCCAGCGATCACCCAGACCCAGCCACAGCAGGTCCTGGAACCGCCGGCTGTCCCCACCGCGGAGGGCCGCCAGGGCCGCCAGCAGGACCGAACTCTCATCGGGCGTCAGGCTCATCGCTCGCTCATCCCCATCCGACCCGCAACCAACGTTCTCTCGACCCAACCTATTGCCCGCACGGGCCTTGTGATTGCATCCGCCAGGACGAGCGCCCCGGGGCCGCCGATCCCGCCGAATCTTCTCAGACTCGACTTGACGCCGTACCAAGTGTTGGTATTATGATAGGGTGTCCGGCCCAGGTCACCATCGGCCCCACGATTCCGCCGACCCCCTCGGCCCACCCCGCCGAGGCGACGACCGCACCGCCTCCCGCAACCAAAAGCCCGTCGCCGGGCACGCCCGCACCAGCATCGGATCGAACAACCCATCGGATGCCGACGACACCGAATGGTCGCCCGGGGTCCCCCCCGACCCCGCCACGCTCGACGGCCTGGCCGACGCTCTCCTCGACGGCCCCGCCCGCGGACGCGGCGCCGGGCTCAACCCCGCCAGCCGCTTCGACGACATCCGCCTCCACGTCCTGCCCGAGCACCTCGAGGAATCCGCCCGCGAGCACCCCAGCGGGCACCAGGTCCGCACCGAGGTCTTCGACGACGACACCAGGGCCGTGCTCAATCCCGTCAACGTCCCCGACATACCCTTCCGCTGGACCGTCAACCCATATCGCGGCTGCGAGCACGGCTGCATCTACTGCTACGCCCGACCCGGGCACGAGTACTTCGGCCTCTCCAGCGGTCTGGACTTCGAGACCCGCATCTTCGCCAAGCCCAGGGCCGCCGAGCTGCTCCGGACCGCCCTGGCCCGACCGTCGTGGGAGGCGGACTTCATCGTCATGTCGGGCGTGACCGACCCCTACCAGCCAATCGAGCGCCGACTCGGCATCACTCGCGCGTGCCTCGAAGTCATGGCCGAGTGCCGCCAGCCCGTCGGCCTCATCACCAAGAACGCCCTGATCACCCGCGACATCGACCTGCTCTCAACGCTCGCGACCCACGGCGCGGCCCAAGCCTCCATCAGCCTCACAACGCTGGACAACACGCTCGCGGCCCGCATGGAGCCGCGTGCCTCCTCGCCGCGCGAGCGCCTCGACGCCATCCGTGCTCTTTCCGACGCGGGCATCCCCGTCTCGGTCATGGTCGCCCCGGTCATCCCGGGCCTGAACGACCGCGAGATCCCGGCGATCCTCGAAGCCGCGGCCCGGGCGGGCGCGAGGCGGGCCGCGTGGATCATGCTGCGCCTGCCGTTCCAGATCAAGGCCCTGTTCCTCGAATGGCTCCAGCGCCACGTCCCCGACCGGGCCGCCCGGGTCGAAAGCCTCATCCGCCAGGTCCGCGGCGGCGACCTCTACGACTCCACCATCGCCCAGCGCATGCGCGGCACCGGCCCCATCGCCGACCAGATCGCCCAGATGTTCAAGGTCTACGCCAGGCGACTCGCCCTCGATGGCGAACTGCCCCCCCTCAGCGGCGCGGCGTTCCGGAGGCCGGAGTCGGGGGCGGAGAGAGGGCAAATGAAGTTGTTTGGATAGCCGACGATTAGCCACGTTGCTGCGGCGACTCCCGCCCCTCGATCTCGTCGAGGATTTCGCAGAGTTCCGCATGGAGAATCGGAACGTCCTCCACGGTCGTCCGCCACATCGTTTCGTAGTTGATCAGGTCGTACGCATGGATCAGGATGTTGCGGAATCGCGCGATGCTCTCGGCGTTGGAGATTCGGTCTGTCAGATTTGGTTGGACCCTGAGCATCTGCACGACCGCTTCGCCGATGATCGAGAACTCACGCTCGACCGCGGAACGAAGCATCCGGTTCGAGCGGAACTCGGCGAGATCTTTGCCGGTGGAGTACTCGCGTATGGCATCGCACGCGTCTCGGGCGTCGATCAAGTACATGCGAACATCACGCCGCGGCATAGATCGGCGTCCTCGTTGCCTCGAACGACGCGCGGAAGTACGGATTGCGGATCGCCGACGCCTCGACCAGATCGACCGGGCGCCCGAGCAACGCCTCCAGATCATGGAGCAGCCGGAAGTAAACGTCGCCCAGCCCATGCCGAGATTGCGGCAGGAACTCCACCACGAAGTCCACGTCGCTTCGCGTCTCGTCAAATCCGCCGGCGACCGAGGAGCCGAACGCATCCAGGTGCCGCACCCGGTGCTTCCGGCACAACGCCTCGATCGCCTCGCGTTTGGCTCGCAGCAGTTCGATCACAACTGGATCGTACCCGACGCGGACCGAATCCGAGAGCTCAACGTCCGGGCGCGTTCGGATCGGCCCCCGGCTCGCCGGCCGCGGGCGTGCCTTGCGGGTCGCCGGGCTCGCCGCCGACTGGACCGGAGTTGGGCGGGCTTTCTTGGGCGGGCGTCGCCTCACCACCACCGTCACCGCTCGTCCCTTCACCCGCCGGCGTCGAATCCCCCGGCGCCGCCGCCCCGGGCTGCTCCTCCCCGCCCGAATCACCCGCCCCCGCTGGCGCCGCCGGCTCGCCCGGCTGCCCACTCGTCTCGCCAACCGGCGCCGCGATCCCCGGCTCCTGTGCCGGCGTCTCGTCCGGACGCAGCAGGTACACCAGCGTCACCGACGACACCAGGAACAGCACGAACACCGAGATCGTGAAGATCGTCAGCGCGTCGCCGATCTTGGTGCCGAACGCCGTCTGGCCCGAGCCGGCCCCGGCCCCGAACGCCGTCGACAGCCCGCCGCCCTGGGGGCGCTGGATCAGGACCGCCAGGATCATCACCACCGAGATCAGCACATACAGCACGACCAGGATGGAGACCACCCACAGCGGAAGGGCGCTCAGTGTCAGCATTCGAATCTCCTGCGGGCTTCGGACGCCCCCCGGGGGCGGGCGGGACGCCCGCCGTTCGGACTCGGGCCCAGACTTTAGGGGCCGCCCGGCCCCGATTCCCCGAACCGTGCCAACCAAGCAACCCCAATCGCGCACCCCCACCCGCGCGAGCCGGGGCGTCTCCGCCCCGGCCCCGTCCTTCCAGGCGGGTCCGACCCCTGCCCGCGAGGCCGAATCGGGGCGGGGACGCCCCGGCTCGCACGGAACTCCCGGGGCGGGGACGCTCCGGCTCGCGCGCGACGACTCGTACCCTTGCGGTCATGGGCCTCGGTCACGTTCTTGGGAAGTGGTTCGCCCGCGTTCGGCCCGAGGCCCAGACCCCGGCGTCGGTCCCCGCCTTGGCCCCCGCTCCACACCCCGCCGGACCCGTCGCACAGCCCACCGACTTCGACCGCCGCATGATGGCCCGCGCCATCGAATTGGCCGAGGCCGCTGCCGCTCAGGGCGAGGTGCCGGTCGGGGCGGTCGTGTACCGCACCGCCGACGGCGCGATCCTCGCCGAAGCCGCCAACCGGCGTGAGGCCGACCACGACCCCTCGGCCCACGCCGAGTTCCTCGCCATCCAGCACGCCTGCCGAGCGGTTGGGGACTGGCGGCTCAACGCCTGCTCGCTCGCGGTCACGCTCGAGCCGTGCCCGATGTGCGCGGGCCTGATCGTCAACGCCCGCGTGGGCCGAGTGGTCTACGGCGCGCCCGACCCCAAGGCGGGCGCGGTCGAGTCGCTCTACCAAATCCTCGCGGACCCGCGCCTCAACCACAGGCCGGAGGTGGTCCCGGGCGTGGAGGCCAAGCGATGCGCCGAGCTGCTCCGGGCGTTTTTCCACGCGCTCCGCGAGTCGAAGGCCCGCCCATCGGAGCCGCGATCGTGAGATCGTGACGCCCGGTCTCCGGGCCTGCTTCGGGTTCAGCCTGAGACCTGCATCGATGTTGGCTCACCCGTTGCTCTCCACGCCCGCGCTGCGCGTGGGCGTGCCACCCGAACGACGTCGCGCGAGCGAGACTCATCGCGATCGCACGATCGCGGCTCGGTTGTCGCGCTCGACCGCTCGGATTCCCGTCACGCCGCCTCGGCGTTCGCCCCGCCCCGCTTCGCGCCGAACCGCTCGCGCCACCGCGCCGGGCGGACGTTGCTCGGCGTCGCCGGCGCCTCGCGCCAATCCTCGGCGCTGGTCAGGTTCAGTTCCGAGGGCATCGTCTTGCGGTAGCCCAGCAGGCGAACCACCTCGAGCACGTCGGTCCACGACGGGAACGTCCGGTCGTTGGCCCGCTTGAACTCCTCGATCGCCATGAGGAACAGGAACTGCTCGCGCGTCAGCTCGCCCTCCTCGGCCGAGCGGAGGAAGTCGCTCCGCCGGCGTCCCGGGCCACGCCGACGCTCGAGCCCGCTCACCTTGGTGTCGCCGCTCTCCTCGGGCAGCCCCTGCAGCGCGCTCTTGAGGGCCTCGATCTCGCGCCGGTCCAAGCCGCTGCGCCGATCGACCACGCCGGGCGGCGGGCGGTCCGCGGGGGCCTGGTCGCTGGAACGGGTGCGTCGGTTCTCGGTCATGCGCGGGCCTCCGACCCGCGCCCGAACGCCCCGTCTCGCCGAGAACCCGGAACGGGATGCCCCCCGCCCGCGGCCTCAGCGCCGATGCGACGACTCACAGGTCGTCGTCATCATCGTCCGAATCGCTCTCCTCTTCGACCTCGTCTTCCTCGTCGTCGTCCAGGAAGTCGTCGTCCTCCTCGAACTCGTCGTCGTCGTCATCCTCGTCATCTTCGAAGAAGTCGTCGTCCTCGTCATCGTCGTCGTAGTCGCCCATGACCACGCCCGGCGCGTCCGGGAACTCGGGCGTCCACCCGAGCGTCCACGCGGGCTCGCCGAACGCGGGGGCAGTCCACGCCAGAGTCGGGACATCGGCGTCAACAGTCGGGGCGAGTCCGGCGCGGTCGCGCAGCAGTGCGGTTGGCATGTTGGTGGTCCCGTCGCGAGGCGGCGCGTTCGTGCGCCGGAGGTGGTGCGGCGTGTGAGGCTTCTCGATCCCGCCGGGCTTGCGAGGCTCGCGGGTGTCGGCCCCGGTGACCGACAGCGCGTGATCCGCGGGGGGCTCGGAGGGCGGAGGATACCCGCCCCGGAGCCTCCCCAAATGCGCCGTACACTATCGCCCTTCCGATGCCTGTCAACACCGGTTCCGCGGGGTTGCCCGGCACGCCGCGTCGCCCCTCGAAACCCGCCCACGTCCGCCCGTTCACCAGCCCCGACCCCCCGGACCGCGAATGGCCAACCCCCCGACCTATGAGCCCCTGCGATTCAACCCCGTCGCGGGAGTCCTTGCGTTCCTGATCCCCGGAGCCGGGCACGTCTACATGGGCCAGGCCACGCGCGGCGTGCTCATCGGGGCCGGCATCCTGGGCCTGTTCTTCGGCGGGATGTTCATCGGGGGCCTGTCGATCGTCGACTCCCGCTCGCCCCGCATGGAGAACCGGATCTCGTACTACGGCCAGGTGCTCGTCGGCCCGGCCGCGATCATCGTCGACCGCCTCCACCAGTCCATGTTCAAGGCCGTCGACGAGCGCACACGCACCACGCGGGCGCTCAACCCGGGCGAGGTCATCATCCCCGCCGGCGACCCCCGGAACGGGCGGAACGTGCCCATCATCGCCCGGGCCGCCGACGGCACCGACGAGGGCCCGCCCTACGTCAAGTCGCTGGGCAAGGTCCACGAGATCGGCCTGCTGTACACCCTCGTCGCCGGGATGCTCAACCTGATCGTGATCATCGACGCGGCATTCCCGGGCGGGCGACTCGTGCCGGGCGCCCGCAAGGCAACGACGCCGGTCGCGGCCGAGGCCGCCGCGCTCGCGGCTTCGTCCGCCCGGGGCAGAGCAAGCGACGACCGGTCCGAAGCGCCGGACGCGACGGGCGGTCCCGAGGCCGGCGACGTGGATGTGGAGGTCTAGCCAAATGGACTCGCTGCTGGCCTACACCCCGCTGCTCGACCCCATCAACGCCCACCGCTTCTGGTGGCTGCTGCTGGTCCCGCTCGCGATCCTGATCTCGGTCGTCTACAAGGCCCTGCGTCTGCCCTCACTGCGGCGGTACCCGCTGGGCGTGGCCATCATGACCGCGCAGGTGCTCGGCGGGATGTTCCTGCTCGGGGCGGGCGCCTACCTCTTCGTCGTCCACCTGGCCCCGATCGTGTTGCCGGTCAGGCCCTGAGCCGGAGTGCCAGCAGGGGATCCCGCGCGCCGCACCCCCGAACCCCGAACCTCGGAAGCCGGTCCCGACCGGTCCGGCGAGCCGTCGTGATCGCGGGCGGGAACGATCAACCCACCCTCGCGATCGAGGTTTCGGACCAGAACGGCGCGAAACCAGCCGGTTCATGACCGTACAAACTGCGAATTCACGCCTCCGCAAGTAATCTCTCAGATTCTGGCTTGACACTCTCCCCGAACTGTGGGACTCTTGAGGCTGGTGGAGAGGAGGAGAGACCCCTCACCATCCGGAGCCGTTGGCAGATTCCACGGGATCGTCCCGCGGTCGAGTCATGGGATGCCGCGCGAGAGCGTGGCGGAGAGACAGACAGTTCGCTCGCGGCCCGGTGGCCGTCGGCGGGTACCGGATCGAGTGCGAGAGCACGGACATAGGAGCGGCCGGCGTTTTCCGGCCTGATAGGAGAGACCCGATGAAGCTTGCGATGATCGCTGTTGCCGGCCTGGCCGGCGTTGCGTCGGCCCAGAGCGCCGACGTGTTTGCCGGCCCGAGCACCGGCGCCCGCGCCGACGCGTACCGCGTCTACAACGGCGGCAGCCTCGGCGGCCTGGACGCCACGCTGTGGGACAACGGCGGGCTGCAGACCAGCCCCGGCTTCTCCGAGCTGCAGGGCACCGACAACATCCTGGGCTACGGCGCCCAGCTCGCTGGCGGCGGCACGACCAACAACAAGGTCGGCGACGACTTCGTCGTCTCCGGCGGCGGCTGGAACGTCACCCAGCTGTGCTTCTTCGGCTACCAGACCGGCGCTTCCGCGACCGCCGCCTCCACCTTCACGAACGTGAACTGGGAGATCTTCTCTGGCCCGGTCGGTGATACGACCAACTCGGTCGCCAGCGGCAGCGGGCTCGATGCCTCGAACTTCTCCGGCCTGCACCGCGTTTCTGCCGGCAGCACGCTGACCAACCGCCCGATCTTCGTCAACGAGGTCAACGTCAGCGTCAACCTGCCCGACGGCAACTACTGGGTCGCCTGGCAGTTCGAGGGTTCTCTCGCCTCCGGCCCGTGGGCTCCGCCCGTGACGCCGCGCGGGGCCGGCTCCAACGGCGTGCAGAGCATCAACGGCGGCGCGTACGCCCCGGTTACGCAGGCCAACCTCGAGCCCGATGACTTCCCCTTCCTGATCAAGGGCAACGTCGTCCCGGCCCCGGCCTCGCTGGCCCTGGTCGGCCTCGGCGGCCTGATCGCCGGGCGTCGCCGCCGCTAACCGCGGACGCGACGGACCGATCGCCGCGTGACGCGGCGTGATCCGAGAACCTTGCACGCGGCGGGATCCGTCCCGCCGCGTGTGCTTTTTTGCCGAGCCCGAACGCCGCGTTCGACAGGCACGCCCCGATCGGCGATGATGGTCCGATGCACGCCCGCTCCCGGTTCCTCGTCGCGACGTTGGCTCTGGGCGTTGGCGGCGCATCGGGCGCGGTAGCGCCCGCTCGAGCGGCCCACAACGCGGCCGGTCTCGCGCACGCCGCGCCTGGGTTCCAGCCGCGCGGCGACCGCCAGCCCCCCGCGCTCTCCACGTTCCAGAGCCGGCACTACGAGGTCGCCCACAACATTGACGCACGCGACGCCCGCGCCATCGCCCACCACATGGACCTTGTGTTCGACGAGTACGAGCGACGCCTGTCGTCGTTCGGCACGCGGAACGCCCGGCGCATCCGCCTCTACCTGCTCGACTCGTACGACGACTACCTGGCCCACCTGGCCGCGAGCGAGGTCAACGGGATGGGCACCGGCGGGATCTTCTTCGTCCGCGGCGGCGAGGCCGGGCTGGCGACCTACGCCGACGGGCAGACGCGTCGCCGGATGCTCGGGGTGCTCCAGCACGAGGGATTCCACCAGTTCGCGTTCGTGCGGATCTCGTCGGACCTGCCGCCCTGGGTCAACGAGGGGCTGGCGGAGTACTTCGAGCAGGCGGTGCTGGTGCGTACGCGGTTCCGGATCGGGCAGGCGTCGCGATCGAAGATCGAGCGCCTGCAGCGCGCGATCGAACAAGGTCAGACGTTCTCGTTCGAGGCGATGCTGGCGATGGGCTCGTCGGAGTGGGGCGGTCGGGTCAACGCGTCGGACCCGCGGGCGGGCACGATGTACGACCAGGCGTGGTCGATGGTGCACTTCCTGATCCACGCGCGCAACGGGCGGTTCGCGTCGATGTTCGAGTCGTACCTGCGGGCGCTGTCGCAGGGGCTGCAGCGGGATCAGGCGTTCGAGCGCGCGTTCGGGACCGACGACATCGCGTCGTTCGAGGAGGCATGGCGCGAGTACGTGCTCGAACTCGAACCCGACCCGCTGAGCACGGTCGTGGACAATCTGGAGATGCTCACGCCGATGATCCTCGAGCTGCACGGGCGCGCCGAGCGCCCGGCGACGGTGGGGGAGCTGCAAGAGATGCTCGCGGCGTCGGGCCTCGTCATCCGGCGGTTCGACGCCGGGTTCGTGCGCGAGGTGCGGGCCAGCGACCCGAGCCTGTTCGAGGTCCCCGAGCCGGAGCGCCAGACGAGGCCGATCGCGATCGAGCCGATCCCACCTCGGAATGGCGAGCCGCTGGGCCTGGAGGTGCGGGGGCTGGAAGCGACGGTGCGCCTGGTGTGGCGGCGGGATGGCGAGGCGTGGGTCGGGGAGATCGAGTTCAGGTGAGCGGGTTGGTGTCGGCGGTTCACGGGCGCCGCCGGGAGAGCGGGCACCCGCAAAAAGCAAGCGGGCCGCCCGGTATCGAGCGGCCCGCGTCGTGCTTCGCAATGACCCCAAGGGGATTCGAACCCCTGTTTCCAGGATGAGAACCTGGCGTCCTGGACCAGGCTAGACGATGGGGCCGATGGAATCGACGGCGACGCCGGGAGGGCGGCGGGGTCGGCAAGGCCGGGCGGGACGGGGCCCGCGCGGTGGGAACGACTATATGGCGGGTGCGGCTTGCGGGCGAGCCGAGCGGGTCGACGCGGCATCCGTGGCGAAACGGATCGGCAACGGGGCGACGGGCGTGCGGAGCGATTACGCCCCGACGAGGCTGCGACGGAGCTGCGACAGGGCGTAGACCGCGGCCTCGTTGGCCGAGTGCCCCACGACCGCGCCGCAGATCGAGCCCTCGGCGTCGCGCCACTCGGCCCGGTAGCAGTTGAACAGCTCGACGTGCCGAACGGTCAGCTGCTTGCCCGCGCCCGAGAACTCGTCCTTGACGCGTTCGAGGCGTGGGAACAGGCGTCCGTCGGCGTGGAACTCGCAGCCGGCCGAGTCGAGCTCGCTCCAGCCGCTGGCGTACAACTCGTCGATTGCGAAGTCGAGGCCCATGCCATTGTCCTCCCAGCGACCGATCGGCGCGCCACCGATCGGGCCCGGCCACACGGGCCCGGACCGGTTCAGAATCGCGGCGGACGATCCGCCAGTGTGCGGGCGCGTGGACACCCACGTCCCGGAGACTTCGGCACCGGCTCTCTCAGAATCTCCAATGTTCATGATAGCCAAGTAGATACCGCGGCTCCAGAGCCCCCAGATGGGGTGGTCCAGACTGTGGACGGGCGGTGGAGCGGGTGGTGTGTTTGTTTCATGTTTGGATTCTCGGCCCCCGCCCCGGGCTCGCTCACAGCACGGCAAGGACGATGAAGTCGTACGCGGCATGGACGCCGACCACGACACCGAAACCGCGGAGGACACAGACGAGTCCGAAGTAGACGCCCGCGATCGCGTAGAACGCGGTGCGCACCGCTCCGGAGGCGTCGAGCGTCGCGTCGTGGTACAGGGCAAAGGCGATCGCAGAGGCGGCGATGGCGACGCCCCCGGCGACCGCGTTCCTGATGCCCAGGAAGTCGTGCAGGATCAGGTGGATGGCGGCCAGCAGGAGCATGCGGAACACGAGCTCCTCGTAGAGCCCGGCGCCGATGGACAGCACGCCCTTGGCCGGAACGGACAGGCCGTCGAGCGCGTCGGACGACGCCGATACCGTGCCGACGTTCTCGCCCGTGTCGGGTGCGACCTGCGGCGTGGCGGTCGTGGGCGCCATGGCGGCGCCGTGGCTGCTCGCGCTCGATCCGAAGAGCGCGGCGGCGAGCACGAGCAGCGGGAGCGTGCCGACGACGGACTCGGCGAGCATGCCGGCGAGCACGCCGGGGCGGATCCGCCACGAATCGCGCGCGATGATGTGCCACACGCCGAGGATCGTGACGAGCACGACCCAGGGCAGCACCTGGCCCGCGACGCCGAGGACCTGCAGAGCCTGGGCCAGACGCTCGTGGGCCCGGATGGACTCGATGCCGCCGGCGGCATCGCCCAGGAGCGTTCGGGCGCCGATCTCGTAGAGGATGATCAGCGGGGCCAGGAACACCAGCACGTGCAGCGGGCGGGTGGCGAGCGAGAAGTAGGAGTTGTCGGGCCCGCGCCGAGTGCCGGCGCGATCGGGTGACCCCGGACGGGCCCCGCGTCGGGAGGCATGGCGTCGGGCTGCGCGGCGCGCGGCAGGCATCGTCTCCGAGCGTAGCGACGCTCGGCGTCGCCCCGGGCGCGCCGACACCGCCCGGGCGCGCGATGGCGCGACGCGACGCGGTCTACTGGCCCAGTGCCCGCAGCACGACCGTCGCGTACGCCCCGCGAGGCAGGCGGAACGAGACGCGACGGACCCAGCGTCCGGGGCGGACGTCGTCCGGCTCCGCCCCGGACATGGCGAAACCGGCGGCGAGCACGAGCAGCGGGCGCGGGGCCTCGCCGAAGTACGGGCGGTGCAGGCCGGGGATCGTGAGTCGCGACTGCTCGAGTTGCTCCTCGGCGAGTACGCGCTCGACGGCCCAGGCCCAGCGCGGGTCGAGGGTGGTCTTGCGTGAGAGCAGCGGGAGATTCAGCGCGGGCCAGTCGGGGCCGAGGGTCCGCTCGACGGTCCAGGCGAGGGGGAAGACCATCTCGCCGAAGGGGTCGGGGGTTCGGATGACGCCCGCGCCGCCGCGAAGGGCGGGGGCGTTCTGGGGCGCACCGCCGAGGCGTTCGGCCAGGAGGGCGGCGGCGCGATTCCAGAGGTAGGACTGGTAGGCTTCGACAGCCATCTGCTGGGTGAAGTACGGGAGCGAGACGAAGGCGCGTTTGAAGTCGCCGCCGTCGGCGAGGGCCTCGAACGCGCGGCGTTCCGGGCACAGGGGCAGGTCCCTGGCGAGCCCGGGCCAGTCGCCCCAGCGCTCGGCGGCCATGCGGGTGAACACGCGGACGCGTCCGGCGTCCTTGCGCGCGGGCGTGGCGACGGCCAAGCGCAGGGCGCTCTCGAAGTCGCCCTCGATCAGGGCGCGCCCGATCCAGCCCTGGCGGTGGCGGGCCCCGCCGAAGCGCTGGTCGCCGAAGTAGTTGACGATGAGCAGCCCGGCGCGGTCGGAGTCTGCCTCGCCCTCGGTCCAGAACGCGTCGGCGCGCCGGGCCATCTCGTCGCTGGCCTCGCGCGACAGGTCGGTCACGCCGATCGTGAACTCGTTGGCCTCGATCGCCTCGGCCGAGAGCGGGGCGTCGGTAAAGCCGATGGCCTCGGCCTCCCAGGCCTCGCCGCCGATCAGGCCCGTCGCGCGCGGCGGCTTGCCGGTCGGCTCCGGCTCGACGGCGACGTGCTGCACCGTCCGTGCGTGCTTGTCCTTCAGCCCGGCGTAGGAGACCCGCTGGGTGCGGACGCCCAGGGCTCTGGCGAACTTGCTCACCGCTTCCGGGGTCGCGAGGGAGGCCTTCGTGAGGCGGAAGACGGCGTGGGCGTGCCCCGGGGCGGGCTCGGGCCGGATGCGGTCCAGGGCCGCGGTCGTCAGGTGTTCCCGAACGACGAAGTCATCGGGTTGGCGCCGGATGGTCATGCGGTCGAATCCTAACCCGTCCTTCGCGCTTGTCGTCGCGCTTTCCGTGGCGGGCGGGATATCGCTTTGCGCCCCCTGGAGAGAGAGCGGCCGCGCAAGGCCGTGCCGGGGAGGAGACAGGCGACGGCGTGCCCCCCGACCGGGGCGAGAGAACGCCACCGCCCGAGTGGAGACGAGACGCATGAAGACTGCTGCCGCCATCGTGGCGCTCGCGGGCACCGCGGGCCTTGCCAGCGCCGACCTGCTGGCCAACTGGACGTTCGAAACCTCAGTCCCGACCACGGCCGGCCCGCACGCCGCCGAGGGCGGGATCAACGCGGGCGGGTCGTTCGCGACCGGCTTCCACGTGAGCGGGGCGACCGCCTACTCGAACCCCGTGGGCAACGGCTCTTTCGAGTCGTTCTCTTCCAACAACTGGGGCATCGGCGACTACTACCAGTTCACGACGAGCACGGTCGGTTACAACAGCATCCTGTTCGGCTGGAGCCAGACGGCTTCGTCGACCGGGCCGCAACTGTTCGATGTCGAATGGAGCACGAACGGCACGCTGTTCAGCACGCTGGTGGACGATTACGTCGTCGGCACGACGACGTGGTCCTCGGGCGCGACGAACCCGCTCTCGGTGTTCGCGCCGGTCGCATTGCCGGCCGCCGCGTCGAATCTCCCGACGGTGTGGATCCGCCTCACGAATCAGGTGACGCCCGGCGGCACGGGCGGCACGAACCGCGTCGACAACATCATGATCGAGGGCACACTGGTCCCCGCGCCGGGCTCGCTGGCGCTGCTGGGCTTGGCTGGGCTGGTGGCCCGACGCCGGCGCTGAGTGAGTCCCGACCGCGGCGAGGCGTTGGAGCCCCGCGATCGATCGGCACAACGAGAGACGCTGACCCGGCTCGATCGCTGGGTCGGCGTTGTTCGTTCGCTTCAGTTTGATGCGACGCGGTCGCGCGAACGCGCTCGTTACGGCTGGCCGCCGGGGAGCACAAACGGGCGGGACTCGTCGCCCGAGATGTGGACGCCCAGGGGCGTCACGACGCCGCCGCAGCGCCCCTCGACGTCGTACATGAGGTTGGCACGCCGCGACTGGCGGACGCGCTCCCACGCGGCCTCGCGCGAGTCGGACTTCATGGCAAACGCCGACGCGCTGATGACGCGAACCGGTGCGCCGTTTCGATCCTGGGCGAGCGTCGCCCCCAGCGCCGGCGTGAACGCCAGCGTCGGCGCATCGCCAACGCTGTGGAGCACCATGATCTGGCGGACGCCGGCGACGCCGGGCTGCGGGTCGCTGCCGGCGTCGACGCGAACGACCAACGCCTGCGAGTCCCGGCCCGAGGCGTCTTCGTCGCCGCGCACGCCGTGACGCAGCGTCTCGAACCAGGTGGCCACGGCGCCGGAAGTCGAGGCCATCTCGGCCCGGCTCTCGCGGATCGCGGTTGAGAGCGGCGTGGGCGCGGGCACGAGGCGGGTCGCGTCGGGCGCGACACGCTCGACCGCGGCGATCGCGCCCGCGAAAAGCACCACGCCGGCCGCCAGCCCGAGTCGGACGACGCGCGCCATCTGGCGGACGCGCCGGGACGCGAAGCCCCGCCGCGAGTCGACCGTCGCGATGATCCGCCCGGTCAGGTCCGGGGCGGGCACGGAGCCGGCGCGGAGCATGTCGATGGCGCGCCGCGTCTTGGCCACGTCCTCGCACCGGGCCAGGTCGCTCGGCAGCGAGTGCAGGAACGCGCGCCGATCCGGGTCGCTGAGTTCATCGTCGAAGAATCGATCGACGAGATCGTCGGGAATGGAAGCCGGGCGGTCGACGCGACCACCCCGATCCGGATTCCGGTTGTCATCGCGCCGCTGGCTCACCCACGGACCTCCATGGCGATGCGGCTGTGCGTCGTGATCGCGGGCTCGGCCTGCTCGGGCGTCTCGACGCCGCCCTCGCCGTCGAGGATCTTCTTGAGGGCCTTGCGCCCGCGGTGCAGGTGGCTCTTGACGGTGCCCTCGGGCATGCCGACGTGCTGGGCGATCAGCGAGATCGGCCAGTCGAGCTGGTGGAACAGCACGAGAATCTCGCGCTGCTGCGGGCTGAGTTCCTGCAGGGCCTTCCCGAGGGCGTCCTTGGCCAGGCCGGTCGCCTCGGAACGCATGACGGCGTTCTCGGGGCGTCCCGTGCCGCCGTGGCAGGAGCCGACCAGGTCCGAGTCGTACGCGGGCTTGTGCTTCTGGCACGCGTTGACGTACAGGCGCCGCGCGATGGTGAACAGCCAGGTCGAGAAGCGGAAGCGCGAGTCGAAGCGGTGCAGGTTGGTCAGGACGCGGACAAAGGCCTCCTGAACGATGTCCTCGGCCACGTCGGGGCGCCCCGACAGGCGGAGCAGGTACGCGTACAGCGACTGCTGGTGGGCCCGGATGAACGTCTCGGCCGCCCGGGCGTCCCCGGCCGCGGCCTTGGCGATCAGCTTCGCCTCTTCTTGCCTGTTCATCGAAGCCCTCCGTCCCCGAGGCGGGTGTGCGCGGATCGCGCCGACCCACAGTTCGAATATACCGCGCCGCCGCCGGGTTGTTGCCTGTTTCGTCGTTTGTTTGGCGATTCGTGCAATCTCGGGCCTGATAACTCTCTTGGGACGGGGCGTGGACCCCCCTCCCGCTTGGATCAAGGTGCGGGAAGCGTCGGGGCCATCGCACCCCGGACGGCGACGTAGGCGCCTGCGGCCAGACCGAGGCCCGCGATGTTCGTGGTCGCCAGATACGCCAGCGCGCGAAGCGGCGAGGCCGACCAGAGCGACAGGCTCTCGCCCGCCAGCGCGGAGAACGTCGTGAACCCACCCAAGAGGCCGACCACGAGCACCAGGCGGGTTGGCTCGTCGAGGATCGGCTTGGCCGAGGCGAGCCCGCCGAGAGCCCCGATCGCAACGCAGCCGAGCGTGTTGGCCAGCAGCGTGCCCCAGGGCCAATGGGCGGTGAGCGAGGAACTCGCGGCGGCGTGCTCCGTGACGCCCCCCGTCGGCGGATTCAGCGCGTGCTGGAGCAGGAAGCGGAGCACGGCCCCGACACCGCCGCCGACGAACACGAGCAGGAGTTTGAGCATTGGCGGATGATCGTCGGTGTGGTCTGGCGTGACAAGCGCGGGCATCGAACCATGCGTGTGCAGAGCCGCAAGCATGCCGCGCGTCGGGAGGGCTCAACGCGGCGACGCGACTCCCGGCCGCTACACCTCGCCCAATTTGGCCAGGTCCTTGTCCTGGCCCATCACGATGAGCACGTCACGGGCTTCGAGCGGCTCGCCGGGGGGCAGCACCGCCACCCGCACGCCGCCGGGCGCTTCCGCGTCGGCCCGCTTGACCGCCACGATGTGCAGCGCGTACTTGCGCCGCACGTCCAGGTCGGCCAGACCCTTGCCGACCCACGCCTCGGGCACCACGAACTCCACGATGCTGTACCCCTCGTGGAACTCGATCTGGTTCAGCACGCGCGGGCCGAGGATGCGCCCGGCCCAGCGGTCGGCGGCCTCGTCCTCCGCAAGCACCACGTCGTCGGCCCCGACGCGCTTGAGCACCTCGGCGGTGGTCCGCGAGCGGGCCCTCGCGATGATCCGAGGCACCTTCATCTGCTTGAGGATGACCGTCGCGAGCACCGATGCCTCGAAGTCTTCGCCGATAGCGATGACCGCGGCCTTGACCTTGTGCACGCCGCGCGATCGCATCGAAGCCTCGTCGGTCACGTCGAGGATGACCGCCTGGGCGACGTCGGCGGCGATGGCCTCGACGGCGTTTCGGTCGCGGTCGCAGGCGAGCACTTCCTCGCCGCCCCGCGAGATCTGTGTGGCCAGGCGCGAGCCGAACCGCCCGAGCCCCAGCACCGCGACGGGGCGTGTGTCCTTGTCGCCCATAAGCGATCGTCTCCGTTGCCCTCGGGCCGCCGACGCGCCCGACCGGGCGTTCAACCGAGCGACACGTTGTCGCGCGGCAGGCGATACGTCCCCGCTGCGGCGCCGCCGCCGCCGATGAGCGAGGCGAGAACGGCCAGCGGGCCGACCCGACCCAGGAACATGGTACAGATGATGATGAGCCGTCCGACGGGCGAGAGATCGGCGGTGATGCCCAGCGACAGGCCTGTCGTCGTCGCCGCGCTGACCGCCTCGAAAAGCAGGGCGTCGAACGGGGCCGACTCGGTCAGGTCCAGCGCGAGCGCGGCCCCGGACACGACCGCGACCAGCCCAAACGCCACGGTGGCGGCCTTTTTGACCAGAGACTCGGGCAGCGATCGCCCGAACACCTCGACCTCCTCACGCCGCCGGACGGTCGAAACCACCGCAAGAACCAGCACCGCGAGCACGACGGTCTTCATCCCCCCGGCGGTCGAGCCCGGGCTGCCCCCGACGGCCATCAGGACCATCAGCATGAACTCCGAGCCGGGGGCCAGCGAGTCCATGGGCACGGAGTTGAACCCCGCCGTGCGGGCCGAGACGGACATGAACGCCGCGTCGAGCACGCGCTGGCCCAGGGGCGTGCCCGGGGTCCGCAGCTGGGCGACGAACAGCACCGCGGTCCCGATCGCCAGCAGTGCCGCGGTCGTCACGAGCACGAGCTTGGTGTGGGTGGACAGGCGCGGGCGCGCCCCGCCCCGACCGCGCCGCCGGACGAATCTCCGAAAGAGGTCCTCCAGAACGACGAATCCCAGACCGCCCATGACGATGGCAGGGACGATTCCCAGGTACGGCGCCGGGTGCGAGCGAAGGGCGACCATGCTCTGGCCCGTCACGTCGAACCCCGCGTTGCAGAACGCCGAGACGCTGTGGAACACCGCGTGCCAGAGTCGATCCAGGAATGAGAGCCGGACGCCCGCGGCGTCCGTGCCGGGCCACATCGCCAGCAGCACCAGTGCCGCGATCATCTCCATGGCCACCGTGGTGAGCACGATGAACCACACGAAGCGGCTGATGCGGTGGGCGGGATACTCGTCCAGCGCGTTGCTGAGCGTGACGTGCTCTTTGTGCGACAGGCGGGCCCCGAACAGCAGCGCCAGCGTCGAGCCGAAGATCATCACGCCCAGCCCGCCGAGCTGGATCGCGCCGAGGATGACGGCCTGGCCGAAAAACGTGAACTCCCCCGCGGTGTCGCGCACCGCCAGGCCAGTCACGCACACCGCCGATGTCGAGGTGAACAGCGCGTCGAGCCAGGAGATCGGGCGGTCCGGCGGGGTGGCGGCCGGCAGCTTGAGAAGGAGCGTGGCAACGGCGATCAGCACGCCGAACGAGGCCGGGAACAGCAGCGACGGGTTGGCCATGGTCCGCGCCAGCAGCCCGTTGAGGCGGATGGCGAAGTGGACCAGAGCGGCCACGGCGCAGAGTTCCATGAGCGGTCCCACGCCGAGCAGGTCCAGGACCCCGGCGACCACGACCAGGCCCTCGCCGATCAGCCCGGTGGTCGAGCGCCAACGGTCGCGCCCGACCGACCGCCACGCGATGTCGCCCCCGAGCGCCAGCGCCAGCCACGTGGCGATCAGCGCCAGCGGGCCGAGCAGGATCGCGGGGAGAACGGGCCGATCGAACCCGTGTTCGAGGGCGACCGCCACCCCGCCGCCCACGCAGCACCCAAGGCCGATCCAGGCCCGGCGCAGGCGCGGGCCCAGGGATCTTCGCAGGGACACATGGCGTGAGGTCTCGCTCAAGCGGGGATGGTATCGGTGGGATCAGGCCCGGGGCCGCAGGCAACGCCCGGCTGCCAGGTGGCGGGCGGCTCGGGCTCAGTCGCCAAGCGCATCGAGGATGGCGCGGGCCAGGCGGTGGTTCAGGGCGTGCCCGCCTCGCGAGGCGTGCACGTCCATCCGGACCGGATCGCCCACCAGCGCGAGATCACCGATGAGATCCAGCAGTTTGTGCCGGGCCGGCTCGTGCTCCAGGCGCTGGGTCGTCCCAATGGGACCGTCTGGCCCGATCACCAGCGCGTCGGACTCGCGCAGGTGCGTCAGCAGGCCCGCGCTGCGCATCGCATCCGCCTCGTGGCGCAGGCAGAACGTGCGGGCGGGCGCGATCTCGCTGGCGTACCGCGCCGCCGAGCCGTCCCATAAGGCCGACTGGCGACCCAGCCACGCCGCCGACGCCGCGGCGTCCGGATCGCTGCCCGAGGCCATCGCGTCGTAGTCCAGGTCGTAGCGGAACGAGCACCCTGCCGACTCGCGCGGCGTGGCCCGCGCCCAGGCCTCCCCATCGCGGACTTCGATCGGGTGCGGGAGAACCCGTTGGCGGAGCGGCTCGCCCTCGCGCACGCCGACGGCGCGGATCGCCTCGACGAACACCAGGCTGCTGGCGTCCATCAGGGGCACCTCGAGCCCATCCAGATCGATCCGCGCGTCGGTGACGCCCACCCCGACCAGTGCCGACAGCACGTGCTCGGTGGTCGCGACCAGATCGCCCGAGGGCGTCTGCAGGGTGGTCGACCGGGGCGCCATGCGCGCAAACGCAGGGTGGACGGGGCGAGTCGAGAGCGACGCGACCGTCGCGCGGCAGGCGGGCTGCCCGGGAAGGTCGGTGCGCCGGAACCAGATCCCGCCCCCCGAGGCGGGGTGGATGGCGACGCGGACGGGGCGCGCCGAGAACAGGCCGATGCCCTCGAGGCGGACGCAATCGCGGAGCGTCGTGCGTCGCATGGCGGCCGTCGCGTCGGGAGGTGTCGTCATCGGGGCGATGGGCGTCGCTCCAGCCCGCGATACAGTGCTAGGAGGGCGGCTTCCATCTCGCGTCGCGTCGCCGACGGATCGTCGGCGTCGGCGATGGCCAGCACCGCCTCGCGCGAGAACGCGATGATCAGGCGTGCGACAGCCTGCACGGGGACCCGTTCCAGCAGGCCGCGCGACACGGCATCCTCGATGAGTGCCTCGGTGTATCGCAGCCACGGAGAGTCAAGGGCGGTCCGATCGAGCCCGCAGTGGGCCGGGAACTCGACGGCCATGAGCCTGATCACACGAGGATCATCGAGGCTGTCCAGATAGACACCAAAGCCCAAGCGGGCCCGCTCCATCGGGTGGTCCACGCCGGCGAGGCCCTGCCTGAGGCGAACCTGCATCTGGGCGGCCTCGGCCTCCACGACAGCCCGGAGCACCGCTGCCTTGTCCGAGAACTGGTGGTAGAGCGCGCCCCGCGTCAGGCCCGCCCGCTTGACGATCTCTTCGAGCGACACCGCGTTGAACCCGTGCTCGATGAACGCGTCGCGGGCCGCCGACAGGATGGCCGCGCGGCTGGCTTCACGCCGTTCCCTCTGCGTCCGCCTCGGCCTGGTTTGGGCTGCGGCGGTTCCCGGAGGATGTTCCGGAGAGTTGGCCATGCGGCTCCGGCGCGCCGGGGCATGGACCCGGACCGGCCAACGCCGAGTCCGCCCGTCCCGCCACGCGTCTTTGGGGCGACGATAGGCGATCGGGCGCGTCCGGTAAAGCGTTTGTCTGGCGTTTGGGGTTCCGTTCGCGCCCCGGAAGAGGGGGAATCGCGGCCCAAAAAGCATGAAGCCCGGGCCGAAGCCCGGGCCTGCTGCCGAGTGGAGGCAAGGGGACTCGAACCCCTGACCTCATCCATGCCATGGATGCGCTCTACCAAAACTGAGCTATGCCCCCGGCGTGCCCGGGGCCGCGAGCGGCTCCGGGCGGAAACGACCGCAATGGTAGTCGGAGGCGGTGGGCGGTCAATGGCGGCCCGCAACGCCCATCAAGGCTGGGGGGCCTCGGCGGTCGGGAACCCCGAGGGCGTCGCCCCGGAGTCGGAGTCGGGCGTCATCTCGGGCGGGTGCGGTGCCCACGTGAGTCCATCGGGGATCGGGCCGACCCGGACCTGGGTCAGCACCTCGCCCTCGGCCAGGTCAATGATGGCCACCGCCTCGGCGCTGGCGCACACGACCGCGGCGAGGGCCCCGTCGGGCGAGACCGCGATGCTCGTCGGCAGCGTGCCCTCGCCCACGTCGATCGTGTGCACGAGCGTGCGCGAGGCCGCGTCGAAGATGCGGACGCGGTTGTCCCCCGGGCAGGACACCACGACGCGGGTCGCGTCGGGCGTGAAGCGGACGCGGAAGGGGTAGCCCGGGCACGGGACGGTGTGGGTCCGCTGGCCGGTGGAGGCGTCGAGCACCGCCAGCACCTCGGCGCGATGGCACGAGACCCACACGGTCGAGGCGTCGGGCGACGCGGCCACGCCCTCGGCGCCCTCACCGGCGATCGTGGTCGCGACGATCTGCCCGGTCGCCAGGTCCACCGTTGTCACCGTGCGATCGGCCACGCTCGGGACGAACGCGCGGGCGGCGTCGGGCGTGATCGCCAGCATGTGCCCCGCGCGGGCCTGGAACGGGATGGTCGAGGTGATCGCCTCGGCGCCAACCTCCAGCGTGTCCGGATCGGGCGTGGCGCCGAGGGCCGCGTCGACGTCGACGATCAGCAGCGTCCGGGCGACCTCGCTCGTGCAGATCACGCGCGAGCCGCCGGGGAGGAAGGCCAGGTCGTTGGGGCGGGAGTTGGCCGCCCCGAGGTTGATCAGCGGGCCGACGGAGGGCGCGTCGTCGGTGCGCGGGTCGAGGTCGGGGAGCGTCACAACGAGCAGGCGCTGGTCGGGGGTCTGGTGACGCGGGCCCGAGCCATAGGCCGAGCCGACGACCAGTCGCCCGTCAGCACTCGCGGCGATCTCGTGCAGCCCCACGGGGGCGGCCTCGCGGTGCCAGACGCGGAACGTCGTCGGATCGATCAGCACGATGGACCCGTCGCCGCGCGTCGAGACGACGATGTGCCCGTTCCGGGGCGTCGGCGCGGGGTCGGCGTTGGGTTCGCTCGGAGCGACCGGCTCGGGCTCGGTCTGCGCGATCGCACCGCCGGCCAGCAGGAACGCGATCAGTGTGGCGGCGACGCGGGCGTGGGCCATCGTGGTTCCCCTTGATTCCCACGATGTATCGGCGGATTCGGGCGGGGTTGCCGAGCGCGGGGCGCCCCGGCCCGGAGCGCACAGTCGTGCCAGTCCACCCAGGCGGATCGACGCGGATGCCGCCTCAGCAGCCCAGGGCGAAGTGGGACAGGAAGTAGAAGAAGTCGTCGTTGGTGATCAGGCCGTCGGGCACGCCGTAGCCCGGCGCGCCGGGGACGGCGGTCTCGGTCATGTCGGCGACCCACTGGTTGCCGGCGGCGAACTGCTCGAGGTAGTAGAAGAAGTCGTCGGTGTTCACGACGCCGTCCGGCGTGCCGTATCCCGGTTGGCCGGAGACCGCGGTGGTGGTCAGATCGGGCGGGCAGGGGTTGAAGGGCTCGGGGTACACCGAGAAGGTGTAGACCGGGCTGTCGCCGTGCACGTTGTCCACGTCGTGGAAGTAGTACGAGCCGTGGTAGACCTCCTGGCCCGGGACGTAGCCCGGGGCCGTCGGGTCCAGGTGCCAGAACGGGAACACGAGGAATCCGGTGCCGGTCGTGGCGATCGGCATGCGCTGGCCCGCGTCGTGGTACGCCTCAAAGACGTTCCGCGGGTCGCGGATGAAGAAGCCGGGCTCGAACTCGACGAGCACCAGTTCGATCTTGCTGCCGGGGTGGGGCTTGTACAGGTCCTGGAACGGACGGTCCGCCGGGGCTTCCTCGATCGGGTAGTCGAAGTCCATGACGCCCGGAAACGGCGGATAGACGTAGCGCAGCGGCCAGTAGAAGTCGTAGTTGAACAGCACGACCAGATCGTCCTGCGAGTTGCGGTAGACGTACTGCCCCAGCGGATGGGCGTCGGCGGCCGGCGCAAGCCAAGCCGCTCCGGCCAGCAGGCAGAGCGCGGCGGTCTTTGCGGTCATCCCCAACCCCTGTTCAGTTCCACGAGCCCGAGACTCGATCGGGTGGCCCCAACCCTCGATTCTACCCGAAACGGTCCGGAGATGCAGCCCGGATCGGAAGCCGAACACGCGACAATCGCGCCGGTTACCGGGTCGCGACGATCGCCTCGAGCAGCGCCTTGTGCCCCTCTGGGCTCATGGCCCCGGTCAACGCCTGCATGGCCTGGACTCTGGCCTCGGCGGTGGAGGCGGTGCCGACCGCTCCCGCGTGGTCCTGCGCGATGGCACGGTCGTCGTCGGTGATGGCGGCCGCGGCGATCACGTCCCCAAGGCGTCCCGCGCCCTCGCCCAGGAGGTCGTTGTAGACGTCCAGCGGCAGGCGCAGGTACTCGCCCAGCACGGCCCGGGTGACCTTGGTCATCGGAGCGGGTCCGTTCGGGTCGTCGTTCTCGTTGGCCAGACGCATCACCTCGGCCCGGACGGCCTGCTCGTACTCGCCCACGATCTTCCAGTTGAACCGCCACTGCTGCTCGGTCAGGTAGCCCTCGGCCCGCAGATCCTCGGTCAGGCTGCCCATCTCCTGGAACGGACGCACGACCGCGATGGCCGACTGCAGGGTGTCCGGGCGGGCCACGTCGACGCGGTTGATCGCGCCGTCGAGGACCTGGCGCATCAGGCTGGTGTGCTCGATGACGCCCTGCTCGAGGCGGTTGCGTCGGGCGGCCACCGTGCCGCGGAATCGCTCGATGGCGTCGTCGTCCAGCAGGGGATTGACCGTCAGGGCGACGTAGTGGGGGTCGTCCTGGATCATGATCAGGTTGCCGGCGTCGTCGCGCTTCCCGATGGGCTCGTAGGGCAGCTCCGGGAGCTCGCCGCTTCGGGCCGGGGTGTTGAACAGGCGGCGGGCCTGGTCCGCGGCGGACTCCGGGCCGGTGTCGGCGGTGGCGCCGGGGCGGCGCATGGCGGGGGGCAGGACCGGGTTCTGGGCTTCGGGGGTCGCCTGGGGCGTGCGAGGGGTGGACGGCGGCGGGGCGATCTGTGCAATCGCGACACCCGGGGCTCCGCCCAAAAGGGCCAGAATCGCCACGCTCTTGATCGCGGTCGTTGCGCCGAGAATCCGGGTCTTCGCCATGGTCACATCTCTCCGATCTGCACGCCCCGAGGGGCGATGGTCCACGCGGCTTGCGAGCGACGGGTCTTTGATCGGCGCGACCGCTCGGCACCATGACCGGGACGGGCGTTCGCCGCGATGGCTCGTCACCCCAACATGATCTTGACAGCGGCGGGCTCCCACCGAGCCCGCCGAACCGCAAGGGTACGCCAGAATCTACGCCCGAGCCGCCGGATGGTGGCGGTCGGACGCGGGGCCAGGCGTCACAAACCGGCGTGTCCCCCCTTGTTGAGGGCCGGAAAGTCGCGCGGCGCGGGCGGCACGGCCCCGAACCCGGCGTGCGTCAACGGAGGATCCATGCCATCAGGCGCTGGCGCTCCCCCGGCGTCAGCTCGCCCATGATCCGCGTGAAGATCTCGCGCTTCTCGGACTCGCTCGGGTTCAGGCCGAAGTCCCCGGCGATCTCCTCCACAAGGGCCCGGATCTGGGCTTCCCGGTCGGGATCGAGGCGAAGGGCGGCCAGGACGTCCTCGAGTTCCTGGGACTTCTGCTGGACGATCCGCCCGAACGATCGCCCGACCTCCTGCATCAGCACCCCGATGCGCTCATTGCGGAGCGCGTCCTGCAGCGTCGCCGCAGAGCCGCGTGTCGCCTCCGGGTGGTCCAGGGCGTCCTGGGCGACCGCCTGGTAGTACTCGCGGATGAGGCGTCCGTACTCGCGGGCCTGCGCGGGTCGCATCTCGCGGGCCAGTTGGCGGGCCAGACCGCCGCCCTCGAACAGGGGCTGCAGGTGTCCCGCAAACTCCATGTACAGGCGGGCGACCTCGGTCTGATCGCCCGCTCCGAACGCCGCGTACAGCTCGAGCAGGGTCTGGTAGTGCTCGAGGACGGCCCCATCAAGGAACGCCGCCCGCTGCTCGATCAGGGCGTCGATCGTGGCCCGGGCCTGGTCGTCGAGATCGACCAGTTCGAGCGCCGCGACCTCGGGGCGGACGTCCTCGAGGCGCTGGACCCGCCCGTCGTAGCCCAGGCGGATGAGCGAGTCGGCCCGGGCCGCGGGCTCGACGGAAGGGCCGCGGAGCACGGGGGGATCGTCCGTATCAGGGGGCGTGCCGGTCGCCTGCGCGAAGGCCGGGCTGGAACAGAGCGCGACGACGAGCGCGAGCCCGAGGGTCGGTGAGGCGGACCGGGCGTTGGCCGCCCGTGCGAACCGCTGCTGTGTCGTCGCCATGTCGATGCTCCCTCGAGTGATGGGCGTGTGGGTCGTTGCGAGACTGTGAACTGGTTCGGATCGGCGGCCCGGGCCTTCCGCCGGGGCGTACCCTGACGCGATGCCCCAGACCGCTCCGGAGTCGAACGCCGATCTGGCCCGCCTGATTGCCGAGGCGGCGCTGCTGCGTGGCACGTTCACGCTGCGATCGGGGCGGACGAGTTCATACTACCTCGACAAGTACCTGTTCTCGACGCGTCCCGAGATCCTGGATCGCCTGGGGGACCTGTTCGCCCGGCGGATCGGCGCGATCGGGCGCGACGCCGGCGCCCCGCCGGCGCGCCTGGCCGGGGCAGAACTCGGGGGGATCCCGCTCGTGGCGGTCGCGAGCCTCAAGACGGGCCTGCCCTCGATCTTCGTCCGCAACGCGAAGAAGGACTACGGGACGGCCAAGCAGGTCGAGGGCGTGCTGAAGCCGGGCGACCGCGTCGTGTTCGTCGAGGACGTGGCCACGACCGGCGGGCAGGCGATCGAGGCGGTCAGGGTGCTGCGGGAACTGGGGGCGGAAGTGCTCGCGGTCGTCGCGGTCATCGATCGCCAGGAGGGGGCGCGAGCGAACATCGAGGCAGCCGGGATCCGCTTCGAGAGCCTCTTCACGAAGGCGGACCTCGGCGTGAACGAGTAGGGTCGGCCAGGGGCGTTCGTGGGAACGGGGGCGCGCCGGCCACGAGCGATCTGGTGGCACAAAGGTGAGGGAGGGAGCCATGTCCGCGACCGCGACGCCCGAGACGACGGGCACGATCGACACGAAAACCGCCGAGCACCGGGCGATCCGCTTCGAGAATCTCGACGAGATGGTCCGCGAGGCCGAGCGCCTGGTGTGGGCCGAGCGTGAGGGCACGCTGCGGGCCACCGGGAACTGGTCGCTTGGCCAGGCGCTGGGGCACGTGGCGTCCTGGATGGACTATCCGTTCGACGGCTACCCGCCCGAGGTCCGCCCGCCCTGGTTCATCAAACTGATCCTGAGGACGCAGAAGAAGAAGTTCCTCAACGCGGGGCTGCAGCGCGGCGTGAAGATCCCCGGCATCAAGGGCGGGACGCTGGCGATCCGGGACGAGCCCGCCGACGAGGCCCTGGCCCACCTGCGCAAGGCCACGCAGCGTCTCAAGGCCCAGGCACCGACGAGGCCGAACCCGATCTTCGGCCCCCTCACGCACGAGGAGTGGACCAAGGGCAACCTGCGCCACGCGGAGCTGCACCTGGGGTTCTTCCACACGATGTGACGCTCCGACGCGATCTCACGATCGCGGCTCTGTGTCGGCGTACAGGCGCCAGGTCGTGATTCCGCGGGCGCGGGCGCTGGCGCTCTGCTCCCACATCGCGTCCTCGTGCCAGTCGGAGCACAGCAGCGCGTGGGCGCCCGGGGCGAGCGAGTCCGCCGGGGCCACCGCGTGGCCGCTTCGGGTCTGGCCCGCGGCCCGGTCATCGACAAAGCCCGCGATGCGGAGCCCCAGGTCAGGCGCGTGCTCGAGCACCCACGCCCCGTGCCGGCCCGCGCCCCAGAGCCAGACCTCGCTCACGCCGCGCTCGTGCATGAGCCGCCCGACCTCGCGCAGGCGGGCCCGACGGGCGATCTCGATGGCCCGGCGCGGCATCGGCGGGAAGCGGTCGCGGGCCCAGAGCCAAGCCACCAGCGACTCGCGCGTGGGCTGCCGATCGAGTTCGACCTCGATGGCCTCCGCGACCCCGCCGCCGTTCTCGGTGGACATCGCCCCCGCGATCGCCGCTTCGAGCGCCCGGCGTTGCTGGTCGCCGACGGGCGGGAGGTCGCCCCACGACGCGAGCAATGCCGCGCTGGCGGCAGAGGCCTGCGGCGTGCTCGATGCGCCCACGCCCTCGCCTTGGGACTCGTGGTACGTGTAGAGCACATCACCAACCGCCCCGAGCGCGGGCCCGTCCCGTGTCAGGCGCAGCCACAGGTCGTAGTCCTGCGCCTTCGGGAGCAACTCGTCGTAGCCGCCGGCCTCGAGAACGCGAGCGCACCGGAGCATCATCGAGCCGTGCGCAAAACGGTTGCCCAGGCGGAGCATCCAGCGCAGGCGTCGGGGGTCGGTGGGGGGGCGCATCGTGCCGCGATCGGCGCCGTCGGGGCCCACGACGCGCCACGCGCACCCGACGCCGGCCAGTTCGGGGGCCGCGGCGAGCGCGTCGGCCTGCACGCGAAGGCGGTCCGGCCCGCACGCGTCGTCGGCGTCCATTCTTGCGACCACATCGGTCGCGGCCTCCCGCAGGCCCGCGTTGAGGGCGCCGGCAAGCCCGGGCTCCTCCCGCCACAGGGTCCGCACCCGCAGCGCCCCGGCGCCGCGTGCCAGAGCCGCTTCCACGCTTCCCCGCTGGTCCGCGCGGAGCCCGTTGGCGACCACCAGCAGCTCGGCGGGGGGCCGTGTCTGCCCGCCCAGGCTGGCCGCCGCGCGGCCCAGAGTCTCGGCGTTGAACCCGGGACCGATCGGAAGCAGCGCGGTGACCTGGGCTGGCGAGGAGGAATCCGGCACGCCCAAGCATCGGCCCGGGGCGGACGCCGGGGCAAGTCGCCGGGGCACCCGTGGAAAAGCCCGGTGCGCCGACGCCGATCTCGGCTTCGGCGCGAGGGCATCCCCCGAATCGACGCGCCGCTTTTGCGCCGGCACCGTGATTGGGTCGATGTCCGCCTTCGCAAGGCCGATGCAGCGATGCGGTCCCGCGCCGCGATCCTCCGGTCCCGTTCAGCGAGAGCCCCGTGCCAGACCCGACCTCCCCGACCCCGATCGCCGACGCCCTGGTTCTATGCATGACCAGGGGCATGTCACTGGGCGAGTGGGAGCGCCTGGGGCTTCTCGAGCGCGAGTGGAGCCTGTACGAGCACATCGCCGACGCCTATCGCCAGATCGTCGTGCTGTCCTATGGCGAGGCGGAGGGGGAGGAGCGCGTGGCCGGCCTGCTCTCGCCCGCGCCGATCGTCGTGACCCCCGCCGACGCGCCCGACGCCCCGGCCAACGTCGCCGAGGCCCTGGGCGACGCCCGCTCGGTGGTCGTCAAGACCAACCAGATGGACGGGGTCGAGGCCGCCATCCGCACCGCCCACCATCTCCGTTCGACCGGGCGGCGCGTGGGCCTGATCGCCCGGGGCGGATACCTGCGTTCCCGCTTCGCCGCCGACCAGTTCGGCCCCGCCTCGCGACAGGCCGCCGACGCCGCCGCCGACGAACGGGCCATCTGCGAGGCCGCCGACGTGGTCGTCGGAAGCACACCGGACATGGCCCACGCGCTGGCGTGGCGCTACGGCGTGGCGTTCGAGCGGACACGCGTGATCCCGAACTACGTCATGGCCATGGGGCCCTCGACCTGCGCGTGCGACCGCAAGCCCATCGTGCTGTACGCCGGGCAGCTGGTCAAACGCAAACGCGTCGACATGCTGCTGCGGGCCACGGCACGCCTCAGCAGAGAGACGGCGACCCGCCTCACGTTCTCGATCATCGGCCAGGGGCCCGAGGAGGCCGCGCTCAAAGAGCTCGCGGCCGATCTGGGCGTGAACGCGGTCTTCGAGGCTCGCATCGAACACAGCAAACTGCAGGACAGGATGCGTCAGGCCGCGATCTACGCCCAGGCGTCGGCCCTCGAAGGCCATCCCAAGACCGTGATCGAGGCGATGGCCTGCGGGGCCGCGGTCGTCGTGACCGACTCGCCCGGCATGGGCGAGGTGATCACGCACGGCGTGACGGGCCTGCGCGTCGAGCCGCACGAGGGGGCCCTGGGCGACGCGATCGACCTGCTGATGAACGACGAGGAGTGGCGCGAGCAGATGGGCCACGCCGCGGCCCACGCCGCCCAGGAGCGATTCGGCCTGCACGTGATCGGGCCGCTCGAGGAGGCGGCCCACCGTGCGGCCATCGAGTCGGGCGGCGAGGGCGTCGGCGGCCCGGCCGGGGTCCGCTGGGACCCTGCGTTGGTCGAGGCTGGGCACGGGGCGGCCGAGGCGTGGGCCCTGGCCCTGGGCGCGTTCGCCAAGCGCCTGGACGCCGGCGAGACCGAGCGCATGCTCATGCGACTCGAGCAGACCACCCGCGACATGCGCGAGCAGGTGGCCGGGGCGAAGCGCGCGTCGGCGTGAGCAACTCGGGTGCCGTGGCCGCGGCTCTGGGCGGCCACGCGATCAACCAGGCACCGCCTCCGGCATCGGGACGGAGCCGATCGCGCGAGCGATCGAGTCTCTGTCGTCACACGCTCGATCGCTCGCGCGATCGGCTTCATCGGGCATCGTCCCAAAGCCAGCGGCGTTCCGAATCAGTACACACACCGCTTGCGAAGCAACGCGCGGCTTGTCGGATCGACCTCCGCCATAGCCGCGGCGGCGCGGGTGCCGGCGCTCGCGTCGCCGTACGGATGCTCCACGCGCGACGCGTCGACCGCGCGGGCCTTCGAGATGGCGCTTCGGATCGACTCGCCCGACTCCTCCGCGTGCACGACCGACGCCGGCCGCTCCCGCCCCGCCTGCCGCCGCCCGATGTCCACGGTCGCGACGCTCAGCGCCGCGGCCTCGATCAGCCCAGCCGACGAGTTGCCCACCAGCAGCCCCGCCGCCGTGTCGGGGGCCGGCACACCCGCCCTCGCACGCTCGGCACCCATCCGCTTGAGCAGCCCGACGAACAACGGCCGGGGAAGGTGGCTCACACTCTGCAATCCGGCGGCCTGGATCGCGCGGCGGACGCCGTTGCGACCCGGATCATGGTTCGGTTCCAGCGCCAGGATGCTCGCCCCAGGCAACGCCGCCCGCACCGCATCGATCGCGGTCGCCGCCGCGGCTTCTTCCTCCTCGTCATGCCGCCCGATCGGATGCATCAGCAGCACGACCGAAGGCCGCCCGAGTTCCTCGAACCTCGCATCATCCAGCGCCTCGAATCTCGCCAGATCGTCGAGCGCCGGCGAGCCGACGACCCGCACGTGCTCCGGTCGTTCTCCCATCCGCACGATCCGCTCGCCCGACTCGCGCGTCGCCGCGAGGTGCAGGTGCGCCAGTTTGGTGATCGCGTGGCGCATCGCCTCGTCCGCAACGCCCTCGGCCCGATCGCCCCCGTGCACGTGCGCCACCGCGATGCCCGCGATGCTGGCCGCAGCGGCGGCGGCGAACGCCTCCACCCGGTCGCCCAGCACCACGACCCAGTCCGGGTGCAGCGCGCCGAACGAGCGGGCGAAACGCGCGATGCCGCGCCCCGTCGCCTCCGCGTCCTCGAACCGCCCCGTGCGCCCGGCGACCTGCATCGGCACGCTGTCGGCCACGTCGAACAGGGCCTTGACGTCGCGGAACGTCTCGCCGGGCTGGATGAGGTGGCTGCCGGCGGCGACCACGAGCAGCTCGAGATCGTCGCGCGACGCGATGGCCCGCATGACCGGCGCGAGCAGGCCGAAGTCGGCCCGCGAGCCCGTCACGACCGCGACGCGCCACGGGCGCGAGCGGCGAACCGGCGTCGGCTCCCTCGGGCGCGAGGGGTTCTGGCCGTCCCAGCCGTCGCCGATCATCGCGTGGCCTCGCGGCCGGCCTGGGCCGTGGGCTGGGCCGGGGCTCCAGGCGGCTCGGGCCCCAGGCTCGCGCCCGGTACTCTGCTCGCGTCGCCAACCGCCACGCGCTCCGTGATGGACAGCCCGAACGCCTCGAGGCCCGGGTGGTCGGTCTGCGAGTTGGTCAGCAGGCGCAGGCGCGACACGCCCAGTTCGCGGAGGATCTGCGAGCCGATGCCGACCTCGCGCCACGAGCGGCTCGCCTGCCCGTCCTCGACCGGGTTGCCCCCCGCCGCGATCGGGCGCCCCTCGTCCGCGCCGAACAGCCCGCCCTCGCGCCGGATCGACTGAAGCCGGGCCTCGACGCCGTCGCCCACGCCCTCGGGGCGCAGGTACAGCACGACGCCCCGCCCCTCCTCGCCGATGCGTCGCATCGACGCCCGAAGCACATCGCCCGATGATGTCTCCCGCTCGCCCGACACCTCGCCGAACACGTCGCCCAGCAGGTGCCGCCGGTGCACGCGCACCAGCGTCGCGTCGGTCTGCTCGGCCACGACCCCCGCCTCGTCCGGCACGCCCACGCCCCCGGTGGTCAGCGCGACGTGCGGCAACGGATCGACCAGGCTCTCGAACACCATCAGCGTGAACGCGCCCTCCGGCGTCCGGATCGGCGTGCCGCGCCGCGGCTCGCCCCGACGCACCAGCGACTCACGCGACAGGCGGTGCTCGATCACCTGCGCCACCGAGCACATCTTCAGCCCGCGCTCGCGGCAGAACCGCACCAGTTCCGCCCCGCGCGCCATCTCCCCGTCGGGCTTCATGATCTCGATGATCACCGCCGCCGGGTACAGCCCCGCCAGGCGGCACAGATCGACCGAGCCCTCCGTCTGGCCCGTGCGGACCAGCACACCGCCATTGCGGCTGCGCAGCGGGTTGATGTGCCCGGGGCGGACGAAGTCGTCGGCGCTGAAAGCGTGGTCGATCGCCATCTGGATCGTGCGGGCCCGCTCCTTGGCCGAGACGCCCGTTCCGAAGCCGTGCTTGGGGTGCCCGTCGATCGAGACGGTGAACGCCGTGCCGCGGACCGACGTGTTCGACGGGGCCTGCGGGGTCAGGTCGAGGCGGTCGCAGTCGGCTTCCGTGAGCGACAGGCACATGTAGCCCAGCGCGTGCTGGAGCATCCAGGTGATGGTCTCGGGCGTGGCGAACTGGGCCGCCAGCACGAGGTCGCCCTCGTTCTCTCGGTCCTCGTCGTCGGTCATGACGACGATCCGCCCAGCGCGGAGTTCGTCCAGGATCTCGGTCAGCGGTGCGAGCATCGCCCCATCGTAGTGCCGATGGGCTCGGGCCCCGCTCGCGTCCGATGGACGGGGTCGGCACACCGCCTTTGTGCGGGCGGCCTGCTTCCCTCATAATGGCCGCATGGGGCGCCAGGACGTCGATCGCCGATCGGACGGGGAGCGGGACACCGCATTCACGCGCGCCCTCCTCAACGACCTCCGCGCCCTCGAACGCATGCACGAGCAGGGCCTGATCGAGCGCGGCGTCCGGCGCATCGGCGCCGAGCAGGAACTCGTGCTCGTCGACCGCCACTGGGCACCGTGCCCGCTTGGCCCGGAGATTCTCGCGCGGATCACCGACCCGCGCGTCACAACAGAACTCGCCCGGTTCAACCTCGAATGCAACCTGGACCCCCTGACGCTCGGCGGGGCGTGCCTGGCCAGGATGGAGGCCGGGCTGCGCCAGGTGCTCGGCGTGGTCCAGCAGGCCGCCGCCGAGTTCGAGGCGACCGTCGTGCTCACCGGCATCCTGCCGACGCTGGCCCTCTCGGACCTCTCGTCGCAGAACATCACCCCCCGCCCCAGGTACTTCGCCATCGACGAGGCGGTCCGGCGCATCCGCGGCGGGCCCTACGAACTCCGCATCAAGGGCGCCGACGACCTCTCGGTCACCAACGAATCGATCATGCTCGAGGCCCTCAACACCTCCTTCCAGGTCCACTACCAAGTCTCGGACCAGGAGTTCCCCGCGCTGTTCAACATCGCCCAGGCGATCGCCGCCCCGACCCTGGCCGCCGCCGCCAACTCCCCGCTGCTCTTCGGCAAACGCCTCTGGCACGAGACCAGGATCGCGATCTTCCAGCAGGCCGTCGAGACCCGCTCAAACCGCACGCCCGGACGCGAGAGCCTGGCACGCGTGCGTTTCGGCGAGGGCTGGGTCGAGCACAGCGTGCTCGAGGTCTTCAGGTCCGACGTCTCACGCTTCCGCGCCCTCATCGGCGCCGACGCCGAGGAGGACTCTCTGGCCGCCCTCGACCAGGGCCGCATCCCGCGCCTCCGCGCCCTCCAGACCTTCAACGGCACCGTCTACCGCTGGAACCGCCCGTGCTACGGCGTGACCGACGGAAAGCCCCACCTGCGCATCGAGAACCGCGTCCTGCCCTCCGGCCCCACCGTCCTCGACGAGGTCGCCAACGCCGCCCTCTGGATCGGCATCATGGCCGCCGGTCCCGAGGCCCTGCCCGACGTCCCGGCCCGCCTGGACTTCCAGGACGCCGCCGCAAACTTCGTCGCCGCCGCCAGGGAGGGGCTCAACTCCCAGCTGCTCTGGCTCGACGGCGCGACCATCCCCGCCGACCGCCTCGTGCTCGACCACCTCCTGCCCATCGCTCGCGCCGGCTTGGCCCGCGTCGGCGTCGATCGGGGCGACGCCGATCGCTACCTGGCCATCGTCCACGACCGCGTCGCCTCCCGTCGCACCGGGGCACAGTGGCTGCTCGCGTCGGCCGCCGCCATCCGCAAGCACGGCACGCGGGCCCAGCGCCTGGCCTCGCTCACCGCCGCCATCAGCCGGCGACAGGGAGAGTCGGCCCCCGGGCACACCTGGCCGCTGGCCGAGGCCACCGAGTGCGGGAACCTCGCCGAGACCTACCGCCGCGTCGATCAGTTCATGACGACCGACCTGCTTACCGTCTCCGAGAGCGAGCCGCTCGACCTGGTCGCCTCCATCATGGAGTGGGAGCACGTCCGCCACATCCCGGTCGAGGACGCCGAGCAGCGCCTCGTCGGCCTCGTCTCGTTCCGCAAGCTCCTGACCCTGCTCGCCAACCGGCGTCCGGGCGACCTGGACCGCCCGATCTGCGCCCGCGACATCATGAACGCCCAGCCGATCACCATCGCCCCCGAAACCACGACCCTCGACGCCATCGCGCTCATGCGCCGCCACGCGCTCTCGGCCCTGCCCGTCGTCCGCGACGGGCGCCTCGTCGGCATCGTGACCGAGCACGACATCCTCTCCGTCGCCGCCGACCTGCTCGGGCAGGCCCTCGGCCCGCCCGAGCCGCCGACGCCGCCCGAAGGCGGGGGGTCCGCCCAGTGAACCCGCGCTGCATCGGGCAGTGGAACGCCCCGCGCCCGGGGGCGCTGCTCATCGTCACCGCCGCACTCCACGGCAACGAGCCCGCCGGCGTGCTCGCCGCCCGGAAGGTCATCGATCGCCTCAACGCGGCCCCGCCCGCCGACGCCCGCGGCCGGGTCGTCGCGCTGCTCGGCAACGTCGCCGCCAGCAACCGCTCGCCCGAGCCCGTGCGCTACCTCGACCGCGATCTCAACCGCTCGTTCACACCCGAACTGCTGCGCGCCGCTCGCGCCCTCCCGGAACCCGAGCGCGACGCCGAGCAGCGAGAGGCCCTCGAACTGCTCGCCGCCATCGAGCACCACGCCCGCTCCGCCGCAGGGCCGGTCTTCCTGCTCGACCTCCACACCGTGTCGGCCCCGAGCGCGCCCTTCGCGTTCGTCGAGGACTCGCTCCCCGCCCGGGCCTTCGCGATGTCCCTCGGCGTGCCCGTGTTCCTCGGGTTCGAGGAGGAACTCTCCGGCCTCCTTGTCGACCACGCAACAAGCGAGCACCACCTCGTTTCCGCGCTGTTCGAAGCCGGCCTGCACGACGATCCCGCCTCGGTCGATCTGCACGCCGGCGCGATCGAGCGGGCCATGCTCCACGCGAGCATCACGCCAGCCGGCGCCTCGCCCCCGACGCCGCGCCCCCGTTTCTACGACGTGCGCCACCGCTTCGCCGTGACCGACGACACCCTCGAGGTCCACCCGGACATCGAGCCCCTCGCCCGCGTCCGACGCGGCCAGATCGTGGCAACCGAGCGCGGCGTGCCGCTCCGATCGCCCATGCGAGGCCTCGCCTTCATGCCCAACCGCCAGCCCGTCAAGCGCCCCGGCGACGACGCCCTGTTCATCGTCGTGCCCGTCGGGCGGGCCTGGATGTGGCTGTCACGCGTGATCCGAACCCGCGAGTTTGTCCACCGCTGGCTCCCACGCCTTGCACCGGGCGTCCACCGCGACAGACACACGCCCAGCCTGCTCCACGTCGACGAGCACATCGCCGTCGCGCTCAAGCGCGAGGTGTTCCACCTGCTGGGATACCGGATCGTCACCGGAACCCCGGACCCCCACCTGCCCTGGCGCCGGCGCTGCTTGGCCGCCGCCCGGGCCCTGCTGGCGTCCATCCCGCGGGCGCTGGGGCGACGCCACGCCAACGCCGGGCTAGCGGCGGACTCCCGGTACACCCCGCACTGGTCCGTGGCCCGTCGCACCCTCGATCTGCCCGACCCCGCCCCGCGGCGTGGGCCGCCCCCCCCGGGCCGCCACCCCGACCGGGATCCGGTGAGCCGCACGCCAGAGGAAGCGTCGCCCGCCGGCACCACAGCATGCCTATCAGAACAATAACGCCGCATCACGCAACCGACTTTGCGGATTCTTCGCGCAAGTCCCGCCCACAACGGCCCCTCCGACCCTAAACTGGTGGTGTTCCCGAGCCCCAACGGGCACCCGGGGGGAGCGAATCGAGAGAACAGACGTCCCGTTCACAGGAGCAGAGAGATGAAGATCGCGATCGCCGTGGCCGCCGCGTGCGGCATGGCCACCGTTGCCTCCGCCCAGGTCGGTTTCGTCGATTTCGACGGCACCGAGATGGGTCTGACGGGCTATTCCAACTCGACCATCGGCTCGTACACCGGCACCGGCCTGGGCACCAACGCCAACCAGAACACCGTCGGCACCGCGACCACCGCCTACGGCGCGGGCGACGCGTTCTGGCCCATGACCCGCGCGGTCGTCGCCCCGAACAACACCGGCATGCCCTTCAGCATCTCCGATGACTCCGTCGCCGCCGCCGCCGGCAACACCGTCTTCGCCACCGACACCCTCGGCTTCGCAGGCCAGGCCTTCGACCAGAACGGGTTCTTCGGCGTCACCGACACCGTCAACGGCGTCGGCAGCGACACCGAGACCGCCACCTTCACCTTCAACATCACCGGCGCCACGGGCCTGGGCATCTCCGTCGACCTGGTCGCCATGGGCGACTTCGAGACCGCCGACATCTTCACCTTCGACTACTCGATCGACGGCGGCCCCTTCTCCAACATCTGGACCATCACCTCCAACGACAACCTCGACCAGAACTACCTCATGGACAACGGTTCGCTGGTCAACCTCTTCGACCCGCTCGAGGTCAATGGCACCACGCTGCTCGACGACAACCTCCAGACCTTCGCCGCCGCCATCGCCGGCACCGGCAACAGCCTGACCATCCGCTTCTCGGGCGTGACCGACGGCTCCGAGGGCTTCGGCTTCGACAACCTCACCATCACCCCCGCCCCCGCCACCCTGGCCCTGGTCGGCCTGGGCGGCCTGGTCGCCGGGCGTCGCCGCCGCTGACCCGCCACGCGGGGCCGACCCGCACCGGCAATCATGACGACACGCGGCCCCGCCGGAACCGGCGGGGCCGTTGCTTTCCTGGGGCGAGTTACGCGAGGTGCGTGGCGTCGACAATCAGGCGGGCCGCTTGCTCGACCTGCTCCGGCGTCACGTCCAGATGGCACACCGCACGGATCGTCTGCGGGCCCTCGTCGAACATCCGCACGCCCCGCCGGTCCATCGCCTTGGAGAACTCCGACGCCGGCCCGAGCCGCTCGTCGATGTCGAAGTACACCATATTCGTGCGGACCCGGTCCATGTCCACCCGAACGCCGTTGCTCTCGAAGATGATCTCGGCGAACCGCCGGGCCGCGGCGTGGTCCTCGTGCAGCCGCTCCCTGTGGTGCTCGATCGCATAGAGCGCCCCCGCCGCGATGACCCCCGACTGGCGCATCGACCCGCCCACCATCTTGCGGAAGTGCCGCGCCTTCTCGATCGTCCGCCGGTCGCCCGCCAGCGCCGACCCGACCGGCGCGCCCAAACCCTTGGAGAAGCACACCGAGATCGTGTCGAACGCCAGCGCGTAGTCTCGCTCGCGCACGCCCATCGCGATCGCGGCGTTCCACAGCCTCGCCCCATCCATGTGCGCCCGCAGCCCCAGCGAGTGCGCCGCCCGGGCCACATCGCGGGCCTGCTCGACCGGCCACGGGATCCCCCCGCCCCGGTTGTGCGTGTTCTCGACCACGACCAGACGCGTGACCGCGAAGTGGTCCGAGTGGGCCCGGCACAGGCGGTGGACCTCGCCGGCCTCGAACACACCCCGAGTCGACCGAACGAACCGGGCGGTGCAACCCGCGATCGCCGCGTACCCGCCCGTCTCGTAGTAGTGGAAGTGGCTGTCCGCGTCGGCGATGATCTCGTCGCCCGCCTGCGTTTGCGAGCGGATCGCCAGCAGATTCGCCATCGTGCCGCTGGGCACGTAGCACGCGGCCTCTTTGCCCAGCAGGTCCGCGACCCGCGCCTCGAGCCGCCGCACCGTCGGGTCCCCCTCGTTCACGTCGTCGCCCAGCTCCGCCTCCGCCATGGCGCGCTTCATCGCCGGCGTCGGCCTCGTGACGGTGTCGGAGCGGAGGTCGACCGCGGGGCTGAGCACTTCGGGGACGCTGGGCATGGGCGATGGTAGATCTGCGGCGTCGGATCGCCCGGCGGGTCGGCGAGCGCGGCGCACGCGGCCGTGCGTCTGCCGCGTCGATACCACCCCGTTCGGGGCGTTCGCGCGAGATTGCCCTTCCCAACCGGCGACGGCCGATGTATGCTGGAGCGTCCGGATGAGAGAGAGTCGCGCACCGGCGCGTCCCCGCGCTGGTGGGTGGTCGTTGCAACTCGGGGTCGATCGCGGCGTCGGGCGCCCGCCCGCGGCGCGGGTCGCCGACGACGAGCCGCTTCGCCCGGACTACACGCATCTACACCGCCAACCCGCCGACGCTCGGCGCACCCCGCATCGCGGACCGGCCGGCTCGACGCGCACTGTGCCGCAGGTTCGTCGCCGCGGCACCGGGGTTGGGCGGTGGAGGCCTGCCTCATGCGTCAACATCGCAAGAACATCCTGATCGGGATCTGCTGCGTCGTGCTCCTGTGGGGGCTGTTCGCGTGGGTCGTCGCCCCGGACTATGTGAAGAACCTGTGGCCGTCCGTGCGGTTCCACCAGCTCGCGTCGCTCGGCGTGCTCCTGCTGTGCGGGGCCGGGCTGTTGTACGTCCTGAAGTTCCAGGACCAGGCCGAGGACCACCTGGCCAAGGTCACGCAGGGGCACCGCTACGAGCGCGACGGCGTGTGCTTCTGGCCGCTGGTGCGCGTCCAGACATCGCGCGACGGCACGACGCGGGCCGAGATCGCGCTCTACTACCAGGCCCGCTACAGCGGCATGGCCGAGATCGTGTTCCACCTCCGCCCCGACGACGGCACGTTCTTCAGCCATCGAGGCGGACGCGACATCCACTTCGCCTTCCACTGCGAGGGTTCGGGCTACGGCGTCGTGCACCAGCCCATCGCCGTCCCCCAGGAGTTCCAGGGACGCACCGTCACCGTGCGCCTCGCCGCGGCGGTGCGGTACCCGCGAGCCCGTGGCAACGTGGTGCGATCCAAGCAGGGCGAGCCCGTCGGCACCTTCGACGTGGACTGGGCCCTGGCCTATCGCCAGTCACGCCACGAACTCTGCGGCGAGATCGAACTCCTCCGACCCGCCTCGATGCACCTGACCCTGCCGGAGGGCGTCGAGTCCGACATCCTCCGCGGCGAGTTCGTGCAGGAATCGCTGGTGGCCGTCCCTGCGACGTGAAGCCGATCCGGTTCGCTACGCTTGAGCCATGGCGCGGATCAGGATCCGGTACGCAGGACGGGTGCAGGGCGTGGGCTTCCGCGCCACGGCCGCCCACATCGCGGGCGGGTTCGACGTGACCGGCTGGGTCCGCAACCAGGCCGATGGCGCCGTCCTGCTCGAGGTCCAGGGCAACGCGGGCGAGGTCGCGGGCTTCCGCGAGGCGCTGCGCCAGCGGATGCGCCGCAACATCGAGCGCGAGGACGCCGAGGACGCGCCCGAGGCGGGGGATGAGGCGGGGTTCGAGATCCGCCAATAGCACCGCGCGGAACGCGCTGCTGATCCACTGTGCCACCGAGACACGCCGCCTTTGCGGCGTTTCTCGGTGCCGATCAACCCCCAGCGCGATGGTCAGGTGTGCCACGACCTTCGGGGCTCGGGCCGAAGGTCGTGCCGCACATCCCAGCACACCCATCCCACTGTGCCACCGAGTCACGCCCGCTTTGGGGCGTTACTCGGTGCCGATCAGCCGACGGACGCCCGCCGTGCCACCGACCTGCGCAGTCCGCGGAGCAGGTCGGTGCCGATCATCCCAGCACACCCATCCCACTGTGCCACCGAGTCACGCCCGCTTTGGGGCGTTACTCGGTGCCGATCAACCACAAACGCCACGAACACCCTTGTGCGCGCATTCGCATTTCATAACGCACCGGCGCGCGCCAATTCCTGCCCATAGCCCACCCACGCCTTGAAACCCCCTCCCCGCGACGCATGATCCCCCATGCCCCCGCGCTTCCCACTCCCACCCGAAGACCTCTGGCCCGAACTCCACGACCGCGACTCGTCCCTCTTCGCTGAACTCCTCGCCGCCTACTTCCACGACACCGCCAGCGCCCTCGAACTCGCCCAGGGCATCGGCCTCTCGCTGCGCCAACTCGCAACATGGCGCGACTCGCCCGTCGCCCGCGAGGCCATCGACCAGATCAGAACGTTCGAAGAGCAGCGCGCCCGCGACCTGGCCGCCCGCGCCGCCTCCGCCGCTGTCGAACGCCTCGTCTCCATCCTCGCCGCAAACACAAACACCGAATCCTCGCGCAAGGCCGCCTCGCTCCTCCTCCGCCTCGCCGCCCGCCCCCCACACGCCCCACAAGATGGCGTTCAACGTGGCCCAGCCCCGCAGCCCGAGCCGCCGCCTCCGCCGCCGCCCGAACAACCCGACGCTCCCGACTCCAAGCCGAACGCTCCCAGCATTCGCACGCCGTCCGTTTGCACCCCATCGCCACCCGACACGCCACAGGTTGCAACTCCCGGAATCGGGTGTACCTTGATTCTCGGTCCGCCCGGCCCGCCGCCTCCGAGGAGCGCCCGCGCCCACGACGGCCCACCCCGGGAGTCTCGCGCATGCACCCCTTCCGATTCGCCGCCGGCGTGTTGGCTGTCGTTGCCTGCGCCGGCGTCGCCCACGCCCAGGCCACCCTCCGCGGCTGGGCCACCGCCGACAACCAGTTCGAGGCCTCAATCAGCACCTCGCCCGACGCCGCCGGAGACCCCTGGTTCAGCGGCACCTCGTGGCCCCAGACCTACACGGGCCAGCGCGACATCACCGACCCTGGCACCTACTACCTGCAGGTCCGGGCCCAGGATCTTGGCCGCCCCGAGATGCTCATCGGACGCTTCACGCTCGAGGGTGTTGGCGCGACATTCGCCAACGGAACCCAGACCCTGCTCACCAACGTGGACGACTGGGTGGTCAGCACCGCCGCGTTCGGCCAGGGCACCACCGCCCCGCTGCTCATCGGCCCCAACGGCTCAAGCCCGTGGGGCACCTTCCCCGACATGCAGGGCGCGTCGTTCATCTGGGCCCCGCAGTACGAGCAGGGCATCGCCTACTTCACCTCGTCGTTCACCGTCGTCCCCTCGCCCCCCGCCTGGCTGGTCGCCCCGATCGCCCTGGTCGTGTCGATGCGTCGCCGGCGCTGAGCGAGCCGCTTGCCAGCAAAGCCGCATCCGGGCGCCTTCGTCCGCCGACCGGCAATGCCCGGGCGACGCTCACAAGGCCCCGGCGCCATCGAACGCTGCCCGGCGCCTCACACGTTGAAGTACTTCGCCTCCGGATGGTGCACCACGATCGCCGAGGTGCTCTGCTCCGGGTCGATCTGCCAGTTCTCCGTCAGCACGCAGCCGATCCGCGACGGGTCGATCAGACGCCACAGGATGCCCTGGTCGGACATGTCCGGGCACGCGGGGTAGCCGAAGGAGTAGCGGCTGCCGCGGTACTTCTGCGTGAACAACTCGCGGACCCGTGGCGAGTCGTCGCCCGCGATCCCCAGCTCCTGGCGCATCCGCTTGTGCCACAGCTCGGCCAAAGCCTCGGCCGCCTCAACCCCCAGCCCGTGCAGGTACAGGTACTCCTGGTACTGGTTGGCCTTGAACAGTTCCTGGGTTGCCTTTGAGATCTCTTGCCCCATGGTCACGCAACTGAGCCCAAGTACATCCTTCCGCCCGGCAGCGCGGCACTCGCCCTCGTCCATGAAGAAGTCGCTGATGCACAGGCGGCGCTGGCCCTGCTGGCGCGGGAAGCGGAACCGCTCGATCTCGCGCCCGTGGTCGCCGGGGTCGAACACCACCAGGTCGTCGCCGTCGCTCCAGACCGGGAAGTACCCATACACCACCGCGGGGCGCAGCAGCCGCTCGTCGCGGCAGCGGGCCTTGAGACGCTCGAAGACGGGGATGATCTCCTCCTCGAGCTTCGCGTTGTACGCGTCGTCGTCGAGCCCGCCCTTCTTGAACTGCCACTGCCCGCGGAACAGCGCGACCGTGTTGATGAAGGGGTACACATCGTCCAGGTCGATATCGGTCACGACCCGCGAGCCGAGGAACGGCGCGGCCGGCACGCCATCCTTCGACAGCCGCGCGGCCTTGCTCCGCACACGCGCCTCGGCGACACCGGCGACCGCGACGCCGCCCGAGTCCGACGCCCTCTCGCCCCGTGCCGATCCCGCCTTGGCCTTCTCGAACGCGTCGGCCCGCTCGGCCCGGGTCGCACGCGACTCGGCGATCGCCTCCTCGGCCGCCGAACGCTTGGCCATCCGCGCCTCGATCTCCTGGTCCAGCAGCGCCGTTCGTTTCCCGGCGATGTGGTCCATGATCCGCAGGCCGTCGAACGCGTCCTTCCCGTAGTACAGCGAGCCCCGGTACGTGCTTCGCAGGTGCCCCTCGGCGTAGTGGCGCGTCAGCGCCGCCCCCCCGAGCAGGATCGGGACCCTCAGCTCGTGCTTGTTGAGTTCGCGGAGGTTCTCCTCCATGACATTCACGCTCTTGACCAGCAGCCCGGACATGCCGATCGCGTCGGCCTTCGTGTCCTTCCACTTCTCGAGGATGGCCGAGAGGGGCTGCTTGATGCCGATGTTGTGGACCGTGTAGCCGTTGTTGGAGAGGATGATGTCGACCAGGTTTTTGCCGATGTCGTGCACGTCGCCCTTGACCGTGGCCAGCACGATCGAGCCGCGCGTCTGGCCCTCGGCCTTCTCCATGAGCGGCTCGAGCCTCGCGACGGCCATCTTCATGACCTCGGCGGACTGGAGCACGAACGGCAGCTGCATCTGGCCCGAGCCGAAGAGCTCGCCGACGGTCTTCATCCCGTCGAGCAGGTGGTCGTTGATGATCTCCAGAGGCCGGTACTTCTGGAGGGCCTCTTCGAGGGTCTGGTCGACGCCTTCCTTCTCGCCGTCGATGATGTGGGCCCGGAGGCGTTCTTCGAGCGTGAGGTCTTTGGCCGCGGCCCTGACGGGGCCGCTGGCGACGGCGTCCTTGAACACGTCGATGAGGCGCTGGAGCGGGTCGAAGTCGTTGTCGGTGATGCCCGCGGGCAGGCCCGTGCCGCCGGCGGGCTCGGCCCGCCGGTCGTAGATCAGGTCCTCGCAGGCGATCCAGTGCTCGTCCTCGATCCGGTTCCGCGGCATGATCTTGCCGGCGTGCAGGATCGCGCTGGTCAGGCCCGCGCCCTCGAGTTCGTGCAAGAGCGCGGAGTTGAGCACCTGCCGGGCCGCCGGCTTGAGCCCGAACGAGGCGTTGGACAGCCCGACGGTGATCTGGCTGTCGGGGAAGGCCTTTGAGATGCGCCGGACGCCCTCGACCAGGGCCATCGCGGAGCGGCGGTCCGAGTCCATGCCGGTGGAGACCGGCAGGACCAGGGGGTCGAAGAAGATGTCGGCGGGGTCGAGCCCGTGGTGCCCGACGGCCCGCTCGAGGCCTCGCGCCGCGATGGCGTGCTTGCGGTCGGCGGTGCGGGCCATCGCGGCTTCCTGGTCCTCGTCGATGGAGCCGATGACCAGGGCCGCACCGAACGTCCTGGCGAGGCGGCACAGGTCGTCGAACTTCTCTTGGCCGTCTTCGAAGTTCGCGGAGTTGATGATGCACCGCCCCGCGGCGTGGCGGAGGCCGGCCTCGATCGTCTTGATCTGCGTCGAGTCGATCATCAGCGGGGCATCGACCTGCTTGGCGATCCGCCGGACGACCTCGCCCATGTCGGCGGCGTTGTCGCGCCCGGCGTAGTCGACGTTGATGTCGAGCACGTGCGCGCCCTCGCGCACCTGCGAGCGGGCCAGCGAGACGATGGCGTCCCAATCCTCCGCCTCGAGGAGCTGCTTGAACTTCTTCGAGCCGGAGGCGTTGCACCGCTCGCCGACGATGAGGATGGAGTTGTCCTGGCGGTAGTCGGTGTGGGAGTACAGCGACGTGCAGCCGCGCGGCTGGGGCTCGAAGGTGGGGCGGGCGACGGTGGGGGCGCTGTGGGGGGAAGCGGAGCGTGTGGCTCGCGGAGCCACCTCGTAGCCCGGCGTGCGGTGGTCGCTCAGCGCGGTGGCGAGCGCGTGGATGTGGTCGGGCGTGGTGCCGCAGCAGCCGCCGACGATCGAGATCGCGTGCTCGCGGACGAACGACGCCAGGGCCTTGGCGAAGCCCTCGGGGCCGAGGGGGTATTGCGTCTTGCCCTCGTGCAGCACGGGCAGGCCGGCGTTGGGGACGACGGAGATGTGCCGGTCCCAGTGCCTGGCCAGGAACGCCACGTGCTCGCCCATCTCGGTCGGGCCTGTCGCGCAGTTCAGACCGAGCGAGGCGATGGGGAACGAGCGCAGCGTGCTGGCGGCGGCCTCGATCGACGTGCCCAGCAGCATCGTGCCAGTCGTCTCGATCGTGACCGAGACGAAGATGGGCACGTCGTCGGTGGTCCGCTTCTGGGCGTCGAGGGCCTCGAGCGCGGCGTTGACGGCGCACTTGACCTGCAGAAGGTCCTGGCACGTCTCGATGAGCAGCGCGTCCGCGCCGCCTGCGATGAGACCGCGTGCCTGCTCGCGGTACGAGGCGAGCATCTGGTCCCACTCGATCTGCCCGAGCGTGATCAGTTTCGTGCCCGGGCCCATCGACCCGATGACGAATCGCGGCTTGTTGCTCGTCGCGTGCTTGTCCGCCGCGGCCCGAGCGACCTCGGCCGATCGCCTGTTCAACTCGAACGTGCGCGCCTCGAGATCGAACTCGCGGAGGATGTGCCCGGCCCCGCCGAAGGAGTCGGTCTTGAGCCCATCGGCGCCCGCGGCCAGGAACCGCTCGTGGAGGCCCTGGATGACCTCGGGGCGCGAGGCCAGCAGGATCTCGGGGCAGTTCTCGCAGCCGCAGTAGTCGCGCTCGACGTCCAGATCCATCGCGTGGATCGCCGAGCCCATCGCCCCGTCCAGCACGAGGACGCGTCGGGCGAGTTCGTCGAGGATCCGGCTGGGCATGGAGGCTCCGGGGTGAGGGCCGCGAACCCCGGAGTGTATTCATCCGAATATCCGGATCAACGGATGGACCAATGTCGCCCGCGGAATCCCGGCGAATCAGGCGGCCTTGGTGTCCGGGCCGGCGGTCGACCACCGGGCGATCTCGGCCTCGAGGGCGGCTTCCTCGGGATCGACTGGGGTGGGCGCCGGGCGAGTGCCGGCGGATGGCGTCGATGGGGCCTGGCCCGCGCCGGCGTAGCGGCTGGGCATCGGCGTGGGCTGGTAGGGGTTGGCGGGACCGGGCTGGAACACGCCGGTCGCGGTGCGGCTGGGCGCGCCGGGCATGGGCATGCCGAGGGCGGCGGCGTGTGTCTGGGCGGCATGGTTGGCCCAGGGGCCGGGGGCGCGCCGGGCGCGGCTCTTGAGCTTGTGTTTGATGAGCGTCGTGCCGGCGCCGAAGGCGAGCAGGAGCGCGCCCCCGACGAGCCCGACCTTGATGGCGGCCTCGTCGCGCGCGTTCTCGCCCGCGGCGGTGCGCGCGGTGTCGAGAAGGATCGCCCGGCTCGGGTCGCTGGCCCCGACCATCGATGCGAGCGTGCGATCGCGGCCGCCCAGGGGTCGCGGGTCGAGCATCCCCTCGACGGCGTGTTTGGGGAGGTCTTCACTCGTGCAGCGAACGATCAGATTCCCGTCGGTGCCCTCGACCGCGGCGTACGAGGCCATGGGCGAGCCGCCCGCGCGCCCCTGGCCATCGAAGATGATGGTCGCGTCGTGCGGGATCGTGAAGTTCAGCTCGCGCTGGGCGTAGTCGCGGATGGCGGCCGGCGTGTGGCTGACCTGGGGCGCATTGGCGTTCAGATCGTCGAAGCGGCTCAGCGCACCCTGGTAGTGCCCGCGCTCGCGCCACGCCGCGGTCGCGCCCTCGTCGCCCATGCTCGGCGAGAGCACCCACACGCTGCCCTCGGTGCCCTCGACGCGGCACAGGGCCCGGACGCTCTGGAGCGTGCGTTGGCCGTTCTGCTCGCGGACGGTCTGGCACAGGATCCCGGGGCGCAGGCCGCGGTCGAGCGAGACGGTCACGCCGAGGAGCTCTTCGGGTGCGCCCCGCCAGTCGGGATCGATCGGGTGGACCTGGTTGGTGTTCGTGCGCGTCAGCGCGGGGCGCGAGAGGCCCGTGGAGTAGACACGGGTGTCAGGGTCCAGGCGGGCTTCGATGGAGACGAACCGCTCGTCGCCCGAGCTGACGGAGGCCAGGGCCTCGGTCGGGGTGACGGCCTGGGCGTTCTCATCGCGCGGCGTGTAGGTCATCGCGGTCTGGGCCCCACCGACGAGCAGCACGATGCCCAGGCCCATCGAGCCCCAGCGGACCAGGAAACCAAAGGCGGACATAACGACCTCCCCCGGGGCGGCCTGGCCGCGCCCGCGCCATGGGGTTTCGGGTCGGAGGGTGGGCGGGATCGGTCTGATCACCCGATCGGGGCACAAGCGTCGGCGCGGGTTCGGGTTGCGCGGATTCGGGACGGGCTGTTGTGTGATTCGGACGGCGCAAGTGGTGCGCGGCTCGCGTGCGGGCGGCTGGCAGAACGATGGGATCGCGATCGCCCGGCGAACGGGCGGTTGGGCAACAAAGAAGCCGGCGGCGACGCTGGGTGCGTCGCCGCCGGCGGGAGGTTCGAGGACCTTGTCGTGCACGGGTGCTGGGCCCGCGCTCAGAATGTCTCAACAGCCGGCGGCGAAGATGGCCAGGTAGTAGAAGAAGTCGTCGTTGGTCAGCACGCCGTTGGGCACGCCGTAGCCGGGCTGGCCCGGGATGGCGCCGGTGGTGAGGTCGGCCTCGGCGAGGTTGCCGGCGGCGAACTGGGCGAGATAGTAGAAGAAGTCGTCGTTGGAGAGCGTGCCGTTGGGAACGCCGTAGCCCGGCTGGCCGGGGATGGCGCCGGTGGTGAGGTCGGGCTCGCAGGGGGGCGGGCCGCCGGCGCCGGCCCAGCGGATGAGGTTGATGGCCAGGGCGGTGTTGTCTGCCTGCCCAATGAAGTTGTTTGCGAACATGTTGTGGTCGCCGAAGACGGCGATGCGTCCGGGGCCGGCGTATCCGGTGGAGGCGTCGAGGGCGCAGGCGAAGGGCCCGCCCGAGCCGTTGCTCAGGATCCGCAGCGCGGTGCCCGGCACGGTGAAGGTCGCGTCGGTCGTGTAGGCCACGGTGGAGATGCCGGTGGTGATCGGATGGGCCGCGGCGACGGTGGCCGGGCTGGTCGTGTTTGCGGTGGCGTACCCGGTGACGCCGGCGAAGGAGGTGAACGACTCGTAGCCGGGCAGGTTGAAGATGTCGGCGGTGACGATCAGGGTGCCGCCGGCGGCGAGCCAGTTCTGGAGAGCGGTCTGCTCGGCGGCGCTGAGGGGCACGTTGTTGTTGGTCAGCAGCGAGGTGTAGAACACGTCGATGCCGGAGAGGTACGAGGGCGTGAGCGACGGCGTGGGCGGGGCGAGCGCGCCGCCCTCGGCGTTCACGAGCCCTGCGAGCATCGTGTGGGAGGACCCGCCGTTGAGCACGCCGCCGGCGTAGTTCACGCGGGTCGAGTCGAAGCAGCCCCACACGGGCGCGTTGGGGTTGTTGGCCCAGCGGATGAGGTTGATGGCCAGGGCGGTGTTGTCGGCCTGGGCGATGAAGGTGTTGGAGAACATGTTGTGGTCGCCGAAGACCGCGATGCGACCCGGGCCGGCGTAGCCGGTCGATCCGTCGAGGGCGCAGGCGAAGGGCCCGCCCGAGCCGTTGCTCAGGATCCGCAGCGCGGTGCCCGGCACGGTGAACGTGGCGTCGGTCGTGTAGGCCGCGGTCGAGATGCCCGCGGTGATCGGGTGGGCCGCGGCGACCGTCGCGGGGCTGGTGGTGTTCGCGGTGGCGTACCCGGTGACGCCGGCGAAGGAGGTGAACGACTCGTAGCCGGGCAGGTTGAAGATGTCGGCGGTGACGATGAGGGTGCCGCCGGCGGCGAGCCAGTTCTGGAGGGCGGTCTGCTCGGCGGCGCTGAGGGGCGTGTTGTTGTTGGTCAGCAGCGAGGTGTAGAACACGTCGATGCCGGCCAGGTAGGCCGGGGTCAGCGACGGCGTCGGGGCGGCCAGCACGCCGCCCTCGGCGGCCACGAGGCCCGCGAGCATGGTGTGGGAGGACCCGCCGTTGAGCACGCCGCCGGCGTAGTTCACGCGGGTGGAGTCGAAGCAGCCCCACACCGTCGTGCCCGGGTTGTTGGCCCACTGGACCAGGTTGGTCGCCAGCGCCGTGTTGTCGGCCTGGGCGATGAAGTTATTCGAGAACATGTTGTGGTCGCCGAAGACGGCGATGCGTCCGGGGCCGGCATAGCCGGTCGAGCCATCGAGCGCGCAGGCGAAGGGCCCGCCCGAGCCGTTGCTCATGATCCGCAGGGCGGTGGCGGGCACTGTGAACGTGGCGTCGGTCGTGTAGGCGGCGGTGGAGATGCCGGCGGTGATCGGGTGGGCTGCGGCGACGGTGGCCGGGCTGGTCGTGTTGGCGGTGGCGTACCCGGAGACGCCGGCGAAGGAGGTGAACGACTCGTAGCCGGGCAGGTTGAAGACGTCGGCGGTGACGATGAGGGTGCCGCCGGCGGCGAGCCAGTTCTGGAGGGCGGTCTGCTCGGCGGCGCTGAGGGGCGTGTTGTTGTTGGTCAGCAGCGAGGTGTAGAACACGTCGATGCCGGAGAGGTAGGCGGGGGTGAGAGTTGGCGTGGGCGTGGCCAGGGTTGCGCCGCTGCCCGTCACGATCCCCGCGAGCATGGTGTGGGAGGACCCGCCGTTGAGCACGCCGCCGGCGTAGTTCACGCGGGTCGAGTCGAAGCAGCCCCAGACCTGGGCCCAAGCCGCCGAGCCCCACAGGGCGGGCAGGAGCGAGGCGAGCAGAAGAACCGCGAAGTGGACGCGCGTGCGCATGGCTTCATCTTTCTATGGGTCGCGTTTGGAGTACCAGCGTACCACCGGGCGCCGGACAGTCCAAGGGGTTTGCCTGAGGGGGCGACCAAACGGAGGCGGGTTCGGGGCCCACGGGTTGCCGGCGCGGGGGTTCGTGCGTTAGCGGACCTTCGGCACTCGTGCCATCCCCGGGCGCGTCGGGCGGTCGGTGGGCGGGGCGCCAGCGGGCGTCGGGTCGGGTCGGCCGCAAGCGTTTGCGGCTTCGGGATACAGTGGCTGAGCGGGCGGTTGGGTGCGCGATGGCGCGGAGGCTTCGATGAACTGGCTGCTGGTTTTGCTGCTGAGTGTGCCGGGGGCGTTGATGGGGCTGCTGTCGGTTCGCGGGCACACGCGCGGCATCGAGCCGTACTTGTGGGTGGTGCTGGGCGTGTTCGCTTCGCTGGTTGTGTCGCGGACCTCCGGCGGGCGCGTGTTCCTGCACGGCCTGGCGATCGGGGTCGCGTGGGGTGTGCTCAACGGCGTGGTGGCGGGGGCGCTGTTCGACACCTATGCGCGGCACAACCCGGAGATCGTCGAGCGCTTCGCGGCCCGGGCCGGCGGGCCGCCGGCGCGGCTCATGTACCTGATGGCGGCGCCGGTCGTCGGCCTGGTGACGGGGCTGGCGCTCGGCGGGATGTGCTGGGTGGCCAGCCTGGCGATCCGCCCGGTGACGCCGGCGGCATGAAACGGCGGATCGCCCTGGCCGTCTTCGTCTTGGCGCGGTCCAGGCCGCGTGTTCACGAGCTGCCGGCGCGCATCCGGTCGAGGCTTTCGGGGAAGGGGTAGGCGGGGAAGACGCCGGTGTCGGAGAACGACCAGGCCGAGGGCGAGGGATAGACATCGCCGCGGTAGCCCGCCTCGTACATGGTGCGGAGCACGGTCTCGAACGAGGGCTCGCGTCCGTCCTCGCCGATGAGGCGGTTGGACGTGGCGCCCAGGAACGAGACGGCGGCCGAGGGGCGTCGTTCGAGGCGTCCCTGGAGCATCTTGGTGATGGTCCCGAAGCCGCGGCGGAGGTCGGTGAGCGTGAAGTGGTCGCGGCCCTTGGGGCGCAGGAGGGCGAAGATGAGCAGGGCGTCGAGGTCGTACTTGAGCACGAACGGCTCGCGGTCGTTGGCCGCGTGCACGCTGACGGCCTCCTGGAACATCTTGGCGTAGGACGTGACGGAGTGGACCGACCACTGGCTTGTGGTGACGAGGTTGACCAGTTGGGCGATGATGCCGTGGCTGTTGTCGGTGTCGTTGACGCCGCAGATGATGGTGCGGTAGCGTCCGTCGAGGGCGTCGCGGAGCATGTCCTGGCCCCAGAGGATGCGGAGGCGTTGGCCGGGCTCGAGGCGTCCCTGGGGGGCGGGCACGAGCGTGACGCGCTCGCGTGCGGCGCTGGCGACCATGAGGCTGTCGGCGTCGTCGTCGTAGAGGCGTGGGGGCGTGCGTTCGGGCACGATCGGCTCCTTCGCGGGTGGCGCGGCGAGAGGGAAGCGGGGTCGGCGCGAGTATAGGGGAACGCTGCGAGGTGTTCCCTGCTCGGGGTGGCATGCCGGCGGCTCGGCGCGGGCGTGTCGATTGACCGCGGGACGGGCGTCCTACACCCTCATCACCCCATGCTCGCGGAGTGCCGCCCGCATTTGGGCCGCGGTATCGGCGTGCGGGTCGATGTGGACTGCGTTCCAGCCGAGGCTGCGGGCGGTCTGGATGTTCTCCGCCAGGTCGTCGAAGAACAGCGTCCGGTGCGGCTCGACCTCGGCGTGCTTCGTGAGCGCCTCGTAGAACGCCCGCCCCGGCTTGGAGTGCCCGACGCGGTTGCTGTAGAAGCAGTGGTGCAGGGTGTGGGCCGTGGGGAAGTGGCCGAGCCCGCCGAGGGCCGGGGCCAGGCCCCGCGTGAGGTGGCGTTCGTTGGTGTTGCTCAGCAGGGCGGTCTTGACGCCGCGAGCGGCCGGGGCGTCGTGCAGTTCGGCGACCAGATCGGCCACGCCGTCGTACTCGTGCAGCAGCCAGGCGTCGTGGACGCGGGCAATCTCGTCGGCGGTGTAGAGGTTGTCGAAGGCGTCGGCCAGAGCGCGGGTGTAGTCCTCGAAGGCGATCCGCCCTTCCTGGTGGGCCTGGACGACTTCACGCCGGCGCGGGGCCGACTCGCCTCCCTCGGAGCCGGGGCGGACCTCGATTCCGGCGGCCGCACACGCCTCGCGCCAGTCGCGGCAGATCCGCAGGATCACGCCGCCCCAGTCGAAGCAGACGAGGGCGATGTCGGGAGTGGGGGTGGGCATGGCCAGAGCGTAGATCGCGGAAGCGTGAGGGGGCGGTGGGCGGCGGCGATCAGCCGTCAAACTCGCGGGCCTTGATGCCTCCCCCCCGCTTCCGCAGCCGCTGCCACAGGTCGTACAGCGGGTTGATGCGTCCCACGTCGCCGCCGAGGATGACCTCGAACGCGGCCGGGTCGCGGGCCATCGACAGTTCCGCCAGGGCCGCCTGGTTCGCCCGCATGGCCTTGGTGAACGCGCGATGCCACGCCGTTGTCGACCCTCGTGCCACCGACCTCGGCTCGGCGAGGTCGGTGCTTTCGGCGGACGGATCTCCGGTCGGTGGCACGACCTCCTGGAACCGCAGCAGCAACTCCGGCTTGCGGTCCACCCACATGACGTACTCGATCGCCACGGACAGCGCCCGCGGGTTTAGCCCCTCGCACGCCGCGGCCACCATCGACACACCGGGGCGGATCTGGATCTTGCGCCGCGGGTCCACGAACTGGGCCTGGGGCGTGACCCAAAGGGACGTCAGCGGCTGCTGGCGGAACAGGCCCAGGCAGTGGTCCACCAGCAGCGGGGCCGAGCGCGGGTCGTGCGGGTCGATCCCGAACAGCCCGAGTTTCGACATGAACCCGAACCGCTTGAACTGCTCCGCCTCGACCGGGCCGGTCGGGAACCGCCCCGGCGTGAACCGCGCGTGCAACACCAGCGACACAAGCGGGTCCCACCACGACGCGTGGTTGAGCGCCACGATCACCGGCCCCGGATGGCCCTCCAGCAACGCGAGCAGCCCGGCGTTCTCGCGGGCCAAACGGACCGCGAAGAAGTCCTTGCGCATCATCTTCCGCACCCACCACGCGAACAGGCGGGTGAAGCGCGGGTTGTAGCGCCCGGGGATGATGGTGGACGGGGATGTCTCGGTCCGCGAGCCGGCGGCAGGCACGTGCGTGGATGGACCGGGAGCGTGGCTCACACCTCCGCCATCGCCCCATGCTCCACCGGCGTCGCGTCCTCGGTCACGCGGAGGAACTCGTTGCTCGGCGTGCCGCCAAGGTCCTCGATCACCGATCGGGCCGCGGTCACGCCGCTCATGAGCACCATCGGCACGCCCGGCCCCGGGTTGGCCGAGCCGCCCGCCAGATACAGGCCCTTGACGGTCTTGGACCGGTTCCGCGGCTTGAACCCGCCGTGGAGTTTGCCGTGGCTGGCCAGCCCATAGATCGCCCCGCCCTCGGCGTTGTACATCCGCTCGATGCCCTGCGGCGTCAGGTGGCGCTCCACGACGATGTGGTCCTCGATGTCCTCCATGCCGAACCGCTTGAGTTTGTCCAGCACGACGCGCCGGTAGTCGCCCAGCGTCGGGCCGGGCGTGCCATCGGGGTTCTCCCAGCGGTGCCCGTGGCGGAGGTGGGCGGTGTGGATGAGCACATAGAGCGCCTCGCCGCCGACGGGGGCCTGCGACGGGTCGGTGCGGCTCGGCACCGCCAGGTACAGCGTCGGGTCGCGCGCGGGGATGCCCAGCGTGTAGATGTCCTGGAACTCGGCGTGCGAGTCCGCACTGAACAGGAAGTCGTGGTGGGCCAGGTGGTCGTACTGGCGGTCCAGCCCCAGGTACAGCACCAGCCCGCTGCACGCCGGGACGTACTTGGTCGCGATCGACCGCTGCTCCTGCACCGCCTCGGGGGTGCCGACCAGGTCGCGGTACGTCCGCTGCACGTCGCAGTTTGAGACCACGGCATCGGACGAGAGTTCGCGCCCGTCCTCAAGCACCACGCCAGTCGCCGCGCGGTCCTTGGTGATGATGCGGCTCACGCCTACGCCGGTGATCAGGGTCACGCCGCGCTCGCGGGCCAGGCGCTCCAGCGTCCGCGCGACCATCCGCGTGCCGCCCATGGGATACCAGCAGCCCTGGTCCGTCTGGGCCGACGCGATCAGCCCCAGGATCGCCGGGGCCAGGAACGGGCTCGAGCCGACGTACTGCAGGAAGTGCTCGCACAACTGGCGGACGTGCGGCTCCTTGATGTACTTGTGCACCGTGTCGCCCACGGTCGAGTGCATCCGCATCGCCATCACGTCGCCCATGATGCCCGGCTCTTTCGGGGGCGACTTCATCATGTCCGCGATGCCGCCGAGGTCCTTGTAGAAAAAGACCTTCTCGCTGAGGCGGTACATCCGCCGGCTCCAGTCCACGAACGCCTGGTAGCCCGCGCCGGGTCGGGCCCCGGGGAACTGGCGGTCCAAGGCCGCGGCCATCTGGGCCGGGTTTTCCAGCAGGTCCACGACGGTGCCGTCCTCGTACATGCACCGCCACTGCGGGTCGAGGCGGCGCAGGTCGATGTAGTCGCCGACGCGGTCGGCCCCGGCGGCCCGGCGGATGATGCCGCGAAGGACCTGGGGCAGCGTGATGATCGTCGGCCCCATGTCGAACGAGAAGCCGTGCTCCTCGATCAGGTTCATCTTGCCGCCGAGGTGGTGGTTCTTCTCGACGAGGGTGACGTCGAGGCCGTGGGACGCGCACTCGACCGCCGCGGCCAGCCCGGCGAGCCCGCCGCCGACGATGATGACGCGGTCCGTGGTCTTTGAGCCGCCGTGGTTCCCGCTGGGTTGGTTCCCGCTGGACATGCCGACCTCCGCCGGCCCATCGGGCCGCGTGTGTGGGTTCGTTTGGGGAGCGTAGCGGGGATGCGGACCCCGAGGCCCTGATTCGCCATGGCGCGGGCAGTTGAGGGGGCGGGGCTTTCCAGCCCCGCAGAAGGCGTCGAGCAGTCTGTGCCAAGATGTCGCCGCCTCCGGCAGGAACAGATGCACCGATCCGACCGATGGCGTTCGCCAGTCACTGCCCGATGCGAGACGGGCTGGAAAGCCCGTCCCCCTCATCGCGCATCGGTTGAGGGGGCGGGGCTTTCCAGCCCCGCAGATCGCGGCGAGGAGTCTGCGCCAAGGTGGCGCCGGCGTCGGGCACTCTAATCCTGCACCAACCAGGCCGACAGACCACGCCGACGAGTCCCCGATGCCGGACGGGCTGGAAAGCCCGTCCCCCTCGTCAGTGAGTGCGTTCAGAACGCGCGGTGAACTACCGCGTCGGCCATCGTTCCCAGCATCGCCACCACCGCCGACTCGGGCAGCCCGCGCAGCACGCTCCGGGCCTGGTCCACCAGACGCTCGGCCGTCGCCTCCGCGTACCGAATCGAGCCGGTCTGGTCGAGCGCGGCCATCAGGTCCGCGTCGCCCGCCGGGTCCTCGTGCCCGCTCTGGGTCGCCGCCTCCAGATACGCCAGCGTGGTCCGCCGACGCTCGGGCTCGCCCGTCGCCAGGTGATGGATCAGCGGGAGGGTCAGCTTGCCCTTCTCCAGGTCCTTCCGCACGCTCTTGCCAACCGTCGCCTCGTCGCCGGTCAGGTCGAGCAGGTCGTCCTGGATCTGGAACGCCACGCCAAGGTCGCGCCCGAAGCCGAACAGCGCCTGCTGCACGCCGCTCTCGGCCCCCATCGCCCGGGCCCCGAGCTCGCACGCGACCGCCACGAGCGCCCCGGTCTTGCGCGACACGATGTCGAAGTACGTCCGCTCGCTGAGCGCGAAGTCGCGGCGGCGCGAGAGTTGCAGCAGTTCGCCCGAGCACAGGTCCATGCTCACACGCCCGATCCGGCGCGCGTAGTGGGGGTCGTCCAGCGTGGCGCACCAGTGGTACGCCGCGGCGATGAGGTAGTCCCCCAGGATCACCGCGCTCTCGTTGCCGTGCAGGCTGTTGACCGTCGCCCCGCGCCGGCGCGTGTCGGCCTCGTCGAGCACGTCGTCGTGCACCAGCGTGGCCATGTGGACCATCTCAACCACGCCGGCGACGGCGATGAGCGTCTCGGGCAGCGCGTCGGCGTCGGGCACGGCACCCTCGCTTCTCCCGTCCGCCGCGCATCCGCACAGGATCGCCAGCGTCGGGCGCAGCATCTTGCCGCGGTACGCCTCGACGTGGCGGCAGAGAGCCGCGACGGGTTCCAGGTCCGCACTCAGCGCCTCTTCGAACCGCTTCTCGACGCGCACGAGCGCCCCGCCCAGCATCTCGCCCACGGGACGCAGCTCATCCGGGATGTCCAGCACGCCTCGCACGCCCGAGTGTAGCGCGAGGCCGCCCCTGCTCGGCCCCCCCAAACCCGTCACGCAAGCCTCAGACCGCCGACTCTCGCCCTTCCAGATACCCCCAGACCGACGCTTCCGACGCATCCTGGTACAGCACCCGCAGCATCTCCGCCGGCAGCCCCAGGCCCCGCAGCCTCGGCCCGCTCATCGCGTCGAACCGCTCCGGCTCCACCATCGCCAGGTCCGGGTCGGCGATCGGGCTCTCGGCGTCGTGACTCGTCTCCCACATCGTCCGCAGGGCGTAGTACCGGCTCGCGTACAGGTCGAACGCCTGCTCCGGGCTGCTGGCCAGGTCGACGAAGAACTTGGCCGGGTTGGGCGAGGCTTTCGGGGCCAGGTGCTCGTCGGTCGTGACGATGTCCGAGCCGAAGAGGATCCGCCCGGACCAGCGGTTCAGGAACGCCACGACCCGCTCGCGCGGGTGCTTCGAGACCTCGCGCACGATCCACTTCGTTGCGGATGTGTCCAGAACAAGGCGCGGGTGGCGCTCCAGCAGCCCGTCCAGGAAGTCCAGGTCTTCGGGATACCCGCCCATGTGGGCCGCCATCCACAGCCCCGGGTAGTCGTCCAGCACCCGCTCGAACGGCCCGTAATGGTCGATCTTCCGCTTGAACAGCGACGCGTCGGCGTACTTCGTCCTGAACCACGTGTCCGGGTCGCCCACGTGCACCATTACCATCATGCCCAGCGAGTGGGCCAGCTCGATCGCCGCGCGCCGCTGCGGCGAATCGAGCCATGCGATCGACCGCGCCTCGGGCGGCATCAACTCGAGAAGTCGCGGGGCCGCCCACAGCTTCACGATCCTGGACCCGTACTCGCCGTGCCACCGCCGGATCTCGTCCAGGAACCGCGCCCCGAGGGCTTCGGACCGCGGCTGCCTGTCGTAGCTCGGGATCGCCACGAACCGCACGCGGTCGCCCAGCACCACCGAGACCGGTGCGGCTTCCTCCCAACGCGTCTGGCTCACCACGCAACGGATGCCGTAGAGGTCCATGACATCGCGGTAGATGGCCGAGGCCCTGGCCCCGTTGATGTGGGCGTGGATGTCGATGATCGGGACGAGCGGCGCCCCCAGGCGCTCGGCCTCGCGCCGATAATCAAGCCCGTATCGGTTGGCGGCGGTCCGTGACCCCGCCCCGGCGCTCGGCGTCGTCGGAGGCTGCATCGAGCGATGGTAGACCAAGGCGATCCCACTTCCCGCACCCTCCGCATCGCGCTCGCCCACGACTGGCTCGTCGGCATGCGCGGCGGCGAGCGCGTCCTGGAAGCCATCGCCCGGGCACTCGCCCCGGACCACCGCCTCGTGGCCCTCTACACGATGTTCGACGACGGGCGCCCGCTGTCGCCCCACCTCGACCCGATCCCCAAACGCGTCGGCCCGCTTGCACGCCTGCCGCTGGCCAACCGGCTCAGACGCTGGATGCTGCCGTCGTACCCGTGGGCGGTCGGGCAACTCTCGGAGCGCCTAGCCCGGGACCACGCCCGCGAGCCGATCGACCTGCTCATCTCGACCTCCTCCGCGGCCATCAAGGGCCTGAGGCCCCCGCCCGGCGTCCCGCACTTCTGCTACTGCCACACGCCCGCGCGATACCTGTGGTCCCAGACCGACCAGTACGCCGGCGGCCTCCGAGGCCTGGGCCTCCGCCTCTTCGCGCCTCGCCTCAAGCGATGGGATCGGCGCACCGCTGCAAACGTGGCCGTGTTCCTGGCCAACTCGACGCACACCCAGCGTGAGATCCAGCGTTGCTACGGACGCGATTCAACGGTCTTGTTCCCGCCGGTTCGAACCGACTTCTTCACGCCCTCGGCCAACGACGATGCCGACGGGTGCCGTGGCCGCGGCTCTGGGGGGCCACGCGAACAAGCAAGCGAGCCCGCTCTGCCCGATCTCCCCATGCCCTTCTGGCTCGCCGTCGGTGCGCTCGAACCCTACAAGCGCTTCGACCTGGCCATCGCCGCCGCCCGCCTTGCTCGAAAACCAATCGTCATCGCCGGCACCGGCTCAGAGGAGCCAACCCTCCGGCGCCTGGCCGCGTCCGACGCGATCTTCCTTGGCCGCGTCGGCGACGAGCAACTCCGCGGCCTCTACCGCGCCTCCGAGCTGCTCGTGTTCCCACAGATCGAGGACTTCGGAATCACCGCCGTCGAAGCCCAGGCCTGCGGCTGCCCGGTCCTGGCCCGCGCCGCCGGCGGCGCGCTCGACACCGTGATCGACGGCGTCACTGGCGGACTGTTCGACTGGAGCGGCGCGGACACGACCAACCTGCACGACGCCATCGCCCGCGTCCCGCAACGGTCACCCGGAACGACCGCCGCGTGCCGCGCGAGCGCCGAGCGTTTCAGCGAGCAACGATTCACGGCGGGCCTGCTCGCCGCGATCGACGCGCGCCCGCGGCGCACGAGCTAACTCGCGAGCCCCGCCGCGTCCCACGCCCGCACCATCCGGCGCGCCGCCGCGTCCTGGTCTTCCAGCCCGCGCACGTCGATCACCACCGGCGTGCCCCCTGGCGTCAGCGACAGGCAGGCCCTGTACGCGACCACGTCCAGCCGCCCCTCTCCGGGCAGCACCCGCCCCGCGCTCGAGAGGTCGCACAGGCGCGCCGTGAGCAGGCGGTCCGCCACCCGCGCCGTGGCCTTTGCGACGCTCTGCCCCGCAAGCACCACCGCCGCCGGGTCGAGCCCGATGCCGATCGAAGGAGAACAGACCCGCGCCGGTGCATCCACGCTGCCGTCGGTCGTCTCTTCACCCGCGCGCTCGCCCCGCGCCGGCCAGGCGTGGTCCGCGACCCGCACCCCAACCCGGTCCGCCGAAGCGGCGATGTGCCCGACCACATCGGCCGCCACCCCGTCCGGCAGGGTCAGGCTCACAAGCCGCCCGCCACCCCCCACGAGCGGGGAGAGGTCCGCCGCGAGCCCGATCGACGCGTCGATTGCTCCGACGGCCCGATCCAGGTGGACCGGATCCGACAGGTGCTCGCCCGGGATCCACAGGTCCAGCCCGGTGAGTCCGAGTTCGTGGCGACGCAGCAAGGCCGCCACGTCCCGGCGCCCGGACCGATCCAGCTCCCGAGGCCTCATGCCCGGAGCTGCGGCGTCCAACTGGACCTGACGAACCCCGATCGACGCCACCCACGCCAAAGCCGCCCGCGGCCCGGTGCTCCACGGCGCGTCGGGAACGTCCCGACGCAAGCCAGCCAGTGACACCGCGAGAGGCGTGTGCATTCGTGTGTTGTACGCATGGTCAAGGCGGATCGCCCGGAGGTGGATCGCGGAAACGCTGGTAACTGCAGGCGATGTATCGGGTTATCGGCAAGCCAGCGGCGGGACCCCGGGGCGGGCTGTGACGGATATGCGAACTTTCTCGCGCGGATTTCTGGCACGCCCCCGTTCTCGGGGCACCTTGATGGCTGAAGAGATGCGCGACCGGCAGGTTCCCCCGACGCACGGGGGGTGGCCCGCGCCGCGCCCCGGAGAGGTGAAGAGATGAAGCTGAACTTTGTGCTTGCCGCGACGACGATGGCCGCCTTTGCCGGCCTCGCCCAGGCCGCGACCTTCTCGTTCGCGTCCGACACCAACCACACGGACTTCACGTTCGCCGGATTCGGCTCGAACGTGAGCGACGCCAACGACCCGACCGACCCGGTCACGCTGCTGGTGGACGACACGAACGGCCCGCTGCCGGCCCTCGAGTTCGACGTCGAGTTCGACGCGGACTTCGAGATCGGCTACGTCTCGTCGGTCATGGTCGCTCCCGGCATCTTCACCCACAACTACAGCCTCAACGGCTCGTTCGCGTTCAGCAATCTCAGCGGCACGATCCTGACCGTGAACATCACCGACGGGGCGTTGATCGCCCTCGGCGGCCAGGCGTCCTGGGGCTCGACCGACACGATCCTCGGCTCGGACAACCCGGGCAGCGTCGAGTACATCTGGTCCGGCGGCGACCTGCCGGCCTACGGCGTGTTCAATGGCACCTCCGTCGGCATCGACGACGCCTCGTTCACGCTCACCTTCCTCCAGTCCGCCATGGCTTCCGGCGTCGGGCTGGGCACCGACATGCTGCCCAACGACGAGTGGCAGTCCGAGGGCTCGTACTCGGGCACCGCGTTCTTCGTGCCCGCCCCCGGTGCCACCGCGCTGCTCGGCCTCTCGGCCCTGGTCGCGGCCCGGCGCCGTCGCTGATCGTCGAACCTCCCGGCGTTCTCTTCGAAACACGAACACAGGCCCGGCACGACGCCGGGCCTGTTCGTTTCCGGGGCCCCACAACTCCGGTTGGCGCGAGCCGTGCCCCGATGTGTCTGAGCCGCCGGCCCGGGATCTACTTCGCCCCGTCGAGCGTCCGAGGACCGGCGACTTCGAGCTCGGGCTCGTCGGCGTGCACGGAGGTCAGGCCGTAACGGATGGCGAATCGCGCCAGTTCGACCCGGTTCGACGCCTCGAGCTTGTTGCCCAGCGACACCCTGTGCCACTCGATCGTCTTGACGGATCGATGCATCGCCTTGGCGATCTGGGCCGTGGTCAGGCCGCGGCCGATGTGCCCGAGGACCTCGATCTCTCGGTCGGTGAGCTTGGCGAGCGGGCCCATGTCGTGGGTCTGCGCGCGGCTCGTCGGCACGCCGCCGTCGCTCAGGCCCGGGCGCACGGGGCGGCTGACGCACAGGATGTACGTGCCCCCGTCGCCTTCGAGACTGAAGGGGCGCAGGTTGCACTGGATGAGCACGCCGCCGATGTAGCCCTCGAGGCACACCGGTTCGCGCTCGCGGGCGCACCTGGTGTACAGGCCGGTCCGTTCCTGCACGATGCTTGGGGGCAGAAACGTGGCGATGGGCTTGCCCATCGCGTCTTCGCGCGTGGTGCCGAGCCACTCGAGGGCGGCTTCGTTGGCGTCTACGAACACGCCGTGCTCGTCGATCAGCGTCACGTAGTCGGAGACGACCGTGAACAGCAGGTCGCACGCGCGCTTCCACAGCGCGGGGTTCTCGGGACGGAGTGTCGGCCGCGCGGGCGACGACGGGGCGAACTCACTGGGCATCACACGACCACCCTCCTTTTGGCCGGCGTCATGCCGGCTGGTCCTCGCTCCTTGAGCGGGGAAGGCATGAGCGTACAGGGGCGGGCGCTGCCTTGGCAAGGGGCATCGCACAACCCCGTGGTGATTGCACCCACTCTTCGATCGCCGTGGGTTTCTCGGGCCGAGCGGTTTCCGACGCGGCGGGCACCGTGTTTCTGGGGGAATCCCTGCGAGAGGCAGCGGGCGTTACGACACTCCATCGGGTCGATCCCGCCCGACCGAGCTGCCCCCGCCTCCGGGCGTCTGGACGCGAAGCCTGCCGCTGGCCGGGATTGCGGCGGAGCCGGAGACCAGGGCCCGCCACTCGCCTCCCGGTTCCAGGATTAACTGCGATCCGGGGAGCCCTCTCCCGCCCGCGCCCAGTCCGGGAGGCCCGATAACCCGGCGCTGGGCCAGCACCGAGCAGCGGACTGCCTCGCGGAACTCGAACTCGCGGACGACGCCGTCGCCGCCCCGATGCGGGCCCGGGCCGCCGGAGTTCTCGCGGAGCCCGAACCGCCTGACGAGAACCGGCAGACGCTGTTCGAGCACCTCGGCGTCGGTGATCCTGGTGTTGGTCATGTGCGTGTGTACGCCGGACGCGCCCGGGGCGTGGGGCGTGGCTCCCGCGCCGCCGCAGATCGTCTCGTAGCAGCCCCACGTGTCGGTGCCGAACGAGACGTTGTTCATGGTGCCCTGGCTGGCCGCGGCGAGCCCGAGGGCCAGCAGGAGCACGTCGACGATCCGCTGGCTCGTCTCCACGTTCCCCGCGGCCACCGCCGGCCCGTCGCCCGACGCCCAGGCATCGGCGGGATCGAGCAGCGAGCCCAACGGGATCCGCAGGTCGATCGCCCGCAACAGGCCCTCGTTCAGCGGCATCTCCTCGCCCGCGAGCACCCGGAGCGTGTACAGCACCGCGGCCGTCGTGATCGCGCGCGTGGCGTTGTAGTTCGCGCGATGGACGGCGCCGGAGCCGGTGAAGTCGATGGTCGCGGCGGGGCCCGGCCCGTCGGCGCCGGGCTCTTGATCGACGCGCCGCTCGTGCACCGAGATCGTTGCGACGATCGGCGTCCCGTCGTCGAGCCCGTCGGCGTACTCGTACGCTCCCGGGGCCACGCGCCCGAGCGCCGCGCGCAGTCTCGACTCGGCCCGCGCCGTCAACGCTGTGCAGAAGGCGCCCGCGCGTTCGAGCCCCGTCCTGGTGAACAGGTCGACCACGGCGTGGTGCGCGTGCCGGTTCGCCGCCAGGGCCGCGCGGATGTCGGCGAGGTTCTGGTCGACGGCGCGCGACGGGTGCGCCCCGCCGCGGAGCAGGCGCTCGATCGTTTCGAACCCGCTCCGCCCGGTACGCACGAGGTGCATCGGGCGGATGACCACGCCCTCTTCTGAAAGCCGCGTCGCCCCGGCCGGCATCGAGCCGGGGGACACGCCGCCGATCTCCGCGTGGTGGGCCCGGCTCGCGGCGAACGCGATCAGGCGCGGCCCGCCGGGCGTCTGGGCGTGGATCGGCGTCACCAGCGTCACGTCGGGCAGGTGCGACCCGCCGAATGCAGGGTGGTTTGTGATGACGGTGTCGCCGGGCGAAAGCTCGATCGCCCCCTGCAGCGCCCGCGCGCACAACCCCATCGCCCCCAGGTGCACCGGGATGTGCGGCGCGTTGACGAGCAGCTCGCCCTCCGGCGAGAGCAGTGCGCAGGAGAAGTCGAGGCGCTCCTTCACGTTAACCGACAGGGCCGTCCGGCGCAGCATCTCGCCCATGTCGTCGGCGATGGCGGTGAGGGCGGCGACGAACAGCTCGAGCGCGACGGGCGAATCGCCGGCCTCTGCTCGGGAGCCCGGCGCCGAACGCGCACGTCCAACTCCACCGGGTGCATCGGCGCGCCGCCGACCCATGGCGATCGCGCCCGAACCGTCGACCGAAGCCGACCAGCCCACGGGCACGAACGTCGTCGCGTGGTCGTCGCAGACGATCGCCGGGCCGGGCAGGCTCGTCCCCGGTCGCATCCGATCGCGTGCGACTCGCGCGGCGTCACGCCACGCACCCTGGCAGTAGACGCGGATCGGCACGGTGTCCGGTTCGGCGCCGGCGCTTGTCGTGCCGCGAGTCTCGCGACCTGCTCGTGGGTCCGGCTCTCGCGAGTCGCAGCCCCCCGATCCGGCGGCATCACCCGCCGCGACTACGAGCAGCGACTCGATCTCGATGGCGGTGGTCGCCGGCCCGTGCCCAAACATGCGCTCGTACGCCGCGGCAAACAGCGCCGGCACGCGGGCCGCGTCGCCCGCGTCAACGTCGAGCGTCGCCGACTGGCCCGGCACACGCACCCGCGCCTCGCGGCGCACGAGGCTCACGCGGGCCGCGTCGACGCCCTTGGCGACAACGCCCGCGATCGCCTCACCCGCGAGCTCGTCGAGCAGCCCGACGAGCCACGCAGGCACAGCCGCGACTTCAACGGACGTTCCCGCGGCTTGATCGGCCGCCCTCGACGAGGCCGCCTCCCACGTCGAGAGCACCTGCCGCTGGGGCGCGTGTTCCACCCGCGCCACCGCCAGCCCGCGCGCCGACAGCACGCCGGCCTCCGGTGGCACAACCACATCGTCGATGTCCAGGCGCTCGGCCAGCGCGCACGCGTGCAGCCCGCCGGCCCCGCCGAACGCGACCAGCGTGTACGACGCGGGGTCCTCGCCCTGGCGGATCGAGATCCGACGGATCGCGTCGCCCATCCGCTCGTCGGCCAGGGTCAGGAAGCCCTCGAGCAGCGCTTCGAGCGTCATCGCGCCGCCGGTGCCCGCGTGGTGGGCGGTCACGTCCGCGAGCACATCTGCCGCGCGCCGGCGCGCCGCGTCCACGTCGATCGGGATTCCGAACCGATCCGGCGCCAGCCGCCCGAGCAGGAGGTGGCAGTCGGTCACCGTCAGCGGCCCGCCGGCGCCGTAGCACGCCGGCCCCGGCGACGCCCCCGCCGACTCCGGCCCGACCCGCAGCTCGCCGCGATCGAACGAACAAATCGACCCGCCCCCGGCCGCCACCGTCTCAACGCCCACCGCCGGCGCGACCACCCGCGCATCGCCGACGCGGTGCTGGCGCAGCAGCGGGAACGCCCGCGTGGAGGTCGAAGCGCACCGGGCCACGTCCGTGCTCGTGCCGCCCATGTCGAACGTGATGATCCGTTCGCGCCCGGCCCGCTGGCCCGCCCACGCCGCGCCGAGCAACCCGCCCGCCGGGCCCGAGAGCAGCGAGTCTTTCGGGTGGAACTCGTCCGCGCTGGCCAGCCCGCCCGCGCTGGTCATCACGTGCAGGCTCCCCCGGGGGCCCAGGCCCCGGCGCACCGCGGCCAGGTAGTCCCCCACAACGGGCGACAGGTACGCATCGACCACCGCCGATTGCGCCCGCGCCAGGAACCCGATCAACGCGGACAGTTCCGCCGAAGCGCTGACGTGCTCGAATCCGACCTCGCGCAGCATCGCTGCCACGGCACGTTCATGTGCCGGGTTGGCCCACGAGTGCAGCAGCGCGACCGCGGCGGTCGTGTGCCCCGCCGCCAGCGCGGCCTCGGCCGCGGGGCGCACCGGGCCCAGATCCAGGGCCTCGAGCACCGAGCCCGATGCGTCCAGGCGCTCGGGCACCTCGATCGACACCGTGTGCAGCGGGGCCGGCTTGGTGATGTCCAGCGCGAACAGGTCCGGGCGCGACTGGTCGCCGATCTCGAGCAGGTCGCCAAACCCCTGCGTGATGAACAGCACCGGCGGATGGCCGCGCCTCTCGAGCAGGGCGTTGGTGCCGCGCGTGGTTGCCAAACGCATGTCGATTTCGGGCAGGTCGGCGTCGGCGGGGGTTTGCGTGGCGATCCGGGCGGCCAGGATCGGCGGCGACCACGGCGCCTGGACCTCGAACGGCGCGCCGGGCGGCAGCGCGTCGATCGCGATCGGCGTCGCGAGGGAGATACGGCCCCCGGTGTGCGACCGAACGACCGATTCGGCCGCCGGGTCTCGTGGTCCGGCCGGGCCGCCCGCTCGATCCCTCCCTCGGGCGATCAGTCGGGCTCCGTCCAGCACGCCATCCGGCTCGCTCCAATCCGCCCGGATGGTCATTCCGTCCGGGCGGGCGAGCACTCGCCCCCGGACCGCCGAGGACGACAGCACCTTGAGACGGGTCGTCTGGCCCGTCGGCGCGGTCGCCAGGCAGTCCGTGAACGTGCCGCCGGTGTCCACCGAGAGCCGCCACGGGACGGGGTTCCGCATGGGGGCGAGCGTAGCGACCGGCGAACGACGATCGACCCTCCGGCCAGGCAAGCGAGGACCGAATTGGTACAGGATTGCGATCTACCGATCAAATCCCGCGTGGGGCTTGTCGATCGGATTTCATTCGGTATACTCTGGTTATGAGCACCACATTCCCCACCCCGACCCCCACCGTGACCGACACCACCGCCGCCCGCTTCCACGAGATGCTGAGCGCCGGGCAGTACCACGAGGCGATGGAGGAGCTGTACGCCGACAACGCCCGCCACGTCGAGGCGATGGAGATGCCCGGCAGCCCGTACAAGCGGATCACCGAGGGCAAGGCGAACCTCCTCAAGATGTCCGAGCATTGGGGCAAGACCACGACCGTCCACAGCGCGTCGTGCGCCAAGCCCATCGTCAACGGCGACCAGTTCGTCTGCGAGATGAAGATGGACTGCACCTCCAGCGAGGGGCCCATGGCCGGCCAGCGCATGGAGATGCAGGAGACCTGCCTCTACACCGTTGACAAGAGCGGCAAGATCAGCGAGGCCAAGTTCTTCTACTCCTGCGGCTGAGGCCGGCGGCTCGCGATCTCGTCATGGCTCGGTGATGCAGCGACCCCTGCGGCCCGAGAGCCGTCGCGCGGCGCCCGCGCCCCGGCCTCCGGATACGACGACCGGTTTGCGGTATCGTGGTCCCCTGCGGGCGTGGGCACTTTGCCTTGGCCCGAGCCAGGAGGCCGCGTTATGCCCGATCCGATCGATCGTCGCTCCTTCGTTGGTTCCGTGGCCTCGGCCGCGGCGGTCGTCGGCGGCGCGGGGCTGGGCGGGGTTTCGGTCGCCGCGGCCCGCGATCGTGGGATCGTCACGCCGCAGCCGGACACAGACGCGGCGGCCCGGACCACTGCGTTCAACCTCGCCTACGCCCCGCACTTCGGCATGTTCCGCAACCTCGCCGGCGACGACCTGCTCGACCAGCTCCGATTCATGGGCGACGAGGGCTTCACGGCCCTGGAAGACAACGGCATGGCGGGGCGCCCCGTCGAGCAGCAGGAGGCCATCACCCGCGAGATGGTTCGACTGGGCATGCGGATGGGCGTGTTCGTGGTCAACATGGGCACGGCGTGGAGCCCGACGCTTGCGACCGGGCGGGGCGACGCGAGGGACCAGTTTCTCGCCGAATGCCGCGCCGCGGTCGAGGTCGCCAAGCGCGTGGGCGCGACGTGGATGACGGTCGTGCCCGGCACGCTCGACGCCCGCCTCGAACTCGACTACCAGAACGCCAACGTGATCGACGCGCTCCGGCGCGGGGCCGAGATCTTCGAGCCGCATGGCCTGGTCATGGTCCTCGAACCGCTCAACCACCGACGCGACCACCCCGGGCTGTTCCTCACGCGCACGAGCCAGGCCCACATGCTCTGCCGCGCCGTGGACAGCCCGGCCTGCAAGATCCTGTTCGACGCCTACCACCAGCAGATCAGCGAGGGGAACCTGATCCCCAACATCGATCTGGCGTGGGACGAGATCGCGTACATCCAGGTCGGCGACAACCCGGGGCGGAAGGAGCCGGGCACGGGCGAGATCAACTACCGCAACGTCTTTGCCCATCTTCACGCCAGGGGCTACACCGGCATCATCGGCATGGAGCACGGCAACAGCCGCCCGGGGGCCGAGGGCGAACGAGCCGTCATCGACGCGTATCGGACGGCCGACGCGTTCGATGCGCGCTAGCCGGATTGGACCGGCGGGCATGGGCGGGTGGTCCGAGATCGTGCGGATCGGGCTTGCATGCGGCATGCGCGGCGCGCGGAATCGCAACCGGACCGGATCGGCTGCGTACCACCTGCCTCTTGGCCGATCTCTGGCCGCTCAGGGGGGGCGAGGGAATCTCCGCATGGACGTGTCGGGCGCTTGCGTTTTGGCCCTGGCGGTGATGGCACTGATCTGGACGGGCGACGGGCCGGCGCCCGAGGGCCCGGATCCGGGGCGTGGCGGCGACGCGATCGTCCACTCGACGCCCGCCGAGCCAGCTCAGCGCGAGGCTTGCGACGAGAGCTGTGGTTCGGACGAGCCGCAGCGGGAGCGGTCCGCAACGGACGCCCGCGACCTCGACCCGGCCCGGAACATCGCCGCGGCGGCCGCCCTGCTCCGGGCGTACGCACCGCTTGTCGAGACGGGTGAGCGCGATGTCGCCGACGCCGCCGGGGGCAACAATTGGACCCAGCGCCTCGACGAATCGCTCGATCGTGTCGAGAACGACGACGATCTGTTTGCGGCGATCGTTGATCTGCTCGGGCCGCTCGGTGCGCACGGGTTCGTGTTTGTCCGCACGACGGACGGGCGATCGTGGCGCCGGGATGAGTCCCGAGGCTTCGGGGTGTCGGACGGTCCGTCCGACCCGGAGGCCGCGATCATCGAGTCGTACCTGGCCGGCGACGGCGGCTCGTCGGCATGGCACCCGCAAGACCCGGGCTTTGTGATCGCCCGCCTGCGCGACGGCACGCTGTACGCGCGTCCATCGCTCGCCTCGCCCGGCGGTCGGGCACCGGACTACGACGCCGGGCTCGGTGAGTTGCTGCGAGGCCTGGCGCGGGGCGAGGCGGTGGTCGTCGATCTGCGATTCGGCGACGCCGATCTCGGCACTGGCCCGTGGGATCTTGCGGCCCTGCTGATCGATGAGCCCGCCCGTCGGCCACGGCTCGAGCGATTCGACCCCGCCTCTGGTGCGTTCGCCGGCGCGTCGGCGAACGAGATGCTGGCGGACCCAAGTCGCCCCACCGGGCCGATCATCCTGTTGACCGGCCGCAACACGCGCGGCGCGAGCGAGGCCCTCGTGCTGGCCGCCATGCCGAGCCTTCGCGTCACGCGGATCGGCGGGGCGACGTCCGGGCGCCTGTCGAGAGCGACGGTTGTCGAGCTGCCGAATGGCTGGCGCGTCGGTCTGCCGTCGCAGCGGCTCGTTGCCGGCAACGGCGACTCGTTCGACGGGCGGGGCGTGCCGGCGCATATCGCTGCGCCCGCCAGTCCCGCGGACGCCGCGCGCGGTCGCGACGCGGCTCTCGACGCGGCGCTGGCGTACCTCGAACGGCTCCGTCGATCCGGCCTGCTGCCCGAGCGCGAACCGGCTGCAGCGTCGGCGCTCGACTGACGACAACCGGGCGCGGTGCGATCGGCTGCGGGCCGGAGGCCTGCAACCCCAACGCATGTGCCGACCGTTCGCTCGACGCGATCAATCCTCGTCGGAGCCGAACTCGTCCGTCGGTTCGGGCTCGGCCTGCGCCTGCTCCCGTGGCATGTTGGCCTTGGTGGCGGCGCCCACCGGCACGGGTGCGCCCGTGCCCCCGGCCATCGGCTCGCCGCCGACCTCCTTGTAGATCGTCGTGTCCACGAAGCCGCGGAGCTTGCGGGCCCGCACGGGGTGCTGGAGTTTGCGGATGGCCTTGGCCTCGACCTGGCGGACGCGCTCGCGCGTGACCTTGAAGATCCGTCCGACCTCTTCGAGGGTGTAGGTGTACCCGTCGCCGATTCCGTAGCGGAGCTTGATGATCTCGCGCTCGCGGTAGGTCAGCGTCTTGAGCACGTCCTCGATCCGCTTGCGGAGCATCTCGGCCCCGGCGGTGTCGGCGGGGGCGCCCGCGGTCTCGTCCTCGATGAAGTCCCCGAAGTACGAGTCCTCGCTCTCGCCCACGGGGCGGTCCAGCGAGACCGGGTGCTTGGAGATCTTCATGACCCGGCGCACCTCGGCCAGCGGCATCCCGGCGGCCTCGGCCAGTTCCTCCATCGTCGGCTCGGTCCCGGTACTCTGGAGGATCGACTTCTGCAGGTTCCGCAGGCGGCTCATCTGCTCGATCATGTGCACCGGGATGCGGATCGTCCGGGCGTGGTCGGCGATGGCGCGGGTGATGGCCTGGCGGATCCACCACGTGGCGTAGGTGCTGAACTTGTAGCCGCGCTTGTACTCGTACTTGTCCACGGCCCGCATGAGGCCGGTGTTGCCCTCCTGGATCACGTCCAGGAACGAGAGGCCGCGGTTGCGGTACTTTTTGGCGATCGAGACGACCAGGCGCAGGTTGCCGCCCGAGAGGTCGCGTTTGGCCTGCTCGTACTCCCAGAACACCGTGGCCAGCACGCGGTTGCGGGCCTCGACCTGGGCCGGTTCCTCGAGCACGAGCGAGCGCAGCCCGTCGAGTTCCTCGCGCATGACCGCGACGTCCTCTGGGTGGGCGCGGCTGCCCTTGGCCGAGGCCCGCGCGATCTCGCCCTGCAGGTCGGTCATTTTCTTGCCCAGCGACCGCAGTTTTCGCATGAGCGGCACGATCCGCCCGGTGCGGAGGCAGAGCTCCTCCGTCAGCGTCGCCATGCGCCGGCGACGCCCGGCGATACGGGCCCTGAGTTCGCTCGCGCGCTGGTCGTCTTCCTGCGACTCGGCGTGCTGCAGGGCGTCCCAGTCGCGCCGGTTCAGGTCGAGGAGTTGCTCGACGGTCTTGAGGTTGCTGGGGATCCGCTTGGCGATCTTGTCCTTCGCGTTGGCCTCGAGCGTCGAGATCCGCATCGTGCGGTCGAAGGGGAGTTCGCCGAGGTGGACCAGGCGCAGCGTGTCGACCGCCTGCTGGAGGATGTAGTCGCTCTCCAGGGCGCGACGCCGGAAGACCATCCGCGTGACCTCGATCTTCTTGGCCAGGCGGATCTCCTCCTCGCGCGTGAGCAGCGGGATCGATCCCATCTGCGAGAGGTACATCCTCACCGGGTCGTCGATGCGGCGCGTGCCCGCCTCCTCGGCGACCTCCTCGAGGTTCATCTCCGCGGCTTCGCGCTCGATGTCCGCGTCGCCGTCGGCTTCCCCGTTGAGCGCTGCCTCGACGCCGATGCCGCGAACGATCGCGTCGGCCTCGCGCCTGGCCCTGGCCGCGGCCTCGGCGTGCGTGGTGCTTGCCGAGCCGTTCGACCCGGGCGAACCACCCTTGGCCTGGCCATCCTCGGCCTTGGCGGCGGCGATCTGGCTCAGCGTGGCCGCCTCGGTGGCCCGCTCACCGCCCGCGACGCTCATGGCTCGGAAGGGGCGTCCGACGCCGACCGCGACGGTCCACACGCCGTTGACTAGCGGGTTGGGCCCCTGCTCCTCGCCCCGGGCCAGGCGTTCGCGGTGCAGGCGGGCCTTGAACTCGAGCTCATCGACGAGCTCGATGCCCATGCGATCGATCAGGACGAGCAGCGCGTCGATCCGCTGGGGGTCGACCATCTCGTCCGGGAGCGTGTTGTTGAGTTCCTCGTAGGCGAGCCAGCCGCGCTCGCGTCCGAGCGTCAGCAGTCCGGCCACCGCGGGGTGCAGTTCGTGCGTCACATCGCGCTCCTGTCGATCCCGGGCGTCCGCCCTGACGCCCCCACCATTTGAAACCAGCGACCGGAGGCGCGCCACCCGCGCCGCCGCCCGCTCCCTCTCGTCTCGCGTCGGCGGTGCGGGCAAGCCGCAACGCCGGGCGATTCCCACCTTCCACCCCACCGACCACACGATCCAACCCCGAGCGCCGTCTGTCGGCGGCGCGCGTTCTGCTCGATTCACTCGCCGTACGGGCGGGGCAGGGCCGCCGGGTCGCGCCCAAGGGCTTGCTTGAGTTTGACCTTGGCCCGCATGGCCGCGGCGATGGCGTCGGCCGACCCCGGGGCGGGGCTGGACAAGCCGGCGACCGAGATCGGCTTGGCCTCAAGCGTCGTCGCGCCGCCCCGCTCACGCCGGGCCCGCGCCACCGCCTCGCGCCACGCGTGCCCGAGGCGCGCCTGCGACTCGTCCTGCCCGCGTCCGTTGCGTCGTTCGACCTTGTGGATGCGCTCGACGTGCGACGCCAGCGCGATGGCGGCCTCGCGGGCCGGCTCGTCGTCGCCGATCGCGCGGAGGACCGGGTCGAGCCCCGGGGCGCCGCCCGAAGCCAGCACCGCCTCAACGCCTTGTGCCACCGTGCGCAGCAATGGATGAGAATAGGCGTCCGCCCGCAGCACGTCCCGATCCGAGGCCCCGATCGCCTCGGGGCAGGCCATCGCGCAGCCCAATAGCAGTTCACCAACCGACAGCGTGTCACCCGGCGTGTACCGCTCGTGCTCGCCGCCCTCCGTGTCGTCGGCGCTCGCGCCGCGCCGGGCCGCGCTCCGCCCCGTTGGCAGCATCCGCTCGACCTCGTACGCCGACAGCCCCAGCACGCCCGCGACCTGGTGCACCGCGTACCGTCGGCGCACCGGCTCCACCTCGTTGATCCCGATCTCGACCAGGCGGCGCAGTTCCTCCTCGATCGCCGCCCCCGTCGCCGCCGGCCCAAGCCCGGCGACCCGATCGCGCAGGGCCTCGAACCGCAGGCCCAGCACGTCGGTCGAACGCTCCAGCATCGCCTCGAGCACCTCGCCCCCGCCCGACTCGGCCAGCAGTTCGTCCGGGTCCTTGGCCTCGGCCCCCACCGCCTCGGGCGACGCCGCCACCCGCACGTCCAGCGGCTCTGGGAAGAACACCTCGCCCGCTCTGAACGCCGCCCGTCGACCGGCCTCGTCGGCGTCGAACAGCAGGATCACCTCGCGGGCCCGCCCGCGCAGAAGGCGGGCGTGGTCGCGCGTCAGGGCCGTGCCCAGCGTGCCGACCACATTGGTGAACCCGTACTGGTGGCACGCGATGACATCAACGTACCCCTCGACCACGACGACGCGCCCGGTGCGGATGACCTCGGGCATGGCCTGGGCGATGCCGTAGAGCGTCTTGCCCTTCTTGAACACCGGCGTCTCGGGCGTGTTGAGGTACTTTGGCTCGTCCTCGGGGTTGACCTTGCGCCCGCCGAAGGCGATGGCTTTTCCGTGCTGGGCGTGGATCGGGAACACGAGGCGGTTGCGGAGCATGTCGTAGCAGCCCGACCGCCCGCCGGCGCCCTCGCGCGCCTTGGCCACGCCTGCGGCCACCATCGCGGCTTCCGTCACGCCCTTGGCACGCAGCGCCTTGCACAGGCGCTCCCAGTCATCGGGCGCGGCCCCGAGGGCGAACCGCTCCACCATCGCCGCGCTGATGCCGCGGCTGGCGACCATCTCCCGGGCCGCCCGCCCGTGGTCGGAGTTGTGCAGCACGCTGCGGTAGAAGTCGCCCGCCAGCGCCAGCGCTTCGCGGATCTGCTCCAGCGGCACGGCGTCGTCGTCGGCGCGGCGCTCGGCGGGGACCAGGCGCGTCAGCTCGATCCCGGCCCGCTCGGCCAGCATCTCCAGGGCCTCGCGGAACTCGAGGCCCAGGTACTTCATCACGAACGTGAACACGTCGCCCGTCGCCCCGCAGGAGAAGCAGTGGTAGATCTGTTTGCTGGGCACGACGTACATCGACGGCTTGTGGTCGTCGTGGAACGGGCAGATTGCCTTGAACTCGCGCCCGCTGGGCACGAGGGCGAGGTGCTCGCGGATGACCTCGACGATGTCGGACGACTCGCGGACGCGGTCGCGATCGCGGGCCCGGTCGAGTTCGCGTCCCAGGCCGCCGGAGCGTGCCGACCCGGAGCCGAAGCCCGGGTCGCGTGCCGAACTGGATCCGCCACGGTCCATCGCGTGAGGCCCCCGATCGTCCCCGCCCCGCCGCCTGCGGGGCCAATGCCGGCGTCCGCTCTCCCGGCGACGCCGCCCGAACACCGTGTTGGCCGCGGTCCTCGCGGCCCGACGAGAAGGGGTCGCAGCCGACCCTTGCGAATCCTAGAAGTCGCCGCCCGCCGGCCCGTCCCGACCGACGCCCGGCGACAGCCCCGAGGGGCCCGGTCGCCCGATTCCTGTCGCCGCCGAGGCTCGGGCGCGCACACCCGGCGCGATCCGCCCTCGGCCAACCTGAACGGTACCACCGATCCGACGGCGCACCACCGATTCTTCCGGACAGGCCGCACGGTCGTTGCAGAAGGACCGGTTCCGGGACGCGAGGGAGCCTTATTCGGACGCCGCTGCTCGATTCGCGGACGCCCGCGGCGCGCCCCCATGTTCCGGGCGTCCCGATCGAGAGGCGCGCCTGTGGCTCCCGAGCGGGCGTGCGGTTCGGGCGCACGCCGCCGCTCCCGGAGTTGCCATGAGGAACGGGGACTCACCCAGAAAACGTGGCACGCTCGCCAGCCGTCCGCGCGGGCACCCCACAGCCGCGGCGGAGCGATCATCATCCGCCGTTGAGAGTGACCTGGTCACGCGCCACCAAGTCGCGCTCGCTCCACCACTCGGTGCTCGGCCCCGTTCGGGTGCAGCACGCTGCGTTTGAGGACGATCTCGCGGACGTCGAATTCGATCGGGGCCGCGAGCGGCGCGTCGATCCGCACGCCCCGCGCCTCGCCGCGAAACCGCGCGAGCGTCATGTGCGGCGTGAACCGATCGCCCGCGTCCTGGCGCGTCCTTCGGGCCAGGCGATGGGCCAGGCGGCGCTGGAGCTCCAGCAGCGGCGCGGGTGAGTCGGTCTCGGCGGCGATCAGGCGAGCCGGGCCGCGACGTGGGAGCGTGATGAGGCGCTCGGTGCGGAGCGCGAATGGGCCGATCCCGCCAGCGGAGCGCCGGATGGACTCGACGGTCTCGTCGAGCTCACGCTCGGCGCGGTCGCCGATGAACTGGAGGGTAAGATGGACGTGCTCGGGCGGCGTTGGGCGACGCTCGGGCAGGCCTTCGATCTCGTCGGCCGCACTGAGCAACGCGGCGACGCACTCGGGCGGCGGGTCGATCGAGACGAACAGGCGGAGCGCCATGCGGGGCTACCGCGGGTTGTTGACCCAGCCGAATGGGCGGATGCGGTCGCGCTGGTTGTCGGGCAGGAGGAGGTAGAGGCGGACCCAGCGGTCGGTGCCGACGTTGACGTACATGTCGTTGGCGTCGAAGTCGTTGGCTCGCTGGAGGTGCTCGTCGCCGTCGTTGGGGGCGACGAAGCGTTCGACGCGTCCGTCGATCATGGCCATGTTGCCGCCGCCGTCGTGGCGGGTGGTGACCTGGTCGAGGTTGCCCCAGCGTCCGTCGGTGACGCCCTCGTTGTAGAACCAGACGCTCTCCTCGATGAAGATGGGGAGCGTGGTCATCTCGGTGGTGTACTGGAGGTAGGAGGCGGGCAGCGGGTTGGGGTTGGCGATGCCGGGTTTGGTGTAGCGGACGCGGAAGAACACGTCGGTGCGTGCGCCGGAGGTGTAGTCGACCTGGCAGTAGTCGAAGTCGAGGGAGGTGCTGGTGCCGTAGACGTTGGTGTAGGTCTGGGTGTAGTTGGCGGTGCGGTAGTTGGAGGGGCACTCGCCGATGGAGTCGGAGCCCTGGACGTACTGGTAGAGCAGGCCGGGGGTGCGGCGCTGGCTGTGGGGCTGGAGGGGGTTGTAGGCGGGGGCGTCGGGCAGTCGGGCCCAGTCGCGTGCGTCCCAGATGTGCCCATCCCATTCGCCGGCGTAGGTGAGCGCGGCGGTGATCATCTGGCGCATGTTGGACTGGCAGACGACGGTCTTGGCGGCCGAGCGGGCCTTGCCCAGGGCGGGCAGCAGGATGCCGATGAGCAGCGCGATGATCGCGATGACCACCAGCAGTTCGATGAGGGTGAACGCGCGCCGGCGCGGCGGAGGCGGTGTGGACACGTGACGGGCCATCGGGCCAGCGTAGCAGAAACCGCGGGTCCGCTGGGGTTATTGGCTGGGATTGTCCAGCGGGGTCCAGACGCCGCCGGCGCTGGATGAGGCGATGACGCCCTCGATGAATCGCACGCCGCGGGCGCCGTCGTGGACGTTGGGGTAGGTGAGGTTCGAGTCGGGCTGGAACACCCGACCCCCTCGCTCGGTGCTGGTTGCGGCGGCGGCCTTGCGAGCCCGGATGGCCTCGAACGCCCCCCGATAGATGTTGGCGAAGGCCTCGATGAAGGCCTCGGGATGCCCGGCGGGCAGGCGTGTGGCGGCGGCGGCCTCGGGGCCGAGGGACGCGGAGCCGCGGGTGAGGACCTGGCGCGGCCCGTCGCGGGTCGTGAACTCGAGGCGGTTGGGCTCTTCCTGCCGCCACGCCAGCGCGCCCTCGGTGCCGTAGACGCGGATGGAGAGGTTGTTCTCTTGGCCGACGCAGACCTGGGAGCAGGTGAGCACGCCGCGGGCGCCGCCGGTGAAGCGGAGCAGGACGCTGGCGTCGTCGTCGAGGCGGCGTCCCTCGACGAAGGTGGTGGCGTCGGCGCAGAGGGACTCGATGGTGAGGCCCGTGATGGTGGCGACGAGGTTCTCGGCGTGGGAGCCGATGTCGCCGACGGCGCCGGCGATGCCGGATCGTGCGGGGTCGGTGCGCCAGTCGGCCTGCTTCTGGCCCGAGGCTTCGAGGCGCGTGGCGAGCCAGCCCTGGTGGTACTCGACGAACACCTTGCGGATGGTGCCGAGCGCGCCGGTACGGACCAGTCGCGCGGCCTCGCGGACCAGGGGATAGCCGGTGTAGTTGTACGTGACGGCCAGCACGACGCCGTGGCGCTCGACCGCGGCGACCAGGTCGGCGGCCTGCTTGCTGGTGTGCACCATCGGCTTGTCGAGGATGACGTTGAAACCGGCATCGACGAAGGCGCGGGCGATGGGGTAGTGGGTGTCGTTGGGGGTGACGATGGAGACGAAGTCCAGGCGCTGGTCGGCGGGGCGGGCGGCCTCGGCCTCGAGCATGGCCTGCCAGGTGGGGTAGGAGCGGTCGGGGGGCAGGGCGAGGGCACGGGCGGAGGCGAGCGACTTCTCGGGTGTCGAGGAGAGCGCGCCGGCGACGAGGGTGGCCTGCTGGTCAAGGGCGGCAGCCATTCGGTGGACGGCGCCGATGAACGCGCCCTGGCCGCCGCCGATCATGGCGTAGATGAGTTGGTCCATGGGTGCTCCGATCGGGGCGAACGCGGAGGCGCGGAGGTGTCGCGGAGAACGCGGAGTGAGAGCCGATGTGTTCAAGCATACAGGTGGGACCGGTTGGAACTGAGGCACGTCTCGCCCAGCTCAACCCCGCCTTGTCTCCGCGTCCTCCGCTATTACTTCGCGTCCTCCGCGTTCTGCCTCTTCGGCTTGGCTCGCCCGAACCGCGGCCGCCAGAGCTCGACAAGGGTCATGCCCATGGCGAGCCAGACGCCGGCGTTGAACAGTGCGCCGCCTGCCACGATGGCGTAGACCCAGTTGCGTCCGGGCGCGCCGAGCCACCACGAGGCGTCCAGGCGGATGGCCCACCATGCGCCGACGTCGAGCAGCAGGCCCAGGCCCATCGCGGCCACGAGAAGTCCGACGAGCCAGCGCGGCCAGAAGGAGAAGGTGAGGCAGGCCGCGGCGAAGGCGCCGACCAGCGCGAGGGTGGTGGCGTGGGCGTGGGTGGAGATCACCAGGACGCGCTGGGGCGTGGGCTGCATGTCGCGCGAGAGCGCCAGCGGGCGGACGTCCTCCCAGAACTCGAGGGACCGTTTGATGCCCGAGTCGGGGTCGGCGGCGGCGGCGCGGGTGTGGCAGGACGCGCAGTTGATGGCGATGAGGTCGGCGGGCGGGCCGAGGTCGAAGTTCTCGTAGTTCTCGGGGATGCGCGGGCCGCGGAGCCAGTCGAGGAGCATCTGGCGGTCGGCGTCGGGGACGGGTGTGGCGCCGTCGGTGTCGGCGGGGTGGCCCGATTCGAGGGCGGTGAGGATGGGCGCGGGGACGGTCGCGCCGCGGTACGCGCCCTCGATGTCGAGCAGCGTGAGTTCGGGCTCTTCGTCGCGGTTGCGGTAGTGGTCGTAGAGGAACACGAGGGAAGCGAACATGCCGCCCAGGAGGGTGATGATGAGGCAGGTCAGGCCCAGGCGCGAGAGAAGTGGGAGGTCTCGGAAGCGGAATGTGGAGACCGGGCTTGCCATGCGGGTTCAGGGTAGCGGCGGAAGGCCGGACGCACGCCGGATCTCCTCACGGGCCCTGCGGATCCTGGCGCGGACCGATGCCTTGTCGGTGCGGAGAGCCTCGTCGGCGATCTGGTCGATGCGATCGCGCTCGGCGTTGAGCGTGCGCCCGACCTTGAGCAGCACGCTGATAGCCCAGGCGCGGACGAGGGTGTTGGCGTCGCTGGCCGAAGACTCAGCGAACGCCAGGACGGCGCGGCGGTTGTTCGCGGGGATAGGCACGGCGTCGAGAATCTGGAGGAGGTTGAGCGCCTGCTCCCAGTGAGTGAGAAGCGGGATGAGGGCGACGAGTCGCTTGACTTGCGCCGGCGGGAACGCGGCACCTTGGCGGTGGGCGTTTCGGAGGAGCCAGATCGCGCCGGAGCGGGGGGCATGGTCGGCGTCCATTGGCTCGGCCGTGGCTGCTTCGAAGACGAGGTCGAGGTATCGGGGATCATCGCGGTGGGCCGACGCGATCTGCTCGAGCACGGCGACAGACGTGCCGTCGTAGAAGCGGAGGTCGGCGAGCAGGGGGTTGGCGCGTGCCCGTCGGGCCATGGTGTTGCGGCGATTGGAGGGGATGGATGCCCGGCGGCACGGCGGTTGCGGTTCTGTGAGGCGAGGAGTACGCGATCGCTGCACTTCGCGTCCGGCGGGTGGACTACTCGGCCCGCTTGAAAAGGTCGAGGAACCGATCCTCGTACTCCTCGAACACGCCGAGGCGGTCGAGTTCCTCCTTGAGCGAGACGGCCCGCTTGCGGTCGATCTGGGCGTCCTCGAACAGGCGTTCGAGGCGGGCGCGCAGGGCGGGGTCGAGGCTCTTCTCGGGGCGCCGTGGGGCGGGGTCGGGCGCGCCCGGCTCGCCGGTGGGGCCGGGCTGCGCCGCGCCGCCTGGGGCCGCGTTGCCCGGCGCGGCATCCCCGGCGCCCTCGTCATCATCATCCGGGTCGTCGCCGCCCAGATCGGGCAGGTCCGACGCTTCCTCCTGGGCCTGCTCGCGGAGTCGCTCGAACAGCTGCGTGAGCGGGCCCTCGAACTGGGCCGACTGCGTGTCGAGTTCGGCCAGCGACACGTCCAGGCCCGCCATCACGCTGAACACGCTCAGCACGACGCGAGAGGCCTTGGGGTTCGGCAGGTTGGCGGCGTAGAACGGGATCTCGCCCATCAGGCACAGGCCGGGGATGCCGCGCTCGCTGGCGGCCCCGAGCAGGACGCCGTTGAGCCCGCCGATCTGCCCACCCTCGACCTTCTTCACCCCGGCCCGCTCGATCTCCTCGACCAGTTCGGGCGTGGTCGCGGCCCCGTGGACCTTGGGCGTCTGCTTCGGGTGGACGGTTGAGGCCATGGAGGCGAACGTGACGACGCGTTCGACGCCGTGCTCGGCGGCCTTGTCGAGCAGGCCGTTGGCGTAGGACCACATGTTGTAGTTGGGCTGGGCCTCGCCCAGGAAGAGCAGGATGTGGCGGCCCGTGGCGGCGTCGACGCCGCGGTGCAGAACGCTGCGGGGCATGCGCGGCTTCTCGATGAGGCCGTTGACGACGTGGATCTCGCCGATGTCGAAGAACCCGCCGGGGCCGATGGCCAGGACGGGCTCGAGCTTCATCTGGGCGACGAGCACGTTGGCGGCGATGACGGCGACGTTGCCCATGCCGGGCCAGGCCGCGACGAGCCAGGGGCGGGGACGGTCGTTCGGCGTGGGCATGGACTATTCAAGGCGCGGCGTGGATAGAACAAAGGCGGCCGCAGGTTTCCCTGCAGCCGCCCGGAGGGAGAAAGAGAGAGATCGGCACGCCGCGGGCCGGCAGGCCCGGCGGCGAAGGGTGCGTGTCACACCGGCGGACGCAATCGCGTCTCGGCCCGGCTTTGGGTTCGTCGGCCCGTCCGAGGCCGCGTCGAACCCAAGAGAACAAACTCGCTTGCAACCCGGACTCTTCCACGAACCGGTCCGGTGCGGCTCCGCCCAACCCGCCGGCACGTCCCGCCGGCTCCGGGTGTCCCACCCGGAATTGCATGGCTATCGACTAGCCAAGCAGGCCTTCGCCACTTTTGATCGCGTCGGCGACGCGGGCCTTGGCCTTGGCGATGTTCTCGTTCGAGAGACGCAGGTGGTCCAAGACCGCCGGGTCGTGCTCGACGCTGACCAGGTCGGCCCGGAGGCCGCCCTCGAGCCCGCCGGCGATGCGGTCGGCCACGTTCACGAGGCACGAGAGGGTCCGGTTCTCTGGAGCCAGGTCCATGGGGCGGTGGTGGTAGCCGGCGACCTGGACGAAGGTCTTGGGGAACTTCCACTTCTGGCAGAGGCAGGCGCCGAAGTCCTGGTGGTTGGCGCCGAAGGCCTGATCCTCGAGGGCGAGCATGTCGGCGGCGGGCACGCCCTCGTCGTTCAGGCCCAGCTGCTCGACGACCTCGATGAGGCGGTTCCGGTCGAACTGCATCTCGACCATGATGCCGATGTCGTGGATGAGCCCGGCCAGGAAGGCCTCATCGCCCAGCCCGAGCTTGAGCGTGTCGGCCAGCACCTTGCAGGTGCTTGCGGTGGCGTTCGAGTGGTTCCACAGGCCCTTGGCGGAGAAGCGGGGCGTGAGGTCGCCCCCGCGGAAGAGCTTCGCCAGTGAGGCGGCGATGGCGATGTTCTTGACCGCGTTGAGCCCGAGCATCACGATCGCGCGGTTGATCGAGCCGATCTGCCCGGGCAGGCCATAGAAGGACGAGTTGACGACCTTCAAGATGCGGCTGCACAGGGCGGGGTCGGTGGAGATGACCTTGTGGAGATCCTGGGCGGTGGACTTGGGGTCCTCAACCAGCTCCACGATCTTGAGCGTGATCTCGGGGAGCGTCGCGATGTGGGAGATCTCGCGAACGGCATTGGAGACGATCTGCTCGCGCTGTTCCGTGCTGACGCTCATGGGTGGCTCTCCGTGCCCGTCGGGTCGATGGTCTGCTCGGACATCGGACATCGACAGGGGGAACTTTGTGGTTTGGGGCGGTTTGGGGCTGCGTCGGGCGGGAGACTGGTGGGGTTCTGTCGGCCCGCGAGGCAGGTCCGAAAGAACGGGTCGCGACGCGCAATCGCCGCGCCAGAGCGGCTTGTGGATCCGGTTTGATCGGTCAGGCGGCCCGAGCCAGGTCCACGATCCACGTCGGCGTCTGCTCGACGCGCCGGGCCAGTTGGCGTCCGCGCCGGGCGTGGTAGGCGGCCATAAGCAGTTGCAGCGGCACGCCGAGGGCCAGCAGCGATCCGTAGATGCCCACGCCGATCATGCGGGTGAGCCCGGCCACGTCGCCCAGCACGCGATCGACCTGGGCCTCCCCGGTCGGTTCCAGCCCGGGGGGGGTCGTCGAAAGGGTGTTCCACAGGCCGACGCCCGCGTAGACCAGGATCATGCCGAGGATGGCCAGCTGGTTCAGGACCAGGCGTCGGGAGCCCCTCGGGCGAAAGGCGCGAACGGCGCTCGCCCCCTTGAACTCACTCCATGCCAGCACGCACAGGGCGATGCCGACGCCGAGCGAGAACGGGTCCCAGATCCCCCCGAGGACCGAGAACGCGCCGAACAGAGCCAATGTCCACCCCGAGAAGGTCGCGACGCCGGCGGCCCGTCTGGCCCGCCTGAGCCCGAGGCAGGCCTCCGCGAAAGCCGCGTGCTGCTCGGGGGTCATGGGCGACAGCCCGGTCTGGGCGTTCGCGGCGGCGGGGGCGGGGGCGGAGGTGGTCACACGCTGGGTATCGGCCCGGGCGGGGCCCGGCTGCGGCCCGGGGGCACTGGAAGGGCGTCGAGGCGGGCAAACGCCGGGCGAACGCCCCCCGCGTCCCGATCGCGTATGCTTGGTTCCGGCCGTGTCGGTGGATTCGGGGTGAGTCCGATCGGGCGTCGGGCGGGGCACGCGGCGGCCCGGCCGATCGGCGACGCGGCCCCGCGTGAGCAAGGAGATCGCAACATGGAGGCCTACGAGCGCCTGAAGCAGTTGGTGGCGTCCTGCGAGGAAGACGTGCAGAAGGGGGCCGGCGGGAACAAGGCCGCCCAGACCCGTGCGCGGAAGGCCATGCAGGACATCAAGTCCGTCGCCCAGGAGATCCGCCAGGCGATGCTGGAGGCACGCAATGCCGAGTCGGGTTCGTCGGGAGCCTGACATGGCGGCGTATCCAGGCGGCCAATTGCCCGAAGCGGGACAAGCGCTCGCCTCCGACCGGAGGCCGGGCGAGGTGGCCGCGCCGACCGATGGCGCCGACGGAGGCGAGGGGCGGTTCATCTTCGATCTAACGGGGATCGACCTGAGCGCCCGGATCGCCGACCGGGCCGAGATCGCGCGCTGGAACCCGCACCGCCACGAGATGGCGCTGCTGGACGCGATCGTCTGGACCAGCCCGGACCGCTCGAAAGGCGTGGCCGTCCTCGACATCCGCGGCGACGAGTGGTGGGTGCGCGGGCACTTCCCGGACAAGGCGCTCTACCCCGGCGTGCTGCAGATCGAGTGCGGGGCCCAGCTGGCCTGCTACCTGTTCAACTCGCGACGCCAGGAGCCCGTGATCGCGGCGTTCCTGCGGATCCAGGAGGCGGCGTTCCGCTCGATGGTCGAGCCGGGGGACACCCTCCACATCCTGTGTCAGGACATCAAGTTCGGGCGCCGCAAGTTCGTGTGCGGGATCCAGGGGATCGTCGGGTCGCGCATCGCGTTCGAGGCGACGATCAGCGGGATGTCCATGGCGGGGCGGTGACGGGCCCATGAGCGAGCCGTTGGGCGGAACGCGGTAGGCTGGGACGTGTGACGCCAGCGGACGCCGAGCGCATGGTGATCGAGTCGGGCGCGGCGGGTCGCATCGATCCGACGGACGCCCCCGCGCGCGCCGGGGTCGTGCTGCTGCTGGATCGCGACCGGCGCCCGATCCTGCTGGCGACGACCGCCGACGCCCGGGCGTTTCTGCGCCGAAGGCTCGGCGCGGTCGATCGCGGGGGTGAACAGGCAGACGCGGAGGCCTCGAACCGAGCGCCGCCCGGGGAGTCCGTCGAGTCTCCGAAGCCGAGTCGGACGCCGCAGGCCGATCTGTCCGCCATCACGGCCCGGGTCGAGTTCACGCCGGCGGGGTCGGGGTTGGAGGCGGACCTGGCGTTCCTGCGGATCGCGCGCGAGCGCCTGCCCGCGTCGTGGGAGGCGCTGACGGAGCGATGGCGGGCCTGGTTCCTGCATCTGGACCCAGCGGCGGCGAGCCCGGTGTGGCGAAAGACGAATCTCGGTGACGCGCCGCGGTCCGGGGCGCACGACCCGGCCTCGATGCGCACGCTGCTGGCGACGCTGGTCGGTCCGATGGCGAACAAGGACGCCGCCGGGCGGTTCGGCGAGGCGATCGACGACGTGTTCGACCTGTGCCGCTTCCCGAAGGAGCTGGCGCTGGCCCCGCGGGGGACGGCGTGCGCGTACAAGGAGATGGGCAAGTGCCCGGCTCCGTGCGATGGGTCGGAAGCGAGGGGCTCGTATCGCGCGAGGGTCGCTGGCGCGCTCGAGTCGCTGCGGTGCGGGGCGGCGGGGCGGGCCGAGCCGATCGAGCGGCGGATGCGGGAGGCCGCGGCCCGCCAGAACTATGCGGCGGCCGCGGGGCACAAAGCGAGCCTCGAGGCGTTGCGGTCGCTCGAGAAGCCCGCGTTCCGCGAGGCCAGGCCATTGGACGTGTTCCGGTTCGTGGCGATCCTGGGGAGCGGACGGGCCGGATGGGCCCGCGCGTGGGGCATCGACGCGTTCTCGTGCGAGCCGATCGTGGATCTTGATGGGGCCCGGGCGAAAGCCGCGGCGGCGGCGCTCGGCGACGCGGTTGCGTCCTGGTTCGAACGACGGGAGCGATCGGCGGGCGTGGGCATCGATCCGATGCTGCTCGCGATCGTGTCGCGCCACCTGCTGGCCCCGCGGGCCAAGCGCCGCGGCGGGTTCGTGCGCCTCACGGACCCGGCCGGGGTCGAGCGCGGAGGAGAAGCTCGATTCGACGCGGATCAGGCGGCGCGCTGCCTGCGATCGGCGGCCCGGACCGAGGCGTCGGACGTCGAAGAGTTCGATCGCGCGACGCTGGCGTAGGCGGGCCCGCAGATGCCGATCACGGCCTCGGATGGAACGAGTGGTGCACGCTCTTGAGCCGCGACTTATCCACGTGCGTGTAGATCTGCGTCGTGGCGATGTCGGCGTGCCCGAGCAGGTCCTGCACGACGCGGAGGTCGGCCCCGCCGGCGAGCAGGTGCGTCGCGAACGAGTGGCGGAGGGTGTGCGGGTGGGCGTGGGCGATGCCGGCGCGCGCGGCCCAGCGTTTGACCATGCGCCACACGCCCAGGCGATCGAGAGGCGTCCCGCGGGTCGTCAGGAAGATGCGTCCCTTGTCGCCAAGGCGGGGCGAGCCGCCCGGAGCCTCCAGGCGCGGGCGGCACTCCTTGAGGTATCTGGACATCCAGTGCTGGGCCGGCCGCCCCACGGGCACGACGCGTTCCTTGGAGCCTTTGCCGCGGACGCGGATGGAGCCGGCGACCTCGTCGTAGTCCGCCAGGCCGATGGTCCCGACCTCGCTGGCGCGCAGGCCGCTGGCGTACATGAGCTCGAGCACGGCCCGGTCGCGGACCCACAGCGGCGGGGCGTCAGAGTCGGCATCCGCGTCGGACTCGGGCGTCGGGGCTGGCGCCTCGACGAGCGCCTTCATCTGGCGGGGCGAGAGCACATCCGGCAGGCGCTTCCAGCGGGTGGGGCGCTCGAGCACCTGGGAGATGTCGCGTTCGATAAGCCCGGCCGATCGCATCCAGCGGAACAGCACCCGCGTGCTGGCAAGGTGTCGGGTCACGCTCGAGCCGGCCATGTTGCGCTCGCTGCGGAGCGACTGGAAGTGGTCGACGAGGTGGCGTTCGGTGATGGCCCGAGGCTCGGCGGCGCCCCGATCGGACACGGCGCGGAGCAGGCCGGTCAGGTCGCGCTCGTACGCCTGGCGCGTGGCGGGCGCCAGGCCGCGCTCCACGCGAAGGTGGATCAGGAAGTCGTCGAGCGCCTCTCGCAGGCGCGGGGCCATCGCCGGCTGGTCGCGCGGATCCACGCCGGGCTTCGGACGCGGCGTTCGGGCTGGCGGCGGACGCGCGGGCACGCCCAGTCATCGGCGGGGTGCGCTCGGGGGATGGAGGATTCGGCGGTGGCCGGCGCGTCAATCGTCGATGCCGCGCGGCTGGGCCCGGTTGGCGTCCGCGATGGCGCGGAGCACGTCGCGCTCGTGCCCGACCACGATCGTCGAGCCGTCGCCCGGCGTGGGCTGGAACGTGAGCTCGCGGATGAGGTAGTACTCGTCGCGGCGGTTCAGGCTCGACGAGCAGCCGGAGGCGAGCAGGGCGATCGCGAGGGATGCCGCGAGCCCGACGCGCGTAGGGTCGCGTGGGGCGGGCAGGTCGCTGCCGCGAGCGGCCGGTTGTGTTGTGGTGGAGTGTCCCAACGAATCCCTCAACTCGCGTGCCGGTCGAAACCGGCCCTGGGTATCGTGTTGTCGGCGATCCAGCCGCGAGCCTGCACGCCTGAAGCCCGACCGGGCATGAACCGCGCCGATCCGGGGCGGGGCTGACACCTGTGCCGTCTCGTCCCCCCCGACATCGGGCGTTCGGGTCCGAGAATCGGGGGTCGGGAGCGACAACCCGAGCGGGGGCGGTCGGAGCGGGTGGCCGCCTTTGCCGTCGGTCCTCATGGCCCGCTCCGTGCGCGGTCCGTACCATCCACGCTCCGCACCGACCGAGACCCGCCCATGCGCATCGCCTTCTCCACTCTCGCGTGCCCCGACTGGCCCATCGAGCGCGTGGCCCGCCTGGCGGGCGAACTGGCCTACGACGGCGTCGAACTGCGCACGCTGGGGTTCGGGGACGGGCCGCTGGTGTGCGATCCGGCGCTGTCGGACCCGCTGAAGGTGCGGGGCCTGCTCGCCGAGCACGGCGTGGCGCCGGTGTGCCTGGCGACCTCGCTGAAGTTTGATCGCCGCGTCTTCCCGCCGATCATCGGGCGGGCGATCACGGACCAGGAACGGGAGGCCCGCCGGGCGACGCGTCTGATCGCGCTGGCCCGGGCGATGGACTGCCCGGAACTGCGCGTGTTCGCGTTCGAGGCCCAGGGACGCGAGAGCCGCGCCGGCGCGGTGCGCCGGATCCTGTGGCGTCTCGGGATGGCGGTGGACGCGGCCCGGAACACGGGGGTCCGCGTGCTGCTGGAGAACGGCGGGACGTTCGCGACCGGGAGCGACCTGGCGGAGTTCTTGGACGAGATCCGCGTTGGTTGGTTCGGCGCGTGCTACTCGGTGGCGACGGCGTGCCACGCGGGCGAGGACCCGGTCGCGGCGCTGGACCGCCTGGGCGATCGCGTCGGCGTCGTGCGCCTCAAGGCGCATCGGGGCGGCAAGGCGTGCCTGCTGGCGGACTCGAACGACCCGCACGAGGAGGTGGTGCGGGCGCTCGCCGCACGCCGATTCCGCGGCACGATCGTCGTCGAGCACGACCTGCTGTGGCAGGACGAGCGGGCTCGCGCGGCGATCCCGACGGCGGAGAACGCGCTGCGTCACGCGATCGAGACGATCTACTCGTGGATGTCGCAGTCGGCGCGCCGGTCGGGGAGCGGGTCGGGGCATGGCGCGAACTCCGGCGTGGCGGTGGGGGTGTGACGGATCGGCGCGATGCGGGGGCCTGACGCGTTGGGCACGCTTCCAAGCCCATCGGACCTGACCCGGGCGGTGCTCGACCGCTGCGCCGCGGCGGGGTTCGAGCGCAGCGGCATCGCCACGCCCGAGCCGAGCGCTTATCAGCGGGAACTCCACGAGTGGCTGGAGGCGGGCAAGCAGGGCACCATGGCCTGGCTCGCCGAGCACCTGCACGTTCGCACCGATCCGGGGCGGCTGCTCCGCGGGTCGCGTGCGATCGTAATGGTCGCGGCTCGATACGCGGGCCGGGGCGACGCGGATGCAGCCACGCCCGAGGGACACGGACGGATCGCGCGGTACGCGCGCGGGAGCGACTACCACCGGGCGTTCAAGAAGCGCCTGCACGCGATCTGCGACGAACTGCGCGAGGCGCATCCGGGGCACGAGTGCCGCGCGTTCACGGACATCGAGCCGATGCCCGAGCGGGAACTGGCGGCCAGGGCGGGGATCGGGTGGATCGGCAAGCACACGCTTGTGATCGAGCCGAGGCTCGGGTCGTGGCTGGCGCTGGGCGGGTTCGCCACGACGCTTCCGCTCGAGGCCCCGCCCGAGCAGCGGACGGTGCCCGACCATTGCGGGACGTGCACGCGCTGCATCGACGCGTGCCCGACGGGCTGCATCACGCCGTACAGCGTCGACGCGTCGCGGTGCATTTCGTACCTGACGATCGAGCGGCGCGAGGCGATCGCGTCCGATGTGCAGGGCCGCGTGGGCAACTGGCTCTTCGGGTGCGACGTGTGCCAGGAGGTGTGCCCGCACAACTCGGTGCGGGGCGGCGACGCGGGGGGCAGTCTGGGCATCCCGGAGGTCGCGGGTGAGCGGCGGACGCTCGGGCTGCTCGACGTGCTGGGGTGGACGCCGGAGGATCGGACTGCGGCGCTTCCCAATAGCGTCATCAAGCGGGCGACGCTGCTCACGCTCAAGCGCAACGCGATCGTCGTGATCGGGAACCAACTCGCGCGCCGGCGGGACGAGGGGCTTGTTGGTCGGGTCCGCGCGATCGCGGCCGATCCGGACGAGCCGATGCTGTTGCGGGAGACGGCGGCGGGGGTGCTGGCCCGGCTTCGCGTGGAGGCCGCGTCCAGCCCGATCGACCGAACGCGGTCCGACGGGCACCGGTCGGGCAAGTAGGACTCGTCGCGTCGCTCGGGCGTCGCCCCGCGCTGGTCGTGCCTCTGCTACTGGCCGGGCGACGCAGGGCCCACTGTCTTCGCGTACACGAGCTTGTCGTCGCCGGGTTGGTAGAAGTCCGGCAGGCGGGCTTCGAGGATGTAGCCGCAGCGCTCGTAGAAACGCTGGGTCGGCGTGTAGCGGGGGAGCGACGAGGTCTCGATGTAGACCTTCCGTCCCGCGGCGGCGCGCACGCGCTGCTCGACGGCGTCGATGAGCAGGCGCCCGAGGCCGCGGCCTTGGTACGCGGGATCGACGATGATCCAGTAGAGGTCGTACGAGCCGACGGTGCAGGCGATCGGGCCGAAGCAGGCGTAGGCGAGCAGACGCGCCGGGGGCTGGCCCGGTGGCGCGGGCGCGTCGTCGGCGAGGACGAACTCATAGCCAGAAGCGGGGCCGCGGTCGAGGCGCTCGCGGACGAGCTCGCAGGCGACGTCGACCTCGTCGGGGCGAAAAAACGCGGTCGCATCTGCGATGCGCCGGATAGCGGCCTCGTCGTGCGCGCGAAGGTCCTCGCGCAGCGCGAAACCGATGCCTGCACCGCCCGACTTTGATCCGGTCGCGCTCAACGCGTGCCTCCGCCGCCCAGTCCTGTGAAGAACGCCTTGGCGTTGGCGCCCAGCGTGGTGGTGCGGTAGCCGCCCTCCTGCACGATCAGTGTCGGCAGGTTGAGCGAGGCCAGGCGCGCGGCCACGCTCTTGAAGTCGCCGGGGGCGAGCGGCCACGTCCCGGTGGGGTCGCCCTTGCCGGTGTCGAAGCCGAGGCAGACGACCAGGAACGCCGGGGCGTGCGCCCGGATGCGATCCAGGGCCGCGTCGATGGCTTTGAGATATGTCGCGGCGTCGATGTGCTCGGGAAGGGTGAGGTTCAGGTTGAATCCGTGTCCCTCGCCCTCGCCAATCTCCTCGTCGAATCCGGTGAAGAAGGGGTACGCGAAGCTTGGGTGCCCGTGGATGGAAACCGTCAGCACGTCGCTGCGGCGATAGAAGATGTCCTGCTGGCCGTTGCCGTGGTGGTAATCGATGTCGAGGATCGCGACCGGACCGTGGCGGGCCAGGTGGTTGGCCGCGACGGCGGCGTTGCAGAAGTAGCAGAACCCGCCGAAGGCGCGGTGCTCGGCGTGGTGCCCGGGCGGGCGGACCAGGGCGTAGGCGCGGCGCTGGCCCTCCAGGATCGCGTCGGCGGCGGTGAGCGTGCAGTCGACCGCCCGGACCGCGGCTTTCCACGCGTTGGCGTTGATCGGCGTGAAGGTGTCGATGCAGTAGTAGCCGGCGGCGTAGGCGCGGTCCTTGGGCGGGCGCGTGTGGTTCCGGATCGGGAAGACGTAGGGGTACACGGAACGCCCCTCGGGCACCTCGGCGCAGGCCTTCTTCAGGTAGTCCACCAGGGCGCCCTCATGCACGGCGCGGATGTGCGACTCGGGGTAGTGGCGCGGCTTGACGGGCACGAACAGGCCCGTCGGCTCGATGCCCTTGAGGATGGCGGCGACGCGGGCGGGGGCCTCGACGTAGCCTCGCTCCCGGACGTGGTGGATGTCGTGCTGGTCGTTGACGACCAGGGCGATCAGGTGCTCGCCCGTGGCCGCGTGCGGGGCGGCCGGCCTGGGCGTCGGCTTCGCGTCGTCGGCGTTCGGCTTGGCGCGGTCCGGGTCGGGCCCGCCGGGCTTCGCGGGCGGAGCGCCGTCGCCGGACCTGGCGGCGTAGCGGGGCTCGCGGAGGAGGATCGGGTCGTCCGCGATCGAGGCGAGCACGGACTCGACGTACTCGGGATCGCACAGGTCGCCGTACTTGCGTTCGAGGATGGCCCGGACGATCACGCGGGCCTGGTCGCGCGAGAGGGGGCGGCCCGCGCCCAAGTCGTCGAACACCAGGTGGGGCATGTCGAGCTGGCCCGGCTCGAGCGGACGCTCGTAGTCGGTGTTGACGATCGGGCGGGCCCCGAAGCGCTCGTAGAACCGCAGGCGCGCCGCGTTCTGCCTGGCCAGTGCGGGGTCGCTGCAGTCCGCCGGATCGTCGGGCAGGCATTCGTAGAGCAGCCCGGCGACGCCAAGCCCGCGGCACGCCTCGCGGACGCGTTCGTACAGCGCGCCCCCCGTTCCCCCGCCGGTGCGCGCGGGCGTCGCGATGTAGTCCAGCAGGCAGAACCCGCAGTCCGGCACGTGGGAGATGTACGCGAAGCCGAGCATCTGGCCCCGCATGTTGTCGGCCACAAACAGCATCGCGTGGAGGCGATGGGAGAGCGGGTCGCGGAGGCGGTCCTCGAAGGTGTCGAACTCCTTCTCGGGCAGCCCGGGGAGGCGCTCGCGAAGGACGGCCTTGGCCTCTTCGACGAGGCGCCGGTTGGCGGGGATGGCGTCAGGCGTGATCTGGCGGATGCGGAACACGGGTGATCCTTGGCGGGCGACCTGCGTGTGTGGGGCCGACGCGTCCGGAGATGGGGGGTCAGCGGGCCGCGCGGACGATGTGGGCGATCACGTCGGACTCGGAGACCCCGCCCCGCGCGGCGGCAGCCATGAAGCCCGCGTCGGGCGACAGGCACGGGTTTGTGTTGACTTCCAGGACCCACGGGCGGCCCCGCTCGTCGACGCGGAAGTCGACCCTGGCGTAGCCGCGCAGCCCGAACGCGTCCCAGCACCGACGGGCCCACGATTCGAGTTCGATCAGCAGCGGGGCGTCGTCCGACGGGAACTCGAAGCGGCGCGGCGTGTGGTGGTAGGCGTGGCTGGCTTCGTCCCACTTCGCGGCGAAATCCACGATCCGGGGCTGGTCCGGCGGGAACTCAACGAACAGGATCTCGGCCGGGGGGAGCAGGCGAACGCCGTCGCCCGTTTCGAGCAAGGCCAGATTGAACTCCCGGCCCTCGATGAACCGCTCGGCGAAGGCGTGGCCTCCGAGCGTCGGCGCGCGCGCGACCAGCGACTTGGCCAGATCGACCGCTCCGGCGTCGACGACCGAGTCGGGGCCGAGGCCGATCGAAGCATGCTCCCAGACCGACTTGATGATCCAGCGGTCCTTCACGGGAACGCGCCCGTGTTGCTCCACCCAATCGGGAGTGGGGACGCCCTCGGCGGACAGCACCCGCTTGGCCGCGAGCTTGTTCGAAGTTGTCGCGATGGCGTGGGCCGGGCAGCCGGTCATGGGCGTTCCGATGGACTCGACGAGCGCGGGCACGAGGTGGATGAGCGAGCCTCGACCGGCGAGCGACTCAACAAGATTCACGACAAGACCGGCCTCCTGAACTCTCGCGCCCACGGCGCGGAGGTCGAGATCCACACCCATGCGTGAGCAGCCATGCCCGTCGGCGGCAAGGCACCGCTCGAAGACCTCGGCTTGGGTGAGGGCGTCGGCAACATCGACCGAGGCGCCGTCTTCGATCCGGTCGTGCAGGATCAGGACGTTCACCGCGTCACCCGATCCGGCGCGCCCGCCGCGGGGGAGCGTCCCCTGCCGACCCGCGAGGCCGCGCTCGCGACGATCTGCTCGATCAGGTCGGCGTAGGCCCAGCCTGCCAGGCCCGCCATGATCGGCAAGTCCGAGTGGCTCGGATGGAGCCCGGCCAGGGCGTTGACCTCGATGACCTGCGGATTGCCCAAGGCATCGGCGCGCACGTCGACCCGCCCCGCGTCGCGGCAGCCGACGGCTCGATACGCGGCGAGAGCCAAGTCGGCGGCACGCCGCGCGAACGCCGACGCTTCCAGGCGGTACTCGACGACCTCCTCGCACCGCTCCTTGTCGTCGTAGCCGTAGACCTCCGAGCCGCCGGTCAGGCCGACCCCCAGCACGCCGACGACGCGGGCCGCGTCGCCCGTGCCGACCAATCCCACCGTGACCTCCTGGCCGGGCAGGAAGGCCTCCACGAGCACGGGCTGGTCGAACTCGTCCAAGAGGCCGGCGCACACGGCGCGAAGTTGTGCGGCGTCGCGGCACACGCTGGCCGCGCCGACACCCTTGCTCGAACCCTCCCGGCTCGGCTTGGCGAACACGGGGAACGCCAGCCCGATCCGATCAATCTGGTCCAGCGTCTGGACGACGCCCATCGCTGGCGTGGGCACGCCGTGGCTCGCCAGCACCCGCTTGCAGGTCGGCTTGTCGAGCGTGACGGCGCAGCACAGCGGATCGCCGAACGTGTACGGGATCTCGTGGTGGTCGAGCAGGGCCGGGATCAGCGCCTCGCGCCCCGTGCCGCGCCGGCCCTCCGCGATGTTGAGCACCAGGTCCCACCGATCGCCCCGAGCGAGGCGCTCGATCAGTGCCGACGCCCCGCCGATGCGATCGGCCTCGTGCCCGAGGGCGGCCAGGGCCTGCTCGATGGCGTCGATGGTGTCGGCCCGGTCGAACTCGGCGACGGCCTGCTCGCTCCAGCCGAGGGCCAGGTACTCGTCGCGCAGGTCGAATGTGATCCCTATCCGCATTGCTGAGACCCCTCGCGGGTTGCCCCGCGCGAACTCGCTTCCGACCGCGATCGACTCCCGGTCGCCCACAGGCCCACTTCCACGCCCACCGGCGGGAATCCCATGCCACGCGGGGCGTTTCCGTCCCGGCGAATCGGCTCCGAGTGATCAGGTCGAAGGCACACGCTCGTGCGTCGGGGGCACCTCGGGTGCCGGTGCGTTCCGGGCCGGCCCACCCGCCCGGCCCCGCTCCAGCTCGTGATGCTCGCGGAGTTCCTGGTAGAGCGTGCGCCGCCAACGTTCGCCGTCGAGCGGGTCCATGCCCAGCACGGTGAGCATCGTCGCTTTGGGCTTGTCGGCCAGCAGCACCGTGGTCGGGCAGTAGTGGGCGTCCATGCCCGTCAGGCCCCGCTCGTTGAACGCGAAGGGGTAGAGGCGGCAGATCAGCGGGCGGACCTCGACCGGCAGCACGCAGCCGGCCTTGCCCAGATACATGCAGTCGCCGCTTTCCTTGCGGAGCAGCATCCGTCGTCGATCGTGCTCATCGACGGTGTACGTCCGCCAGTTCGGGTCGTCCGGATCGTGCTCGAGGTACTCCGGGTCCTCGGGACGCCGGAGCGACCAGAAATCGGACCGCCCGGTGTGGGCCGCGATACGGGCGATGTCGCCCGTGGTGATCAGGATCTCGGTCTGCTGGCAGCAGGTGCGTTGCAGGGTCGCACAGCGGGCGCAGGGATGCATGTCCCCTTCCGGGGCGGCGTGGGTGGGGTTGTCGGGCATGGCTCAGGCCCCGCTCGGCTTGCGGGCGCCTTTCGCGTGGCCATTGGCGTGCCCGTTGCCATTGGCGTGTCCATTCCGCCGGCCCTTGGAGGCGCCGTTGGCGTGCCCGTTGGTCCCGTTCCCGTTCGCGTGGTGCCCGTTCGTTCCGTTGCCGTTGGCGTACGCGCCGGCCAGAACCGGCTCGCGGGTCGAGGCGCCAACCGCCACCTCAACCGGTAGCGTCCGGGTCTCCACGAACGGCACCACCTGCGGCTTCGGGTCGGGATACCGGAACACCTTGCCCGAGTAGTTCCGCAGGAGGATGTCGTCGCCGTCGCGCCCCAGCACGTAGTTGGGCATCAGCGGGATTTTGCCGCCGCCGCCGGGCCCGTCGATGACGAACGTGGGCACGGCGTAGCCGGTCGTGTGCCCGCGGAGGGCCTCGATGATCTCGAGGCCCCTCTCGACCGGCACGCGGAAGTGGGCCGAGCCTGGGATCGGGTCGCACTGGTAGATGTAGTACGGGCGGACGCGGGCCTTGAGCAGGCGGTGCATGAGTTCCTTCATGGTCGCCGGGTCGTCGTTGACCCCGGCGGTCAGCACCGTCTGGCTGCCCAGGGGCACGCCGGCGTCGACCAGCCGCCCGCACGCCTCGGCAACCTCGGGGGTCACCTCGCGCGGGTGCATGAAGTGGATGCTCATCCACGGCTTGTGCTTCTTGAGCATGGCGCAGAAGGCCGGGGTGATGCGCTGGGGCAGCACGACCGGCACCTTCGAGCCGATGCGGACGAAGTCGATGTGCGGGATGGCCCGGAGCTGGCCCAGGAGCCAGTCGAGGCGGTCGTCGCTCATCGTCAGCGGGTCGCCGCCGGAGATGAGCACGTCGCGGACCTCGGGCGTGGCCCGCAGATACGCCAGGGCCTTCTCGAACTGGGCGGTGTTGAAGTGATACTCCCCGGTCTTGCCGACCAGGCGGGAGCGGGTGCAGTAGCGGCAGTAGACAGCACAGAACGACGTCACCAGGAACAGCACCCGGTCCGGATAGCGGTGCACCAGCCCCGGCACGGGCATGTCGGCGTCCTCGCCGAGCGGGTCGGCCTGCTCGCCGGGGGCCATCTTGAACTCCTGGGCGACCGGGACCATCGTCTTGCGGATGGGGTCGCTCGGGTCGTTCGGGTCGATCAGCGAGGCGTAGTAGGGCGTGATCCCGACCGGCAGGCGTTCGCCCAGTTCCGCGACGGTCTGGCGCTCGTCGTCGGTGGGGTGGAACGCCCGCTCGAGCGTCTCCGGGCCGCGGAGGCGGCTGCGGAGCTGCCACTTCCAGTCGCCCCAGTCCGCGTCGGTCGCGCCCGGGTAGACCCGGTCGCGGAACGCGCGCGAGGCGGGCGACATCGGGATCGCGTCCGCCGGGGCGTCCGCGTGCCCTGTCGTGCCTTTCGGGGCGGCTGGGTTGTCGAGGTTCGCCTCACGGGCGTCGGCTCGGCGGCCGGCGCCCCGTTTACCGGGAGGCTCGGACTCTTCGGCGTCGCCTTCGCCGAACTGCCCCGTGCCCAGCGGGCTTTCGCCCAAGTGGGTGGAGCAGGAGTCGCCCAGTTGCGGGAGGGAGATCGAGGCCGGGAGGGTGGTGCCCACCGCCTTGGCGGGGGCAACGGTGTCGGGCATGCGGAACTCCATGAGCTCCAGACGCCTCGCGAATCCGGGCGGGACGATCCGCGTCCACAGTGCCCGGGCGAGACGATCGGAGATCATATCGACACGTGCCGCAAGTCAAGCGCGAGTTTCGCGGTTGGGGACGATTCTCGCGCGGGCGGGCCCGTCATAAACGACAGACCGGGCCGGCGCCCGGTCCAGCCGACGAGCGGATCGATGGATGGAGCAGCGAACGGACCCGCCGCCCGCCAAGGGGCGAGCAAGTGCGGGCGACAGGGGTCGAACCTGCAAGGGCTTTCGCCCACGGGAACCTAAATCCCGCGCGTCTGCCAGTTCCGCCACGCCCGCGATGACCGGATGGTATCGGGGCGAGCGGCGGCTCGACGTTTGGCGCGTCCGCTCGGCGCACCCGCAATCGTTGCGTGGGACGCTCGGATCGCGCTGCCACTTTCGCCCGGTCGCCCGGTCGCTCCGTCGCTTCCGCTCTTAGCACCCCTGCCCGAAGATCGCCAGGTAATAGAAGAAGTCGTCGTTGGTGATCTGGGTATCGGGCGCGCCGTAGCCGGGCTGGCCCGGGACGGCACCGGTGGTCAGGTCGGCCACGGCGATGTTGCCCGCGGCGAACTCGCCCAGGAAGTAGAAGAAGTCGTTGTTGGTGAGCACCCCGTCGGGCACGCCGAAGCCGGGCTGGCCCGGGATCGCCCCGGTGGTCAGGTCGGCGGGGCACGGGGCCACGACCTTGATCTTGCCGGTCATGGCGGCGTGCCCGGTGACGGTGCAGGTGTTGTAGTAGATGCCCACGTCGGCGAGCGCGGGCGTCCACTCGATGCGGTCGGTGGTGGGGGCGGGCGAGGCCGTGAACGCCTCGATGGGCTTGAGCGTGGCGTTGTCGATCACCATGGGATCGGTCGTGGTGCGCTCGAACGAGCCATTGGTGCCCTCGATCGGCAGCGTGTCGTCGGTGATGGCGAACGGATGGTTGCTCGAGACGCGCATGAAGGTGTACGTCTGGCCGGCGACGAGGATCAGCGTCGGGTCGCGCTCGTCGGTCATGGTGCCGGAGGAGTCGGTCCAGGTGTAGAGATAGTCGAAGTTGAAGTCGTGCCCGAGCGCGAAGTCGACGCCCGACGCGACCTTGAAGACGCTGGGGGCGAGCTGGGTCGTCTGGGCGGACGCGCCGGCGGCGAGGACGCCGACGGCGAGCGCGGCGAGGCGGATGCGGTGCATGGCGACTTCATCTCCGGAAAGGTCAGACGCGTGTCCGCGTCGGGGACGCCGATTGTACGAGCGGTCGGGCCAGATCCGGCGCATCGTGTCGAGCGCCGAGTCGAAAGACCGGTTAGCGGACGGCGATGCCACTCAGGCTGTCGTCGCGTCGGTGCTCGTCGGCGCGGGTGCGGCCGCTTCCACGTTTCTGCGCGGCCAGGTCCACGCGAGCGTGAGCCCCGCCAGCACGAGCAGCAGCGCGCCGTTGGCCTGGTGCGTTGTGGTGAGCAGGACCTCCCACAGCGGCACGGGATCGGCGGACTCGAGCTGGGTGTGGAGTGGAACGGGGCCGCGTTCGCCTCCGATGAGCGCGCCCGCCAGCGCGCCCCAGCCGAGCAGGAACTGCAGGCCGGTCGCGTGGATCAGGCCCTTGCCGGCGCGGCGAGCGCCGGGGGCGGCGGGCGGCTGGCCCTTGAGCGACTCGCCGGTGCGCCCGAGGCGAGCGCCCGCGATCGGGGCGACCACGACGATGGCAAACGCCAGCGCGGCATGGGTCGCCAGCGCGTGCCACGCCCGCGTGCCCATGTGGCGGAACGCCGCGCCCATCGCGAGTTGGATGAGCAGCATGACGAGCAGCGCGATGACCAGGCGGCGCGTGCCGCGCGACGGCACCGTGCGCTCGCGCCACGACGGCAGCAGCAGGGCGCACAGGCAGACGAGGGAAGTGACGAAGACCTGAGCGAGCACGCCGTGGAACACGCCCAGGGCCGGGCTGTTCTCGGTGACCCGCCCGCCGCCCAGGACGCCCTGCACGATGACCATCACCAGGCACGCCCAGGCGACGATCGCGGCGGACCGCGGCGCGGCCCGCCCGGCTTTCGAGAACTGGACGGCCAGGGCGGTCGCGATGGTGCTCACGCCGACCAGCACGCCGAACAGGCGGTGCGAGTGCTCCAGAAAGATCCGGGGCTCGCCCATCAGACCGATCGGGAACAGCACCATGTTCCAGCCATAGGAGCCCGGCCAGTCGGGCACGGCCATGCCGCTCTCGGTGCTGGTCACCAGCCCGCCCAGCAGCAGCAGTGGGGCCGCTGCCAATGCCGTCCAGAGGGCGAGCCGGGCGACCCAGGGCCAGCGGCTCGGGCCTTGGGCGGGCAGGCGGGGGGCGATCAGGCCGCCGAGGGCACCCATCACGGCGCCGAGCACCAGCACGCCACCGACGATCAGCGGCGCACCCTGGCGGAGCGCGTTGGCGACCGTTTCCGTGTCCGCACCGGCGTCGCCCGCCGGGGGCGTGGAACCGAGCAGCGAGCCGAGGAAGATCAGCAGGAGCAACCCGGTGCCGAGCCCGGAGGCCGAGGACGGCGCCAGGCGGCCGGCCGCGGGAAGCCGGCGGGCGTGGCAGGCCGCCGACCCGAGCCAGGCCAGCAGCAGGATCGGCCCACCAACCATCGGCGGGACATGGAGTTGGGGGGCCGCGACGATGAGGGCCGCGAGTCCGACCGTGGTCGCCCCGGCGAAGGCCCCGACGATGGCGTGCCCGAGTCCATGATCGGTCATTGATCGGCTCGGATCAGGGGCGGCCTGGTCGGGACTCGAGTCGGCGGGTGGGTTCGGTCGATTGCCCATGGCGAGATTCTCGGACGTTGCTGGCTGGGGTTTCCGCGTGCCTTCCAATTGAGACTCAGTCTCTGTTGGCGGGAGAAGGGCTGGGGGGCTTGACAGGGTGCGGTCTGACGCGACAAATTGCTGCCCCACAGCAACCCGTTTCCGGACACTCTAGCCCCGGGCCGCTCGGGGCGGGGGTATCCGGCTCTCCGAGGTCGGGCGGCTGTGGAGGCGACGGTGACCGAGCCGTTGTGACTGGGCGGCGGTCGCCCGGTGGCATGGGAGCCCCGCGAGGGGCGAGCCCGTTTGGGCGGGAGGACGGCGTGTCGGTGCTCTTTCCGAAGTGGCTGAACGCGATCCCGACGATCGGCGCGGCGGCGTCGGTGGGTGGGCTGGCGACCGTCGTACTCGGCACGTGGTACTGGGCGACGCCCGACTTCTTCGAGGTCGGGTACATGCCCATCCAGCCGGAACTCGGTTTCAGCCACCAGATCCACGCGGGCAAGCTGGGCCTGGACTGCCGGTACTGCCACACGCACGTGGAGGAGTCGCCCGAGGCAAACATCCCAAACGTGGCGACGTGCTTCGGGTGCCATGCCGAGACGCGTCTGCGGGCGTGGGAGACGCAGCAGGTCTCGTGGATCCGCGAGGCGTACGCGAACGACGAGTCGATCGAGTGGCGCCGGATCCACAAGCTGCCGGACTACGTGCGGAACTTCCCGCACCACGTGCACATCAACGCGGGCGTGTCGTGCTTCTCGTGCCACGGGCAGATCATCGGGATGCCGGTGGTGTACCAGACGCAGAGCCTGGCGATGGGCTGGTGCCTGGATTGCCACCGCGACCCTGGGGGGCGGCTGGTGCCCCCCGACAAGGTGACGGACCTGATCTGGGTCGAGCAAGACTGGATGAGCGAGCCGGTGGATCAGCGTGTGCACGAGGGCGTGACGGCGCAGGACCTTCTCGCGTCGCTGCGCCAGGCTCCGCCGCAGAACTGCGGGGCGTGCCACCATTAGCAGTGCTGAGTTGGGTTGGGTTGGTGACCGGGTCCAAGCAGAAAGTCGAGCGAGCATGAGCGATCAGTGCCCGTCAACGCTGAAGAAGAACGCCAAGGCCTCCAACGCGGGCGACGCGGCGTCTGTTGCCGGCGCGGCGGGCGGCGTGTTGCACGGCGCGCGGATTGAGGGGGCGGCGCGGTCGCACCGGATGCACGCGGGAGCCGGGGCCGGGGGCGGCGAGCGGGTGTGGAGGAGTCTTGAGGAGCACTCGCAGACCCCGGAGTTCCGCGAGTTCGTGGAGCGGGAGTTCCCGAGGGGCGCCTCGGAG
>JACKHA010000008.1 GCA_020639215.1 Phycisphaeraceae bacterium
CGCGAGCAGGTCGTCGATGCTGCTGAAGACGCGGGCCAGGGCCCGGGCCGTGGAGTTTCCGACGTGGCGGATGCCCATGCCGGCCAGCAGGCGGGCCATGCCCGCGCCCTTGGCCCGCTCGATGCCCGCGAGCAGGTTTTCGAGCTTCTTCTCGCCCATGCGATCGAGGGCCAGCAACGCCTCGCGGTGCTGGTCGAGGCGGAAGATGTCGGCGAACGCGTTCAGCGGGATCGCGTCCGTCGCGCGAATCTGGTCGATGGTGCTCTCGCCCAGCCCCTCGATGTCCATCTGCTTCCGCCCGGCGAACCAGATGAGCTTCTCGCGGACCTGGGCCGGGCACTCGGGGTTGACGCAGCGCCGGGCGGTCTCGATCTCGGGGTTGTCCGCGCTCTCGGGCGGCTCGACCTCGACGGTGCCGGCGCACTCGGGGCACGTCTCAGGAGCCTCGATCTTCTCCGCGTTCTTCGGTCGCTGGGCCAGCACGGGGCCGACGATGTAGGGGATGATCTCGCCGGCCTTCTCCACCTCCACGACGTCGTTGATGCGGATGTCCTTCTGGCGGATCAGGCCGTAGTTGTGCAGCGTGGCGTGCCTGACCGTCGTGCCCGCGAGGAACACATCTTTCAGGCGGGCCCGCGGCGTGATCTTGCCCGTCTTTCCAACCTGGTGCAGCACCTCCACCAGCGTCGTGGTCTTGCGCTCGGGCGGGTACTTGAACGCCAGGATCCAGCGCGGCGACTTGCTCGTGACGCCGAGGCGCTCCTGAGCGGCGAAGGAGTCGACGCGCAGGACCATGCCGTCCGTCGCGTAGTCGAGCCCGTGGCGGGCCGCGTCGAAGGCGCGGATGGTCTGGAGGATCTCGTCGAGCGAGGCGCAGCGACGCGTGTGCGGGCTGGTCGGCAGGCCCAGGGCCTTGATGGCCGCGAGGAAGTCCCAGAAGCACGCGGCGAAGGGCCCACCGCCGGGCAGCGTGCCGACCTCGCCGCGCCCATGGGCGACGAACCCGAGGTTCCGCGACGCGGCCACCTTCGGGTCCTTGTTCTTGATCGTCCCGGCACACGCGTTCCGCGGGTTGACCAGCAGGTCCTCGCCCTCGGCCTCGAGACGCTCGTTGATGCGGACGAACTCGGCCAGGGGGATGAAGACCTCGCCTCGGACTTCGAGCACGTCGGGGATGGCTGGTGGCACAGGCTTGGAGCCTGTGCCGTGCCCTGTGCCGGGCGTGGAAGAACGACTCCCCCCGGCTTCATCACCCATCGCCTCCAGCCGCAGCGGCACGCTCCGCACCGTCCGGATCGCGTGGGTCACGTCGTCGCCCCGCTGTCCGTCGCCGCGCGTGACGGCCCGGACGAGCACGCCCTTCTCGTAGCGGAGCGAGATGGCCACACCGTCGACCTTGGGGTCGCAGATGATGGCGGTGGCGTCGCCGCGGTCGGCAGCATCGCCGGCCTGGCCTTCGCCGTCCGCGCCCGCGAACAGCGACGCGCCATCTTGTGCCGCGCCCTTGGGCGCCCGTGTGACCCGCTCGTACCACGCCGAAACGTCCGCCTCGCTCGTCGCGTTGTCGATCGACATCATCGGGACGGCGTGGGCGACGGTCTTGAAGCCCTTGATCGGCTCGCCCCCGACGCGCCGCGTCGGGCTGGTGGGGTCGTCCAGGTCCGGGTTCGCGCCCTCCAGCTCGCCCAGTTCCCGCAGGAGGCGGTCGAACTCCGCGTCGGGCATGATCGGGTCGGCGTCGGTGTAGTACGCCCGGTTCGCGCGCGTGAGCAGGTCGCGCAGGAACCCGATCCGCTCGCGCTGCGTCGCTTTGGCGCTCATGCGGCGGGATGGTACCAGCCGACCGGATCGCACGGGTTCACCGCGGAGACACGAAGGGCACAGAGGGAGACGGGGATCGCGGCACGGGCGCTCTGTGTCCGCCCCGGTTCTCGCCCCCCTCTGTGCCCTTCGTGTCTCCGTGGTGACCCTTCAGTCCGCCCCGAGCGCCGCGCGCATCCGCCGGATCGCCTCGTCCAGCACCGCGTCGGTCTTGCAGAACGCGAAGCGGACCAGGTGGCTCCCGCCGCCCGGCGTGTCGTAGAACGCGCTGGGCGGGATGGCCGCCACGCCGACGTCGGTGATCAGTCGCCGGCACAGTTCGACGTCGGTCGTTGCTCCCAGCCGCTCGCCCACGCGCCGGTGGTCGGCCATGATGAAGTACGTCCCGCTCGGCGAGAACACGTCGAAGCCCAGGGATCCCAAACCGTCCGCCAGGCGGTCGCGCTTGCGGGCGTAGTCGCCCACGAGATCGGCGATGTAGGCGTCGCCCTGCTCGATCGCCGTGGCCGCGGCGTGCTGGAGCGGCGTGGCGATCGCGTACGTCAGGAACTGGTGGGCCGCCTTGACGCCCGCGATGAGGCGCGCCGGCCCGACCGCCCAGCCGATCTTCCACCCCGTCAGGCTGAACGTCTTGCCCAGGCTCGAGAGCGTGATGGTCCGCTCCCACATGCCCGGCAGGCTCGCCAGGCGCAGGTGCGGCTCGTCGGGCTCGAACACGAGACGCTCGTACACCTCGTCGGTGATGGCGACCAGGTCGTGCTCGCGGCACAGCGACGCGATCAGGTCCAGTTCGGCGCGCGAGAACACCTTGCCCGTCGGGTTGTGCGGGGTGTTGACGACGATGAAGCGGGTTCGGGGCGTGATGGCGGCCCGCAGGTCGGCGGGGTCGAACCAGAAGCCGCGCGTGGCAAGCGGCGTGGAGGCGTCGGCGGGCTTTTCGCTGGGCGGGCGGAGCGGGACGAACCTCGGCACGCCGCCGCCCATCGCTACGCACGCGCGGTACGAGTCGTAGAACGGCTCGAACAGGACGACCTCGTCGCCCGGCTCGCACAGGCCCAGGAACGTGGCGGCGATGGCCTCGGTGCAGCCGCTGGTGATGCAGAGCTCTCGCGCCGGGTCCAGGTCGCGGGCCTCCTCCCTGGCCCACACGCCGGCGATGGCGCGGAGCAGGGGCGGCACGCCGATCATGGGGGCGTATTGGTTGTGCCCGGCGGGGACGCTTGCGCTCGAGTCGGTGCGGGAGTGGGCGTCGGGGCGGATGGCCTCGCACGCGGCGTCGCGGATGAATGTGGGGCCGTCGAAGTCGGGGAAGCCCTGGCCCAGGTTGACGGCGTTGTGCTCGATCGCCAGGCGTGTGATCTCGGCGAAGACGGTGGTGCCGAAGGGGGCGAGGCGCGCGGCGACGCGGGGGGGCAGCGCGGGCGAGGAGGCCGCGCTGGCAGGGGCCGAAGCGGGCGGGTTGGCGGGCGTCGACGGCGGCGTCGCGGGGTTCATCCCGCCACGATACCCGGGCGACGCCGGCGGGGGGCGATCGCCGCGGCGAGGGCGACGCACGACGCGGCGGCGGGGGCCGGGATCACCGTGACGGAGGCGGCGGCGTATGTGGTCGGCACCGACACGAACTGGGGGCTCGACTGGCTCGGGTAGATCCGAACATTGGGAAAGAAGAGCACGGGTTCGAAACGGAACTCATAGACGCCCGGCTCGGCCGGCGCGGCCCAGTCGTAGCCGATGAACTGGATACCCCAGTAGTTGAGGGAAGGCGGGACAGGCCCCCCGGCGGGAAAGAACGGCGGCGTGACGTTGATATCGATGCCGAGCAGGTCGTCGCCGCTGAACGTGCCCAGGCTCACGAGCGCGCCGATCGAGAACTCCGAGACCAGGTTGCTCGGCGTGCCCTCGCCGCCGCCCGGCGTGAGCGGGGCGACGAGCATGTCGCCGGCGATCCCGGCGAACTGCGTCCCCCCGGGCTCCCACGACACGGTGGTCCGCATCCGCACCGTCTGGCCCGGCGCGACCTCGGCGATCGGCGCGCCGGTCGCCGGGTCGGTGAGCGTGGTCACGACCAGCGCCGATGGCTGGGCCAGCGCGGCGGCGGGCATCAGCACCGCGCCGATGCCAACGCCGACGATGTGCTTGCCCGCGATCATGCGAGTCTCCGGCGTCGGGACGAGGTCGAGGCGGCCGCCAGCACGAGCAGCGGGACCGCCGCGGGCGTCGGGATCACCGTCACCGACGCCGCGATGTACGTCGTCGGCACCTCGATGAACGCGGGGCTCACGGTAGTCGGGTAGACGCGGAGATTCGGAGCGAGGGCACTCGGCTGGAACCGGAACGCGTACTCGCCCGGCTCGGACGGAGCGGTCCAGTCGAATCCGATGAAGTCGATGCCGTTGCTGCTATAGGAGGGCGGGATGATCCAGCCGCCCTGGAAGAACGCCGGTGTGACGGCGATGTCGATGCCCAGCAGGTCATCGCCAGCGAACGCGCCGAGACTGACCAGCGCTCCCACGGCGTACTCGGAGTATCTGTTGGCGGGCACGCCCTCGCCGCCGCCGGGCGTGAGCGGCGTGACCAGCATGTCGCCGGCGATGCCGGCCATCTGCACGCCGCCCTGCCACGAGACCCTGGTCCGCATCCGCAGCGTCTGGCTGGGGGCGATCGATGCCAGCGTCGTGCCGGAGACGGGGTCGGTCAGGTTTGTCACGACCAAGGCCGAAGGCTGGGCCGAGGCGGGCCTGGAGAGGGCGAGGGCGGCGAGGACGAGCGGGGCGAGGCTGGTGGCGAGCGTGGGGCGGTGGCTCATCGGTGGCTCCTGGCGGGGGCGGATCGGGGCGTGGCGCGCGTGGCGAGTGTGCCGGGTGGGGGGCGCGAGCGCCTAGGGGCGAGCGCAGCAGCGAAGCCCAGGACCATGGGCGCCCCGGGCGCGGGAACGACGGTCAGCGTCGCCGGCGTGTACGTCGTCGCGGCCAGGGTGAACGCGGGCGACACCGACGTGAAGATCCGCACGAACTCGCGCCCCGGCGCGGGCGTGAAGCCGAACTCGTACTCGCCGGGCGCGGCCGGGGCGGTCCAGTCGTACCCCACGAGATCGATGCCCGCCCACTGGAACGGGACAGGGTGGCACAGCCCGGTGATGCACAGCACCGGCGCCACGTCGATGCCGAGCACGTCGTCGCCGACCAGCGTGCCCAGGATGATCGTGCCGCCCGGATCGAACTCGGAATACAGATTGGAAACGACGCCGTCGCCCCCGCCCGGGGTGAGGGGCGTGGCGAGCAGGTCGCCCGCGATGCCGGCGAGTTGCGTGCCGGGCCGGTCCCACGACACGACCGTGCGCACGCGAACGATCTGCCCGGGCTCAACCACCGAGATCGGCGCGCCCGAGAGGGGATGGCTCAGGCTCGTGGCGACCAGCGCCGAGGGCTGGGCGCACGCGAGACCCGCAAGCCCGGTCGACACGAACGCGACGCGCGCGGACAGTTGCGCCACCCGGCTCATGACGGGCTCCGGCAGGTGGATGGGATTGCACGGCGAGATCGACGCGACGCGAGCGCCGCCGCAACGCCAACCACGACGGCCCCGCCCGGCCCCGGCACGACGGTCAGCGTCGCCGGCGTGTACGCCGTGCTTGCTTCGATGAACACGGGGCTGAGCAGCGAGGGGAAGACACGGAGATTCGGGACACCGGCGGGGGACCGCCAGTCGAAACTGACCGGGCCGAGGTAGTCGGTCGGCGCGGTCCAGTCGTAGGACACGAGCGGGCCGATGAGGCCGGTGCCCCCGCCGCCGGGTGGGGGCCAGGGGTAGCACCACAGGCCGAAGGGCGGGACGATGGCGAACTGCAGGCCCGTGATGCCGCCGCCCGAGACCTGGCCCCAGTTGACCAGGGCGCTCTGGGGGAAGATGCTCGCGACGTTGGAGGCCGCGCCGACGCCGGGCGTCGGGCCAAGGTCGCCCTGCAGCCCGGCGAACCAGGCGGTGGCCGGCTCCCACTCGACGAGGACATCGATGCGGACGGTCTGCCCCGGCTCGACGAGGCCGTCGGGGTCGTCGTGGACGACGGTGACGGTGGCGGTCTGGGCGGACGCGACACCGGCACACAACACGCCAGCGGCAAGCCCCACGAGTGGCTTCATCGCGATCCTCCGCGCCCACCCCCACGCCGAGAACTTCATCCTAACAGCAGCCCCAACCCGCCACAAGGCCCCTGATCCGGTGATTCCCAACACCCCGCCGCGCAGAGCCCGACGCGCCAGCGTCGTGGTCACCCCCACTGCGGCGCGCTGTCCGCCAGCCCCGCACCAGCACCCCCCTCCCGCCCCCTACCATCGCGGCCCGTTTCCGAACTCCCCGTTCCACGCCCGCCCCGCGAGAATCCCCATGGAAGCCGGCATCGTCGGTCTGCCCAACGTCGGCAAGAGCACCCTGTTCAACGCCCTGACCGCCGCCGGGGCGCTGGCGGCCAACTACCCCTTCGCCACCATCGAGCCGAACGTCGGCGTCGTGCCCGTGCCCGACCCGAGGCTCGAGAGCATCCGCCGGCACATCCAGTCCCAGAAGATCGTGCCCGCGTCCCTGCGCCTGGTCGACATCGCCGGCATCGTCAAGGGCGCCAGCGAGGGCGCGGGCCTGGGCAACAAGTTCCTCTCGCACATCCGCGAGGTCGACGCGATCGTCCAGGTCGTCCGCTGCTTCCTCAACGCCCCCGGCGGCGAGGAGATCACGCACGTCGACGGCACGATCGACCCCCTCCGCGACATCGAGACCATCGAGACCGAACTGGCCCTGGCGGACCTGCAGACCATCGAGAGCGCGCTGCCCAAGGCCGAGCGGGCCGCCCGCAGCCGCGACCCGGAGGCGATCGCGCGTCTGTCGGTGCTGCAGAAGGTCCAGCCGGTGCTCGACGCGGGCAAGCCGGCCCGGACGATCACGCTGTCGGACCCCGCCGAGCAACTGGCCCTCCGCGGCCTCGGGCTGCTGACCGCCAAACCGATCCTCTACGTGATGAACGTGGACGAGTCCGACGCGACCGGCCAGAGCGAGATGTGCCAGAAGGTGCGCGACTACGCCGCGGCCCACGCCAGCGAAGCCGTGCCCGTGTGCGCGAAGATCGAGAGCGAACTGGCCGAGCTCGACGAGGCGGACCGGCGCGAGATGCTCGAGAGCATGGGAATGGCCGAGCCGGCCCTGGCGTCGCTGGCGCGGGCGGCATACCGCCTGCTGGGCCTGCAGTCGTTCTACACCGCCGGGCCGAAGGAGATCCGGGCCTGGACGATCCCGGCGGGGGCCAAGGCGCCCCAGGCCGCGGGCGTGATCCACACCGACTTCGAGAAGGGCTTCATCCGGGCCGAGGTGTACGCGGTGAAGGACCTGGAAGAACTCGGCTCGGAGAAGGCGATCAAGGAGAAGGGACGCCTGCGGGTCGAGGGACGCGACTACACGATGCGCGACGCCGACGTGTGCCACTTCCTGTTCAATCTCTGAGTCCTTCGGCGGCGTCGAAGTCGGGTCGCATCGCGTGCCTTCCGGTTTGTTCGCGTCGAACTGCTATCCTCGGAGTCCAAAGGGAGGCCCCATGCCCGATCGTCGATACATCGCGGACTTCGGCGTGTCCGAGCGCGTCGAGGGCGCGTTCGCCATCTCCAACGCCCAGATGGGACGCACCCGCAACGACAAGCCCTATCTCCGCTGCCTCCTCTCCGACAAGACCGGCGAGGTCTCCGGTCGCATGTGGTCGATCGAAGAGGCCCAGTTCCGGCGCCTGCCCACCGAGGGCTTCGTCTACGTCGAGGGCGAGACCCAGGCCTATCAGGGCGACCTGCAACTCATCATCCACAGCATCGACCCCATCGACCCCACGCCCGAGCAGATGGGCGAGCTGCTGCCATCGACCGACAAGGATGTCGGCGCGATGTTCGAGGAGGTCCGCACCCTCCTCGGCACCCTGGCCCACCCCGCGGCCAAGGCCCTCGCAAACGAGTACCTCGCCGACGAGTTCCTCATGGACCAGTTCCGCCGCGCCCCCGCGGCCAAGAGCATGCACCACGCCTACCTCGGCGGCCTGCTCGAGCACACCCTGCAACTGCTCAGACTCGCCGACGCCGTCTGCCCGCTCTATCCCAAGCTCAACCGCGACATCGTGGTCCTGGGCCTGTTCCTGCACGACCTGGGCAAGACCCGAGAGCTCAAGTTCGACCAGACCTTCGCCTACTCCGACCGCGGCGAACTCATCGGGCACATCGTCGAGGGAGCCATCATGCTCCACGACAAGGCCCAGCAGGTCATGACCAGCCAGGGCCTCCGCCTGCCCCCGGGCATGCTCACGGTCCTCCAGCACATCATCCTCAGCCACCACACGCTGCCCGAGTACGGCGCGGCCAAGGTGCCCTCGACCCCAGAGGCCGTGCTCGTCTCGATCCTCGACAACCTCGACGCCAAGACGACCATCGCCACCGAAGCCGCCCGACCGTCGCGGGCCAAGGCGGTCGAACTCGGCGGGAACTTCACGGATCGGCACTGGGCGCTTGGGACGAAGATGTACCGCCCAAACGTGCTGGAGTAGGAGCGCCGCCCTCGCGAGCGAGCGTCGCCCCGCCGACTCCACCGACCGCGCCCAGACGCCGGACCTGAGGCCCTGCGAAGGTCCGGGTCAAGCAACCAAGAGCGCCATCAGTCTCTGGTGCGCTTGATTCCCTCTGGCGCAGCGACGCCCTCAGCCCCGACGATCAACACGTCGTACCCCGGAATCCGCGCGATCAGTTCCCGCCCCCGCTCCGCCCCCATCACGCTCACCGCCGTCGCCAGCGCATCGCACAGCATCGCGTCCGCCCCCACGACCGTCACCGCGTGCATCCCCACCACGCCCCGCCCGCGCCGCGGGTCCAGGATGTGCGACTCACGCACGACCTCACCATCGTCTCCGAGCACCTCGACCGCCTGCTCCCCATCGCCCGAGGTCGACACCGCCGCGTGCGACAGCACGAGCACCCTGGTGCCCTCGGGCGACGCCACCGCCACGCGCCACCCCTCCAGCCCCGGCGGCGGCTCACCAACCGCGATGTCCCCGCTGACATCCACGCACGCCGCCGCCAGCCCGTGCGACGCCAGCACCGCCAGCGCCTCGCGCGCGGCGTACCCCTGCGCGATGCCGCCCAGATCGATGACCAAGCCCTCGCGCCGCAGGCGCACCGTGCCCCGAGCCGGATCGATCACGACGTTCCGAAACCCCACCACCGCCCGCGCCCGCGCGATCTCCGCTTCGCCCGGCGTCCGCCCCTCGCGCCCCGCCTCACGCCACAGGTGCGTCACCGCGCCGATCGTCACATCGAACGCCCCCCCGCTGGCCATTGACACCCTCTCGGCACAATCCAGCATCGCCAGCAGATCGCCCGACACCGCCACTTCTGCCCCCGCCGCCTCGCGGCACAGACGCATCAGCTCGCTCGAAGCCCGCCAGTCGCTCGCCACATCCTCGATGGCCGCGATCCGCACGAACGCCGCCGCTGCCCCCCGCGTCGCCGCCTCGGCATCATCCGACCAGACCAGGATCCGGACCTCGACCCCCATCAAGAGGCGAGTAAACTCGTGGCGAACGGGCGTCGCGTCGGGCTGGCCAGACACCGACGAATCGCCTGTCGCCCCGCGGACCTCAACGACCGCCGACTCCGCCGCTTCTTGCCCCATCGCCGGCCCACCGAGCACCACCATGCCCGACAGCACCACAACCCGCCCCAGCCTCGTCCACCTCGCAACCATCGGCGCGATCGTTGGCCTCGCCGCCGCCTCCGTCTCCGCCCAGCCCGCCGACGCCCCGGCGATCCCCGCCCCCGCCGACGCCGAGCCGCTCGAACCCATCACCATCACCATCCCCGGCACCGCGATCGAACTCACCCTCGTGCCGCTGCCCGCCGGGAGCCTCACGTACGCAGAGATGGACCACCTCGACCGCCCCATCGAGGCCGACATCGAGGCGTTCTACATCGCGATGACCGAGATCACCTGGGACCTCTACGACGTGTTCGTCTTCGCCCTCGACCAGCCCGACCCCACGACCCCCGACGACGCCGACGTGGTCGCCCGACCCAGCAAGCCCTACCTCCCGCCCGACCGCGGCTTCGGGCACGCCGGCTACCCCACCCTCTCCATGACCCACCACGCCGCTGAGCAGTTCTGCGTCTGGCTCTCGAACAAGACCGGCCTGGCCTTCCGCCTGCCGACAGAGAACGAGTGGGAGTACGCCTGCCGCGCCGGCGCGGACACGCCCTACTGCTTCGGCGACGACCAGCGTGAACTGGCCGACCACGCGTGGTACGTCGATTCGGCCGACTGGACCACCCACCCCGTCGCCTCGCTCCAGCCCAACGCCTTCGGCCTCTACGACACGCACGGAAACGCCGCCGAGTGGATCAACGGTCGCGATGGCACGCCTCTTGTCGCCGGCGGCTCGTACCTCGACGAGGCCAACGCCGTCACCGCCACCAGCCGCGAGCGTCAGACCCGTGACTGGCAGGCCAGCGACCCCCAGATCCCGCGCAGCCGCTGGTGGCTCGCGGATGCGACGCACGTGGGGTTCCGGGTGGTGTGCGACGGGCCGATCAAGCCGGATGACGAGTAAGGCCGGAAACGGTTCTTCGGCACTCGATGCCTCTTGCCTCGATGCCTCCCCCAAACCATCATCGCCGCATCGAAGCGCCGCCGGCGCACGCCGCTCAGTTCAAGCCGACGCACACATCCCCCGGCGCCGACGCCCGCGCGACCAGATGCACCCTCACCCGCGTCGCCAGAAGGTCCCGCGCCGCCGCCGGCACGCGCGTGAGCAGGTGCAGCCCGATCGGGCCCGCCCTCAGGAACGGCACGGCCCGGGCGATCAGCCCCGCGTTGGCCGTCGCCCACGCCTCGACGCTGAGCAAGGCCGCCACGCCGACACGACCGGCCGCGCCGACATGCCCAACCATCGCCGCAGCGCTGCTGACCTCATCGAACGCGACCGCGTGTAGCCCGCCCGCCGAATCGGCGGCCAGTTCCACGCCCGGCGCGTCCGGGCACGAGATCGGCAGAACCGAGAAACCCAGCAGCAGGCTCGCGCCCTGCGCGGCACCACCGCTGAGAGTGGATTCCGAGCCGCGAGGGCCAGCGCTCGCGGGCCGAGCGCCCGAGGCATCGCCGCGAATCCCCGCGTGCGGGTTCGGAGCGTCCCGGCGCGCCGCGACCGGCTCCGAGTCGAGCAACCACTCGTCCTCACCCTCGTCGAAACGAGGAGCAACCGGCGATGCTTCCCGCTCGGCGACTGCCTGTTCCGACTCGCGCCGAGAGACGGGCTCGGACGCTCCCGCCGTTCCCCCCGCGATCATCTCCACCAGCCACGCCGCGTCGCCATCGAACGCCCCGCGGAACACGGGCCTGGCGTCGGTCGCCCCGATCCGGTCCGCGCACACGACCACATCGACCCGCCGGCGCAGGAACGCCGCGGCGGCACGCCGGATCCTCGCGCTCGCCTCACGCGCCCGCTCCGGGCTGGCCCCCAGCAGCGCGATCCGCACCTCGAGCTCCTGTCCGCTCGCTGCGCCAGCGCCGTCCCCATCCGCCTCGTCCGCCTCCGCCGGGCGCACCAGCGACTTGAGCGTCCGGTACGCCGACACCAGCGACGACTCGCTCACCCCGCTCAGCAGCGTGATCCGACCGATCCGCGGATCGCCCGCCAGCGCCGCCTCCGACAACTCGCCGGCACGCACCAGCCAGCGCGACGCCACCCCGCCCGCCCGCGCGATCGCCGCCCGCAACGAACCGCCGCTGTCGAACTCGTCCCCGCGTGACGCCCCGAACAGGTCGATCGACACGCGATCGTCCTCGAGGCGCGCCAGCGCCACCGCCTCGCCCCCGTCACGCGCCACCTGGGCCGCGTACTGCGCGATCCACGCCCCGCCAAGCACCGGCAGGTGCCCGACGACCAGCAACTCGATCCCGCGCGCCCCGATCGACGGATTCTCGCCGTCGCCGCCATCCCGCGACCCGAACACCCGCGGCGACGCCTCGCGCCCGCTCGAAGATGCCCCGGACGCGATGCCGTTTGTCGCCCGCGTTCCGCTCCCCCGCTCATCACGCACGCCATCCACGCGGCCCGCGCTCCCGCCCGCAGTCTTCCGCGCCTCGCCCAGGAACAGGTCGGTCAGCGAGTCGGCGATCTGCTCCACGAACTCGTCACGCACCGGCGCAACCGACGTTTCACGCCGACCGTCCCCGCGCGACGCCGAGTGCGCCACAGGCCCCGCCGCATCGAACCCATCGTCATCCCGCCGGAGCACAAGCCGCGGCGTCGCCGCCGGCGTGCCCCGCTCCGATCCGGACTCGTGCTCGTGCATCGCCGGGTTCTCCCGCAATCGGCGGGGGCCCCGCCCCACGCCGCGGCCTCAGGGGCGCGTGGGTGGCGGATCGATTCTCACGACGCTGTTGGCTTCGCCGAACGGATTCGGGGCCGAAAGCGGATTGAACGGGTCGGGCTTCCACACGCCGTCGATCACAAGGCGGTACGAGTGCTCGCCCGGCGGCAGATCGATCAGCACCTCGAACACGCCCAGGCCCCTGTTGGCCCGCATCGTGTGCGCCGTCGCCGACCACCCGTTGAACTCACCGGCGACCGCGACCGACCGCCCCGCCGCCAGCGGCTGGACGAACAGCACGCCCCGCGCCGTCTTGCGGGCCCCGAGCAACCGCGCGATCGACCCGCCCGCCAGCAGCCCCGATTCCGAGCCCGCCGGCGTCGCGTCGTCCTCGTCGTCGGCCTCGATCACCAGACGCACCGGCGCCGGCTTCGGCTCGATCGGGCGCTCGACCCGGTCCGAACGCTGCAGCAGCAACGCCCGGCGCACCAGGTCCTCCGTCCGCGACATCGCCCGCTCGGCGCCCTCAATTACGGTCGCGGTCGAGGCCGTCTGGGTCATGTCCAACGCGGTGCCGCCTTCGCCCCGCGTTGGTGCGGGCTCGCGCGGCTCCGATCCTCGAGATTGATTCGCTCCCCCGTCGCCGCCCCCAGCGCCAGACGCCCTGGCGCCGAGCGGGCGCCCCGCGCCCGGATCAGAAGCCGAGCCGGACGCGTGCGCCTCCGCCTTCGCTTGTCCGCCGATCGCCCCGGGGCCGACGGCGGGTGGATGGTCATCCGGCTCGCGCCCGCCGCGGCCGTCGAGCACCGCCCGACCGGCCCCGGTCCGCACGTGCACCATCGGCGGGCCGTCGTCGGGCGCGGCCTGGGGCGGGCCCGAGCCCGTCGTCCCGCTCGCGTCGCCCTTGCCGCCCTGCTTCGACCCCTGCCCCAGCCACCAGTCGGCCAGCGCGAGGTAGTCAGCCGCCCCTTCCGACTCCGGGGCATAGTCCGCGATCGTCTGCCCGAACGACGACGCCTCCTTCAGGGCCGCGTCGAACCGCACCACCACCGGGCACACGCGCGAGTCGAACTCGCGCCGCAGCTCCGACAGCAGGTCCCGCGCCAGCGCCGACGACTCGTCGTGGATCGTCGCCAGAAGCCAATACGGCGTCTGCATCCCCAGACGCCTGGAGATCGACTTGATCGTGTCGATCTGCTTGGCCGCCCCACGCAGCGAGAAGTACGACGTCTCGACCGGGATCAGCACCGTGTCGGCCGCCACCAGCGCGTTGTACGTCAGCAGCCCGATTCCGGGCGGGCAATCGATGCAGCACGCGTCGTAGCCCGGCGACAGCCTCTGCAGCACGCCCCGGAGCGCCTGTTCCTTGTCCGAGCGATCCGCAAGCCCGCCGCGGGCCGCCTCCAGCCCCGCCAGCCGCATCCGGCTCGGGGCCAGGTCCAGGTTCCGGGACACGCGCCACAGCAGACGCGCCGGGTCGAACCCCCGCGCGTCGAGCATCGCGTCCCCGATGTCCAGGTCGATCCGCTGCTCCGGGATCGCAAGCCCGGCGGCGCAGTGCGACTGCGGGTCGGCGTCCACGAGCAGCGTTCGAAGGCCTCGCGAGGCGAACACACCCGCCAGATTGATCGCCGTCGTCGTCTTCCCGCAGCCGCCCTTCTGGTTGATGACCGCGATGGTCCGCACGGCCGGCCCCATGGGTGAACGATCAGCGCAGGCTCCACGCCCGCGCCACCTTGACACCGGCGTTATCGGGTCCGACCGGGAAAGCCCTTGAAAACACAAGCCCGCCCCCCTACCCGACCGAGGGGACCACCCACCCCGCGCCGCGACCGCTCGCCGAATCCCCCGCCCGCCCCGCGCTAACCTTCTTCCAGATGGCAGACACCCCAGCAACGCCCCCCGAATCCGGTGACGAACGCCTCGGCCAGTCGGCCCAGTCCCTGGCCGCCCGCTCCGTCGGCGATCCCGAGAAGATCAGGGCCCTGGCCCTCGAGGCCGCCCGCCTGTGCCACGACGACAAGTGCACCGATGTCGTCGTGCTCGACGTGCGCGACCTCAGCCCCGTGACCGACTACCTGGTCATCGCCACCGGCACCTCCGACCGCCAGATGCGCAGCGTGCTCGACCACGTCGAGGACCTCGGCTCCTCCATGGACTTCCCCCCGTTCAAGGTCAGCCGCGACGACGGCACCCTCTGGCTCCTGGCAGACTTCGTCGACGTCGTCGTCCACCTCTTCGAGCCAAACGCCCGGGCCCACTACGACCTCGAGATGCTCTGGGGCGACGCCCCGCGCGTCGAATGGCGACGCCCCGGCGATCCTCGCTCCGCCATGGGCCTGGGCACCCCCGGCCCGCGGAGCCCCAACTCTCAGCGCCCGGCCGGGCGCTAAGGCACATGCCCTCCCGCACCGTCCACCTCGCCCTCGGCCCCGATTCCTACGACGTGGTCGTCGGCCATGGCGTGCTGGCCGACCTCGGCGCGACACTCCGGACCCACACCCGCGCCGCCTCCGTCCTGCTCGTGTGCGACGCCGCCCTGCCCGACGCCCTTGTCCGCACCGCCGAGCAGAGCCTCGCGGCCGCCTCCCTCCGCGCCGCCCGCCACAGCGTCGCCGCTTCCGAGCCCAACAAGTCTCTCCACACCGCCCAGGCCATCGTCGAGGCCGCCGCCGCCGCACGCCTCGAACGCACCGACGCCATCGTCGCCCTCGGCGGCGGGGTCGTGGGCGACCTGGCCGGCTTCGCCGCCTCCATCTACCGGCGCGGCATCGACATCGTGCACTGCCCCACCACCCTGCTGGCCATGGTCGACGCCGCCATCGGCGGCAAGACCGCCGCCAACCTGCTCACCCCCGACGCCCGCCTGCTCAAGAACATGGCCGGCACCTTCCACCAGCCCAAGGCGGTCCTAGCCGACACAGCCGCCCTGGCCTCGCTCCCCCCCCGCCACCTCCGCGCCGGCCTGGCCGAGTGCGTCAAGCACGCCATGCTCGCCGCCCACGCGGGCGACCCCGACCTGCTCGCCGCGATGGAGCAGGACCCTCCGGCCGTCGCCGCCAGCAGCCTGGCCCCCGCCGCCACCGCCCGCCTGATCGACCTCATCGCCCGCAACGCCGCGGTGAAGGCCCGCGTCGTCGAACGCGACACCACCGAATCCGCCGGCTTGCAGCAGCGCCCCGCCCCAAACCACGACGCCGGGCGCGAGGCCCTCAACCTCGGGCACACCTTCGGCCACGCCCTCGAGGCCATGCAGCACATCTCGCCCGACGCCGACCCCGCCCACGCCCCGCTGCACCACGGCGAGGCGGTCGCCCTGGGCCTCGTCGCCGCCGCCGCCGCCGCCGAATCGCTCGGACAGATCCCCGCCGACTCGACCGCCCGCGTCCGCCGCCTCTTGGACGCCATCGCCCTGCCCACCCGCGTCGCTGCCCTTCCAGACGACGCGACCATCCTCGCCGCGATGATGGACGACAAGAAGGTCATGGGCGGGCGCCTTCGCCTCGTCCTGCCGTGGCGGGAACTGGGGCGGGTCCGAGTGGCGGAAGACCCGCCGCGCGAGGCCGTCGCGGCGGGGCTGGCGGCGATCCGGGCCGGGTGATCGGAACCCTCAAACCGTGCCGCCGACTCGCGGCGTCCGCGGAGCAGGTCGGTGCACTCATCCACCCCCGCCCCCCTAAACTTGCCCATGAGCCAGATCAAAGCCGTCGGCGTTGTCGGGGCGGGGCAGATGGGCGGCGGGATCGCCCAGGTCGCCGCCCAGTCCGGGTTCGCCACCGTCCTCTACGACGCGTTCCCAAAGGCGATCGACCGCGCCAAGGCCAACCACCAGAAGTTCATGGCCAAGGGCGTCGAGAAGGGCAAGATCACCCAGGGCGACATGGACGCGGCCCTCAAGCGCATCACCTACGCCTCGAAACTCGAGGACCTCTCCGGCGTCGACATCGTCGTCGAGGCCGTCGTTGAGGACGCCAAGGCCAAGACCGACCTGTTCAAGCAGCTCGCCGGCATGCTCGACAAGGACCAGATCCTGGCGAGCAACACCTCGTCGATCTCGATCACCGAGCTCGCGGCCTCCGTCGGCCCCGCGGCTGATCGCTTCATCGGCATGCACTTCTTCAACCCCGTGCCGATCATGAAGCTCGTCGAGGTCATCAAGGGCCTGGCCACCAGCCCCGAGACCACCGAGCGCACCATCGCCCTGGCCACGGCGATGGGCAAGACGCCCGTGCCCGCCAACGACCGCCCCGGCTTCGTCTCCAACCGCGTGCTCATGCCCCTGATCAACGAGGCCTTCTACGCCTGGATGGAGGGCGTGGCCGAGCCCAAGGACATCGACGAGATCATGAAACTCGGCTGCAACCACCCGATGGGCCCGCTCCGCCTGGCCGACTTCATCGGCCTGGACACGTGCGTGCACATCATGGACGTGCTGGCCGACGGGCTCAACAACGACCGCTACCGGGCGTGTCCGCTGCTGAAGCAGTTGGTGGCCGCGGGTCGGATGGGGGACAAGTCAGGGCGGGGCGTGTACGAGTACGCCCGGTAGCCCAGAGCGGGTCCGCAGTTCCGCCCGGCGCACTCCACCGCGCCCGCCCCTACCATCCGGCCCGAACCCGGGCGACCCCAGCCCGCCGCGGAGTCTCCGATGGGCATCGAAGCCGCACTCTCCACCGACACCATCCTCACCACCAGCCTCCGGCGCGTGGTCAACTGGGCCCGGCGCTCCAGCCTGTGGCCCATGCCCTTCGCCACCGCCTGCTGCGGCATCGAGTTCATGGGCACCGCCTGCAGCCGCTACGACCTGGCCCGCTTCGGCGCCGAGGTCGCCCGCTTCAGCCCCCGCCAGGCCGACATGATGGTCGTCGCCGGTCGCATCGGCATCAAGATGCTCCCGGTCCTCCAGCGCATCTACGAGCAGATGACCGAGCCAAAGTGGGTCATCTCCATGGGCGCGTGCGCCTCCACCGGCGGCGTGTTCGACACCTACGCCACCGTCCAGGGCTGCGACCAGTTCATCCCCGTCGACGTCTACGTCCCCGGCTGCCCGCCCCGCCCGGAACAGCTGATGGAAGGCGTCATGGCCATCCAGCGCATCATCGACAGCGACGGCATCCCCCCCAAAGGGCCGGACGGGCGCCGCCTGCCGCTGAACATCGCCATCGAGCCGACCCACCGCGTCCGCCCGCAGCCGATCGGCGTGACCATCGGTCGCTGATCCCGGTCGCCAAACCGCGCAGAGCCCCATGCGCCAGCATGGGGTCCGCCGCCAGGCTCGGCGACGCGGCGTGATAAGTGTGCCCCCGCCCGCCGCGTGCATCGACCACGACGCTCGCGCGTCGGGCTCCGTTCCGGACTCACGCCACCTCGAACACGAAGTCCACCTCCACCGGCGCCCCCAGCGGCAGGTCCGACACGCCAACCGCGGCCCGCGCATGGCGCCCCGCGTCGCCGAACACGTCGAGCATCAGCTGGCTCGCGCCGTTGCCGATCTTGGGCTCCTCATGGAAGCCCGCCTGGGCCGACACGAACACGCCGAGTCGTACGACCCGCCGCACCTCGTCCAGCGAGCCCGCGGCATCCCGCGCGATCGCCAGCCCGTTCAGGGCGCACTGCCTCGCGCACGCGATCGCCGTCTCCACGTCCACCTGGTCCGGCACCCGCCCGACGGCCAGCAGCGACCCGTCCTTGAACGGCACCTGGCCCGAGACGAACACGAGGTTCCCGGTTCGCACGAACGGGACGTACGCCGCGACCGGGCGCGGGGCGGGCGGCAGGGTGATGCCGAGTGCGGCGAGGCGCTGTTCGGGGGTGTCGGGCATTCGGGGGATCCGGGGTTGTGGGGTACGTTTTCGAAGAGGAAGACGATCATCGGCGGAACGACCCCACGCTCGCGCGTGGGGCTCTGCTCAGAGGAGCCTCGCGATCTTCCGCGCCAGCTCCGCCCCCGCGTCGTGGTCGAACGCCCGCGGCTTCCACGACACCCGCAGGCCCGTGTCATCCTCGGGGTACCGCGGGATCACGTGCACATGCACGTGCATGACCTCCTGCCCGGCGTCGGCCCCGTTGTTCTGAAGCAGGTTGTACGACGCCGCCCCGGTCGCCTTCACAACCGCCCGGCAGATCCGCGGCAGGGCCTTGCCGAGCCCGGCCGCTGCCGGGTCCGACAGGTCCGCCATCGTCGCCGCCGGCTCCTTGGGCACGACCAGCACGTGCCCGCGCGACAGCGGATTGATGTCCAGAAAGGCGAGCACCGACTCGTCCTGGTAGACCCGGTGGCACGGGATCTCCCCGCGGATGATCTTCGAGAAGATCGAGTCGCTCATGCGGGGATGGTACGGGGGCAGTGACGAAGTGACGCAGTGATGAAGAGACGAAGAGACGCAGAGAGGAAGGGAAGAACAGACGATCGGGGGATCAGCGGAATGAGCGGGCCATGGGCTCGCTCTGCGTGTCCGAGCGGGTTGGCGTCCGGTCGGTTCCGGGCGGAGGCCGGCTCGGGCCGATATACCGGATCCCGGTTTCCGGGGGGCCGATCTGCGGGTCGGAGCCCCGGTTGACGCCTCTGGGCGTCGTGCGTTCGCGGGTTCGGCTGCCGCGTCCCGCGCGTTGGTTGGATGATTGCCGCCGCGATCCGACGCCGGCTCGGACGCGATCGGGGGTTTCCCCGGGCGGAACGGGCCGGCGGGATCGACAGGCCCTTGCGCCTGCGGAAAGGACGGACCATGAATCTGGAGCAGAGGATCGCGGCTCTCGAGACCCTCACCGCCGACCTGGCCGGGCAGACCGCCCACGCCCGGCGCTCGGCCCGGCGCTGGCGCCTGGCGGCCCTGGCCGCGGGCCTGGCGATGATCGGTGGGATCGGCGCGGCGGCCGGCAACGGTCGCACCCGCGCCGACGTCATCACCGCCGAGCGCCTCGAGATCGTCAACGACAACGACGACGTCGTCATCGAACTCACCTACGACGACTTCGGCGGCATCGTCGCGGTCCACAACTCGGACGGCACCCGCGTGGCCAGCATGGAGGTCATCGACACCGGCGGGCTCATCACCGCCTGCAACGCCGATGGCGACGTCAACGCCGCCATGGCCGTCGACTCGGCCGGCGGCATCATCCGCGTCATGTCCACCGAGGACGACGAGGTCTTCGGCGTGATGGACATCCTGGGCGGCAACGCCCGCGTGATCGTCTCCGACGACCGCGGGAATCAGGAAACGCTCGAGCCGTAATCCCGTGGGAGCGAGATCGCTCCCGCACCCGACGATCCGAACTCGGAACGCCGCGGCCCGGGGCACGCCCGGGCCGCGGTGTTTTTTGGGCGAAACGGGCTGTCGCTCGCCCAGCGGGCGCGTGGGCCCCCGCCGCTACGATGGTTCGATGGCGGGCACGGAGGCGATGGCGCGGCTTGGGGCACAGCGGCGCACGATCCGCGCGCTGCCCGCGCTGCTGGTCAACCAGATCGCCGCGGGCGAGGTGATCGAGCGCCCGGCCTCGGTGGTCAAGGAACTTCTTGAGAACGCCCTCGACGCCGGGGCGACGCGGATCAACGTCGAGCTCGATGGCGGCGGGACCGAACTCATCCGCGTGACCGACGACGGCTCGGGCATCGAGCCCGACGAGCTCCCGCTGGCCCTGGCCCCGCACGCCACGAGCAAGATCGCCGCCAGCGACGACCTGGACCGCATCGCGACCATGGGCTTCCGCGGTGAGGCGCTGGCCTCGATCGCGTCGGTCGCCCGCGTGCAGCTGCGTTCGCGCACGCGGAATCGGGACGCCGCGGCGATCGTCGAGGCGGAGGGCGACCAGATCGGACCGGTCCGCCCCGGTGCGGGGCCGGTCGGCACGAGCGTGACGGTGCGGAACCTGTTCTTCAACACGCCGGCCCGGCGCAAGTTCTTGCGGACGCCCGCGACCGAGCAGCAGCGGTGCCTGGAGTGGGTGCGCGATCTGGCGATGGCCCGCCCGGCGGTCGGGTTCCGGGCGACGGTCGAGGGCCGGGTGGTGCTGGACCTGGCGCCCGAACAGGGGCCGCGGGACCGCGTGCTGGCGGTGCTCGGCGAGGACCTCTCCGACCAGATGGTCGTGGTGGAAGCCGACTCCTTCGACGACGCCCGCGGCGTGGCCTTGTGGGGGCTCGTCGGGCTTCCCGCCCTGGCGCGGGCGACGCCTTCGCACCAGAAGGTGTTCCTCAACGGACGCGTCGTGCGCGACAAGACGATCCAGCACGCGATCCGCGAGGCGTACCGCGGCCTCGTCGAGCCGGGACGCCACCCCACCGCCGTGCTGATGCTGGAGATGAGCCCGTCCGCGGTGGACGTGAACGTGCACCCCGCGAAACTGGAAGTCCGGTTCCGCGACTCGGGCATGGTGCACCAGGCGGTGCTGGGGTCGATCCGACGCGGCCTGCAGCGCGCGGACCTGACGCCGAGCGTTGGGGCGCAGGGCGCCGGCGCTGGCTCGCTGCAGCGCTCTCCGATGGCCGGGCGGCTCCCCGGGGCGGGCTGGTCGCTGCGCCCCGGCGGGAACGACGTGTCGGCCGAGCGATTCGCCGCGTTCCTGCGGGAAGGCAATGCCGCCCCGCGGTACGACGATCTGCGAGGCGTGCTGGACGCCGATGCAGCGGCGGACCGTGCGGCGCACGCCAGCGAACCTGTTGCAGCGCCGATCAACGGCACGGGCGCGTCGCCACGGCCCGATGTCGAAGCCACCCCGCTGCCCCTCCCGACCAAGGCCGCGTCGCTGCTGCAGGTGCACAAGTCGTTCGTTGTGGCCGAGGACCCCGAGGGCGTGGTGATCGTGGACCAGCACGCGCTGCACGAGCGCGTGATGTTCGAGCGTCTGCTCGAGCGCGTCTCGCGCGGCCCGCTGGAGGGCCAGCGTCTGCTCACGCCGGCCATGGTCGCGATCCGCGATGGCCAGGCCGCGCTGGTCGAGGCCCTGGGCCCGCTGCTGGAGCGGATCGGGATGGACGTGACACTGGCCGGGCCGCGCGACGTGGCGGTGCACGTGTTCCCGTCGCTGCTGTTCGAGCGCGGCGTGGAGGCGGGCGAGTTCCTGCGCGGGTTGCTGGACAAGGCCGAGGGCGAGTCGTTCACGCCCACCAGCGAGGAGGCCCTGCGGGACGTCCTGGACATGATGGCGTGCAAGGCGGCGGTGAAGGCGGGCGATGCGCTCTCGGAGGGCGAGCTGCGGGACCTGCTGGCGATGCGCGAGACGGTCGAACGCTCGAGCAACTGCCCGCACGGCAGGCCGACGTCGATCCGCCTCACCGTCCGGGAGCTGGAGCGGCTCTTCGGGCGGACGTGATCGGCGGCGCGAGCCGCCGAAGCGAGCGGAACCACGGACCGAAACAGTCCCTTCCGTCGCCGGTACCATGCCCGAGCGGCGTGCATCGTCCCCGCCTTCCGCAACCGACGACAGGAACCCAGCATGCACATGCGCACCCTGATCGCGACGGCCTTGGCGCTGCTCGTTGCCCTCGCCGTCCCGTCCCCCGCGGCCCAGCCCACCGGCGTCGGGGCGATCGACGGGCGGTGGACCTACGTCGAGGACCGCACCGAGGGCCGCGCCGTCGAGGACCACCAGCCCAGCACCAGTTCCCGCCTCACGCTGCGTGTCGAGGAGGACGCGGTCGTGTTCGTCCGCAGCGATGGCGAGATCCGCATGCCGCTCGACGGCTCGCCCGTCGATGTCCAGCGCGAGTTCGGCGTCTCCCGTTACAGCGGCCAGTGGAGCGACGGCGCGTACGTGTTCGAGAGCGTGCCCGTCCGCGAGCCCGGCGACACCCGCACCGGCGGCCTCATCCGCTGGGAACTCCGCCCCACGCCCGAGGGCCTGCTGGCCCGGGCCTCGGTCGACCCGCCCGACGGGTTCACCTCGCTCGCGCTGTACCGCCACGCCGAGGACATCCCCCTACCCGAGCCCGCCCCGGCCACCATCGGCGACATCGCCTGGCTCGCCGGCGCGTGGGTCGGCACCCGCGGCACCGGCGGCACGACCTCGATCGAGGAACGCTGGACCCCGGCGCTGGGCGGGGCGATGCTCGGCGTCTCGCGCACGGTCTCGCGCGGGGCCATGCGCGCGTTCGAGTTCTTGCGCATCGTCGAGCGCGATGGCGGCCTGGTCTACGTCGCCCAGCCCAACGGGGGCGCGGCCACCCAGTTCGTGCTCACCGAGATCGACGCGAACCGGGCCGTCTTCGAGAACCCGCGCCACGACTTCCCGCAGCGGATCATCTATGAACGCTCGCCCGATGGGCGGCTCACCGCCTCCATCGCCTACGCGCGCGGCGGTCGCCCCCGCCCGTTCGAGTACTCGCGCGAGGGTGAAGAGGCCGAAACACCCGCCAGCCCGTGAGCCGCGAGGTCGGCGCCGGAAGGCCCGACTCCGGACCCGCCCGCCTCACCCATGCCAGGCCAGATGGTGCGCGTGGGTGTCGGCCCCGTGGCGGAAGTGCGACACCTCGCCCCGCTCGTTGAACCGCCAGACGTGGATCTCGTCGGGCTCCACCACGCGCTTGCCCGTCTTCCGAACCGTGAACTCGATGTCCAGCAGCACCACGACCACGCGGTCCCCCGCGAGGAAGTCGCGCGGCTCGAACCGGGTGATCTCGATCGCCGACAGCGCCTCGAAGAACTCGGCCGCTCCGTCCCGCCCGGTGCGCGGCGTGAGCCACGGCGCGTCGGACGTGACCGACGAGTACTCCCAGCGAACGTCCTGAGCCAAGCGCGACAGGATCGCGGGCACGTCCCCACGCCCGAACGCGGCGTACAGCGACTGGACTGTCTCGAGATTTGTCATGGCGCTCCTCCATTCCCGAACAACACGGCGAGCGAGCAGCGGGCGACTTAGCCCCCGACCGATCACGAGGCGTGCGGCCCGGTGTGAGCGGGCATCGTACCGCGTGGGAGTACCATCGTGCATGGCCGAACCGAGCCCCGCACCGCCGATCGCCGGCGTGTCCGAGATCGCCCTGAACGTCCGCGATCTGGCGGGCATGACCGCCTTCTACGAGCGGGTCCTGGGCTTCACGCCGTTCCGTCCCGAGGCGCGCGAGGGTGGCCCGACGCTCGCGCCGCCCCCTGAGTCCGTCTCCGCCACGGAGCCGACCATCGTGTTCCTCACAATCGGCGGCGACGCGGCCTCGCGGAACACGCCCTCGGACGCCCCGCACCCCCCGCTGCTCGTACTGATCGACCCGGCCCGCCACGCCCCGGCCGCCGGAAGGTTCGATGCACCCGTGGCGCGGACTTCGACGCTCAACCACATCGCGTTCCAGATCCCGCCCGCGGCGTACGACTCGGAAGCCGCACGCCTGCGCGCCCTCGGCCTCGAGGTCACGCCCGTCATCTTCGCGTGGATGGGCGCCAAAGCCCTGTTCTTCCGCGACCCGGAGGGCAACACGATCGAGCTCATCTGCCGGGACGTGCCGAGGGCGTGACGCTCCCGGCGACGCGCGCCCCGTCCAGCATCATGACCATGTGGACCTCGTCCACGCACGCGCCGTCCAGCACGACCGCCCCGGGCTCGACGCCCCACGCCCGGAACCCGACACGCTCGTACACCGCGATCGCCGCGTGCGACCGCGCGCTGACCGACAGCGCCACGCTCGTCACGCCGCCCCACCCCGCGGCCACCGCCACCGCCCGGCGCATCATCGCCTCGCCCAGCCCCCGCCCACGCGCCGGCGGCGACACATACACGCCCCACACGTGGGCCCGATGCCCCATCTTGGCCCGATGGCCCGCCCGCAGCCCGACCGATCCGACCAGCCCGCCGTCGTCGGCAAAGGCCCCGACGATCGCCTGGCGCGCGTGCGACACGAACTCGCGCACGACGCCCTCGTCCCGGAACCGATCGTCCCCCGGCGACGACGCGAACGCAAGCGGCGAATCCACCAGCATCTCCCGGCGCAGGGCCAGATACGCCGGCGCGTCGTCGGGCGTGAGGAGGCGGATGGGCATGGCGGATTGTTGCTGGGAACTATCTGGCCCGCCCCCGCCTCGCCCGCCTCCGCTTCGCCAGGATCGGCACGAAGAACAGGTACACGCCCGTGAGCAGCATGCCCAGCAGGACGATGGCCGCGGGCGTGAACAGCCACGTCTTCGCGAAGTCCCCGAAGAATGAGCCGTCGTGGAGCGACTCGATCAGGTCGGAGCGGCGCGGGGCGACCTGCAGGACCGCGCCGGTCGCCGCGTCGATCTGGATTTCCGTGCGGTTGTTCGAGACCACCTTCACGAGGTTGCGGCCCGGGCGGTACTCGACGCGGTAGACGTCGTCCCAGGCGTCGATGGCCGCGGCGTCGACAGTGGCCGCGGCTTCGAGGATCTGCTCCAGGCCCAGCGCGGGCTCGCCCGCGGCCCGCTGCTCCGCCGGCTGGACCCACGGCAGCGACTTCTTGAACTGCAGGAGCAGGCCGGTGGCGATGACCAGCAGCAGCGGCACGGCGATGGGCAGCGAGGCCCAGTAGTGGACCCGCCGCAGGAGGATGTGCGGCTTCATGAGTCGGGACGCCTCCGGCGGGGACGGGGGGGTAGGCGGTCAGTTCAGGTCAGGGTAGCCGCACCGTGTGGCATGCTTGCTTCTCTGAGCAAGCATGGCTTCGACGGGTGTGCAGGCGTGCGACTCGCGATCGGAGATTGAAGAGGCAAATGAGCGCCACGCAGTCATCGGCACCGACTTGCTCCGAAGACTCCGCAAGTCGGTGGCAGGCCAGGGGCGGATCAGTAGCGGTATCCGGCCCAGCGGCGGAGGAGGGCGTGCAGGCGGGGGTAGCAGATGATGGCGATGAGGGCGACGGTGAGGCGGTAGTCAAAGCGGCGGAGCCAGGTCACGGGCGGCAGGAAGGTGAAGGCGAGCCAGCAGAGGGCTGCGCCCACGACGGCGACGATGGGCAGGGCGAGCATCGACGGCAGGTTGGCGCAGATGTGATAGTTGGGATCGGCCCGCTCGCGGTCTCGGGCTTCGGAGAAGGTTTCGGGGCGGGGCATGGCGGAGGGATTGTTGGGTGGGGGGGTAGGTGGCCGGGCGTGGGTGTTTTGGTAGCACCCGGCGCGGGTTCTTCGGCGTCGATTGGCTTCGAGGACTCTGCGAGTTGGCGGCACGCCGTGCGCAGGTCGGAATCAGCACCACCCCGTTGAATCCCATCTATCGGTAGCAAGCCAGAATCGACCGCAGGTACTAGCCAGGGGTCTCCGTAGCCTTGGGCCTCTGCAGAATGCGCTCTCGAATTCGGGAATCTGCGCCGATTCGGTTGAGCGCATCGATACACAGGTTTAGCACGTCCTGTGCCTCACCGATGTGGTAGATCTTCTCCGGGTGATCCGTCGGATTGCGAAAACGCTTGCGAAGGTGATCGAGGTGTTCAAGTAGAACCTCGTCCGGTCGCGGGGCTCGCTTCTTGTGCTGCAAGTCTTGGAGCAATGGCCCCCAGGCACGCTTGTCTCTGTCGCCCCGCGGAAAGTACGCCTCGTGCATCCACTGCAGCCCACGTTCGACCGCCCGCAGTAGATGAAACGCAGCAGCCGTCGGGAGATCGAACGCGATAGCTCGGCAGCCGGAGCGAATGTCTGACTGGGCGATGCTCGGTAACGACTCAAACGCCGAGCCAGCGAATAGGGTCGACGGATCATCTAGCAAGAGCGACAGTTCATACCGACGAGGCGTTGGATACGCAACTCGCCTCGTCGAGAGTTCGGAGAACACGACCGATTCGAATTGGATCATTGTCCGCACGAGTGTGGTGACATCCGACGAAGCAACCGCCGCGTGTGTCGACTCGCCAGCCGCGGCCGCCTTGGACCTCATGCCCTCTACGAGATCGTGGGCCTCCCTTGCGTACCACGACAAGGACACTTCGCACTTCTCGTTCGTGAGATACTTCAAAATCTCATCGATTGAACTGAAGAAATATCTGTCGCCGATCCGTATGCGTTCTTCATCGACCTCACGAACGTAACGCAGATTGTTGCCAAGAACGACAAGCACACTTGGATTTCGCAGGATCATCCGCCGCTCCGTAGGGGGCCCTTGAACAATGATACGCTGTCGCTCATGACTCGGAGGTGGCGGGCGTTTTGGCTGTTGGAGAAGCGATGGTCCAGACCGCCGCGCCTTGCTCGGCGTGGCGGGCGATGTAGTTGGCGACGGCGATCTGGTGGCGGCGGTCGGTGATGGCGGTGATCTTGAAGCGCTTGGCCCAGACGCCGCCTTCGGGCAGCAGGCCCGCCTGCGAGATAGCTCGGGCCGAGCGGGACTTGGCCAGGCCGACCTCGTGGCGGATCAGGGCGTAGATGGGCTGGTTTCGGGTCATCGTCGCGGGCGGGCGGTGGTCGTCGGTGATGCGGAAGCGGGCCAGGGCGTGGAAGTGGTGGTCGTCGATGGCGCAGGCGACGACGTCGATGGTGCGTTGCTGGAACGTCTCGATGAACACCTCGCAGGCGAGTCGCCTCGCTTCGGGCGGGAGGTGGACCGGGGGCTCCTTCATGCTGCGCTTCGAGTTGAGGAGTTGGGCGCCGTGGGCATCGGGATCGGGCGGGCTGCGGTAGTCGCCATCGACGTGCTCGCGATGGTGGCGGGCCCGCCAGCCCCGCTCATCGCCCCGGAGCCAGGTGCCAAAGGTGCTCCCGTTGACGTGGTACCACCCGTTCCATGCGTCAACGATGCGGGCGGGCATGGGGTGAGGATACCACGATCCGTACATGAGAGAAGCCCACGGGTCGGACCCGTGGGCTTCTTCGAATCAGCGTTTGGGTTTGTAGCGATCAATAGTCCATGTCATCCATCCCAGCCCCAGCACCCACCGGGGCCTTCTTCTCCTTGATCTCCACGATCGCCGCCTCGGTCGTCAGCAGCAACGCCGCCACCGACGCGGCGTTCTGCAGCGCGATCCGCTCGACCTTGGTCGGCACGATCACGCCCATCTGGACCAGGTCGCCGTACTCGTGGGTCAGGGCGTTGAAGCCGAAGGTCGTGCCCGTGTTCTCTTCGACCTTGGACGCGATGACCGAGCCGTCGAGCCCGCAGTTGTGGGCGATCTGCTTGATCGGGGCCGACAGGGCCCGGTGGACGATGTCCATGCCGGCCCGCTCGTCGCCCTCGGCCTTCTTGCGCAGGGCGTCGATCGCCTTGCGGGCCCGGATGACGCTGACGCCGCCGCCGGGCAGGATGCCCTCCTCGACCGCGGCCCGGCACGCGTGCAGGGCGTCCTCGACGCGGGCCTTCTTCTCCTTCATCTCGACCTCGGTCGCGGCCCCGACGTTGATCTGGGCGACGCCGCCGGCGAGCTTGGCCAGACGCTCCTCGAGCTTCTCGCGGTCGTAGTCGCTGGAGGTCGCGTCGATCTGGTGGCGGATCTGCTCGATGCGCCCCTTGATGTCGGACGTGTCGCCCGCGCCCTCGACGATGGTGCAGTTGTCCTTGTCGATCGTGACCTTCTTGGCCCGCCCGAGGTCGGTCAGTTCGATCTTCTCGAGGTCCAGGCCCAGTTCCTCCATGACGGGCTTGCCGCCGGTGAGGATGGCGATGTCCTCGAGCATGGCCTTGCGACGGTCGCCGAAGCCGGGGGCCTTGACCGCGGCGACCTTCAGGATGCCGCGGAGCTTGTTGACCACGAGGGTGGCCAGGGCCTCGCCCTCGACGTCCTCGGCCACGAGCAGGAGCGAGGCGCCGGCGTCGGCGATCTTGCCCAGCAGGGGGAGCAGGTCCTTGGCCGAGGAGATCTTCTTCTCGTGGATGAGGATGTAGGGCTTGTCGAGCACGACCTCCATCTTGGCGGGGTCGGTGACGAAGTGCGGGGAGAGATACCCCTTGTCGAACTGCATGCCCTCGAGCAGCTCGACCTCGGTGTTCAGGCTCTTGCCCTCTTCGACGGTGATGACGCCGTCCTTGCCGACCTTGTCCATCGCGTCGGCGATGATCTTGCCGATCTCGGCGTCCTGGTTGGCGCTGCACGTGCCGACCTGGGCGATCTCCTTGGAGGAGGAGATGGTCTTGGACATCTTCTGGAGTTCACCGACGACGGCGGTCACGGCCTTGTCGATGCCGCGCTTCACCAAGTTCGGGTTGGCCCCGGCGGTGATGTTCTTGAGCCCCTCGGCGTAGATGGCCTCGGCGTAGATGGTGGCGGTGGTGGTGCCGTCGCCGGCGTCCTTGGAGGCCTTGGAGGCGACCTCCTTGATCATCTGGGCGCCCATGTTCTCGTAGGGGTCGTCCAGGGTGATCTCCTTGGCGACGGTCACGCCGTCCTTGGTGACGGTCGGAGCGCCGAACGACTTCTCCAGGACCACGACGCGCCCGGAGGGGCCGAGCGTGACCTTGACGGCGTGGGCGAGTTTCTGGACGCCGCGGAGGATGCGCTCGCGGGCGTCGGTGTTGTATGCGATCTGCTTTGCGGCCATTGACTGTTCCTTGATGGATGGGTTCTTGGTGGGTCGAGATTCACCACGGAGACACGGAGGCACGGAAGGAGGCTGGAAAGCGGGGTGCTTGGGATTGGAGGGGTCCGGCGAAGTCGGCCCCCCCACCCTCTCCTGTTTTTCTCTGTGTCTCCGTGTCTCCGTGGTGAATGCTGATTCAGTGGACCTTCTTGAGCCCGATGCGGATCCACGCGATCCGCTCGGCGTCGAGGATGAAGATGGACGTGCCGTCGGTGACCTTGACCAGGTGGTCGGCCTCGTCGGGGATGAGCATGGCCCGTTTGATCTCGAGCACGTTGCTCGCCGGGCCGTTCGGGCTCGGGTAGACGCCCACGAAGCCGACGCTAACGTCGCGCTCGCCGTTGAGTTCGGACAGGGCTTTGCGGACGGAGTCGTGGGTCATGGGGAGTGCTGAATGCGAAGGAGCGAGTGCTGAGGGGCGAGTGGCGAGTCGGGCTAGCGCCCGCGGACGGCGATGGCGGAAACGTCGTCGGTGTCGATCAGGAGGCAGCCATGCACGGTCTTGAACTCGTTGGTGGTCGGCTCGTCGTTGCGGAGCTGCCCGATGACCATGGTCACCGAGCCGGACAGGTCGCCGCAGTTCATCTCGGGCGGCAGGTCTTTGTCGGTCTCGAGGCCTTCGAGGCCCGCGGTGGCCGCCAAGCGGGCCTCCTTGCTCGGGACGATGACCCGCTCGATGGAGTCGATGTGGAAGGGATGCCCACGGATGACCAGGTCGACGCGCCGGTCGGTGGATCTGGCCATCATGAGCATTCGGATGGCGGTGAGGTGTTGCATGATGGACTCCTCTCAGGAAGCGGGCCGAGCGCCCGGTGCCCCGTGCGCTTCCTACCCCTCGATCACCGCGAGGATGTCGTCCTCGGACATGATCAGGACCTCCTCGCCGTCGAGCTTCACCTCGGTGCCGGAATAGGAGGAGAAGATCACGCGGTCGCCCGCCTTGACCGTCAGCGGCACACGCTGGCCCGTCTCGGTGTTGAGCTTCCCGTCGCCGACCGCCTTGATCGTCCCGGTCTTCGGGCGGTCCTTGCTCGACTCGGGCAGGTAGATGCCGCTGGTGGTGCGCGTCTCGGCCTCGTCGCGCTGCACGATGATCCGGTCGTGCAGCGGGCGGATGCTGGCCCCGGTCGTCTTGGCGGTCTTGGCTTTGGGGGCCGGGGCGGGCTTCGTGGCGGTCTTGCTCATGTGGGTTCTCCCTGGAGTCAGGCGGGGCGGAGGCCCCGGGTGTGAACTGGTCCGCGGATCGGCGACCCGCATCGGCAACAACGCCCCGGCACACGCGCCGGGACGGGGAATCACGAATCGGTGGACGGGCATCCGGGCCAGCGCCCGTGGTAGAAACGGGTCAGGCAGCGACGCAGCACGTCGAGCATGATCTCAAGGTCGGCAGGCGTGCTGGGGCGGTCGATGACGGCGAACGCGCCGCACCGCAACGCCGCCGCGATCTCGCGTGCCTCGTCGCGGTGCGTCCGCATGCGTTTCACGATCACGGTCGGCGGCGCGCTCTCGAGCCGCCGGAACAGCTCCAGCAGTCGCAGCCCGCCATCGTCGCCCGAAGGCCCGCCCGCCGAGCACTCCAGCGGCAGGCCCAGATCGACCACAGCGATGTGGATGGGCATGCTGCGGATGACCTGCGACGCCTCCGCCCCGCTCGTGGCCCGGTGCGCGACCACGCCCATCGGCCCCAGCAGCGGCGGGATCTGGTCCACCCACGCCTCCGGACGCCAGCCCGCGTAGGACAGCAGGAGGTTCAGGCGGCGTTCGGATGGGCCAACGCCCAGCGCAAGCGGGCCCGGCGGGGTGGTGCCCCGTCCGTCGCCACGGTCGCCGAAGTCGCGCGAGACCATCATCGCATGACGCTGGGCAAGGCGGATGCCAAGCACCAGGCGATTTGGCGGCGCCGGGCAGGAAGATCGGGCCGCCAGCGGGCGGATTCGCGGGTCGGATCGCTGCCTGCGATCGCCAGCCCCCCGCCCCGGGTGTCAACTTGGCAGACCGCCCCGGGGACCCACCGGCACACCGCCCACGCCCCGCCCGTCCCGACGACCCCAATCAGAACGGGATGTCGAGGCTGAACGAGAACAGACGCTCCTCGTCGGCGTCCTGCTTGACGATCGGGAAACCGAAGTCGAACGCCAGCGGCACCTGGCTCAGGGCCGGGACCGACACCCGGATGCCCAGGCCGACCGAGACGCGGTACTCATCGAAACCGATGTCCTCCTCGACCGTGCCGGTGTCGAGGAACACGACGCCCGAGAGCAGCTCCTCGTACAGCGGCTGCTCCAGCTCGACGCCCCAGAAGAACGACCACGACCCGCCGACCGCCTCGTCCGAGGTCTCCGCGTTGTCGGCCCGGATGCCGCGCGGCGACACGCCCCGGTAGTCGAAGCCCCGGAACGACCGCCCGCCCAGGTAGAACCGCTCGTACGTCGGCACCTCGTCCTGCCCCTGGGGCGACCACCCGGCGGCGGTGCGCATCGACACGATGGTCTGGCGCCCGAGCAGATCCTCGCGGATCGCCAGGAAGATCGTGTGCTCGGCGGAGAGGCGCGTGAAGTTGAAGTCTCCGACGACCTGCTCGATCGAGAGCTCGGTGCGCGAGCCCCGGGTCGGGCGCACCCGATCGTCCACGTCGGTCCGCACGAGCCCGGCGCCGAACCCCAGCAGCACCGAGTCGTCGGCGACGTCGTAGAAGTCGGTCGGGCTGTCCGGCTCAAGGTCGGACAAGCCGACCTGCTCGAGACGCACGAAGCTGTTGCCGGTCCAGCGGGTGCCGAATCGACGCGCGAGGGTCCACCGGGTGCCGAGGCGTTCCTCGTCGTACTGGCGATAGTTGCGGCTGCGATAGAACAGCGAGGCCGAGCCGGAGTAGTCGCTCTCGAACAGCGCGGGCTCCGAGAGGCTGACCGCGTACGTCTGGAACCGCGTGCCCGGGAGCAGCTCGAGGCGGGCCGTCTGGCCCGCCCCGCGGAACGCCCGCCCGGACAGCAGGTCGCCCCACGACTCGGGCCAGTCGTACAGATCGAAGTTCCGCTGCTCGACCGAGAACCGCCCGGTCAGCCCGGCGTCGGAATCCACCGCCGCGCCGAAGTTGAACCGCCCGGTGTTCGTCTCCTGCACCTCGTAGAGCACGTCGCGGTACAGCGGATCGTTCTGGTCCGGCGGCAGGATCGTGCCGCGCACGCTGCTCTGGCCGGTGGTTTGGTCGCGCTGGAACAGGTTGGTGGACTGGATGCGCTGCACCGACTCGTTCATCTCGCCGCGGTCGAGCGGGCGGTCGGGCAGCGTGGTGATCTGGCGCCGCACGACGCGCCCCTGCGTGATGTCGTTGCCCGAGTCCTGCACCAGCCCCGTGCGGTACGCCGGCCCCGGCACGATCTGGAGGATCAGATCGACCTCCGCCGAGTCGATCGCGCGGCGCTCCACGCGGTTGACGCGCGCGTCGGCGTGCCCGAGGGCGTACAGCGCCGTCAGCACGTCCTCGACCGATTCGTCGGCGTCGCGCGTCCCGTACGCCGCCCCACGCTTGAGCTTGATCAGTCCCTCGACCTGCGCCGACGTGAATGGCTCCGGGCGGAACACGACGTACCGGAATCCCTCATCCAGCGGCACGCCGATGAGCTCTTCGCCCTCGTCGAGCGCGGCCCTGGCCTCGCCCTCGGTCTCGAACGACTCGGATTCGACGGTCGGATAGAACACGCCCACGTTCCGCAGCGTGAACTGCTCGCCCTCGTCGATCAGGAACGTCACGATCACCTCGCGCCCGTTCGGCGACGGACGCACGATCCGGTCGGCCCGCACGTCCAGGAACCCGCGCGAGCGGTAGTAGTCCACGATCGCCGCCACGTCCAGGTCCAGCTTGTCGTCGTTGACGTACCCGCGCCCGAGCAGCCACGCCGCCTCGCTGCTGATCTGGTTGTGCAGCGTGCCCGGCGCGACCGAGGCGTTGCCCTCGAACCGGATCTGCCCGATCCGGACGATGTCGCCCTCCTGGATCCGAAACAGCACGATGCCCGACTCGACCAGCGCCTCCTCGTCCCAGTCCACCTTGACCAGGTAGTACCCCGCCTCGCGGTACGTGTCCTCGATGCGCCGCCGCAGGCGGTCGAGCGTGAAGCGGTCGACGGGCGCGCCCTCGATCAGCCCGAGCTGCCCGAGCAGCTCGTCGTCATCGAACCGCCGGTTGCCCACCGTCTGCACCGCCTGCACGATCGGCTGCGGGTCCAGCGTGTACGTCAGACGGACCGAGCCGTCCGCCAGTTGCTGCACCTGGCTCTGAACCGTGCCGAACCGACCGAGGCGGTTGAGCGAGCGGAGGTCCAGCTCGGCCTGCTCGACGCCAAACGCCGTGCCCTCGACCAGTCGGAGCTGGTTGCGGGCGTACTGGTATGTGCGCTCGTCCAGCCCGCCCCGAGGGCGGTCGCCACGCCCCGGGCGCTGCAGCACCACCTCGCGGATCGGGCGTCCCTCGAAGATCGCCCAGTCCACCGGCTGCTCGCTGCCAATACGGGCGATCGCCGCGTCGTCATCGCCGGCACGGGCCGGGGAGCCCAGGGTCAGGCCGGCGACGAGCGCGAGCAGGAGGGCGGCGGACGGGCCGCGGCTGCCCCGGATTGATGGCGGTCTGGGCATGGGGGACAGGACAATACCCGCCAACGTTGGCGTTCACAAACCTGGCGGGGTCGTTGTGGGGCGGGCAGGCCGGGGTGGCGAAGCCGAACATGCGTGCGGAGCGCACCGGGGTTTCACCTGATCTGTTTAAAGTCTGGGTGGGTGGTGGAAACTCGTGTGGATTCCGCCCCCGCAACCGGGGTGGCAAGGCTACGCTCCCCGCCCTCGGGAACCTCACCCGTTTCCGGGGATCGGCCACGGCTGGCCGGGTTGCGGGCGGGCCGGCGTGGCCCCCGCGTCGCGTGCTGTCAGGACGACAAGGCGAGTATGAACCAACACGATGTGCACGACGCCGGGGCCGCGAGCCCCGCGAGCCCCGCAAAGCAGCGTGTGGATCTCCGGACCACGGCGGCGCGCTGGCGTCTCGTGACTCGGCGGGCCCGCGTCGCCGGGCTTGTCGGCGTGGCGGGGCTGTCGGTTGCTGGGGGAATCGGGGCGATCGCGTTGCTGATCCGCCCGGACGTGGTGGGTCTGGTTTCCACGCCCATGCTGCTCGGCATCGTGGGCATGGTGGTGCTGCCGGGGGCGTCGGCGGCCGCGGTCGGTCTCGAGCGCCGGGTCGTGGCCCGATCGGGACCGCCCGTGGCCGGAGCCGAACAGTCCGTTCGCCGCGAAACCGCCGCGATTCCGCCGGCGTCGTACGAGGCGGTCGAGCACCCGCCGGAGAGCGGGACGAGCGACGCACACGCCGACGCGTGGCGGCACCGCCACGCGCGGGCCGATGTTCGATCGGACGCGCGCGCGGAATCGAGAAGCGATGCCCGCGGGCCCGCCGCCGAGGCCGCCTGAGCGCCCGACCAAGCCAGATCAAACCGGGCGCGAGGCGACGGGCCTCGCGTATCGTGGTACGCAAGCCGTGCCCGAAGCCCCGACCCACGCCATGCCCGAGCCAGTTCGCGGTCACGTCGCGCCCTTGAACGAGGCCGACCCGCCCGACGCCCATCCCGTCGTGCTCTTCGACGGCGTGTGCAACCTCTGCAACTCGAGCGTGCAGTGGACCATCCGGCGCGACCGGCGCGACCTGTTCCGCTTCGCCGCCCTGCAGTCCGAGGCCGCCAGGCGTCTGATCGATCGCCACGCGCCGGGGCGGACGCTGCCCGACAGCATCGTGCTGATCGCCGATGGGCGGGTGCGGGTCAGGTCATCGGCGGCCCTGGGGATCGCGCGCCGCCTGGGCCTGCCGTGGTCGCTGGCGATGGCGGCGTGGATCGTGCCGCGCCCCGTGCGTGACTGGGTGTACACATGGGTCGCCCGGAACCGGTACCGCTGGTTCGGCAAGCGCGAGGCGTGCATGGTGCCGAGCAAGGCGTTGCGGGCACGGTTCCTGGATGAACCGACCGCTCCAAGTGAGCCATGAGGCGAAGCCCAGCGAGAGGACCACGGGCCCAACGCCATGTTCACGCTCGTCCGCACGTCGCGTTCGAAGGGGCGGCCCCGACGTGTGGCATGCTTGCTGCTCGGAGTAAGCATGCCCGATCAACCAAGCGTGCCGAACGCTCGACATGGCTGTGCAAAGCCGCAGCCACGCCACACATCGAGCGCCCGTCCGCGCGTCGCCACAGAGTGCCCGCGCGTCCCACCCCGCTACCTCAACCGCAGGCCCCACCGCTCGAACCGAGGCCAGTACATCCGCCCCGGATCCAGGCTGAACGCCACGCCCCCCACCCGTCCCTCGATCGCCGCGGCTTCCACCAGCCCGAACACGCGCGAGTCGCCCGACAGGTCCCGGTTGTCGCCCAGCACCAGGTACCGCCCCGCCGGGATCGTCATCGCCTCGAACGTGTGGGCCGACTGGGCCGTCGGCACGATCGTCAGCATGTGGTTCACGCCGCCGAGCGTCTCCTGCACGTGCAGCGCGTGCACGCTGGCGGCCTGACCGGGCACTGGCTCCAGCACGCCCTCATCGACCACGCGGTACTCGAGCGCCTCGCCGTTGATCGTCAGGCGGTTGCCCGCCATCGCGACCACGTCCCCCGGCAGGCCCACGATCCGCTTGACGAGACGCGTGCCATCCGCCGGCGAGGCCAGCGTCACGATGTCGCCGCGATCCGGGGCGTCCCACGTCGCGACCCACGTGTGCGTGAACGGCACGCGCAGCCCGAACGCCAGCTTGTTCACCCAGATCCGGTCCCCCTCCAAAATCGTCGGACGCATCGACCCGCTCGGCACGTCGTGCCAGTCCGCCAGCGACGACCGCAGCGGCGTCAGCACCGCGAACGCCACCGCCAGCGGCACCAGCCAGTCGTACGCGAACTTGCCCAGCCCGCGTCGGGCCCAGCGCGGCCGCGCTTTGGCCGCCCTCTTCTTGCCGTTCTTCTCGGCCTTCGTGTCGCTGGGCATGGGGCCTCCCGGATCAGCGTCATCGGCGGGGCGACGCCGCCCGTTCGCGGCGATGCCCGGTCATTGGGCATCTACGCGCCGCCCTGCCACCATGTTCGGGGCCGAGCCGGGATGCACACAGGGGCTCGCGTTTCCCCACCGCCTCCCGCCCGCGGTCGGCGATCCGCCCCGAACCCGCCCGTCCGATACATTGCCCCCCGTGCTCACCACCCTGCGCCCGAGGACCTGATCCCGCGCGCCGGCCCGCTCACCCGCCTCTCCAAGAAGGCCTGGCGCGAGTGGTGCTTCGCGCGCTCCCTCCTCGAACGCCTCTGGCCGCGCCTGGTCGTCCTGCTGGTCGTGCTCATGGCCGGCGGCGTGCTCTTCATGCGCCTCGAGCCCGAGCGCGGCCACTCCTTCGCCAAGGCCGTCTTCCTCACCTTCGGCCTCATCTTCGGCGAGCCCGCCGAGGAGTTCCCGGAGCACCCCGTCCTCCAGGGCATGTTCTTCTTCGTGCCCATCGTCGGCCTGACCATCATCATCGAGGGCATCGTCGAGCTCGCCACCCTCGTGCGCGACCGACGCCAGAACGAAAGGGCATGGTGCCGCATCATGGCCGAGTCCATGCGAAACCACATCGTGCTCGTCGGCATGGGACGCCTGGGCTACCGCACCTACGTCCTGCTCCGCCAGCTCGCCATCCCCGTCGTCGTCCTCGAGGTCAACGACAAGAACTCGTTCCTCCAGGACGTCCGCAACGACGGCGTGCCCCTGTTCATCGGCGACGCCCGACGCGAGTCCCTGCTCGTCGACGCCAACATCAGGCACGCCAAGGCCGTCATCCTCGCCACCACCGACGATCTCGCGAACCTCGAGATCGCCCTCGACGCCCGCAAGCTCAACCCCGACGTCCGCGTCGTGCTCCGAATGTTCGACCAGAACATGGCCGACAAGATCCGCGACGGGTTCAACATCCACATCGCCATGAGCCAGTCGGCCATCTCGGCCCCGGCCTTCGCCACCGCGGCCCTCGAGCCCGACATCGTCGCCAGCACCATCATCGACCACCAGCTGGTCGTGACCCTCCGGCGGACCGTCGCCGAGGGCGACGCCCTGGACGGGAACACGATCGCCGAAGTTATGGGACGCTCCCGCGCCCACGTCCTCCGACTCTTCCGAAAGAGCGTCGGGGCCGAGGAGCCCATCCTTTTCCCGAACTCCGGCGAGGTCCTGCGGGCCGGCGACGAGGTCTTTCTCCAGGGCCTCTACGACCACGTCCGCGAGTTCGCCCGCGAACGCTGATCCACCCCTCCGCATCACAAACCGAGCGCACGCAAGGTGATCCGAGCGGCGGAATTCCGCTTGGCCAGCGAATTCCGCTTGCGTTTGCTGTGCGCACCCCTTATCATGGGAGTTGAGTCCAGGAGCGCACGCCTTCGTGTAGCGGCACGCTCATTCGAATCCGTGGAGGAGAAAGACAGATGAAGACCATGATCCTTGCCGGGGCCACCGTCGCCCTGGCCACCGTTGCCCAGGCGGGCACCATCGCCACGCTGCCCCCCAACAACGGGTCCGGCGGCGTGTTCATGGAGATCACCCCGACCGGCCCCGGCCTGCTGCTCACCTCCTTCGCGGGGTACTTCAACGGCGCCGCCGGCTCCACCGGCAACGTCGAGATCTGGACGCGCCCCGGCAACTACGCTGGCTTCACCGCCTCCAACGCCGGCTGGACCCTGGCCGACACCGTGACCATCACCTCCGCCGGCACCACCACGCTGTCCGGGCACACTTCCTTCAACTCCGCCATCGCGATCCCCGCCGGCGGCACCACCTCCGTCTACATCGCCGGCACCATCAGCGCGTCGCAGCTCCGTTACCAGGGCACCGGCACCACGTCGACCTCGACGTTCTCCAACGCCGATCTGACCCTGTTCAGCAACATCGCCCGCACCGGCGCCATTCCCTTCGGCGGCAGCCAGTTCACGCCCCGCGCCTTCGCCGGCGAGATCAACTACGACTTCATCCCCGCCCCGGCGTCCCTGGCCCTCATGGGTCTGGGCGGCCTGGTCGCCGGTCGCCGTCGCCGCTAATCGCGACACGACCCGCCGGGCCATCGCCCGGCACGCATCTCGAGTCTCCGGGCGGCACGGCTTCCAGCCGTGCCGCTTCTTTTTTCCCGGCGCAATCCATCACCGACGCCGCGGCGCAGACAGCCCCGACGCCCGCCCGCCCCCGCGTACGCTCCGACCGATGCGGCACGCACCGGCGTTGACAACCCTGCTCGCCTTGGTCGCTCCCGCGCCCGCGCAGCCGACCGACGCCGCGCTACCCCCACCGCCCGAATGGGCCCAGGGTGCCGTCTGGTACCAGGTCTTCCCGGAGCGATTCGCGAACGGGAACCCGGCCAACGACCCGAGCACCCCCGGCGCGTTCACGCCCGCGTGGACCTCCGACTTCTACTCGACCACGCCCCTCGAAACCGAGTCCGCCTGGGCCGGCGCGGCGGCATGGAACCGAGAACACCGCGTCCTGTCCGCACGCTCGCCCATCGCCCGCGTCATCCCGTTCCGGCGCTACGGCGGCGACCTCCAGGGCGTCGCCGCCCGCCTCGACCACCTGCAAGCCCTCGGCGTCACCGCCATCTACCTGTGCCCGGTGTTCCAGGCCCGCAGCGAGCACAAGTACGAGACCAGCGACCACCGCCACATCGACGAGTCGCTTGGAAACACAGGCCCCGCCCGCCCCGTCTGGTCCCCCGACCCGCTCGAAACCGCCGACCCCGCCACCTGGCGCTGGACCGAGGCCGACCGATTCCTCATCGACGTGCTCATCCCGGAGGTCCACGCTCGCGGCATGAGGATCGTCCTCGACGGCGTGTGGAACCACGTCGGGCGCGAGCACTGGGCCTTCCAGGACGTGATGCGGAACGGGCGATCCTCGCCATACGCCGACTGGTTCCGCGTCCGCTTCGATGCCGACGGGAAGGTGGTGTCGTGGACCGGCTGGGACCGGGCCAATGGCGACCTGCCCGAGTTCGCCCAGACGCGCGGGGGCGACCTGGTCGAGCCCGTCAAGGCCCACATCTTCGCCGTCACGCGGCGCTGGATGGACCCCAACGACGACGGCGACCCCAGCGACGGGATCGACGGCTGGCGACTCGACGTCGCGCCCGACATTGGCATCGCCTTCTGGCGCGACTGGCACGCGCTGGTCAAGTCGATCAACCCGGAGGCCGTGACCATCGGCGAGATCTGGGAGCCCGCCGACCGCTGGATCGACGCGGGCTGCTTCGACGCGCAGATGGGCTACCCGGTCGCGATGGCCCTGCTCGACTGGCTCCGAGCCAACCAGGACGGCCCGTGGCTCTCGCGCCGCCTCGAGCGCCTCATCGGCGACGCCGACGCCCACGACCGGGCCGCCATGTGCCTCATGTCCAGCCACGACACCGAGCGCTTCGCGTCGATGCTCCAGAACCCGGGCCGCGAGTACGACGCGGCCCGAGGGGCCGTCCGCGGCACGGTTCTGGCCAGTGGCGGGGGCTACCACGCCGGCCGCGCCTCGCCGGAGGCCTACGACCGCGTCGTGCTCGCCTTCGCGATCCTCACCGCCCTGCCCGGCAGCCCGATGCTGTTCCAGGGCGACGAGTTCGGCATGGTCGGCGGCGACGACCCAGAGTGCCGCAAGCCGGTCCCGTGGCCCGACCTCGGGCCCTACGACTCGCCCGACGACGCGCCGATGCGCGAGATGGGCGAGCGCCTCGCGCCGTGGCTGCGCCTGCGAACCGACCCGGACCTGGCCCCGGTGCTTCGCTTCGGCGACCTGACGCTGCACGAACCGGGGTCGCCGCATGTCGTCGTGATCGAGCGCCGCCTGGACGAACGCCGGGTCGTGCTGGTGGCCAACCGGGGCGACGGGATGTTCGACGCCGCATCGACGCTGGGCGGGCTCGGGCTATCGGGCGTTGCGAGCGTCGATGGCGTCCGGGACGCGACCCTGCCGCCCCGATCGGCCCGCCTGTGGCTTGGCGGGCGATGACCACGCCGCGGCACCTACGGGCAGGGCGGCCGGCGATCCGAACAGACCCCATGCCTCCGCCGCCGCGCACCCGTGTCCCGTGCCCGAAACCCGGTGTCCGGCCGCAGAACCTGCGCGTTTTGGTGCGGGAGCGTGATAGAATCCCCATGGCGCGACGCGGGATGGAGAGACGCGCGCCGCACACCATGGCAGTTGTCCGCGCGGGCGGCGGTCGTCCGCCCGCGCTCGAGTTCCGCACCATCGCCGGCGCGCCCAACGCGCGCGGCGGAGTTGAGACAGGGAGAAGAACCGTGAAGATGCGTGCAGGCATGGGCGTGGCGATCCTGGCGGCAATCGCCGGCCAGGCGATGGGACAGGCGACGATCGACGGACGCCTCTCGGGCGACGAGTCGTTCTACGGCCCGATCCTGTTCGTCCAGAACACCCCGACCTCGTTCGGCGACAACAACCCGGCGAACGTCCCGCCCTCGGGCAACGCGCTGAGCGCGACCCAGGGCGTCGAGATCGCCATCCCGCTCTCGGCCATCGGCGGCAGCGGGTCGTTCCGACTCGCCGGCTGGATCACCTCCGGCGACCACACGTTCATGTCCAACCAGGTGATCGGCGGGCTGCCCAACCTGGGCAACCTCGGCGGAACGTCGACTTCACCGGCATCGCCGGGCAGCAGTGGATCAACATCAACGCCGCCGCCGTCGGCACCGCCCCCACGATCGACGGCACCCTCGACGCCGCCATCTACGGCGCGAACCAGGACGGCTGGGCCCAGAGCAACTTCACGGGCTTCGGCGACTCGATGAACCCCATCCCGACCGGCGGCGGCGGCTCGGAGATCAACGCCGTCTACGCCTGCACCAACGGCGGCGTGCTCTACCTCATGATCACCGGCAACGTCGAGGCCAACGGCAACGGCCTGGCCCTCTTCTTCGATACGAACGCCGGCACCGGCCAGGGCACGCTCTCGGCGGCCAACCCCTCCATCGACAACCCATCCGGCAACGGGCAGACCAACATCCTCAACGCGATGGCCAACACGGTGTTCGACGCGGGCTTCACCGCCGACTACTTCGTCGACGTGGCCGGGCGTGACACGGGCGGGGCCATCTTCGCCGTCGGCGCGCGTTCGCCGATCTGAACGGGCGCCACCGGGTTCTTCTCCGGCTCGGGCGGGTACGCCTCGGTCGGCGCGCGCTCACCGGCGGGACCGGCGGCCCGGCGATCGCCATGACCGTCGACAACTCCAACATCCTGGGCGTCACCGGCTCGGCCCCGGTCCAGATCCCCAGCCGCGACGACTCGGTCGGCTCCGAGATCGATGGGCTCTACGCCCGCATCGACACCGCCACCAACTCGCTCTACCTGCTCGTGACCGGCAACATGGAGATCAACTCCAACAAGCTCAACCTCTTCTTCGACGCCGACTCCTCCACCAGCAACGAGGGCCAGAACCCCCTCAGCGGCCAGAACGTCGACATCTCGTTCAACGGCCTGAACCGCATGGGCGGCGACGGGATCGACCCCGGCGTGACCTTCGAGGCCGGCTTCTTCGCCGACTTCTGGATCAACTACAACACGTTCTCCTCCAACCCCGTGCAGCACTACCTCGACTGCGCCCGCCTGCGCACCAACGGGCCGCTCAAGACCCTCAACGGCGGCAACCTGGACTACGGGTGCTACTCGGGCGGGTCGAAACTGGACCAGTTCCCGATCATGTTCGACGGGCCGACCATCAACGCCCAGGCGACCAACGGCTCGATCGCCAACATCTACTCGGAGTACGCCCCGCAGGCGTCGCTCGACGCGCTCCTGGCCGCCCAGGCCGTCAGCCCCGAGTTCCCCGAGCCCCAGAACTTCGTCAGCAGCACGCCCAAGATCGAGGGCACGTCCGACCAGAACAACATCGCCGGCGTCACCAACGCCAGCGCCACCGGGGCCGAGCTGGTCACGACCGGCGTGGAGATTCGCATCGACCTGGACGAGCTCGGCTGGGACGGCGTGAGCGACATCAAGGTCGCCGGCTGGATCTCCAGCAACGGGTTCGACTTCGTCTCCGATCAGGTGCTCGGCGGCCTGCCCGCCCAGGGCAACCTCGGCGAGGTCCGCCAGGTCAACTTCCAGAACATCGCCGGCGTGCAGTGCGTCGTCATCCCCGCCGGCGGCACCGCCTGCGAGCCCGACTTGACCACCGGCGCCCATCCCAGGGCGCCTGGCTACGGCGTGCCCAACGGCATCCTCAACAACGACGACTTCTTCTACTACCTGGCCCAGTTCGCCGCCGGCAACGTCGCGGTGGCCGACCTGACCACCGGCGCGATCCCGGGCACCCCCGGCTACGGCGTGCCGAACGGGATCATCAACAACGACGACTTCTTCTACTACCTCGCGATCTTCGCCGCCGGCTGCTGAGCCGGAGCCCGACGCGTCGGCGTCGCGGTTGTCCGACATCGACGAATCCCCACGGGGGCGGGCCGCAGGGTCCGCTCCCTTTTTCGTTCCCGGACGCGTTGTCGGACTGGCGTGTCAGGGATCGTCTCCGGCGCGCGGTTGAGGGGTTGAAGGGACGCATTGAGGCGTCCCGATCGATCGGCCGCGTGTCGGCGCCTGAGTGGCGCGACCCGACGCCGGCCCCGCACACACCCCGGACCACAGGGGATCCCCGCGCCATCGCGGGGAAGGAGGTCGCCATGTTCTCGTCCGCCAAGTCCAACCGAACCAACCGCCTGGCCCGCGTGGTCGTGGCCTGTGCCGGGGCGTGCGCCCTGACGGCGACCGCGTCGGCCCAGTACGGTCGCCCGGACTACCGCACGGGGTCGCGCGACCGGTCGTACGAGCCCGTGCGCCATGTGGAGCCGGTCCGCGGCGGGGGCATCGGGTACGGGCGCGAGCCCGAGCGTGAGGTGGTCCGCGAGGTCGTGATCGCGAAAGTGTGGATCGACGGGTGCTGCTTCGAGATTACCGAGTGCCAGGGGATCCGTGCGGGGCTGATCGAGGCGCTCGAGCGCCGGGGGTACAGGGTCTGGTGCGAGGGTTACACGGTGGTGGTCGACACGTCGTGCCACCAGCCGCGGATCCGGTTCGAGTCGTGCGAGTACGACCTGATCCAGCGGGAGCGGTGCGAGGAGCTGCGCCTGTGGGCCCGCGCGATCGAGCGGCATCCCGTCGTGGTCCACCCCGCGCCCAGGCCCGTCGAGCCGGTGTTTCGGTCGTACCGGTACGACAACTCGTGCGGTCGTCCGTCGTACCGCGAGTACTACCGCGGGCGGAGCGAGGGCTTCGGGATCCGGATCGGGTTCGGGGACGATCGCTTCGAGGCCCGCGGCGGCGGGTACTGGCGCGACTAACCCGGAGCAGGCCGGTGGGCGCGAGCCCGTCGGGTGAACCGGGACATCCCCAAGACGCGAGGCGCGGGCGGGGCTGCGAGGCCCCGCCCGCGTTGTTGTTGGAGCGGGCGGGGCCACGAGGCGTGCCGCGGGCTGCCATTGGGCGCTCGGGCGATGCCCGATTGAGCCGATCGCGCGAGCGACCGAGTCTTCGTGCGTTCGTCGTCGATCGCTCGCGCGATCGGCTCAATCGGCACGCCCTTTCGGGAGTGGGAGCGGGTCAGCGGTACCCGGAGTTGGTCGACGTGAACGGCTTGTCGAGCGCGGTGACGAGGTATCGGAGTGCATCGACGGCATGGTCGTGCCCGTCCTTGACGGGGACCATGCTCTCGGGGTTGTCCTCGGGGTAGTGGTAGCGTTCGAGCGATTCGATCAGCGTGGTGCAGCGGGCGTGGATGCGCAGGCGGGGCGGGCCGCTGGCGGGCTTGAGGCGGGCGCGGAGGGCCATGAGCCCCTCGCCGAGGGGGAAGGGGCGTGCCTGGACGCGCAGGCCGGCCTTCTTCATGGTCTCGATGTTGGAGACGCCGGTCTGCTCGTGGCGCTGGTGCCCGGCGGGGTCGGCGGCGATCCAGGTCGGGACCGGGATCGAGCGGCGCTGGGGCGAGTCGGTGAGTTCGCGGATGTGGTCGTCGAGCAGCACCTCGGCGCGGGCGTGCTCGTCGGCGATCCAGAGGTTGTCGTCCGCGTCGAGGGCGGCCCAGAGGATGACGGTCGGGGCGCGGAAGCCGAAGTCGATGCCGGCGTACCACGTCGGCGACGCGGCGTCCTGGTGCTCGCTCGGGACGGCGTGGCAGACGTGGATGGCGGGGTCGAACTCGGGCAGGACGGCGTGCCCCCGGCTGGGGCGTCGGCACAGCATCTCGCTCTCCCAGGCGGCCTGGGAGACGCGGGACTTCATGGTGATGGCGTCGGCGATAGGGATGTGCCCGGCGTCGGGCTCGCTTCTCTGCTTCGCGCGGCCATCGCACTCGGGCAGGAGCGGGCAGTCGGCGTCGGGGGCGCGGCAGGTGTACTCGGGGCCGCAGCGTTCGAGCACGTCGACGAGGCCCCACTTGAAGAGGCGGCGATGGCCCGACGTGCAGTCCTTGACGAGTTGGAACATCAGGCCGTGCGGGCGGTGCATGGTGGAGAGGCACTCGACCGCGCCGCGGACGTGGACCGGGCCGCACTGTTTGGAGCGTGTGGTGAACTGGGCGGCCTCCCAGATGGAGGGGTCGAAGAGGTCGACCTCGTCGCAGCGGAGTTTCTGGACGCGCGTGCCGCGGACGGAGGCCTGGCTTGCGGCGAGGATCTCGGCGTTCGAGGCGTTGGTGAGGGCGATGCGGCGCTCGGTGATGCGTCCGTCGAGCAGGGCGGCCAGTTCGGGCTGCTCGAAGAAGCGGCGGAGGTGGGCGAACATGCGCTTGGCCTGTTCGAGCGAGCCGGCAAGGATGCGGATGTCGATGCCGGGCTTATAGACCAGGTCGAGGACGGTGGCGACGGCGCCGAGGAAGGTCTTGCCCCCGCCTCGGTTGGCCCAGAGGACGAGGTCGGGGGGAGAAGCGACGGAGGGACGGAGCGACGGAGCGACGGAGGGGGTGGGGATGTGGCCGTTGTTGGAAACGGATGTGGAGGCGGGCTCGGCATCAGCGCGGCGATCGTGAGATCGCGGTGTGATGGGCCGTTGCAGCGACGGATTCGCCGCGATCTCACGATCGCGGCTCTGATCGGGGATATCGCCTTCGAAGTAGGTGTGTTTGATGTAGTCGAAGGGGGCGTTGTGCCCGTTGATGAGGGGCGTGCGGCAGATGCGGACGTTGAGGTGGTCGGCGATCCATTGGTGGAGCGCGTGCGGCGTCGTGGGGCGATTGGGGTCGTCCATGAGGGGGTTCCGGGGTGACGGATTGACGGATTGACGGATTGACGAAGAGATGAAGAGACGAAGGGAGAGGGAGAGAGAGAGAGAGGGCTGAGGCGTTGGGGGCGTGATGGACGCCGGTCCTGAGGCTCTGCGAAGGGCCGGGTCGAGCGAACGGAGGGCGTTGGCAACGGGTTGATCGACCCGGACCTTCGGCGCCCATCCCGGAGAAGGGCCTTCTCAGGTCCGGCGTCCGTTGCGCCGGTCGGGTGTGGTGGCTTCGATGTCCAGGGCGCGGAGGAGCGCGGTCTCGCGCGAGCGGTGCAGGCGTCGCAGCGAGGCGAGCACGGCCCGGCGCTGGGCGACGGTGAGAAAGAAGGTAAGGGCGTGCGGGAGGGTGGCGCGATGGACGGGCTCAGGCGGCGCGGGCAAGGCGGGAATCGGCGGAGTTGTCGGGTCTAGTCCGGGCATGGGTGGTTCCGATCGTGTTGGCGGCGCACGGGGCGACGTGCGCGTAGGCGATGGGCGGGGCGAGCAGCGCACCGGCGGCGCGCCGGGCGACAGCGGGCAGGTCGCTCGAGAGCGAGCGCGTGGCGCGTGAGGCGGTCGCCCAGTGGCGGAGTTCGCGCTGGAGCAGCGGCGGCATGGTGACGACGAAGGCCGCGTCGAAGAGCGCTTCGGCGCGGATTCGCAAGTGCGCGAGGGCGTCGCTCAGGCGGGCGTCGCGGCGCGTGGGCGGGAGGCGGTAAGGCGTCATGCCGGCGGCGGCGAAGAAGGGCGAGGCCAGGCCCATGGCGGCGACGGCCTCGGTCGCCGGTGTGAGCGGGGTGGCGAGGTAGTGGCGGACGAGGGCGGCGGCGACGCCGAGGCCGCGATGGCGGGGGTCGATGATCACGCGCGCGATGCAGCGGAGTTCGCGGGCCAGGCGTGCGGCGTCGGCTTTCTTGTCGTCGGTGCGGTAGCGACCGGGCCAGATCGCGTCGCGCCACGGGGCGTTCATGGTGGGCATGGCGACGACGATGACGCCCAGGAGGCGGCCCTCCGGATCGACGGCGCGCCGGATGGCGCCCGGGCCGGCGAGGACGGCGGGATGGGCGGGGCGGTAGTGATAGTGGGCGAGGGCGAGGTAGTCGTGGCGTGTGGCGGGTTCGATGGTGAAGGGGGGGGTGGTGCGCTGATGCGCGGAGCCCGACGCGCGAGCGTCGGGTTGGACAGCCAACGGCGTGGGCACGCGCGCGTTGTTCGGGCGATCGAGCGACCGCGACGCCGGCGCGTCGGGCTCTGCGCCGGTCGGCGAAGATCGCGCGTCTGGATCGATGCGGATGTGGAGGTCGGGGGCGAGGGGTTCGAGCAGGTCGTCGTGGGCGGTGATGCAGATGAGGCGCAGGGGCGGGTGCGAGCGTCGTGCAAGGCGGCGTGCGGGGCGGCGGATGAGTCTGGCGAGGAGTCGGGCGAGCAGGGCGGCGGTCGGGCGATCGAGCGGGGCGGCGAACTCGTCGAGGATGAGCGTGGCGGGCGGGGCGTCGGCCTTCAGATGCGGGCGCTCGCGACGGAGCGTGTCGAGGGCGATGGCGATGCGGAGGCGGGCGTGCTCGCCGACGGAGAGCGTGGAGGCGGGGCGGATGAAGACGCGGGCGTCGCCCAGGCCGACGGAGGCGAGGGTCTGGAGGCGGCGTTCGAGCGGGCCGGTGAGGAGGTCGACGGGGGCGCGCGTTTCGTCGATTGGGGTTGTGTCGTGGTCGATCGTGGCGACTGGTTCGTTGCGGTCGCGGCAGCGTGCGGCCAGGGCGCGGGCGAGGGAGGACTTGCCGGAGCCGCTGGGGCCCGTGATGAGGGCGATGTGGCTTGCGCCCAGGCGTGCGTCGAGGTCGGTGGCGGCGGCGCGGACGTCGGGCGTGCCCGCGGGGTCGGGGGTCGTGTCGTGGTCGGCGGTGGTGAGGCCGAAGATGGCGCGGGTGCGGGGGATGAGGGAGGGCATGGGGGGCTCGGAGTGACGGAGTGATGAAGTGACGGAGTGACGAAGAGGGAACGTGGCGAAGGCGGAGATCTGAGACCTGAGATGTCAGACAGGAGAGGACGCCAACTGGGAATCGGGGGCGGCGATGGACGCCGGTCCTGAGGAGGCTCTGCGACGAAGGGCCGGGTGGACTTCGAACCCGGTCGAGCGCGACGCGGGGCGCTCGACCCGGACCTTCGCGGGGCATCAGGTCCGGCGTCCGGGCGATGCGCGGGTTGGATGGGCGCGACGTCATGCGGCCCGGCCTCGCTGGGCGGCGAGGGCGGCCATGGCGCGGATGGCGTGGGCGTGGGAGCGGACGGTGTGGAGCGAGAGGTTGAGCGACTCGGAGGCGGCCCGCATCGAGAGGCCGAGGATGAAGCAGGCGTGCCCGACGCGGGCCCGGATGGGCGGCCACGCGGGCTGCTGGGTGCGGACGAGTTCGAAGGTGGGCGTGAGCATGCGGCGCGTGAGGCGCCGGACACGCCGGCGGTTGGCGCCGGCCCGGGCCGGGAGCGTCGCGGGGTCGGGGTTGTCGCGCCGGGTGGCGTCGAGGACGGAGCGACCGGCGGCGTAGACCTCGAGGATGAGGGCCTTGTCGGGTTCGGGGAGGGCGTCGGCCCGGGCCACGAGCAGGGCCGCCAGTTCGCGGCGCCGCTGGCGGCTGAGGCGGCGTGGGGATGGGTCGAACGCGAGACGGGACGCCATGGTTCACCTCCGGCGAGTGGCGTGGGAAGGCACGAGGCACGGGGCATCAGGCACTGGGCCCCGGGGGCCGATCCTCGCCCCTGTTTGGCGAATCTGACTTGACAATGTTCCCCGATCCGCGAACACTTTTCAAGGTGATTGTTCGGTATGGGCAGAAGTTGGCGCACAAACCTGCTCGTAGTGGGTGAGATTCTGGGTGCGGGGGCCTCGTGGAGATCGCGAAGGGCGCGAAGGGACGCGAGGGAGTACGTGGGAAGGAGGCGGAATGGACGAGCTGCCAACTGGGACCGGGACGGTCGGGGCGTTGATCCGCGGGGCGCGGCGGCGGGCGCGGCTGTCGCTCGAGGGGCTGGCGCAGCGGGCGGGGTGTGCGCGGAGCCATCTGTCGCAGATCGAGACGGGCAAGCGGCGGGCGGGGGAGGAGTTGCTGGTGCGGCTGGAGGAGTCGCTGGGGCTGGCGTCGGGGGTGCTGGTGGGGGCGGCGGGGCTGAGCCGAGCGCCGGATGTGCTGCGGAAGCGGGTGAGCGACCTGGAGGTGCGGACGGCGGCGGCGCGGCGCTTGGCGGACATCCTGCGCGGCAGCGGGATCGGGGAGGATGGGTCGATTCGGGGGGCGCTGGATGTGGCGCACCGGACGGGGGAGCTCGAGCGGCTTGTGGGGGTGATTTCGCCGGGGGATCGCGGGGGCACGGGTGGATCAACGGGGAACACGAAGGGCGCGACGGGGCGCGACGGGGAGACGGGAGGGGGTGACGAGGGAGCCGGCGGTGTGTTGCCGGTGGGGCGGGTGATGCCGCGGGTGGTGCCGCTCATCAATGCGGTGGCGGCGGGCTCTCCGGCGGAGTTCACGGACCTGGGGTATCCGGCGCGGATCGCGGATGAGTACGTGCGGACCGAGGAGATCGACGACCCGGACGCGTTCGCGGCCCGGGTGGTGGGCGACTCGATGTCGCCGGACTATCGCGAGGGGGATGTGGTGGTGTTCAGCCCGGTGCTGGCGGCGGCGTCGGGGGACGACTGCTTCGCGCGCCTGGAGCCGGACCACGAGAGCACCTTTAAGAGGGCGTTCTTTGAGACGGACGGGAAGGGGCGTGAGGTGGTGCGTCTGCAGCCGCTGAACCCGGCGTACGCGGCGCGGGTGGTGCGGCGTGAGGAGGTGGCGGGGTTGTACCCCGCGGTGGCGGTGCAGAGGAAGGTGAGGAGGGGGTGAGGGGCCGGCTGGCGAGGGCCTGGGATACAGATGGGGAACGCGAGGGACGCGAAGAGCGCGAGGGGAGGCGTGGGTTTGGGGTTGCTTGCGCGTTTGGCAGGAGTTTCACGACGAGGGGGCGGGGCTTTCGAGCCCCGCTCGGACGCGGGGAGGGTGCTGGGGCGTCGGGTTGCCGGCGTCGTTGTTGTTGGTGTGCTGCACCGAGGAGACCGGCCGGTCGGTTTGGGCCTGTCGCCGATTCGGGTCGGGCTGGAAAGCCCGATCCCCTCGTTCGGAGCTCTGTCGCCGGAGAATGGCGTGCCGGGTGCTACGTGATGAACCGACCGACCTGTGGCCGCGAATGGAGAGTCGATGTGGCTGCTCGCGTATGGGGAGTTCGACTCGACCTCGTTCGGCGGGATGCTGGGCGAGACGTTGCCGTTCTGGTTGCGGATTGTGTTTCCGGCGCTGATCGCCTACGCGGGCTCCTCCGCGCTCGTGGAGTTCAAGCGTCCGGTGATCGCACTCGTTGGCTACTTCGTAGCGGTCAGGGTCTTGACGCCCAGTGGCGTGATGGGGGATTACGGCCCCGCGCATGTGGGTGCGGAGGCGGCGTGGTGGGCCTGGCCCGCGTTCGGTGCCGCCCTCTTGTGCAAGGCGTTCGTCCTCGGTGTCCACCACCGGTTCGCGAGGCGGGCGTGAGCGTTCCTACCGTTTGCCCATGACGCGATACGAGCAGTTCCATGCGTTCCGGAGCCGGCTGAACTGCCGCATTCTCGGGACGGACGAGAAGCGGGGCGAGGGGGCGGACGGGGAGGCGCGGCCCGGCGGGACGCTGGTGACCAAGCGGTTCTTCGCGCTCGACGGGCAGGCGTACAAGGACGGGGCCCTCGACACGCGGACGAAGGAGTTGATGGGGCTGACGGCGTCGATGGTGCTGCGATGCGACGACTGCGTGGCGTACCACATCGACCAGTGCCTGCGGCTGGGCGTGACGGACGAGCAGTTGTTCGAGGCGTTCGATGTGGCGCTGATCGTGGGCGGTTCGATCGTGATCCCGCACCTGCGCCGGGCGGTGGACTTCCTGGACGATGCGCGGGAGGCGCGGGCGAGGGGGGTTACGCCGGGGTGTCCGGCGGAGTAGCACCGTCGCCGACGCGAGGTGCGCGATGGACGCCGGTCCTGAGGCTTTGCGAAGGGCCGGGTCGAGCGGTCGGCGGCGCGGGTGCCCCCTTGTACTCGACCCGGACCTTCGTCGCAAAGCCTTCTCAGGTCCGGCGTCTGAGCGATCACCGACGATCGGCGTCGCTCCACCACGGCTCTTCACCCAGCAGCAGTGCCAGGCGCCGGTTGGGCTCTTTGAAGCGTTCGGCGAGGCGTTCGCGGGTGGCGGGTGACATCTGCTGATAGTCGCCGCCGTCGTTGTGGACGACGAAGGGGATCGTGGTGGTGGGCTGGGGAAGGCCCAGGAAGGCGAGGGTGCGGTCGTAGTCGGGCTTGGGGTCGGCGAAGAAGGGCTCGGAGCGGATGACCAGCAGTTGCTCGCGGGGGAAGTGCTCGAGCCAGCGTTCGACTTGCCACCAGTACTCGCCGCGGGTCGCGTAGGTGAAATGCTGGACGGGCAGCGAGTTGTACTCGGGGTCGTCGAGCATGCGGCGCCACTCGTCGGCGGTGCGTTCGGCCTCGGCGTCGAGGGCGTCCTCGAAGGAGAGGTTGTCGAGGCCCTGGCGTTTGTTGTGCTGGTAGTGGGAGTAGGCCCGGTCGGCGGGGTCGCGGAGCATGGCGATGAGGCGGGCCTTGGGCAGGACGCGGGCGGCGCGGGCGGCGGCGTGGGGGTGGAAGAGGTAGTAGGGCGAGGCCTCGCCGGTGGTGGTGCGGGCGGCGCGGCGGAGCCAGGCGCGGGCGTCGGCTTTGAGGATGTCCCAGCGGGTGGGGAAGTGGGCGCGGTACCAGAGCAGGCCGCGATGGGTGTTGTTGTCGAAGTAGTGGACCTCCTTGCGACGAGCGCGGTGGACGAGGTCGTGGTGGTAGAGGTAGGCGTTGAGGCTGGTGGTGCCGGCTTTCATGGCGCCGATGATGAGGAAGTCGGGCAGGACGCGGAAGTGTGCGGTGCGGCGTCGGCGGTCGAGTTCTGGGTCGGGCTCGCCCGGCTTCGGCGGTGGGATGAACTCGCGCGGCTCGGGCATGGGGGCGATGGTACGCGGGGGTGGGTCGAAGGCGGGGCGGGGAGGGGTGGCGTGGAGGGATGGGTGTGTGGGGACCGATGGAGGCGTAGGGTTTGGCGGGCGGGCCCGGGGGCTGTGGCCCCTGGGCTTCCAGGGATGGGCGGGCGCGAGTCGCGCTTTGGAGATCTAGCAATGGCGCACCAGGAGATTCCGCTGAGCCGACCTTCCATCACGCGGATGGAGGAGGAACTGGTGCTGCGGGCGATGCGGTCGGGGCGGCTGTCGATGGGGGCGATGACCGAGGAGTTCGAGCGGCTGGTGGCGGCGGAGGCGGGGTGCCGGCACGGGGTGGCGGTGTCGAGCGGGACGTGCGGGCTGCACCTTGTGCTGCGGGGGCTTGGGATCGGGCCCGGGGACGAGGTGATCACGACGCCGTTCTCGTTCGTCGCGAGCGCGAACAGCATCCTGTATGTGGGCGCGAAGCCGGTGTTCGTGGACATCTGCCCGAAGTCGCTGAACATGGACCCGTCGCGTGTGGAGGCGGCGATCGGGCCCCGGACGCGGGCGATCCTGGCGGTGGAGGCGTTCGGGAACCCGATGCACATGGACGCGTACGCGTCGATCGCGGCGTCGCGCGAGATCCCGCTGATCGAGGACTCGTGCGAGGCGCTGGGCACGTCGTTCAAGGGGCGGCGGTGCGGGGGGTTCGGGCGGGCCGGGGTCTTCGGGTTCTACGCGAACAAGCAGATCACGACGGGCGAGGGGGGGATGATCGTCACGGACGACGAGCGGCTGGCCGACGCGTGCCGCTCGATGCGGAACCAGGGGCGGCCCGCAAGCCAGGGCGGGCACGGGACGGGCTCGTGGCTGCAGCACGAGCGGCTGGGGTACAACTACCGCCTGACGGAGATCGCGGCGGCGATGGGTGTGGCCCAGATGCGCCGGTTGCCCGATCTGATCGAGGAACGCCGGCGGGTGGCCAACGCGTACGTCGAGCGGCTGATGGCGGTGCCGGAACTGGTGCTGCCGACGGTTGTTGAGCAGGCGTCGATGTCGTGGTTCGTGTTCGTGGTGCGGCTCGCGGCGGGGTTCACGCGTGACGAGCGGGACCGGATCATCCGGGGGATGCGGAACCACGATGTGGGCAGCGCCGACTACTTCCCGTGTATCCACCTGCAGGCGTTTTATCGCGAGCGGTTCGGGCACAAGGAGGGGGACTTCCCGATCGCGGAGTCGGTGGCGGAGCGAACGCTGGCGCTGCCGTTCTTTGTGGACTTGACGCAGCGTGAGATCGACCTGGTGTGCCAGACGCTGGAGGTGATGATTTCGAGGGAGCGGTTGGTGCGGAGTTAGGCCGAGCGCGATGACGAACGAATGAACGCGGAGGCGCGGAGGGGGACGCGGAGAGCGCGGAGAGGAGTCATGGGTTTGGGCTTGGGGAGCCTGGCGGGCGTCGGGGCGGTTGATCGGCTCCAACCCAAGCCTCTCTCCGAGACCGCCGCGTCCGGCTCCGCGGCCTCCGCGTTCTGAATCTACGATCGTTCAATGAGCCAGGAATCCACGGGCGGCGGGATGTGGGGCGGGCGGTTCGGGGAGGCGGGGCACCCGCTGTTCCGGGCGTTCAACGATTCGCTGCGGTTTGATTACCGACTGGCGGGGCACGACCTGGCGGGGTCGATCGCGTGGGCCGACGGGCTCCGCGGGGCCGGCGTGCTGACCGACGACGAGTGCGGGCGGCTGATCGACGCGATGAAGGGGCTGATGCGTGAGGTGGCGGCGGACCCGCGGACACCGCTGGGCGGGGCGGACGAGGACGTGCACTCGTGGATCGAGCGGCGTCTGACCGAGTCGCTGGGGGCGCTGGGCAAGAAACTGCATACCGGGCGGTCGCGGAACGATGAGGTCGCGACGGCGCTGCGGCTGTGGGTGCGGGACGAGATCGACGCGCGGCTCGGCGAGCTGGTGGGCCTGCGCCGGGCGCTGGTCGCGTTTGCCAAGCGGGAACTGGACACGCCGCTGGCGGGGTACACGCACCTGCAGCGTGCCCAGCCGATCGTGTGGGGGCACTGGGCGCTGGCGTACGAGCAGATGCTGTCGCGGGACGCGGAGCGTCTGCGTGATGCGAGGCGGCGGGTCAACGTGTGCCCGCTGGGGTCGGCGGCGCTGGCGGGGACGACGTTCCGAGTGAATCGGGAGGCGATCGCCGCGGCGCTGGAGTTTGATGGCATTACGGCCAACAGCCTGGACGCGGTGTCGGACCGGGACTTCGTGGTCGAGACGCTCGGGGCGCTGGTGCTGTGCGCGCTGCACCTGTCGCGTCTGGGTGAGGACCTGATCGTGTACTCGTCGGGGGAGTTCGGGCTGGTGGCGATGTCGGATCGGGTCACGAGCGGGTCGAGCCTGATGCCGCAGAAGAAGAACCCGGACGCGTGCGAACTCTTGCGGGGCAAGGCGGGGCGGATCATCGGGGCGCACGCGGGGTTGTGCGCGGTGCTGAAGGGGTTGCCGCTGGCGTACAACAAGGACCTGCAGGAGGACAAGGAGGCGTTGTTCGACGCGATGGAGCAGGCGTCGATGTGCCTGCGGGTGGCGGCGGTCGTGGTCGAGGGGTTGGAGGTCGATCGGGAGGCGTGCCGCGCGGCGGCGGCGGGCGGGTACTCGAACGCGACGGAACTGGCGGACTACCTGGTGGGCAAGGGCGTGGCGTTCCGGGAGGCGCACGACATCACGGGTCGGGTGGTTCGCGAGGCGATCCGGCTGGGGGTGGACCTGGAGCGGATGCCGCTCGAAGCGATGCGGGCGGTGGATGGGCGGATCGGGGAGGACGTGTTCGGGGTGCTGACGATCGAGGCGTGCCTGGCGCGGCGGGATGTGGCGGGGGGGACGGCGGTGGCGCGGGTGCGGGAGGCGGTTGCGGCGGCGGAGCGGTTGCTTGGGGAGGAGTCGGAGAACGCGGAGGGCGCGGAGGGGGACGCGGAGTGACGCGGAGGGGGATGTGAAAGGCGAGGTTTGGGGCGGGCGTGGCTTGGACGGGGAACGCGAAGGACGCGAGGGGTGCGAGGTGGGGAGGCGCGGGCTGGCTGCTTGGCTCGGGGCGGGTGACGGTGACTTGTTCAGGGATTTGGTGGGGATGGCCGACTACCCTTCGGGTACATCATTTGGTGCCGCGTCTGAGCGGCGAGGACAAGCTTGTGAGGCCGGAACTGGATTGTGCGGGAGGTATCGATGGGCCAGGGACACCCGGAGGGTGATCGCGGGACCGAGCGGGCGGCCAATGGTGGCGGGGCGGCGGTGGCCGAGCGGGCGCCGGCCAAGAGCCCGCCGCGCTTGGACAAGTTGCCGCCGTACCGGGTGCTGCTGCACAACGACGACAAGAACGACATGCTGTTTGTGGTGGGGACGCTGCGCGAGATCGCGGCCCTGGATCGTGACGACGCGGTGCGGGTGATGGTCGAGGCCCACAAGCGCGGTGTGTCGCTGGTGAAGACGACGCACAAGGAACGGGCCGAGCTGTACGTCGATCAGTTCCGGAGCAAGGGGCTGACGGCGACGTGCGAGCCGGCGGAGTAGGGCGGGCGAGCGATACGGGAGCGTCGGGCTTGGTTGTTCGGTGTGCCGATGGAACCAATCCGACCGCGTCCGAGAATCCGCGAAAAAACTGGTGTTCGCGATGCGATCGACGATCAAGCGGCGAGGCCTTGGGATCCGACGTATACTGTCGATGAAGCCTCGACGAGCGAACGCCGGCTCCATGCCGTGTGTTGGGGTGGCCTGACTATCCCAGCCTAGCTCGTCAGAGGCTTCATTTTTTCCATCGTCAAGGGGTCTCGCGCGCTGTACCACCGGCCGTATGGGCGGGCTCGCGTGTCATCAAGGTCCATGACGAGGCGGAAAGCGGGCTTGAGCAGTTCAAAGAATCGGTCCTCGCCCGTTTCAAGCAGGCGCTGGAGCGCCCAGAGGTAGAAGTCAATCGCCTGCAGGCCCGCATCCTGCGAAGGCACCGATGAACCGATGTTTGTTGGTGCCGCGGTGTCAGCGTTCCACGCGGCGTTGAAGTTGCGGCGGGCTTTGGCGATGGCGGTCTGGAGTGCGGCCTGGCGATCGGACTTGCCCCGTCGGGCGAACGTGATCTCGTTGTGCTCGCCCTGGTGCAAGAGGTTCTTGAACAGGCGCTTGACAAGATCGTCGTAGCAATCGTCGGCGCGGAGTTTGTCCCCGCGGCGCTGGGCGAGGCGCGCTTCGGCGACCAACTCGGTCTTTCGGCGGATAGCGACCTGCACCTGTATGCCTAGCGTTGGGAGGAGGCGGAACACCTCGCGTCGCACCTCGGGCAGATCGTTCTTCGCGTGGAAGCAGAAGGCGGTCTTGCCGCCTTGGGCCTGCATGGAAGGCACGTTTCGAAAGTACGGATCGGCGAGGAGCGACGAGCGAAGCGCGTCGAGCGCCGCTCGCGCGGCTGGTGGATCTGGCACCAGCGCAACACCGACCATGAACGTTCTGGAGACGCCGTCCCGGCCCAGCAGCACGGCCCCCCGCTTGTTGAAGAGCGTGAGGTCGCCAGCCTCGTCGACGAAGTAGTGCCGGGTTCCGGATGGCGGCTTGATTTGACGGTGCTTCGGTTCCGTACTAGCGGGATGGGGCGCCGACGCCTGCGACCGCGTAGTCCTGCAACGCCGCGACGTCCCAGTCGCCGGCGCGGAGGGCTTCGATGGCGCGGACGGCGGCGGCGGCGGCGGTGACGGTCGTGAGCATGGGGATGCCGGAGCGGACGGCGGTGGCGCGGATGCGACCCTCATCCGTCTGCCAGCCGGTTCGCGTCGGCGTGTTGATGATCAGGCCGATGGAGCCGTCGGACATGAGGTCGAGCACGTTGGGGCGGAGGCCCGTGCCGACCTTTGGCAGGATCTGGGGTCGCAGGCCGTGGCGTTTGAGGGCGGCAGCGGTGCCGTCTGTTGTGTAGACCTTGAAGCCCATGGCCATGAGCGAGCGTGCCACGTCGGCGATGGCGGGCTTGTCGGACTCGCGGACGGAGATGAACACGCCGCCGTCGCGCGGCAGGGTGATGCCGGCGCCGAGCAGGGCCTTGAGGTAGGCGACGGGCATGGAGACGTCGATGCCCATGACCTCGCCGGTGGAGCGCATCTCGGGGCCGAGGACGAAGTCGACGCCGGGGAACTTGCGGTGGGGAAAGACTGGGGCCTTGACGGCGTAGGAACCGGTGTCGCGGGCCTCGTGGACGCCCTGGGCGTCGAGCGACTCGCCGAGCATCGCGCGGGCGGCGACCGCGGGCCACGGGATGCCCTTGGCCTTGGCGACGAACGGGGCGGTGCGGCTGGCGCGGGGGTTGACCTCGAGGATGTAGACCTCGTCGTCCTTGACGGCCATCTGGACGTTCATGAGGCCGCACACGCGGAGTTCGGCCGCGAGGGTGCGGGCGATGTCGCGGATCTCACGTTCGACCTTGGTGGGCAGGGACCACGGGGGGACGCAGCATGAGGAGTCGCCGGAGTGGATGCCGGCGTGCTCGATGTGCTGCATGACGCCGCAGATCACCGCCCTGCGGGCCGATGGAAGTGGCACAGTGGCAGAGTGGCTCAGTGGCAAAGTGCGCGCGCTGGGCGGGTCGGAGTCGTTGTCGGGCACTGGCCGAGTCTGGGGCGTGGCACCATCCACTTTGCCACTTTGCCACTCTGCCACTCTGCAACTTCTCTCGTCGCTGCTCGGCTCGAAATCCGCCACGACATCGACATCGACCTCGACCGCTCCGTCGAGGAACTTGTCGATCAGGACGGGGGCGCCCTCGAAGTCGGAGGCTTCGAGGGCGTTGGTGATGTAGTCGCGGAGGGTCTTCTCGTCGGAGCAGATCTCCATGCCGCGGCCGCCCAGGACGTAGGAGGGGCGGACGAGCACGGGGTAGCCGATTCGGTTGGCGGTGGCGATCGCGTCGGCGAGGGAGCGGGCGATGCCGGACTCGGGGCGTTTGAGGTTGAGGCGGGTGAGGAGTGCGTCGAAGCGGTCGCGGTCCTCGGCCAGGTCGATGGAGTCGATGGAGGTTCCGGCGATGGGGCAGCCGGCTTTGACGAGGCCGCGGGCGAGGTTGAGGGGGGTCTGGCCGCCGAACTGGACGATGAGGCCGTGGATGGTTTCGGAAGCGACGGAGCGACGAAGCGACCGAGCGACGGACGGCTCCGCCGTCGAGGCCTCGCCGGTGCGTTCGCGGGCGCCTCTCCCTTCGTCGCTTCGTCGCTCCGTCGCTTCGTCGCTGCCCCCACCCAGCCGCTCCACGATGTTCAGCACATCCTCCAGCGTCAGCGGCTCGAAGAAGAGCAGGTCGCTCGTGTCGTAGTCCGTCGAGACCGTCTCCGGGTTCGAGTTGATCATGACGCTCTCGAAGCCCATGTCGCGGGCCGAGAGGGCGGCGTGGACGCAGCAGTAGTCGAACTCGATGCCCTGGCCGATGCGGTTCGGCCCGCCGCCGATGATGATGACCTTGGGGGTGTCGGTGAGGCGGATCTCGTCATCGGCAGGGATTAACGGAGTGACGGAGTGACGGAGTGACGAAGAGAGACCCGAGGCGATGGAACCTGGTTTGCTGTCTCGCTGTTTCGCTGTCTCGCCCGCTTCGTCACTCCGTCTCTTCGTCACTTCGTCACTTCCGGCCTCAAACCCCCGCTCGTACGTGCTGTAGTAATACGGCGTGATCGCCTCGAACTCGGCAGCACAGGTGTCGACGCACTTGTAGACCGGCTCGATGCCCAGGGCCTGGCGGCGCCGGCGGACGGTGAGGATCGCGTCGGTCGTGATGCTGCCGAAGTAAAGATTGGCCAGCTGGGGGTCGGAGTACCCGAGTTGCTTGGCGCGGAAGAGCACGTCCGCGGGCACGTCGTTGAGCGTCGGGAAGGCGCACAGCGTGTCCTCGAACTCGACGAGCTGGCGGAACTGGTCGAGGAAGAACGGGTCGATGCGGGTGAGCCCGGCGATCTTGTCGACGCTCCAGCCCATCTTCATCGCGTAGCGGACGAAGTAGAGGCGCCCTTGGCTGGGGACCGCGAGTTTGCGGGTGAGTCTGTCCAGCGGGATGGGCCACTCGATCGGCTGGCCGTCGGCGGTGCGCAGGCCCGTGTCGCTGACGCTGCCGGTGCCGGGCAGGGCGCCGGGGGAGAAGTCGAGCACGAGCTGCTGGTGCTCGACGGCCCGCATCGCGGCCAGCCACTTGTCGTTGCGGTCCAGGCCGAAGCCGAAGCGCTTGACCTCCATCGAGCGGATGACCTTCTGCAGGGCCTCCTTGAAGGTCCGCCCGATGGCCATGGCCTCGCCGACGGACTTCATCTGGGTCGTGAGCGTCTCGTCGGCCTCGGGGAACTTCTCGAAGGTCCAGCGGGGCATCTTGACCACGACGTAGTCGATCGAGGGCTCGAAGCAGGCGCTGGTCGTGCCTGTGATGTCGTTGCGGAGCTCGTCGAGGGTGTAGCCGATGGCGAGTTTTGCGGCGATCTTGGCGATCGGGAATCCGGTGGCCTTGGAGGCCAGCGCGCTCGAGCGCGAGACGCGCGGGTTCATCTCGATGGCGATGAAATGGAACTTGCCGTCCTCGGGGTTGGGATCGACGGCGAACTGGACGTTGGACCCGCCGCACTCGACGCCGACCTCGCGCATGATGGCGATGGAGGCGTCGCGGAGGACCTGGTACTCCTTGTCGGTGAGGGTGAGGATGGGCGCGACGGTGACGGAGTCGCCCGTGTGGACGCCCATGGGGTCGATGTTCTCGATGCCGCAGACGATCACGCAGTTGTCGCGCTTGTCGCGGACGACCTCGAGTTCGAACTCCTTCCAGCCGAGCAGGGACTTGTCGATCTGGACCTGTGTGATCATCGAGGCGGCCAGGCCGCGTGCGACGATGTCCTTGTACTCCTCGATGTTGTAGGCGACGCCGCCGCCGGTGCCGCCGAGGGTGAAGGCCGGGCGGATGATCGCGGGCAGGCCGATCTGCTCGAGGAAGTCGAGGGCGTCGGCGAGGGTGGAGACCGTGCGGGTGACACCGGTGGAGATGCCCAGGCGGGCGCAGACTTTCTTGAACTCCTCGCGGTCCTCGGCGCGGTGGATGACGGTGCGGTCGGCCCCGATCATCTCGACGCCGAAGGCCTGGAACACGCCGTCGTCCCAGAGTTTGCAGGCGGTATTGAGGGCGGTCTGGCCGCCGAGGGTGGGCAGGACGGCGTCGATGGGCGTGCCGAGGTCGCGCTCCTTGGCCAGAATCTTGCGGACGGCGTCGGGTGTGATTGGCTCGACGTAGGTACGGTCCGCCATGGCCGGGTCGGTCATGATGGTCGCGGGGTTTGAGTTGATCAGGACGACGCGGTAGCCCTCCTGGCGGAGGGCCTTGCAGGCCTGGGCGCCGGAGTAGTCGAACTCGCAGGCCTGGCCGATGACGATGGGGCCGGAGCCGATGATGAGAATGGTGTGGATGTCGTCGCGTCGTGGCATGTCGGCTCCGAGGGCGCGAGGAACCGGGCGACCCCGGCGCGGCGCGCGCAAACTCGGTGAGGATACGCCGCCCGCGGAGGAAAAGCGGGGCGTTGGACGCTTTGCCCTGTCGGTTGGAGGACTGCCTGTACCGCTAGATCCCGGCGTTGGTCATGCCGGCCCCGCGTCGGGTCGGGTTGGGTTCGAGGGTCCGCTCGAGCATGTTCAGCCCGCGGGCGATCGCCAGTTCGAGGTCGGAGCACACGGCCCGGGCGTCGAGCGCCTCGGCCCCCGGCCCGCCAGCCTCGGCCAGCTGCTTGTATCGCTCGCGCGAGACGCCGCTGAGCACCAGCCGGCGGTCCTCCTTGTGGAGCCGGTGGATCAGGGCGCGGAGCTCGAGCGCGGCATTGTCGTCGACCTGGGCCGCGTCGTTCAGGTCCAGCACGACCACCCTGGCGGTGGCGGGCACGCGGTCGGCCCAGGCCAGCAGGTTGGGCAGGCGATGGACGCGGCCCCGGCGGCGCTCCTCCCGGTCGAGCTGGTAGACGGCGATGCCGGGCGGGAGCGCGAGGCCGGCCAGTTCGACCAGGTCCGAGGGCTCGATCTCGGCGATGGGGACGACCGCGTCCTGGACGATGACCCACAGCAGCAGCAGGACGGGCAGGTACATCGCGTAGCGCGGCGCGACGTGGGCGTGGATCAGGGCCGCGGTCGCGACGCCGACCGCGAAGGACAGGAAGATCGTGGCGAGGAGCAGCGCGCGCCATGTGGCGGCGGGCACGAGGAGGTTGCCGACCAGGCGACGCATCTCGGGCGGGGCCGGCTCGCCCTTGTGGTCGCGGACGCCCCAGATAACGTGGACGAGTTCGAGCCCGAGGTCGGTCACCACGCCCGTGACGTGGGTCGTGCGGACCACGCCCGAGGAGATGCGGGTGATCGTCGCGTTCTGTAGCCCCATGGCCGCCGACCCCACGCTCGCGGCCAGCAGCAGCACCGCGGCATCGGTGGCGTGCCCCGCGCGGGTCTGGTCGAGGTCGAGCAGCTGGATCGCCAGCGCGAACACGAGCAGCAGCAGCGCCTCGATGGCCATGGGCAGCACGTAGATCGACTCCCAGCCGCGGCGCCGCCCCAGTTCGGTGGTGAACCCGGCCCCCATGGCCCCGATCAGGAACGCCAGCACGAGCACGAGCGCGACACCCACGCCACCCCACTGCCCGAGCGAGGCGAACCGCCCGATCTCCGATGTCGTGCCCGTGACGTGGGCCACCACGTGCCCGCAGGTGAGCAGAGCGACCATGTTCGTGTACCCGGCGATCCACGCCAGGGTCACCGAGAGCCTGGCCTGCTGGGCGAGCGAGTGCGCCTGGGCGATGAACACCGGGGGCTCCTGGCCGCGCTGGGCGGCGAGCGGGGGGCGACTATCGAAGGTCGGCGTTCGGCGGCGACGCCATGAACGCGCGCCCCATCGTTGGCGGGCCGAACACGCTGCGGCGGCTCTGGCGTTCCCGCCCGGGCGCGGCGATCCCGGCCGGTCCGGCTGGGGCTACAACCGCACCCCCAGGGCCGCCCGGGCCGCTTCGGGCGTGACACCTTCAACCGCCACCGTCTTTTCGGGGCTGGTCTGCCCGGCGACGACGGTCACGGCGGAGGCCCGGACCCCGAGCGACCCGGCGATCAGGGCGCAGATCGCCCTGTTGGCCTTGCCCCCCTCGGGCGGGGCGGCGACGCGGACCTTCAGGCGATCGCCCAGCACGCCGGCGATCTGATCGCGCGACGCGCCGGGCACGGCCTTGATGTGGAGGCGGACGCCGCCGCCTGGGTCTTGTTCGATGGGCGCCACCGCTCAGCGGCTCCAGAGGTTGTACTTGGCGATGCACCACAGCGCCCGCACGCCGTCGCGCCAGCCGATCTTCTTGCCTTCCTCGTAGGTCCGCCCGGCGTAGGAGACGGCGACCTCGTAGATGCGGGCCCGCCGGCTCGCGGGCGGATGCGGCGTGTTCTGTCCCCCACCGCTGCCGGTCGGCTCCGGTCCGGCACCCAGCCGCATCTTCGCCAGGCGTGCCACGATCTCCGGCTCGATCCCGAACCGGTTCTCGCGGATCGACAGGCGGGTCGCCACCTCGCGGGTGAACGCCTTCGAGCAGCATTCGATGTCGGTCAGGTTCAGGTTCGTGAGCATGTTCGAGAACCGCGTGATCTGGGCGTTGGCCACCGCGTGCCAGAAGTACAGCACGCGGTGCGACAGGCCCAGGAATCGCGAGCCGATCACCGCGTCGGCCTTGCCATCGAGGATCGGCTGCAGGACCGCCTGGTGGTCGGAAGGGTCGTACTCGAGATCGGCGTCCTGGATCAGGAACAGGTCGGTGCCGCGCGGGTCCCCCACCGCCGATGAGCGGGCGGTTTCAAGGGCGGTGCGGATGGCCGCGCCTTTGCCCTGGTTGTTCTCGTGGAGGACCGCGATGATGTCGTCGTCCTGGGCGAGGCCACTGACCACGTCGGCGGTGCCGTCGGTCGAGCCGTCGTCGACGATGACAAGCACGCGCCGGCACGCGGTGCCGTCGGGCAGCAACGGCGGGGGCGTGGCCCGCACGCGCGCAACCAGGCGCGGCAGCAGGTCGCATTCGTTGTAGGCCGGGATGAGGATCGCCAGGAGCACCGGAGAGGTTATTCGCGCGCGGCTTGCCGCGCGCGACGCGCCGCGGCTAGCCCTTGCCAGGTGCCCCTGGTCGGCGAGGCGCGCCGATTGGGCCTTGACACGCCCCCCGTCGGCGCGGCAGACTGGTTCAGGAATCGCTTCCCAGGGGGCGGCGTGCCCCCGCACACCCCGATCTGGGGCATCGAGGGGATCGCCATGAACAACAGTGTTCTCGACCGGTTCGGAACGCTCGCGCTCGCTGGAGCTGCGACGACCCTGCTTGCTTCCGCCGCGCTCGCCCAGCCCCGATTCGTGATCCAGGAACTCGCCCCGCTCTCGGGCAACACCGGATCGGCAGCGTCGCTCGGGCTCAACGACGTGGGCGACGCCGTCGGACGCTCGACCGCGCCGACGCTGACGGCGGCGGCGGCGGGGCAGCGCCCCGTGCTGTGGCTGCGATCCAACACCTTCGCCTCGCCCCTGCCGCGCGACTTGCTGCCCAACCTGCCCGGCTTCGGGACGGCCAACGACCGGAACAACGTCGGGACCTCCGTCGGCACGTTCCGCGGCGGCAACTCGAACGCTTGGCTCGGGTTCGTCGTCGCCGGGCCCAGCGCGATCGCGCCCGCGGCCACGTTCATCCAGCCGCTGCCCGGCGGGACGACGACCGCCGCCATCGCCGTCAACGACTCGAACTGGGTCGTCGGCTCGTCGAACCTCGCCTTCACGGGCGCGGTCGCGCCCGCGACGCACGCCATCCTGTGGCGCCAGGGCCAGACACAGGACCTGGGCACGCTCGGCGGGCGCAACAGCGAGGCCCGGGATGTCTCCACCGACGGCTCGATCGTCGGCGTCAGCGACCTGCCCCCGAGCACGGCCAACGCCCGCACCATCCGGCGTGCGTTCATCGTGCCCGGGCCGAACTATCCGATGGCCGAGCTCTCGGCCCTCGCCCCGTCGCTGAGCAGCGCGGCCAACGCGATCAGCGACACCGCGATCATCGTGGGCTCGTCCGAAACGCTCTCGGCCGCCATCTCGCTGATCGGGCCGCGCCCGACACGCGCGGTTCTGTGGACGCCGGCGTCGCTCTCGATCATCAACCTCGGCACGCTGCGGAACGCGGACATGTCGAGCGAGGCGCTTGGTGTCAACGACGAGGGCTGGGTCGTCGGATGGTCGGGCACGCCCACGACGGCGCTGGCGCCGAGCACGGGCCCGAACCCGACCTCGCCGCGCTACGGAACGCGCGCGTTCCTCTGGATCGAGGGGACGATGCACGACCTGACCAGCCTCATCCCGCCCAACTCCGGCTGGGTGTTGCACGCGGCGTCGGACGTCAACGAGCACGGCCAGATCGTCGGCTGGGGCAGCCGTCTCTCGACCAGCGTGACCGCGGCGGGCCAGGTGCGGGCGTTCATCCTGACGCCCGCGCCGCTGGACGCGGACAGCGAGACGCCGTGAGCGTGTCTTTACATCGACGAGATTGAGGAGGGAATCCCGGCGTGTGGCATGCCCGTGGCTTTGCACGGGCATGTCCGATGTACCAGGCGTCAAGGCCACCCGGCATGCTTGATCAAAGCAGCAAGCATGCCACACGTCGGACGCTGCCCATCCACAGTGAACGCCAATCGTGTGGCATGCCTGTGGCTATGCACAGGCATGCCCGATGCACCGGGCGTCCGGGCAAACCGGCATGCTTGCTCAGAGCAGCAAGCATGCCACACGTCGGACGCTGCCGGTGGGACCCGCGGGCCTCACGCCGACCGCACCGACTCGCGCGGCTTCGTCTCGATGACCGGCACCCGCTCCTCGGTCGCCGCACGGTCGTCCTCGCGGACGATGCGAGCCCCCAGGGTGCCGAGTCGCTGGTCGAGGTGCTCGTAGCCGCGGTCCAGGTGGTAGACGCGGTTGATGACGGTCGTGCCGGTGGCGGCCAGGCCCGCGAGCACCAGGCCCGCGCTGGCCCGAAGGTCGCTGGCCATGACCGGGGCGCCCACGAGGCGGTGCACGCCGCTGACGATCACCGTCGCCCCGGCCCGGTTGACCTGCGCCCCCATCCTCGCCAGTTCCGCGACGTGCAGGAACCGCTCCGGAAAGATCTTCTCGGTGACGACCGAGTTGCCGCTGCTCAGGCACAGCGTCGCCAGGAACTGGGCCTGCAGGTCGGTCGGGAAGCCGGGGTGCGGCTGGGTGGTGATCTCGACGGGCTTCATCGCCCCGATTCGACGGACACGGCACGTGGCCCGCATGGGATCAACGCCGCCCGCCCCATCCGATGTGCCGCGCGACTCGTGCAGTTCCTCCACGCTCACGCCCATCGCGTGCAGGCGATCGACCGCGGCCATGAGCGCGTCCAGCGGGCAGTTCTCGATGACCACGTCGCCGTCGGTGATGGCCGCGGCACACATGAGCGTGCCGGCCTCGATGCGGTCCGGGATGACTTCGTGGTCCACGCCCGTGAGGGCCTCAACGCCGTGGATCGTGATCCGGGGCGAACCGGCCCCGCTGATGCGGGCCCCCATCGCGGAGAGCATGGCGGCCAGGTCCACGATCTCCGGCTCGCACGCGGCCGACTCGATGACCGTCGTGCCGCGGGCCAGCGTGGCGGCGGACATGACGTTTGCGGTGCCAAGCACCGTCGAGCCGAACGGCCCGCCCAGGAAGATGCGGGCCCCGCGCAGGCGTCCGCCGGGCGGGGTGGTGGCGACGATGTCGCCCGAGTCGAGGCTGATCCGGGCGCCGAGGGCCTCAAGGCCGCGCAGGTGCAGGTCCACCGGGCGGTCGCCGATCGCGCACCCGCCGGGCATCGACACGCGGGCCGAGCCGCGCCGGGCCAGCAGCGGGCCGAGCACGCAGATGCCGGCCCGCATGGTGCGGACGATGTCGTACCGGGCGTGGCAGGCCGACTCGTCGCGCGACTGGACGGTCAGCGTCTGGGGCGAGCCGATCGACTCGCCGGTCTTCGGGCAGCCCAGTTCGCCCAGCAGGCGGAGCATGCTGGCGATGTCCGCCAGGTTCGGGACGCCGCGGAGCGTGACGGGCTGGTCGGTCAGCAGGGCCGCCGCCAGCAGGGGCAGAGCGGCGTTCTTGGACCCGTTGACGCGGATCCGCCCCTCGAGGCGGGTGCCGCCCTTGATCACGAATCGATCCACGCGTGGCCTCCATGCCGTGCGGCGGGTGGGGGTTCGGTCGTCCCTGGGATGAGCGGTTCGAGCCCGATCCCGTTCGGCGCGAGCGGCACCGACCGGGGCAAGGCCCGTGGGCGATAACGTCGGCGATCGCCTGCCCGGCGCATGAGAAGGGCGGCGAGGCTACCCCCTGGTCGTCGATCCGACGCGCAACCGGCGCGTCCCCGGCCAGGGGCGTGCGGAACATGTCGCGGGGTGTCGGTTCGTGTCGCTCTGGGTGTCCGAGAATGCCCTAGAAGGCGCGGCGTCAACCGCGCCCGGCGGTCGGATGGGCAACGTGCCCGGCACAGGCGTCACAGGTTCCCCCCGATCGCGGGGGTGTGGCCCGCAAGCGGCTTGCCGTCCGGCGCGTGGATTCGACCGTTGTCGTGTCTGGCCCGTGAATCCCGCCGGGGGTCGGCGGAGGGCGGACCCAACGAGGAGGACTCGAATGACCACCAAGGCCAGCAACGGCGCGAAGCGCGGCAAGCTGGGCGTCGGCGTGCTGGCCATCGCGGCCGCCGCCGGGCTGACGACCAGCGCGCACGCCCAGGGCGGAGAGGGCACGACGACGAACTTCGATCCGTACGCCAACCTGCCGGCGTCGCTGTCGCTCACGGGCGTCGTGCGCGACTTCCGGGATCGCAGCGCCGCGGGCGGGCACCCGGACTTCCAGCGTCAGCCCAGCGGGGGCTTCGGGCACTACGTTGGCATGGTCGCCGACGAGCTCAACGAGCAGGGCAACCCGGTGTTCGCCAGCACGGGGCGTCGGGTGTCGAGCAACTGGCGCGACTCCATGGGGCGGAACATCATGCCGCCGCGGGCCCACTTCCCGTCGATCCAGGGCGACACGCAGGGCTCGCTCGGGTCGCAGTCGGGCGCGCTGACCAGCGCCGAGAACTTCGACCAGTGGTTCAGGGACGTGCCGGGCGTGAACGCCAGCCAGCAGCTCCCGCTGACGCTCGTGCGTGAGGCGGGCACCAACCGCTACGTCTTCAACGACCGCACCGACTCGGCGTTCTCGAGCCTCGGCGGGTTCTTCCCGATCAACGGGCAGATGTACGGCAACTACGGCTCCACCGGCAAGAACTTCCACTTCACGTTCGAACTCGACACCGAGTTCGTCTACCAGGCCGGCTCGGGCCAGGTCTTCACCTTCACCGGCGACGACGACGTGTGGGTGTTCATCGACGGCAAGTGCGTGATCGACATCGGCGGCGTGCACTCGGCCGTCAGCCAGACCATCGATCTCGACCGCCTGTCCTGGCTCGAGGACGGGCAGATGTACTCGCTGAAGTTCTTCTTCGCCGAGCGTCACACGACCCAGTCCAACTTCCGCATCGAGACCACGATCGGTCTGCGGACCGTGCGGCCCCCGACGACCACGGCGCTCCACGACTGATCGCCGCCCTGGGGGAGAGGAGCCACACCGACCGCCCGGCGTCGCCACGTGCGACGTCCGGGCGGTTGTGTGGTTTTGGACCCGGAGTCGCGCGGTCTACAGCTGCCAGAGGCTCGTGCCCCAGGTCAGCCCCCCGCCGAAGCCCACGAACATGACCTTGTGCCCGGCCCGGACGCGTCCGGCGGCCCGCAGTTCGTGCAGGCACAGCGGGACGGACGCCGCCACCGTGTTCGCGTACCGGTCGATGTTGACGTACAGGCGGTCCTCGGCGAGCCCGAAGCGTTTGCGGGCCGCGTCCAGGATGCGCGCATTGGACTGGTGGCAGACGTACATGTCCACGTCGCCAGCGGCCAGCCCGGCCTTGTCGAGGGTCTGGGCGATCACGTCCGGGAAAGTGCCAACAGCGAACTTGAAGACCCCCTGCCCGTTCATCTGGACGCGGTGGACCATGGCCGGATCGTGCTCGACGCCCTCGGGATAGCCCCGCTCGTCCTCGGGGATGTAGAGATCGCCGAAGCGGGCCCCGTCGGAGTGCATGGCCTGGGCGATCACGCCCTTGGTCGGGTCGTCGGTCGCGGTCAGGATGGCGGCCCCCGCGCCGTCGCCGAAAAGGATCGCGGTCGAACGCCCGGCGTTCGAGTAGTCCATGAACCGCGACAGGGTGTCGGCCCCGACGAGCCCGACCCGCCTGTACTGCCCGGACCGCATCAGCCCGTACGCGGTGTTCAGGCCGAACACGAACCCGCAGCAGGCGGCCGAGAGGTCGAACGCGCCGGCGTTCCGGGTGCCCAAGGCCGCCGCGACGCGGCAGGCGCTCGGCGGGCACGTGGACTCCATGCTCATGGTTGCGACGAGGACCAGGTCGAGCGTGGCCGGGTCGATCTTGGCGTCGTCGCACGCGTTCCGCAGGGCGGCGGCGGCGATCGTGTACGTTGACTCGCCCCTGGAGAAGTCGCAGACGTGGCGCTGGCGGATGCCGGTGCGCTGGACGATCCACTCGTCGGACGTGTCCATCAACCGCTCGAGGTCCTGGTTGGTCAGGCGCTTCTGGGGGACGGCCAGGCCCGTGCCGGCGATGGTCACACCTCCCGCGGGAGGCGGCGGGACGCGCCCGGCGGAAGCCCCGCCCGGCGAAGCGGCGGTGGGGTCCTGCACGCTCATGCCGGTTCGGGCTCGGCGATGGACGCGACCTGGGCCAGGCGCTCGACGATCGCGTCGTTGACGCCGCAGGTCACGAAGTGGCGCGAGTTGCGGATGGCGGCCCGGATCGTGCGGGCCTCGGACGAGCCGTGGGCGCACATGAACACGCCGTTGACCCCAAGCAGCGGGGCCCCCCCGTGCTCGTGGTAGTCGTTCTTGGCGTAGATCTGCTTGACCACCGGCTCGAACTTGAGCATCAGGGCGGGGTCGAAGGCCATGATCTCCGCGGCGATCGCGGAGAAGATGCTCTTGGCCAGGCCCTCGGCCATCTTGAGCACCGTGTTGCCGACGAACCCGTCGGTCACGACCACGTCCGCTTCGCCGTTGAAGAAGCCGCGGCCCTCGATGTACCCCACGTAGTTGCAGTCGGGCGTGGCCTTGAAGAGCTTGCGGGCCTCCTTGACGAGTTCGCCGCCCTTGCCCTCCTCGGCGCCGATGTTCATCAGGGCGACGCGCGGGCGCTCGATGCCCAGCACACGCCGGGCGTAGGTCTCGGCCATCAGCCCGTACTGCCAGAGGTGGCTCGGGCGCGGCTCGGGGTTGGCCCCGGCGTCGCACAGGACCACCGGGCCGTGGAACGCCGGGATCGTGACCGCGATGCCGGGGCGGTGCACGTGCGGCAGGCGGCGCATGTGCATGATCGCGGCGGTCACGCACGCGCCGGTGTTGCCCGCGGACAGCACCGCGTCGCAGGGATGCTCGACGCGGCGTGAGCCGGCGACAGCCATGCGGACCAGCGACGACTCGGTTTTCTCGCGGACCGCCTTGGCCGGCGGGTCCTCCATCGAGATGGTCTGGGTGGAATGCTCGAGGACGATCCGCGGGTCATCGACGCCGCGCTCGCCCAGGAAGTCTGCCATGAGCGGCTTGGGGCCGAACAGGACGAGCTGGTCGTCGGGGCCGAGGAACTCGCGGGCCTGGACGCATCCCTGGAGGATGGCGTCCGGAGCGTTGTCGCCCCCCATGACGTCCACCGCGATGCGCATGGGCTTGGGTCCCCTTGGCTGGTGGCGGGAGATCGCCCGAGCGGCACCCAAGCGGCACGAGGGGGGGCGGGCTCGGACGCGACGGGGTCAGGCGCCCTGGACGCCGATCTTGAGCTTGCGGACCTGGATCTTCAGCCCGGGGCGGACGTAGCCGGACTCGGCGCACGCGCGGTGGTGGGCCCGGGGCAGGCCGGACAGCGGGTCCACGCCGAGCTGCTTGGGAACCAGGAAGTCGTGGGCACGCCGGCGACGGCTTCGCCCGTGGCTCTGTCGTTGTGCTGGAAGCATCTGGGGCTCCTAACCCGCCCGGCGCCGGGGCGAAAGAGCCGCCCGGACCCCGATTTGCACGGTCGGAAGGCTAGCCTTTTGGGGGCGTTGGGTCAACGTCGGGGGCGATCCCGGGGCGGTTCGCGGCCCGATCGGGCCGCCGCGCCGATCGGGCGTCGGGTGGGGCTGGCACGCGCCGGGCCGCGGTCGCCCGCCGATGGAGCGACTAGACGCGGGCCATGGACGGAATAGACTAGGCATCGGCGTGGTGTTCCCACGCGCGGCCTCCCTAGCTCAGTTGGTAGAGCAGCTGACTCTTAATCAGCGGGTCGAAGGTTCGAGTCCTTCGGGGGGCACTTTGGCTTGGAGCCGCGCCGTCGGGCGCATGAGCTCTGCCCCCCACGAGGCCGGTCGATCTCATGGTGCCAACGCGCTTGGCCGGCGTCGCGATCAATCCTCCAGCAACGCCCCCCACCGCTCCCCGATCCGCCCCCACGCGGCTCGCAGGCGCTCGCCCATCGCCTCCAGCGACGCCGGGACCACGCGGATCTGGCCCACCACCGAGATGAAGTTCACGTCGCCGGCCCAGCGCGGCACGACGTGGGCGTGCAGGTGGTCGGGCACGCCCGCGCCCGCGGCCCGACCCTGGTTGATCCCCGCGTTCACGCCCTGGGGCTGCAGCGCGGTCTCGACGATGTCGACGGCGGCGTCGAGCAGGGTCCAGAAGTGGCGGCGCTGCGGCGGGTCGTAGTCGAGCAGGCGGGGGCGGCCCTCGCCGAGGGCGACGAGCAGGTGCCCGTTGGCGTACGGGAACTTGTTGAGCAGGATGAGCCCGTGCGGGCTGCGGACCACGACGTGGTTGGCGATGTCGCCGCCCGGTTCAAGCCAGGCCGCGCGGAGGAAGCAGAGGTCGCCGCGGCGGGTGGGGTTGGAGGAGGAGGCGGTGCCGGGCGCTGCGGCGGACTCGCTTCGTTCGGCGTCGCCGAGGCGTTCGAGGTAGTCCAGACGCCAAGGGGCCCAGATGGCATCGGGGCCGGTGCGGGGTGGGTTGGGGTGAGGCATGGGGAACGGTAGACGGAGGTGGGCTGAGCGCGTGGCGCCGGGGAGGCGCTCGCTTGCGCGTCGCGTTCGCTCGATGGGCAGGAGTCAATCCGGCACGATGTCCACAACCTGCATGCGGTGGCGGGTGTCGCCGCCGTCTTCGATGGCGTAGCGGGCGGCCCGCAGGCCCGGGGCCAGGAAGCACTGGTCGATGTGGAGCAGCGGGCGTGACGCGGGCCAGGAGGGCGACGGACCCAGCCCGCCCTGATCGTGGGCGTCGGCCATGAGATACCCAGGGCGTCGGCGGAGGGTCCACATCGAGGCCGAGCCGCGCGGGATGTTGAAGTCGCCGATGAGCACGTCGGGTTCGGGGAAGGTCTCTTCGTCCGGGCCGAGCCACATCGAGATGCGCTCGCGGGCCTGCCGGGCGACGCGGAGGCGGTGCAGGCCCGGCTCGGACGGCAGATCGATGATCCACACCACGACGCTGCGGTTCAGCGGCGCGCCGACCTCGAGCTCAACGTACATGGCACGCCCGGGGTCGAGCGGCGGCTCCGTCTGGGCGTCGCGCAGTTCCTCAACCACGCTGACGCGAGAGGAGAAGCCCAGCTCGGTAACCCCCCACCGCTTGATGGGCCAGCGCGACAGCACGTTGATCGGCCACGTGCGGATCATGCCGCCCTCGGCCCCCAGGCGGCTCTGCAGGTCGTCGAAGTCCCAGGGCCACTCCTGGCGTGTCAGCGGGTTGACAACGATCGCCAGGTCCGGGCGCCTGGCCTCGATCGAATCGAACACCTCGCGCGGTTCGGACCAGCCGATGTTCCAGTGGACGATGCGGAGACGCTCCTCGGGGGGCGGCGCGGCCCGGGCGATGTTCAGCGGCCAGCGCCACTCAAGCACCACCAGGTGCAGCGTCACCGCGAGCACGATGAGCCCGACGCCCGCGCGGGCGCCGCCCAGCAGGCGTGGCAGCAACGTGCGTCGGCGGCGCTCGCTGGACCACGGCACGAACCGGGCCGCCGGTCGCAGCCACTGGAACAGCAGCGACAGGATCGCGAACGAGACCCAGCCGACGCCCGCCGGCCACACCAGGAACTGCCTCGGCACGAACGACAGGCGCTGGGCCCACAGCGCGCGATCGGACACGAGCAGGTTGACCGCCCACAGCCCAAGGGCCGCGAGCGTCGCCGCGAGTGAGAGCAGGGCGAGCAGCAGAATGGCACCACGGAGGGGTCGCATCGGGCCGATAGACGGTACCGCGTGCGGGGAGCGGGGGCTCGCGTGGTGCGGGTCCGGTTCGGGATCGGAGACGCTTGTCGCGGGAGCAGGCGTCGCCGACCAGCGCCGCGGCGACGCGCCCTGCAAACCTTGCTCGTCCGGCAACGTAGTGTCCACGCCCCTGCATCGGCCGCCGTCTGCCCGCCCATGCGTCAATCGACCCGCCTCATCCTGAACACGCTGATCACCTACGCCCGAATGGGGCTGACGGTCGGCATCGGGCTGCTGGTCACCCGCAAGGCGCTGGCGCTGCTGGGCGAGGGCGACTTCGGGCTGCTGGCCACGCTCGGGGCCTCGGGCGCGCTGCTGCTGATCCTGTCCGACTCGCTGACCGCGAGCATGCAGCGCCACCTGGCGTACGAGATCGGCAAGGAGAACACCGAGGCGCTGCGGGCGGTGTTCAACACGGCCCTGGCGATCTTCGGGGTGGCCGGGCCGGCGGTGTTCCTGGTGGGGGCGGCGATCTGGCCCCTGCTGCGCCCGATCGTCGACGTGCCCGAGGGCAGCGAGAACGCGGTGACGCTGGTGTTCATGCTCACGCTGGGCAACATCGTCGCGGCCACGCTGGCCACGCCCTTCCGCGCGTACCTGATGGCGCGACAGTCGTTCGGGTGCGTCGCGGTCTATGAGACAGCCCAGTCGGTCCTCGCGCTGGTGGCGGTGCTGCTGCTCACGATGGTCGAGAACGACCGCCTGGCGGTGTACGCATGGCTGATCCTGGGCGCGCGGGTCGGGGGCGAACTGATCGCGGTGCTGGCGGCGGTGGCGATGTTCCCCGACTGCCGCCCCAGGCCGTGGCTGGTGCGCCGGGACCAGATCGGGCGGATCGCGTCGTTCGCGGGCTGGTCGCTGGTGGCGCAGATGGCCTGGCGGATCCGCGTGCAGGGCTCGACGATCATCGTCAACTCGTTCTACGGGGCCCGGGTCTCGGCGGCGTACGGCGTGGCGTCGCAGCTGGGCGGGTACCAGAACCAGGTCGGGGCCGCGGTGTGGCGGGCCGTGCGCCCGGCGATGGCGACGATCGAGGGTCGCGGCGGGGTGCAGGGCGTCAAGGACCTGACGCTGGTGTCGAGCAAGTACCTGCTGCTGCTGACGCTGTTCATCCTCGTGCCGTTCGAGCTGGAGATGGAGGCGCTGCTCGACCTGTGGCTCAAGGAAGTGCCGGAGCACACGGCGATCGTGACGCGCCTGGTGCTCGTGTGGATGGCGATGTTCTACGCCTCGCAGGGGTACCAGTTCGCGATGGAGGCCAAGGGCAGCCTCGGGCGGTACGCGATGATCATGGCGGTGTTCGATCTCGCGGTCGTGCTGACCCAGCTCGCCTTCCTGTGGGCGATGGGGCGCAGCGCGGGCGGGCAGCCCGTGATCGGGCCGTGGCTGGTGCCGGCGATCACGCTGGCGATCATCGCGCTGCAGAACGTGGCGCGGGCGTGGTACGTCGGGACGCGGATCGACATCCCGCTGTCGCGCTGGTTCGCCGAGGTCCTGTGGCCGACGATGCTTGTTGCGGCGATCGCCGGCGGGGCGGCGGCGACGCCGATGCTGCTGATGGAGCAGGGGTGGGTGCGCCTGCTGGTCACGACCGGCGTGTTCGGCGTGGTGGCCCTGCCGACGATCTGGTTGCTGGGGATGCGGCGGTGGGAACGCGAGCACTTCACGCGCGTGGCGTCGAGCGGGGTGGGGCTGGCGATGCGGCTGTCGGGCAGGGCGTTGGCGAGGGAGAAAGCCGGGGCTGAGAAGAGCGCAGTTGAGAAGACGGAGTAACGCTCCCGTGAGGGGGCGGGGCTTTCCAGCCCCGCTCGCAGCGGCGACAGGCCTGCGCACGCCGGTGTCCACCGCCGTCGAAGGCTCCCTGCACCGACAAGGCAACAAACTCCCGCACGCGTCGACCCGAGTCTGGTCGGGCTGGAAAGCCCGACCCCCTCGGTCAAGGAGGCGGTGCTTCATCGATCCCGCGCCGCCACCAGCCGCTCCAGCAGCCCGCGCCACTCGGCGTACTCGTATGGCACACCGAACTCCTCGTGGATCACCCGGACCCGCTCGTGCAGCTGCTCGCTCAGGTCCTTCTGCCAGTCCTGGGCCGAGCGGTCGCAGAAGTAGACGCGGCACGCCACGGGCTTGATGTCGTGGACCGTGCAGAGATTGCGACGCTGGAACGGGCAACCGCCGCGCTCGCGGGCGGCCGCGATGGAGGCTGGGGTCAGGGATGGCCGTCCGATCTGGGGCAGCTCAAGGCCCGCACCGCGTTCTTGGTCCCCATTCCCCGCGATCGCCGCGTCATCCCCCAGTCGCACGACCGTGAACGCGGCCTCCAGCCCCGTCGTGTACAACCGATGCCCCGCGGCTTCGAAGTTGCAGCAGCGACCCGAGGCCCAGCACGCCGGGCCGCGCGCCTCGATGGCCAACGCGGTGTTCCGAAAGACCGCTCCGAGCGCATCGGCGACGCCGGGATCACCCGCCGCGTCGATCCACGCGATCTCAACCGAACCGCTCTCGCGTCCCCCGCCCGCCATGACCGACGATAAGGCCCGTCGGCAGCCGGGCACGCGCCCCCGGTGCGGGTACAGTTCGGGCCAAACATGGAACGCTGCCTCGCCGACACCACCATCGCCCGACGCGAGATCGCCGGATTCAAGTTCCCGCTGGGCGTCTACCCCATCGAGCCGATGACCCCGCGCCCCGGGTTCATCATGAACTTCGAGGCCGCCGACGGCGACAACGACACCGGCGACTGGGAGGAATGGCCCGACCGCTACGCGTTCGAGGCCGTGGTCTCGGCCGACCGGATCGAGTCGCTGTGCCGCCTGTGCTTCCAGTTGCTGCCGCCGCGCGTGTTCCCGATCCTGGACGTGATCGGGCACGACGCGTACCGCGAGATCGACCCGTACATCTCCTACGACCTGTGCGGGCTGGACCGGTTCCTGGAGAACATCGCCCGCTACCGCCCGTGGCTCTACGAGGACGGCCTGTGCGGCTTCGGGGCCATGTGCGACGACCCCTTCTGCTACGTCTTCCTCGACGAGCACAAGATCCTGACCCTCCGCGTCCCGCCCGAGACCAAGGAACGCGTCGAGCGGATTCTGGCGGCGTTCGACCTGGAAGAGGTGGACATCCCGGCCGGGGCCGACGCCGCGGCCCACGAGCACCGCAGCGTGCTCTACGCCCCGGACGACCGCCCGGAACTCTTCGCCCCGGACGAGATCATCGAGCGCCTCCGCGACGACTGGCGCCTGGTCCTGAATGTGGACGCCGAGAGCAACGTGGATGAGGAGGGCCAGGACTTGGGCTCGACCGCGTGGCGGTGCCTGGTCCGGACCATGGTCGAGGCGCCCAAGGGCAAGGAGGGCGTGCTGCGGTACGCCGAGGTCCTGCTCCACGCCGACTGCACCGCCCAGGCGGAAGTGGCGGCCCGGGAGTCGGCCCTGTCGCAACTGGGCGACCAGAAAGTTGTCTTCGAGCCGATGGTCGTCACGGCCGACCGGCTGCTTCCCAAACAACTGCGGGCCATGCTCGGGGGCAAGCGGGGCGTGATCCGGACGACGCCGGGCACCGTCCACCGCCTCCGGTGGCTCAACTGACCACAACCGCTTGCTTCCCATGGACTTGCACGATTCTGACGCGCCGATGTGCCGCGTCGATCGCAACCCGGTCCCAGGAACGAACTACCGGCTCGCCCGTCCAACCGGAGTCCGGGCGTCGGTCCTCCACCCGGGCCGAGGCCCGATCGTCCAACGCGGGCGGTTCGGTTCCCCCACATCGCCGGGCCGCCAGTTGCGTCCTTCCGAACGACCGGATACCTTGCGTCCCCCTGAAGAATCGGGCGTGGGGGAACCGGTTCCCGAGGGGTTGGTGCGGGGTTGTGTTCCCTCCCGATCCCACGCGTCCGGGCAGGCTCCGGCCCAACGGTCGGCGCGGGTGTTGACCCGCGGGCTCGGTCGGCCAAACCTTTGCCCCCGATTCCGTTCGGTCTCTTGTGCTTGCTCTGGCCTTGCCGTCTCCGCTTCGCCGTCCTGTTTCGCGTTGGTTCCCGTCCCTACCCGTCCCCGCGTGATCGCCGGGGCGTGCAAATCAGCCGGTTCGCCCGGGTGGAGTTCGTGGCCCGCCCGTTTCGGAGAACGCCATGTCGAAGTGCTTTGTTTCCCGGTCGCGTCTGTTCGGTTCCGCGGCGCTGCTCGCCTCGCTGGCGGGCACGCTGGTGTCGAGCGCGTCGGCCCAGGTGGGCGACTCCCCGATGGGCCAGACCGGCGTTCCCATGGCGGACGTGTCCGCGTGGTTCACCGAACCGGTCGCGCCGGCCGGATCGGTTGAGCAGCGCCTCTCCGAGGCCTCGCGCCTGCTCGCCGACGGCCAGGTCGTCCGGGCCCAGCGCGTCGTGACCTCCCTGATCGAGAACAACGGGGCCGCGGCCCTCTCCAACCGCGAGCGCCAGCGGGCCACGCAGCTCTGGGAACAGGTCGGCCAGCGCCTGACCGTGCTCAACCCGCAGGACTACTCGCTCCAGCGGGCCGAGCTCAACATGGCCGAGGGAAACCTCATCATGGCCGAGCGTCACGCCGAGGGCGTGCGCGACGCGGGCGCCGCGACGCCGATGCAGCGAATGGCCGCCGTCAACCTTCTCGACCAGATCGCGAGCCGGCGGATCGAGCTCGAGCTGCTCGTTCCCGACGCGATGGCCCGGGCCGAGCAGGCCTTCGAGGGCGGGCGACTGGGCGAGGCCAAGGCCCTCATCCACGCCGTCCAGTTCTCCGGTGTGTCGCTGACCGACGACCAGCGGGTCGCGCTGGCGACCTACAAGAGCCGCATCATGGCCCTCGAGGCGGGTCAGGGCACCGTGTTGGCCAGTGCGATGGCCGAGGCCCAGCCCGGCGTGGTCCAGCGCAACACGGGCGTGACGACCTTCGACACCCAGCCCACGGCCGATCCGCTCGACGAGGCCCGGCGCGTCGCGGCCCAGTCGCTGCGAGCCGAGGCCGACGGGTACTACCAGTCCGGGCAGTACGCCCAGGCGAGCCAGGCCTACAGCCGACTGCTAAGCGAGTTCCGCCAGTACCTCGCGCCCGAGGAGATCGGGATGATCGAGGGGCGCGTCAACGAGACACGCTCGATCGCGCTCCAGGGCGGCCAGCCGATCTCCGAGGTCGAGCGCCAGCGCCAGGTCGAGAACCAGCGGATCAGCGCCGAGTTCGCCAACCTGCTCGAGCAGGCCGACACCGCCCTGAACGAGGGCGACACCGACGGAGCCGGGCGCCTCTCGTCGCGGGCCCTGGCCCTGATCGAGAACAACGAGTCGTACTTCGCCCAGAGCGAGGTCGACCGCCTGAAGGCCGAGGCCCAGGCGATGCAGCAGCGGGTCGACGCACGCCGCCGCCAGCAAGAGACGGCCAACGCCGCGACCGAGGCGGCCCGTCTGCGCCAGGAGGCCCTCGACCGCGAAGGCCGCGCCGCCGCCGAACGTGAGAGCCAGAAGCGTGAGCTGCTCCGGCGCGTCCGGGCCTTGCAGATGGAGCAGGACTACGACGGGGCCCTGCAGGTCATCGACCAGATCCTGTTCCTGGACCCCAACGACGTCGCCGCCCTGTTCATGCGCGACATCCTGATCGACACGAAGTACTACGTCGAGTGGAACCGCCTCCGCGACGCGGCCATCTTCACCTACACCGACCAGGCCATGGACAACATGGAGGCCCTGCTCGCTCCGGCAAGCATCGTCACTTTCCCCGCCGACTGGCCCCAGCTCTCGTTCCGGCGCGGCGAGCCCACCGCCTACGCCGACAGCCCCGAGAACCGGCGAGTGCTCGCCCAGCTCGAGACCACGCGGATCCCTGCCAACTTCAACAGCAACCCCATCGAGAACGTCATCGCCTTCCTCGAGGGCGTCACGCAGATCGACATGGACGCCGACTGGGACGCCCTCGAGCAGATCGGCGTCGAGCGGGGCGACCCCGTCACCCTCCAGCTCACCAGCGTCCCCGTCTCCACCGTGCTCGACCGCGTGCTGGCCAAGCTCTCGGCCGGCGACTTCGGGGACGCGGCCTCCTGGGCCATCCAGGACGGCGTCGTGGTTATCTCCTCCGATGAGCAGCTCCGCAAGCAGCGCGAACTGGTCATCTACGACATCCGAGACCTGCTCATCGAGGTCCCCGACTACGACAACGCCCCCGACTTCGACCTGCAGTCCGTCCTCCAGAACGGCGGCGGCGGCGGGGGCGGCGGCGGCGGGCGGAGCCCCTTCCAGGAGAACGACGACAACGACCCCGAGCGCATCCCACTCGACGAGCGCATCCGGCGCATCACCGACATCATCACCCAGAACGTCGACTTCGAGGGCTGGCGCGACAACGGCGGCGACACCGGCTACATCCAGGAGCTCAACGGCAACCTCATCATCACCAACACCGCCCGCAACCACCGCGAGATCGCCGGCCTGCTCGCCAGGCTCCGCGAGATCCGCGCCATGCAGATCAACGTCGAGAGCCGCTTCCTCCTCGTGAACCAGGAGTTCTTCGAGCAGATCGGTTTCGATCTGGACGTCTACTTCAACGCCACCAGCAACCAGGTCACCGCCGCCCGCGGCACCAACGCCACCACACTCCCCTCCGACTTCTTCGACTTCGAGCGCGGCGGCTACCTCCGCACCACCCGCCCCCCGGGCCCCAACCCGACCGAGATCGAGAACGTCCCCCCGGCCGAGTTCAGCCCGGTCTCCAGCGCCCAGAACTCACTGGGCCTGGCCTCGGCGCTGGCGGGCGGTTCCTTCGCGTCCGACATCCTCTCTGCGGCCCCGGCCTTGGGCATCGCCGGTCAGTTTCTCGACGACATCCAGGTCGACTTCCTGGTCATCGCCACCCAGGCCGATCGGCGCTCCGTCTCGCTCAACGCCCCGCGCCTGACCTTCACCAACGGGCAGCGGTCCAACATCTACGTCGCCACCCAGGTGTCGTTCGTCTCGGACCTCCAGCCGATCGTCTCCAACTCAGCCGTCGGCTTCGACCCGCAGATCAACGTCATCTCCGAGGGCGTGGTGCTCGACGTCGAGGGCACCGTCACCGGTGGACGCCGCTACGTCACCCTCAACATCACCACCAGCGTCTCCCAGCTGGCCCGCCCCTTCCGCACCCAGTCCGTCACCGCCGTCGCCGGTGGCCAGCTGGTCAACTCCGCCGACACCCAGTCCTTCATCGAACTCCCCGAGGCGACCGTCACCAGCGTCTCGACCACCGTCACCGTCCCCGACCAGGGCACCATCCTGATCGGCGGCCAGCGCCTCGTCTCCGAGTTCGATGTCGAGACCGGCGTTCCGGTCCTCTCCAAGATCCCGATCCTCAACCGCTTCTTCTCCAACCGCATCGAGTCCAAGGAGGAGCAGACTCTGCTCATCCTCATCAAGCCGACGGTGCTCATCCAGAACGAGCAGGAAGAGTCCGCCTACCCGGGCATCGGCGAGCAGATCCGCACGAACTTCGGCGGCTGATCGGGGCGCGGCGACAACCGGCCGCCACCCACCTTTCCAGCACCCACTCCACGACACCCCCTCCCCCCGGAGGGGGTGTTTCGTTTTTCCCCACGCCGATTGCCCCTAGGTTGTCGCCACCGCCGGTGGGCTCCAAGTGCCGCTATCATCCCGTTCGGACGCGCCTGCCCCGCCGACGGGTGCCGGTCCCGGCGGGGCGTGTGCCCTCGCCGGCGGGCCGACTGCGGTCGGGTGGGACAGGGATGTGCGCCGCCGCGCCCGATCCGGACGCGGCCGGGAGGATCGCCCATGGCATCGAGCGGGACACGCCTGCGGGTCAAACGCGACAACGACGTGACCGTGGTCGAGTTCGTCGATCGCAACATCCTCGACGAGGCCAACATCCAGGCGATCCACGACGAGATCGCCGCCATCATCGAGGCCGGCCCCAAGCCGCGCCTGCTCATCTCGTTCTCAAACGTCGACCACCTCTCCTCGGCGGCCCTCGGGACGCTGATCTCGATCAACAACCGCGTCAAGGCCCAGGAAGGCCAGCTCCGCCTGGCCAACATCGACCCGCAGATCATGGAAGTCTTCATGATCACTCGCCTCAACCGGATCTTCTCGATCCACGAGGGCGTCGCCGACGCGATGGGCTCGTTCGAGAAGTAGCCCCGAGCGGGCGGCGCCGGTCCGCCCCCCGTCCCAGTCCGGCCGCGCGACCGTCCCCATCCCGCACGCTTCGCCCCGCCCCCACCCGATGCCCGACCAACCCTCCAGCCCGCCCGCGGAGCGCCTGGTCGCCCGTGTCGCCAACGACCGGGACGAGATCAACGCCGTCGAGGGGCGACTGCTGGAGGCCCTCGACCGGTTCCAGTACAGCAAGGCCTCGCGGTTTGCCGTTCGTCTCGCCGTCGAAGAGGCCCTGACCAACGCTTTCCGCCACGGGCACCGAGCCCTCCCGAAGGCGACCCCGGTCCTGCTCGACCTGACCGTCGGTCGCGAAGAGGTTCGCATCGCCGTCGAGGACCAAGGCCCCGGCTTCGACCCCGGCGGCGTTCCCGACCCGACGCTCGACGAAAACCTCGACAAGCCCGCGGGGCGGGGCCTGATGCTCATGCGGGCGTACATGGCCCGGATCGAGTACAACCCGAAGGGCAACCGCGTCACCCTGACGTACCGACGCCCAGAGAGCCAGTGACCCGGCGACGAGGCACCCCCGCGCTGCACTGGCTTGATCCGAACCGAGAGCGAATCCAGCCCCTCCCGACCCTCGGATGCCTAGAATAGAAGGATTCTAATGTAGCGGACCACCCGGTCCGCTTTGTCGCCCGGGGTGCCACCTCCGGGTGGCCCGAACGCCAGCCACGGAGCGACCGATGCCCGTCAAACTGCCCCTGTACTTCGACAACGCCGCCACCACCCGCACCGACCCCCGCGTGGTCGAGGCGATGCTCCCGTGCTTCACCGAGGTCTACGGCAACCCCGGCAGCCGCAACCACTCGTTCGGCTGGGCCTCCGAGGCCGCGGTGGACAAGGCCCGCGGGCAGGTGGCCGGCGTGCTCGGGGCCGACCCGAAGGAGGTCGTGTTCACGAGCGGCGCGACCGAGTCGAACAACATCGCGATCCGCGGCGTGGCGAACATGTACGCCAAGGCGCCCGCCGGCAGCGCCGGGCGGGGCCACATCATCACGGCGGTGCACGAGCACAAGGCCGTGCTCGACCCGTGCAAACGCCTCCAGAAGGAGGGCTTCGAGGTCACCTACCTGGAGCCGGGGCGCGACGGGCTGATCACCGCCGACATGGTCAAGGGCGCGCTGCGCGACGACACGATCCTCGTGACCATCATGTGGGCGAACAACGAGATCGGCACGATCAACGAGATCCCCGAGATCGGTCGCCTGTGCCACGAGAAGGGCGTGCTGCTGCACACCGACGCGACGCAGTGGGCCGGCAAGATGCCGGTGGATGTCGAGCGCGACGCGGTCGATCTGCTGTCGATGTCCGGGCACAAGATCTTCGGGCCCAAGGGCGTCGGGGCGTTGTACGTGCGCCGGCGCAAGCCGCGCGTGCGCCTGACACCGCTGGTCGATGGCGGCGGGCAGGAGCGCGGGTTCCGCTCGGGCACGCTCAACGTGCCGGGCATCGTCGGGCTGGGCGCCGCGTGCGAGATCGCGGCGGCGGAACGCGACGCCGAGGGCCCGCGCCTGCTGGCCCTCCGTACCCGCCTCGAGCAGGGCATCACGAAGGCGCTGGACACGACGCAGATCAACGGGCACGCCGAGAAGCGCCTGCCGAACATCACGAACATCTCTTTCGGCTTCGTCGAGGGCGAGAGCCTGATGATGGCGACCAAGGAGATCGCGGTCAGCAGCGGCTCGGCGTGCACGTCGGCGTCGCTGGAGCCGTCGTACGTGCTCAAGAGCCTGGGCGTGGGCGACGACCTGGCCCACTCCAGCCTGCGGTTCAGCCTCGGGCGCTGGACCACCGGCGAGGAAGTCGACTACGTCGTCGACAAGGTGGTGGCGGCGGTGAACAAGCTCCGCCTGCTCTCGCCGCTGTACGACATGCACAAGGAGGGCATCGACATCACCAAGATCGAGTGGGCCAAGCACTGAGCCCACCCACGATCGAGCGTGACCGTCCCGCCCGCGACGCGTACCGTCCCACGAACCCCCCACCGCCGAGGTGAACCATGGCATACGGCCCCAAAATCATCGACCATTACGAGAACCCCCGCAACGTCGGCAACTTCGGATCCTCCTCCGACGTCAAGGCACGCAAGGACATCGGCGTCGGCCTCGTCGGCGCGCCCGAGTGCGGCGACGTCATGCAGCTCCAGATCAAGGTCGACCAGTCGACCGGCAAGATCCAGGACGCCAAGTTCAAGTGCTTCGGCTGCGGGTCGGCCATCGCCTCCTCGTCGCTCGCCACCGAGTGGCTCAAGGGCAAGTCCATCGACGAGGGCCTCTCGATCAAGAACACCGAGATCGTCGAGGAACTCAACCTCCCCCCGGTCAAGATCCACTGCTCGGTGCTCGCCGAGGACGCGATCCGGGCCGCCATCGGGGACTACAAGGCCAAGAACGGGCTGGTCGAAGCCGCGGCGAAGTCGCACTGAGCGCCGGCTTCGTCGCTCATTCCGATGCGCCGTTCACAGCAACGCGGCGAACTCCTCGACCGAAACGCCGAGGTCTTGGATGATGCCTCGGAGCGTGCCAGGGCGGAGGTCCTTGCCCTTGTGCATCGGGATCACGACGCGGCGCCGATCGGATGCGCGACAAAACACGGCGTGGCTGCCACGCTGCCGATCGAGCGCGAACCCAAGCCGCTCGGCCACGCGAGCGGCTTCCCGCGGGCTGACCACCGGCAGCCGGCTCACGCCGCGATCTCGATCGACTTGATCAGCAGGTCCTCGCGGGGGATCGGCTCGCCGTGGGCTTCAAGGCTCTCGACGAACAGGGCGATCGCCTCCCGGATGTTCTCCACCGCCTCATCGAGCGTGTCGCCCTGCGAGTGGCACCCCGGAAGCGTCGGGCAGAAGACGTGGTACCCGCCGTCCTCCTCCCGCTCGAAGATGACCGTGTACCGGTGGGTCGCCATTGGCACGCTCCCTGGGCCGCCCGACCGATCGGGCCGCCGCCTGCTTCCCCATGCTATCGGCCCTCGCGGGCCTCGGGCACACCCCGCCTAGCATCCGATGCAATACCCGCCAGCCCGGATCGGTTCTCTCTGCGGAACCGAGTTTCGGCCCAACACCCAATCCGAGGAGCCACCATGGCACTCACCCAGCCCGCTTCGACCGACACCTCCGCCACCGGCGTCATCCTCACCGAGGCCGCCGCCAAGGAGATCCACAAGATCATCCAGGAGCAGGAACTCGACGCGTCCAAGGTCCGACTCCGCGTCGGCGTCAAGGGCGGCGGCTGCTCCGGCTTCTCCTACGTCCTGGACCTCACCGAGAACCAGAAGGAGACCGACGAGGTCTTCGAGCGCCACGGCGTCCAGATCGTCTGCGACCCCAAGAGCCTGCTCTATCTCTCCGGCACCACCATCGACTTCCGCGACGAGATTATGGGACGAGGCTTCGTGTTTCAGAACCCCAACGCCACCACCTCCTGCGGCTGCGGCTCGTCGTTCGCCGTCTGAGCACGCCGCCCACCCCGGCCACCCGCACCGAACCCGCACGCGTCCGCCTCCGAAGCGGACGCGTCTGCAATTCCAGATTGTCGCATCCGGATAACTCCCCCTTGCGTTCCGCGTCCCGCCCCGGTTATCCTGAGGCGTCCAAGGCACGCCCCCGACCGCCACACCGACGGCCCCGGGTTGGGGGCCGTCGGTGGCGGTTGGGCGTGCTACGAGTTGCCATGGCTGTGCCGCGTTCGGAGGCGGTCCCGCGGGGATCGCCGACTTGTGCCGGAACGGCATCAGCCCCGGGAGGCCCCGCGCCGCCCGGTCCGCCAGGGAAAGGGGCGTATGAGCCAGGCCGGCGTACCCATGGAGACCGCTCGCGGCTACGTCCCGCCCACGATGACGCAGTTCAGCGTCTTCTTGGCCAACAAGGTCGGCAAGCTCTACGACGTGGTCGAGGGCTTCGAGAGCGCGGGCTGCCGCATCTGCGCCATCAACGTCCATGAGGCCAGCGACCACGCGGTCGTCCGCCTCATCACGACAAACGCCCAGAACACGCGGAAGATCCTCCGCGAGGACAAGCTGCCCTACGCCGAGCTGGACGTGCTCGTGGTCGAGCTCTCCAAGGGTCGGTCCATCGCCGACCTGTGCCTGTGCCTGCTCGGGGCGGAGATCAACATCCACTTCGCCTACCCGCTCATGCTGCGCCCCAACGGCACGCCGACGATCGCCCTGGCGGTCGATGAGCCGGTGCTCGGCGGGCAGATCCTGCGGCGCAAGGAGTACCGCCTCTTCGGCGAGTGCGACATCGCCGACCCGCACTAGGGCGGCGTGGCCCGTCGGCCGACCGCCCGATCTTCGCCGCAGCGCACCCCAACACCGGCGTCATCCCCGCCGGCGTCGCCGGGCCGCCAGCCCGCCCGCCATCGCCAGCGCACCCATCGCCCCCGGGGTCGGCACCGCGAAGAACACGCTCCCGCCGGAGAGGTCGGTGATGCCGGAGTTGAACGCGATGATGTCGCCCAGGCGCAGGTCCGCCAGGAACGCGAGTTCCTCGGGCGACAGGTTCGGGTCGTTCAGGTAGAAGAACCGGTCGCCCTCGCGCAGACGCCCGAACTGGTCGCGGAAGATCGCGGCACTGGTCTGGCCCATGCTCGCCCCGGGCAGGTGGTCCTCGGCGAACAGGCCGATCCACGCGTCGATCCCGCTTACGTCTCCGTACGCCGCCTCGAGCGCCGCCGCCAGCGCCGGGTCCGACGTGATCTGGTCGAACGACACGACCGGCGCGAGCCCATAGTCCTGACGCAGGGTGTTGTAGTCCGGGATGCCGTGGTCGCGCCCGCGCTGGAGATTCAGGGCCAGGAGGTCGCGCCCGCTCGTGCCGCCGAAGAGCAGGTTGCGGACACCGTCGATCATCTGGGTGTCGATCTCGTTGGCCTCCTGATACGCCAGGCCCCGCAGCACCGCGTCGAACGAGCCGGGCTCGGCCAGCACCGCCGGGTTGAAGAACGACTGGAACAGCGAGAGATGCCCGCCCGCGTACGCCGCCCCGCCGTGGTCGACGCGGAGCAGGCGGTCATTGAGCATCGAGTGCCCGATCCGGAACGCCGCAGTCGAGAAGTTCGTGTCGATGCTCGCGTCGGTCTGGTCGCTGTACCCGGCGTACGAGCCCAGCCCGTGCCCTCCCAGCATCGCCGGCAGCCACTCGTTGTACGTGATCGCCTGGATCTCGGCCCCCACCATCCGCCGGGCCCGCTGGTAGATCTCCTCGTCGCCCATGCCCGGATTCGCCGCGCCGATCAGCCCCGCGACGCGGTTGTGCTCGCGGACGAACAGCGTGTGCGTCGCCAGCAGCCCGGTCTGCTCGTTGGCGCGGATGTCCCCGCCCAGATGCAGCGTCGGGCTCGGCCCGCCCGCGTTCGCCAGCCCGCTCGTGTTGAACGGCAGCATCCCGCCCGGCGACTCGGCCAGGCGACCGCCGGCCCCTTCGCGCAACGCCGCCGCCCGCGCCCCATCCGATCCGTACACCATCGACCCGTCGATCCAGTGCGTGATCCCGTTGGCCTGCTGGCGCGCCGCCGTGACCCCCTGCGTGAACGCCGAACGATGGAACGGCATCACCGCGGTGCCCGTGCCCATCGGATCGAACACCGGATCGCCCATCGGGATCGCGATATTCATGGCCTCCGCGCCCTCGCCGACCAGCGTGAAGTCGTGATCGATGAACTGCCCCCACTGCCACGCCCACGACGAGAGATCCCGCGCGTTGCCCAGGCCGGCCGACGTCTGGGCGCCGAGCAGGTTCGAGATGGTCCGGACATTGGGGCCGGGGATCGGCTGGCCGATGCCGTCGGCGTAGTGCGCCCCGCTCGGGCCGCGGATCAGCTCCGAGCCGACGCACCCCATCTGCGGGCTCAGCAGGTTATTGCCCGTGCCGTCGATCGAGCGATACTGCGCCTGCGCGCACGCCGCCATCCCGCTGATCGTGAGCAGTGCCACCGTCTTCATCTTGGCCCCTCCTTCTGGCGGTCCGCAACGGGACCCCCGGGGGCGCGTCAACGCCCCCGCGTGCCAGAAGTCTGCGCCGGGCGCCGCCAGAAACAACGCCGCCGCCGATCAACTCGGCGGCGGCGTGTGCCGTGTTCGGACTGGTGAACCCGGGCAAGGGCCCGGCGGGGTCGCACCCGGCGTTATCAGACGCCCAGGGCCGAGACCCGCACACCCCTCGATCACCCGCGCCGACGACGCCCGGCGAGAACGCCCGCCACGCCCAGCAGCGCCAGCGAGCCCGGCGCCGGGATCGCGTGGAACACGCTCCCGCTGAAGTCGGTGATCCCGAAGTTCATGCGGAGGATGTCGCCCAGGCGCACGCCCGCGAGGAACTGCAGCTCGTCGGGCGTCAGGCTGCCATCGTTGAGGTAGAAGTACCGGTCGCCCTCGCGCAGGCGCGTGAACTGGTCCACGAAGATCGTGGTCGCGGTCAGGCCCATGGCGCAGTCGGGCAGGTGGTCCTCGGCGAACAGGCCGATCCACGGGTCGATGTTGTCCACCGAGCCGTACACGTCCTGGAGCGCCTGGGCGATCGCCGGGTCCGACGAGATCTCCGAGAACGACGCGACGCGCGACAAGCCGTAGTCCTCCCGCAGCGTGTTGTAGTCGGGCAGCCCGTGGTCGCGGCCGCGCTGGATGTTGGTGGCGATCAGGTCGCGCACCGGCGACCCCGGCGCCACGCCGAAGAGCAGGTTCCGCACCTCGTCGATCACCTGCGTATCGACGTTGTTGGCCTGCTGGTACCCCAGCCCGCGCAGGATCGCCTCCATCGAGCCCGGCTCGACCACGATCTGCGGCTGGAAGAACGACTGGGCCAGCGTCAGGTGCCCGCCCGCAAACGCCGACCCGCCCGCGTTCACGCGCAGCAGCTGGCTGTTGAGCAGCGTGTGCCCGATACGGAACGCCGCCGAGGAGAACTCCGTCCGGATGCTCCCGTCCAGCTGGTCGTTGTACCCCGCGTACGCGCCCGGGGCGTTGGACCCGAGCACCGCCGGCAGCCACTCGTTGTACGTGATCGCCTGGATCTCGGCGCCCACCAGCTTCCGGGCCCGCTGGTAGATCTCCTCGTCGGTCCACGTCGGGTTCGCCGCCGCGATCAGCCCCGCCAGGCGGTTGTGCTCGCGCACGAACAGCGTGTGCGTCGAGGTCAGCCCGACCTGCTCGTTGGCCCGGATGTCCCCGCCCAGGAACAGGTTGGGGCTGTTGGTCGGCAGGTTGTGGATGCCCGAGGTGTTGTACGGCAGGAACCCGCCCGCGCTGGTCGCCATCCGCCCGCCCACGCCCTCGCGCAGCGTCGTCGCCCGCAGATTGTCCGAGCCGTACACCTGCGAACCATCGAGCCAGTGCGTCAGCGCGTTGGCGTGCGTGCGCGGCGTCGCGACGCCGCCGGTGTGCACCGAGCGGAAGAAGTCGATCGACACCGTCCCCGTGTTCATGGGGTCGAAGTGCGGGTCGCCCGCCGGCACCGCGATCGGCAGGTACTCGGTCGTGCCCTCCTCGACCAGCGCGAAGTCGTGGTCCAGGAACTGGCCCCACTGCCACGTCCACGACGACAGGTTCCGCGCGTTGCCCAGGCCAGCCGCCGACTGGGCCGACATCGCGTTCGAGATCATCCGAGGGTTGCCGCGGTCGATCAGCGCGCCGATCCCGTCGGCGTAGTGCGGGCCGCTCACGCCGCGCGGCAGGTCGGCTCCCGTCGAACCCATCGATGGGTTCAGCAGGTTGTTGTTCACGCCCGTGATGGTCCGGTTCTGGGCCTGGGCGCACGCGGCCACGCCGCACAGCGCGAGAATCGCAACGATCTTCATTCTTCAGCTCCCTCTTTGCAGCCGCAATCGCGGCGGCACAAAAACGCCAAGAGCGAATCATCGCAGAGCGCACCGCCCCGGGCAAGCCAAACCGCACGCCGACAACCAGAATCAAGGGCCGCGCAGTCCCCACCACGCCCCACGCACCGGGGATGCCGCCGCTCGAACCGGGTGCGAGCCCGGCTTATCGGCCTTCGGGCGAGCCCGCGGGGGCCGCCGATCCGGGTTCCGAGCCGCCCGAGGAACCGCCCGGCGCATCGCCACCCGGCGCATCGCCTGTGGGCTCCGCACCCGACGCCCCATCGCCCCCGCTGGCCGCTCCTGCCTCGTGCGGTTCATCGGCGCCGCCCGCAGCCCCGTCGCCCGGTTCGCCCTCGGGCGATGCGGCGTCGGGCTGGTCGGCGGACTGGTTGACGCTCGGGCCATCAACGCGCCGGATCGTCACCACGATCGGAACCTCAATCGGCAGGTTCTCGAAGCCGGCGCCGCGGGCCCGCGTCGCCAGGCGCCCGATCGCGTCGACCACGTCCATGCCCGCGACGACACGCCCGAACACCGCGTACCCCGCGTGCCCCGTCTGCGGACGCGCCGTGTCCAGACGCGGGTTGTCCACGAGGTTGATGTACCACTGACGCGTCGCGGTATGCGGCTCGGCCTCGCGCGCCATCGCGATCGTGCCCCGCTCGTTCTTCAGCCCGCTCAGCCACTCGTTGCGGATCGTCCCGCGATCGGGCAGCTCGACCAGCTCTGGCGAGATCCCGCCGCCTTGGATCACGAAGTCCCGCACCACGCGGTGGAAGATCGTGTTGTCGTACTCCTGGGCGTCGACATACGCCAGGAAGTTGGCCACCGAGATCGGCGCGTGGGCCGGGTCGAGCTCGACGAAGATCGCGCCGAGCGTCGTGTCCATGCGGACGTACACCGGCGCATCGTCGCCCGGCGTCGGCGCGGAGCGGCACCCAACCGGGAGCAGGCAAGCCACCATCGCAAGAGCCATGGCAACGGCGAGAACGGCACGATCGGTCATCAACGTCGGTCCCTCGCTTCCGGGCCGGGTTTACACCCGAACACCCGTGATCCGGGCACTATACCGAATCCTGTCACGCCCGAGCCCCTCCGGCGCATGCCCATGCCAGGCGCGCCGGAACACCCGGAGGGTCTCGACGGTTGGCCGTTCACCCTACGGTCCCGCGTCGCCCCAAATCGAAGGAGCATCCTCCATGGCCGAAGCCGCCGCCAAACGCCGCATCCCGCCCGTATTCTGGGTGCTGTTCGGCCTCGTCGATCTCGTGATCGTCGCCGTCGTGCTGGTCGCGCTGTTCTGGGTGGCCCCGGTGCCCCCGGCGTTCGCGGGCACCCGCACGCTCGAGCAGGCCCGCCAGGTCCAGCCCACCGGCCTGGCGGTCGCGGTCGTGACCTCAGACGCCTGCCTGGCGTGCCAGATGTACAAGCGCGGGGCGCTCACGGACCAGCGTTTCACCGATTGGGTCCGGGCCAACGCCGGGGCCGCGTACCTCAAGTGGGGTGCCGACACCGAGCAGATCGAGTCGCTCGGCGTCGACCGGTTCCCGGCGACCGTGGTGGTCACGGGAGACGAGGTGCTCGCGACGCACTACGGCCCCATGAACACCGACGAACTGCTCGCGTTCCTCGACGCCGCCCGCGCCGAGTTGGGTGGCGCAGGAGCGGCTCCCGGCACCGGCGATCCCGACCCCGATCCCGCGCAACCCGCCGGTGCGCCCCAGCCCCCCGCCGGCGGCTGAGCCCGCCCACACGCGACCTTTCGCCGCAACTGGCTGGCCTCACACCGACCCGTGGTGTACGTTCCAACCCGACGGGCGTCGGCGAGCGCTCCTGTCGCGGCGCGCCCCGAGCGGGCCCGCCTGGAGGCCAACAGAGGTGTCCATCCGATCCCGGTCCATCCGCGCCGGACGCCGCGCCGGAGCGTTCGCACTCGCCGGTGCCCTCGCGTCGACCACGACGGCCGAAGTGCTCCCGATCATCAACCCGGGGTTCGAATCGGTCTCGCGCCCGCTCGCCGTCGGCGAGATCACCAACGGCGCGGGCGGCGCGGGCGTCCCCGTCGGCACACGCCCCAATCTCTTCGCCGGGCCGCAGTTCGCCAGCAGCGTCGAGGTCGAGGGGTGGCGCTCGCCTCTCCCCCCGCCCATGAACCCGAACGCGACGATCCGCGTCGGCGTGCTCAACCCCCACGAGGTCCAGCCGGGCGTGCCCTACCTCTCCGGCTACACCGGCACGCACGTCGCTTGGGGGCAGGTCGCCCCGATGCAGCAGACGCTGCCCGTGTTCATCCAGCCGTCCACGACGTACCGCCTCACGTTCCTGGCCGGGTTCGGGCGATTCGAGACGCAGGAGGGCGTCTACGTCGGCCTGTACGGCGCGCCCGACCTCGAAACGCCCGTGTACAACACCTCCGCCGGATCGTTTCTCGCCCAGACACAGGGCATCATCCCGCCGCTGGCCAGCGCAGGGCAGATGCTGCCCTACTCGCTCGAGGTCACCACGCCCGCGGTGCTGCCGACGGCGCTGGCCAACCGCTACATCGCCATCGCGTTCGTCGGCAGCGACGGCATCCCGTCCATGGCCTTCGACGACTTCCGCCTCGAAGCCACGCCCGTGCCCGGGCCGCCTGCGATCATCGCGCTGACCGGTGCCGCCGCGCTCGCCGGTCGCCGACGCCACGGATCGTTCGAAGCGGTGGGGACGGGATTCGAACCCGTGAAACCCTGACGGGTTTACCGGTTTTCAAGACCGGCGCCTTCAACCACTCGGCCACCCCACCCGCGCACGCGGGTGTGCGGCGCGATCGTAGGTGGAACACGCGCACAGCGCGCGGCGCACCCCGCCGGCGACGTGTGCTCCGGGGGTCAATCGACCGGCTCACACCGGCGGCGTCCGCTCCACCCGCGCGCCAGCGATCCGATCGTGCCACGTCCGCAGGCGCGGATCCCACCACGCCGCTGCGATGCCGATGCCGAGCGTCGCTAACGACACCATCTTGGCGAAGTGGCGAACCGTCGCGCGCCGGAACGACAGCCGTCCGCCCCGCGAGTCCACAACCTGCATCGCCAAAGCACGCTTGCCCGGCGAGCCGCGCCACCCGGAGCACTCGAACCCCGCGTGGTACAGCCACGGCGTCACGACGACCGCCATCCACGTCGCGATCGCGGCCCCGCCCAGCGCGCCCTCCATCGGCGCGCCCGAGCCGCCGATCACCGCCGCCGCCCACCGCGCCGCCGGGATCGTCACCGCCAGCAGCAGCCCGGCGACCGCCAGGTCCGTCATCGCGGCCAACGCCCGGTATCGCAGCGGGCACGCCTCGGGCGGGCCGTAGAACCCGCGTGCGATCGCCATCCCACGCGCCCGCGGCGTCGAGGCGTACTCGCTCGTCCGGATCGGGCGCAACCCGATCGCGCGCGTCGTCGCCTTCCGAGGCGTGACGCTCTCGCCCGGCTCGCGCGGGGCCAGCAGGCCCGGCACGTCGCGCGCTTCGGCCCACGACGACGCCCCCTCGACGAACACGAGGTGCCCGGGCTCGAGCACTCCCGAGACCACTAGAGATCGGAGCGTCTCGAGCGTTACCGGACCCACCCGCGTCCGATCGTCCAGGCTGTAGAAGTACCTTGTCACCCCAGCGCACACATCGGCATTCTCCCGTCGATCCGGCGGATTGCCAGGCCGAGATCGCTCGACCGCTTGTTCGGAACCCAGTCGCACGGGTTTCCTGTCTATCGTCGATCCGTTCACAATCCGTACGCCCTTGCCCGCTTCGACGAACGACCATTGCATCGCCTTGCGCTCCGCGATAGCCTGTCCCACTGGGGATTGCTGAGACCGTCTCACGCCCGCCACCGAGAACGCCTCCCCGGCCCCGCGAACGGCCGGCCGGGGGTCGCTGTCGAATCCGCCCCGATTCGGTCGAGGACCCATCCCGGGGCGCCAGGTCGCAGGAGAAACACATGCATCGCGCACGTCAGTACATGGCGCTGGCCGGACTGGGGATCGCCCTCTTGGGTGGCCCCGCGCTGGGCCAGATGGCCGAGCTTCCCAAACCCGACGAGACCGGGATCGAGGCCAAGCCCGAGGTGTGGGCTTCCCAGGCGCGCCTCTTCGAGATGATGAGCGTGATGCGCCAAACCCGCCACTCGCCGGTGGGCGAGTTCGAGCCCCCGACCGTGATCAACACGCCCGGCGGGCCCGAGGTCATCTATGGCAACGACGACCGCCAGGACGTCTACCAGATCGCCGGCAACCCGTTCTACATGAGCCTGCAGCAGGCGTGCGCCATCGTCGTGAACGTGAGCGACATCACGTACAACGCCGGCACCAACACGTACTCGCTCTCGGCGTTCGCGTGGACGACCGTGGGCGGCACGACGGTGTGCCCGACCGAGCCGTTCCGCGGGCAGCTCGAACTGGGCTTCTGCTCCTCGTTCCTGGTCGGGACCGACCTCATCGCCACCGCCGGGCACTGCGTCGGGCCTGGCGACGAGGGCCAGGTCGCGTACATCTTCGGGTTCGACCAGCAGAGCGCCACCATCGGCCCGGACACCCAGGTCCCGGCGGACAACGTGTACATCGTGACGCAGATCGTCGACCGCGCCCTGGGCGGGGACCTTGACTACTGCGTGTCGCGCGTCGATCGCCCGGTGGTCGGGCGCACGCCGCTGCCGGTGCGCCGCTCCGGCGAGCCGACCGCCGGCGACCCGCTCATCATGATCGGGCACCCGTGGGGCCTGCCCAAGAAGATCGACGACGGCGGCCAGGTCCAGGGCGTCAACCCGGGCCAGGGCTTCTTCACCGCCAACGTCGACGCCTACGGCGGCAACTCCGGCTCCATGGTCATCAACGGGAACACCGGCGTGATCGAGGGCATCCTCGTCCGCGGCAACCCGGACTGGTCCTTCGGCGCGTGCGTGCAGTCCAACGTGTGCCCGAACACGGGCTGCCCGGGCTTCGAGGAGATCTCGAAGGCCACCACCTTCGCGAACTCGATCCCCGAACTCGGCCTGGTCGTCAATCCCGGCGCCGGCACGACCCACATCGGCGTCGTCGGCGGCCCCTTCACGAACGATCCGGTGTTCTACACCCTCTCCAACCCGACCAGCGGCCCGATCAGCTACGAGGTCCGCTTCGCGCCGGGCGGCACGGCCCCGATGACCCTCAACGGCGGCGCGGGCGCCATCACGGGCTCGCTCCCGGCCGGCGGGAACTTCAACGTCATGGCCGCCCTGGCCCCCGCGGCCTCGGCCCTGCCCGCGGGCTTCTACACCACCAGCATCGAGTTCGTCGACGTGACCAACTCGCGTACCGCGACGCGGACGCACGTCCTCGAGAACGGGACCACCGGCATCGCCGTCACCCCGAGCGACGGACTGCAGGCCTCCGGCCCCATCGGCGGCCCATTCACCTCGACTCAGTCCTACCTGGCGACCTCGACCCGCCCCACCGCCACCATGGTCGAGGCCTCGGCCGACCAGGCGTGGGTGTCGATCAACGGTTCGGCATCGCCCGTGACCCTGAGCCTGCCCAGCCAGGGCTCGAGCGTCGGGTTCACGGTGTCGATCAACTCTGCCGCCGCCGCCCTGCCGCCCGGCATCCACACCGCCACGGTCTCGTTCGATGACCTTGGCGGGGGCACGGGCTCGGCGACCCGGTCCGTCACGCTCGACGTCGGACGCCTGGTGTTCAACGCGGGCGGGCTGCCCATCGCGATCCCGGACAACGACCCCAACGGCATCTTCGCTACGGTCAACGTGCCCGACGCCTACTGCATCGCGGACGTGAACTGCCAGATCGACATCACCCACACCTTCATCGGCGACCTCGAGGTCGAGCTCATCTCGCCCCTGGGCACCGTCGTCCGACTGCACAACCGCACGGGCGGCAGCGCCGACGACATCCACAAGCTCTACGACGACACCGGCATGTACCCGCCGGACGGCCCCGGCATGCTGGCCGACTTCAACGGCCAGATCAGCGCGGGCGACTGGACCATCACGGTCCGCGACCTGGCGGGCATCGACATCGGCACGCTGGACAACGTCCAGCTCTACATCGGGATCTCCGCCAGCCCGTGCCCCCCTGTGGCGTTCAACGTGGCCGCCGAGGCCACCACGACCGCGCCGATCAGCATCGCGCTCGACGGCGCGACCGCCGGCGCCGGCCCGCTGTCCTACACGATCGCGACGCTGCCCTCGATCGGCTCGCTGAGCGATCCCAACGCGGGGGCCATCACCAGCGCCCCGTACACGCTGGCGTCCAATGGCGACACCGTCCGCTACACCGCCCCCGCGGGCGCCCTGGGCTCGACGGACTTCGCCTACTACGTCACCGACGTGCTCCAGTCCGCCAACGCGACCGTCTCGATCGGCCTGGGCGAGCTGGTCACCATCTACGAGTTCAACATGGACACGAACCCGGGCTGGACGACCGAGGGCCAGTGGGCCTTCGGCCAGCCGCAGGGCCTCGGTTCGGGCAACGGCGACCCCACCTCGGGCGCCACGGGCCTGAACGTCTACGGCTACGAGCTCGCGGGCGACTACGTCAACAACATGCCCGAGTACAGCCTGACCACCACGCCGCTCGATCTGTCGGGCTACTCCAACCTCAACCTGTCATTCCAGCGCTGGCTGGGCGTCGAGCGGGCCCAGTATGACCACGCCCGCGTGCAGGTCGCCTCGGGCGCCCTGGGGTTCACCAACATCTGGGAGAACCCGGTCGCGACCACCCTCAACGAGGGCTCGTGGTCGCTGCAGTCCTACGACGTGGACTCGCTGCTGAGCGGGGCCACCGACGCGATGATCCGCTGGACCATGGGCACAACCGACTCCTCCGTCGTGTACGGCGGGTGGAACATCGATGACGTGGTCATCACCGGTCGCCTGCCCGTCCAGGGCGGGTGTGCGCCCGACCTGACGACCGGGGCCATCCCCGGCGTGCCGGGCTACGGCGTGCCCAACGGCGTCCTCAACAACGACGACTTCTTCTACTACCTGGCCCAGTTCGCCGCCGGCAACGTCGCGGTGGCCGACCTGACCACGGGCGCGATCCCCGGCGTGCCGGGCTACGGCGTGCCCAACGGCGTGATCAACAACGACGACTTCTTCTACTACCTGGCGATCTTCGCGGCGGGCTGCTAGGCAGACCGGCTCGAAGGTGGGCCGGCTCTCCGAGCCGGACGCCCTACAACCCCTACCTCCTCCTTCCCGCTACTAACTCTCTTGAATCTGTGATTCCCACGAAGGGAGCGGGCCAAGTGCCCGCTCCCTTTCTTCTTGCTCCAACGCCCTCCGACGGGTGGCACGCCCCAACCCAATACCATCGCCCGATGCCCCCCGCCCAGCAGGACTTCTACGCCGACCCCGCCATCTACGACATCCTGCACACCCCCGGCACCGCGGAGGAAGTCGACGCCCTGCTGGCCCTGTGCCGGCGCTTCGTCCCAAGGTCCAAACGCCAGCGGGCCACCCGCACGCTCACGCTCCTCGAGCCCGCGTGCGGCACCGGACGCTATCTCCGCGTGCTGGCCTCGCGCGGGCACCGGGCCATCGGGTTCGACCGCGAGGGCGTAATGGTCGAGTACGCCGCGCGGCGGCTGGAGCGGTTCGGCCCGCTCGCGAGCGTCTTCCAGGCCGACTTCGAGACATTCGCGGACCACCTCCCGCCCGCCTCGATCGACGTGGCCTTCACGCCCATCAACTCGCTCCGCCATCTCCAGACCGACCGGGCCATGCTCGCCCACTTCGGGCAGGTCGCGCGCGTGCTCCGCCCCGGCGGGTTCTACGCCGTCGGGCTGAGCATCACGGCCTACGGCGTCGAGGAGCCGAGCGAGGACGTGTGGGAGGGGGCCCGCGGGACGTGCCGCGTGAGGCAGGTGGTGCAGTATCTGCCCGCGCCCGGTCGCCATGGCGGCGGAGCGGGCGGGGGCGCCGACGCGCGGAGCGAGCGGGTCATCAGCCACATGACGATCTTCACGCCGCGCGGCGTGCGCGAGATCGACTCGACCTACAGCCTGCGGGCCTACGACCTGGCCCAATGGCGCTCGCTGGTGGACCGGTCGCCCCTGCGGATCGAGGCGGTGGTGGACGAGCAGGGCGAGGACCTGGCGCTCGCGCCGCCGGGGTACGGGGTGTTCGTGCTGGAGGCCCGCGCGGCACGCGGGTTGTGACGGGTCGATCGAGGCCGGCCCGGCCCGACCAGCGAGACCCTCCCCATGGCAAGCCTTGCGCTCCAGTCGGCATCCACCGCCCTCACCGCGCTGAACACGCGCCTGGACGTGACGGCCAACAACCTGGCGAACATCAACACCGCCGGGTTCAAGGCCAGCCGCGTCAACTTCCAGGACCTGCTATACATCGAGCGGGCCCAACCGGGGGTCGAGAATGCCGCGGGCGACCAGCGCCCCACGGGGCTGTACGTGGGCCTGGGCGTGCAGTCCAGCGGGACGCAGGTGTCGTTCACCCAGGGCTCGCACATCGCCACCGACGAGCCGCTCGACGTGATGATCCAGGGGGCCGGGTTCTTCCAGGTCGCGGTCGACGAGGCCCCCGGCGGCGTGGCCTACACCCGGGCCGGCAACTTCACGCTCAACTCCGACGGCGAGATCGTGCTCGCCTCCGACCAGGGACGCCGGCTCGAGCCCAGCCTCACCGTGCCCACCGACGCCGAGAAGATCGAGATCGACGCCACGGGGCGCGTGTTCGTCCGCCTGCAGGGCCAGCAGCAGCCGCAGGAGATCGGGCAACTGGAGATCGCGGCGTTCGTGAACCCCGCCGGGCTGACCCAGGAGGGCGAGAACCTGTACTTCGAGTCGGCCGCCAGCGGGCCGCCGATCACGGGCCAGCCGGGAACCGAGAGCCGCGGCAGCCTGCTGCAGGGCTTTCTCGAAGCCTCGAACGTGGACCCGACGCGCGAACTGATCGAGCTCATCCGCACGCAGCGGGCCTTCGAGTTCAACAGCCAGACCATCCGCACCGCGGACGAGACGCTGCGGGCGGTGGCGCAGCTGAGGCAGTAAGCCGGGCGGGCCCCAGCGCGCTGATGACTCGAGTTGGCTGCGGAAGGTTGAGAAGGATGGAACACAGAGACACAGAGAACACAGAGAGGAGAGTCCGGACAAGAGCCACGCTCCGGTTCGCCGTTCAACGATCCAGTCCAATCGGGCGTGGCCATGGTTCTTCTCGGGCCTTGGTTCGGCTCTGTGTTCTCTGTGTCTCTGTGTTCAATCCGTTCCTCGCAAGCCCCGCGATCGCCCAGCACACCGGCCAGATCACCCTCCGCCCCGCTGTCCGCGTGACGGGCAACGGGCCCGTCACGCTGGCGGACATCGCCGACCTCTCCGGCCACCCGGCCGAGGCGCTCGCGGGCGTGGTGGTGCTCGAAACAGCGTCGGCGTCGTGGGCGACGCTCGATCTCGACGCCATCCGGGCCGCGATCGATGCGCAGGCCCGTCCCGTGTGGGGGCTAATCGCGCTAAGCGGCTCGGCCTGCCGCGTGCGTTCCATCGCGACGGCCGCCGACGCCGCCCCGCCCGGCGCCGGCGACGGGGAAGCCTCGCCCACGCCGCCCACCGACCCCACCACCGTCCGCGCCGTCGTCGAGCACCGCCTGGCCGCGGCCCTGGGCTGCACCGTCGCCGACCTGCGCCTCGAGTTCGACGACCGCGACACGGCGCTGCTGGCCATGTCCGCGATCGGGCGCACCGTCGACGCCCAGCCCACCGGCTTCTCCGAGCGGATGCCGCTTCGCATCACCATCTACGAGCACGAGCAGATCCTGCGGGCCGAGCAGGTCCGCGTCGGCGTGCTGGTCCGGCGCCACGTGGCGGTCGCCTCGTCCACGCTGGCCCGCGGCGTCGCCCTCACGGAGGCCCACGTCCAGCCCGACACCCGCTGGATCGCCCCGGACATCGTGCCCATCGGCCCGGACGAGGCGATCGGCATGGTCGTGCGCGGGCGGGTCGCCGCCGGCACGCCGATCACACGGCGCGACGTGGAGACGCCGCTCCTGGTCCAGCGCGGCGAGGAACTCACGGCCCACTCGGTCAGCGGCGCGATCGCCCTGCAACTGCCGGTCCGCGCCCTGGAGGACGGACGCGAGGGCGACGTGATCCGATGCACGCCGCTGTCCCGCTCGACCTGGGACAACCGCTCGCGCGACGACCGCGAACTGCTCGTGCGGGTCGCGGCCCGCGGTGTGGGCGTCGTGGTCGAAGGGCGCGATCAGCCCGCCGACAGCGACCCGCCCGACGCCTCCAACCCCAACACGAGCGTTCCCGACGCGCCGGCGCGCCCCCGCATCACGATCGAGCCGCTTGATTTGGTCATCGACCCGGCGCTCGGCAGCGCCCCCACGCCCGCCATCACGATCGAACCCCTCCGGAGCCCACGCCCATGACCCAGCGCCGCCCCAAGAGCACGAGTGCGCCGGCCGCGATCGTTCTCGTTGCCGCCTCCGGGATGGCGGCCGCGCTGGCGCCGACGGTCTTGGCCCAGAGCCTCTTCATGCAGCCGGCGGGCTCCACGCCCACGCCATCGAACCCCGCGTCCACGCTGCAGGGCTACAGCCTGATCCTGGTCCAGCCGCCCGAGCCGCGGAAGTACCAGGTCCACGACCTGGTCACCATCATCATCGAAGAAACCTCGCGCTCCACCAGCAGCGAGTCGCTCGACACCGAGCAGGAGTCCACGTCGAACGGGCGGATCAACGCCATGCTCGACCCGATGGAACTGCTCGAACTCCGCCTGCGACAGGGCAACCTCTCGAACCAGGCCCTGATCGGCACCAACCTCTCCAACGACTTCCAGGGCGAGGGCGACTACGAGCGCACCGACCGCCTCTCGACCCGCATCACCGCCGAGATCATCGACGTCAAGCCCAACGGCACGCTCGTGCTCCAGGCCCGCAAGCGGATCGAGCACAACGGCGAGTTCCAGGAGTACGTGCTCGCCGGCGTGTGCCGCCAGGAGGACGTGACCACCGCCAACACCGTCCTGTCGACCCAGGTCGCGAACCTGACGGTGACGATCAACAACGAGGGCGAGGTCCGCGAGGCGGCCCGCAAGGGCTGGATCACGCGGATGTTCGAGGGGGTCTTCGACTTCTGATCCCCGTCCGCTGCGCGCTTCCCTGTGCGGGCTTGGCGTCTCGCGTGGACGCCGGAGGGGACACACCACGGAGACACACAAGGCTCAGAGGAAGGCAGGATGCGGGGGTCGGGGGAGGCGGCGGCGCGCGGATCGGCGTCGCGCATCCGGCCTTCGAAGCACGAATCGCGCGGAGCGCATCGACGCGAAGAAAAAGGGCGGGCCCCGTCGGCCCGCCCCTTCGTCACTCCGTCACTGGGTCACTTCGTCACTCCCCGCTCAGGTCGACCCGGCGGCGGCCTTGACGGCCTGCCCGTCCGTCGCCGGGGGGGCGGCGGTCGGGTTGAAGGTGAGCTTGTCCTCGCCCTCGACCCGCGAGACCTTGATCACGCTCTTGTTGTGGAGCTCGCCCGCGAGCAGCATCTCGCTGAGCGGGTCCTCGATGTAGGTGCCGATGGCCCGGCGCAGCGGGCGGGCGCCGTAGTCGGGGTTGTAGCCCTTCTCGATCAGGAAGTCCTTGGCGGGCTGGTCGAGTTCCAGGTTGAAGCCCTGGCTCTTGAGGCGGTTGGTCACCTTGCCCACCTCGTACTCGATGATCTGCACGAGGTCTTCCTTCGACAGCGGGCGGAACACGATGATGTCGTCGAGGCGGTTGATGAACTCCGGGCGGAAGAACCGCTCGATCTCCTTCATCAGGATCGACTTGATGTTGTCGTAGTTGACCTCGGTCGAGCGGACCTGGAAGCCGAACCCGCCGCCGCCCTTGATCAGGTCCGCCCCGATGTTCGAGGTCATGATCATGATCGTGTTGCGGAAGTCGACGTGGCGCCCGAACGAGTCGGTCAGGCGACCCTCCTCCATGATCTGCAGGAGCATGTTGAACACGTCCGGGTGGGCCTTCTCGACCTCGTCCATCAGGACGACGGCGTAGGGCTTCCGCCGGATCGCCTCGGTCAGCTGCCCGCCCTCCTCGTAGCCGACGTACCCGGGGGGCGCGCCGACCAGGCGGCTCACGTTGTGCTTCTCCATGTACTCGCTCATGTCCAGGTGGACCAGGGCGTCCTCGCTCCCGAACATGAACTCGGCCAAGGCCTTGGACAGCAGCGTCTTGCCCACGCCCGAGGGCCCCACGAAGATGAACGAGCCCATCGGGCGCTTCGGGTCCTTCAGGCCCGCACGCGCACGCCGGATCGCCCGGGCGATCGCCTTGATCGCCTCCTCCTGGCTGATGACCTTCTTGTGCAGCTCCGTCTCGAGCTGGAGCAGACGCTGGGCCTCCTCCTTCTCGAGCTTCTGCAGCGGCACACCGGTCATCTTCGACACGACCTCGGCCACGACGTCCTCGTCCACGACGCCGCCGACCTCCTGGGCCTTCTCGCGCCACTCGCGCTGGATCTCTTCCTTCTTCTTCTTGAGCTGCTCGGCCTTGTCGCGCAGCTCGGCGGCCCGCTCGTAGTCCGCGGCCTTGACGGCCTCGTCCTTCTCCACCGCCAGGCGCTCGATGTCCCCCTCGATGTCCGCCAGGTTCGGCGGCTTGGTCATCGAGCGGATCCGCACCCGCGCCCCGGCCTCGTCGATCACGTCGATCGACTTGTCCGGCTGCACGCGACCGGTGATGTAGCGCCCGGACAGCTCCACCGCGGCCTTGATCGCCTCCTCGGTGATGCGGACGCGGTGGTGCTCCTCGTACTTGTCGCGCAGGCCCTTGATGATCTCGACGGTCTGCTCCGGCGTGGGCGGATCGACGGGGATCGCCTGGAACCGCCGGGCCAGGGCCGCGTCCTTCTCGATGTACTTGCGGTACTCGTCGAACGTGGTGGCGCCGATGCACTGGATCTCGCCGCGCGCCAGGGCGGGCTTGAGGACGTTGGACGCGTCGATCGCGCCCTCGGCCCCGCCCGCGCCCACGAGCGTGTGCAGCTCGTCGATGAACAGCATCACGTTCTTGGCGCGGCGGACCTCGTTCATCACCGCCTTGATCCGCTCCTCGAACTGCCCGCGGTACTTGGTGCCCGCGACCATCATCGCCAGGTCGAGCACGACCAGACGCCGGTCGTACAGGATCTCGGGCACGTCGCCCGCCACGATCCGCTGGGCCAGGCCCTCGACGATCGCGGTCTTGCCCACGCCCGCCTCGCCCAGCAGCACCGGGTTGTTCTTCGTGCGTCGGCACAGGACCTGCACCAGACGCTCGATCTCGGTCTGGCGACCGATGACCGGGTCCAGCGTGCTCTCCTTGGCCAGTTCGGTCAGGTCGCGCCCGAACGAGTCAAGAGCCGGGGTCTTGGACTTGCCCTTGGCCCCGCCGCTGGGCGAGCCCATGGAGCCGCCCTGGGGCCCGCTCATCGCGCCGCCGCCGGAGACCTCTTCGCTCTCCTGGCCGGCCCCGAGCAGGTTGAGGACCTCCTCGCGGACTTCCTCGAGCTTCAGCCCGAGGTTCATCAGGACCTGGGCCGCCACGCCGTCGTGC
>JACKHA010000009.1 GCA_020639215.1 Phycisphaeraceae bacterium
AAGACCACGCGGGCGGTGCTGACCGGAACGCTGCCCGAGTCGGTGACACTCGCGGAGCTGATGGCTACCGCCGGCACCCGTGCTGGAGCAGTCCAAAGATGAGCCTGGAGTGTTGGTAACGGCCGGGCACGAGCAGTTCGGTCCAGTTGTTATCGCCAGCATCAGACGCAGTTGTGAAGAAGAGCGCGTTACAGCAAATCCTCGCCTGGACGAAGCGCCAAGACCCGTGGGTGAGCGACGCCGCGCGTCGAGTCGTCCAATCGACGGAGCTGTCACCCGAGGATGTGACGGCGGTGCTGAATCTCTGTCGCAGGCAACACGGGCTGGGCGTGCCGGAGACGGCAGACTCCCTTCAGCCCATCCCGCTCGAGGAGCGGCACCTGCCAAGCGGCACGGGATCGGCGTCAACGACCCACTTGCTCGGGATTAACAACCCTCGGGGCGTCAACGCACTTCACCCGGATGCCAACTTGGTGTTCGAGGCGGCCGGACTCACGATCATCTACGGCGACAATGGGTCGGGGAAGTCGGGCTACGCACGGATCCTAAAGCGCGCGTGCCGGGCCCGGGACCGCGGCAAAGCCATCGTGCCCGACATCTACGCCGCAGGATACCCCGCCTCAGCGTCGGCGAGCCTGCCGTTCGAGCAAGACGGCGTCGGCGGCGTCGTCGAGTGGCAGGATGCCGAGAATGCGCCCGTTTCCGAGTTGTCTGCGGTATGCGTCTTCGACAAAGACTGCGCCAGTGTGCATGTGGAGACCCCCAACGAGGTCGCGTTCAGGCCGCTCGGGCTCGACGTGCCCGATCGGTTGGCGAGGCTGTTCGCCGACGTGGCCGCGGAGTTGTCAAAGCAGAAGGCGGCGCTCGCACAGGCTCGAGCGGGCATCTGGCTCACCCCGACATGGCAGGCCCAGACCGTCGTCGGACAGGCTCTGGGCCGGATCTCCGCGGATACCGACGCCGACTCCATCAAGCGGATCGCCGAGCTCACCGACGTGAAGCGGGAACGCCTGGCCCAACTCAAACGGGACCTGGCGGATGATCCGGCATCGGCTGCCTCCCAGCTCCGAGTCGTGGAGCAGGCTGCCGCGACGCTGCTGAAGCGGCTGGCGATGGCCGTGGGCGGAACCAGCGACGAGTCGCTGAACGCCCTCCTCGACGCCGTGCGCACCGCCGCCGCCACCCGCGAGGCCGCCGCCGGGGCATCGGCCGCGCAGTTCCGCGCCGAACCACTGCCCGGCGTCGGCGAGGCGGCGTGGCGAGAGCTCTGGAAGTCTGCTCGGGCGTACTCGGAGAACGCGGCATACCGCGGCCAGGCCTTTCCGGTGACCGATAAAGATGCTCGATGCGCCTTGTGCCAGCAAGTGCTCGACTCCGACGCGGCTGGTCGTCTCAGGCGATTCGACGAGTTTGTGCGGAACGACGTCGAAGTCAGGGCCCGGGACGCCGAGCACCACCGCGACGCGATGGCAGGCAGCCTCCGCAAGCTTGATCTCCGCACCCGCTCGGTCCGAGTTCCGCTGCAGGCCGTTGGCCTCTACTCCGGTTCGGTCGCCGATGCCGTGCGTCGCTGCATCATCAACGCTCGCCTCAGACGCCGTGCCGCGCTGCGGGGGATCGTCGGCGAGGCCGCGGCGCCTGTCGCCGGGCCGCCCGATGCCGTGAAGAAGGTCGAGGATCTGATCGGCTCAGTGCGGTCGAGAATCGAGGAGCTGGTGGCAAGCTCGTCGGATGAAGCACGCCAGCGGCTCGTCGCAGAACGAGATGACCTCGCGGATCGCCAGCTAATCGGCGGGATGATGCCAGTCGTTGAAGCCGAGATCAAGCGGCTCCGATCGCTGCGCGCGGTCGAACGATGCCTCAAAGCGCTCAGCACCGATCCGATCACACGGCTCGGCACCTCTCTCGCTCGAGGGATTCTCACGGATCAACTGCGTGATTCGTTTGCCAAAGAACTTAATCGGCTCACGGACGGTCGCATCCGCGCGGAGCTCGTCTACGCGGGAGGGAATCGAGGCCAGCCGCGATACCAGGTAAAGTTGATCGCAAGGCCGAGTAGCAAGGTGGCCTCGATTCTCAGCGAAGGCGAGCAGACCTGCGTCGCGATCGCCGGCTTCCTGACGGAGCTCGCGACATCGTCGCACCGATCCACGATCGTGTTCGACGATCCCGTCACGTCCCTCGATCATCGCTGGCGTCGCAGCGTCGCCAACCGGCTTGTCGAGGTGGCCAAAGAGCGGCCTGTCGTGGTGTTCACGCATGATATCGTGTTCGTGCATGACCTGAAAGATCGTGCCGACGAAGAAGGCACCGGCTGCTCAACTCAAACGGTCAGGCGAATCGGTGAACGAACCGGGCTGATCGCGGACGGGCTGCCCTGGATCGCAAAGAGCGTGGAGCATCGTCTTGACGAGCTCGAGAAGCGTGCTCGGGCCAGCAAGAAAAAGTATGAGTCAGGAGATGACGAGGTCTACGGAGCTGAAGCGAGGTCGGTGTACGACGATCTGCGCGCGACATGGGAGCGCGCCATTGAGACCGTCGCGTTCAATAGAGTCATCCTTCGGCATCGAGACTATGTGGAAACGAAGCACTTCAAGAAGGCGATCGTTTTGAACGCGGACGACAGCGAGACGATCCGAGTAAACCACGGACGCTGTAGCGACGTGGTACGGGGCCACGATCAATCGTCAGGTCGCAATGCTCCGGTGCCAACGCCTTCGCAAATGCTCGACGACATCAAGGCGCTTCGAGACTGGGTCGACGACCTTCGGGAACGGCAAAGGCCCTTCCGTGGCTGACCGCGACGACTCTTGGCGGTCGAGGCGGAACGAGTCGTTCACCCTTACCGCCCGAGCCGCCGCGAGAGACCCAGAGGAAGGATTCCGTCAGAACGACCAAAGGGCGTACTACGTTGAGGATACGAACGCTCAGTATTGGTCGATAACTGCCGCACAATCAACGACTTCCCGTCGGTCTCTTGGACCGATTGGGGGAGTCTCCAGGGCAAGCGGAGAGGGGGGGATTCGAACCCCCGATACGGTTGCCCGTATACAGCATTTCCAGTGCTGCTCCTTCAGCCGCTCGGACACCTCTCCGGAGAAGGGGGATGAGTGTATGGCGGGTGGGGGGTGGTGTCGCGGGGGGAGGTGAGCCCGGGCGGCACCTCGTGGCCGTCCTTGCGATCCCCCGGGAACTGGCTGTGCAGGGCCGCGGCCATGCCGCGCTTTGGGGCCGGTCCGTTGATCGGCACCGAGAAACGCCGCGGAGCCGGCGTGTCTCGGTGGCACGGAGGGCATGCTTGTGCCGAGCCACAAGCATGCCACACGGCGTGGGCGAATTGGGCTAGGCGACGCCGATGGCCTCGGCGTCGCGGTCGGAGAGCGTGCCGCCGTCGGAACGGGGGCGGACGGTGGCGTCGCGTTTCCAGGAGCGGTCGCAGCGGGGCTGGTCGCGGAGGTCGATGACCGAGACCGACTTGGCGGCGGGGTCGAGCGTAATGCGGCTGACGCCGAGCAGGTCGGCCAGGTCGACCGGATCGAACGCGGCCAGGGCGCTGTCGGGATCGGGGAGGACGATCCCGGCGTCGAGCGGGTTCTCGACGCCGAGGCCGCCGGCGGCGGGATCGGCCTTGGCGCGTTCGAGGGCGCCCTGGGCCTGCTCGCGCAGGGTGAAGACCTTGGTCCAGGCTGCCGTGTGGGCCGGGTCGGCGTTGATGCCCGTCGGCGGGGCGAAGTGGACGAGGTGGACGCAGGTGTCGGCGGAGTCCTGGGACTTGTCGTCGATGTTGTGCAGGGCCCGCCAGGCCTCGTCGGCGGTGTGGCAGAGGATGGGGGCGAGCAGGCGGCACAGCGTGTCGGTCAGGGTGTAGAGCGTCGCCTGCGTGCGCCGGCGGCGGGGCGAGTCGGGGCGGTCGCAGTAGAGCCGGTCCTTGACCGCGGCCAGGTACACGGCGCTGAGCGTGTCGTTGCAGAAGTCGAACAGGGCCAGGTGGGCGGCGCGGTAGTCGAAGGTCTCGTAGGCCTTGGTGACGGTGCGGGAGAGGGCGTCGAGGCGGGAGAGGATCCAGGCGTCGGGGGAGGTGGGGGAGCAGGACCGCGACGCTTGCGCGTCGGGCTCTGCGCCGGAGTAGTCATACAGGTTGCTGAGCATGAAGCGGAGCGTGTTGCGGACCTTGCGGTAGGACTCGCCGGCGACGTCGAAGAAGGCCTTGTCGACCTTCACGTCATTCTCGTAGGCGAGGCCGCTGACCCACCAGCGGCACACGTCGGCGCCGTAGTCCTTGAGCAGGTCCTCGACCTCGAGGGTGTTGCCGAGGCTCTTGGACATCTTCTTGCCGTCCTTGTCGACCATGAAGCCGTGGGTGAGCAGGGTCTTGAACGCGGGGCGTCCGGTGACGCCGAGCGACGGCAGCAGCGAGGCCTGGAACCAGCCGCGGTGCTGGTCGGAGCCTTCGAGGTAGAGGTCGATGGGGTAGTCGGCTCCCTCGGGGTGCTCGGTGGTCCTTGATCGCTCGCGCATGACGGCGTTCCAGGAACAGCCGGACTCGAACCAGACGTCGAGGATGTCGGCGCCTTTGCGGAGGGAAGCGACGGAGCGACCCAGCGACGCAGCGACGGAGGGGTCGAGGTCGGGGTCGGTCGCGGGGTCGTAGTGCTTGAGGAGGTCTTCGGGCGTGCCGGTGAACCAGAGGTCGGAGCCTTTTTCGCGGATGGCCTTGGCGACGGCGCGGACCGAGGCCGGCGTCAGCAGGACCTGCTGGTCCGGGGCGTCGCCGAAGAAGAAGGCGGGGATGGGCAGGCCCCAGGAGCGCTGTCGGCTGATGCACCAGTCGGGGCGCGATTCGAGCATGCCGCGGAGGCGGTTGCGCCCCCACTCGGGGACGAAGGCGACGGTCTGAAGCATCTGATCCTGTACGGCAGTCTGTAGGCGGTATCGGAGGCCTTGGTTCGGCGACGACTTGTAGTCCTGTCCTATCCAAGCCAACGCCAGCTCTCGGAGTGAAGCAGGATGCGAGCCGAATCGCGGTGCGTGTCGTGTTGGTGTGTCGACACCGATGAACCATTGCTCGGTGGCGCGGAAAATGACGGGGGTTTTGCCGCGCCAGTCGTGAGGGTAGGAGTGCGAGAACTTGTGCTGGTGAACAAGGTTCCCGGTCTCCACTAGGTCACGCACGATTGCTTCGTTTGCTTTCCAGACGTTCATCCCTTGGTAACGGTGAGGGACCGTGCGGTTGAACGTGCCATCAGGGCGTACAGGACAGTAGATCGGGAGCCCGACGCGCTGGCCAGTCTGGTAGTCTTCGGTCCCGTGGCCCGGGGCAGTGTGGACGAGTCCAGTTCCGTCGTCAAGTGTGACGTAGTCGGCAGACACGATCCGGAAGCACCGGTCCTGCATCTCGAGGTTTGGTTCGTAGCCGCCCTGTACGAACTGATATGCCTTGGTTTGCAGCGCAAGGCGTATGGATTGTGAGTCGGACAGATCGAGCGTGAATGCGCCTCGCCAATCTGTTCCCCACGTCTGCTTGTTGGTTTCGAACGGGTGGCGGTAGCGCAGGCCGACGAGGCGGTCGCCGGTGGTGGTGGCCAGGACCTCGACGCTCTCGGCCTTGGCGGCCTTGGTGACGCGCTCGACGGCGTCCTCGGCCATGACGGTCACGGCGCCATCGACGCGGACGAGGGCGTAGTTGAACTTCTCGTTGACGGCGATGGCGAGGTTGGCCGGGAGCGTCCAGGGCGTTGTCGTCCAGATCATGAAGGAGGGGGTTGTGTCGGGGCGGGGCGATCGACCAACCCCATCCGCTCCCTCCGTGCGCTCCGCGTCATCCTCCGCTTCCTCCGCGTTCTGCACCCCGTTCAGCCCGAACGCGTCGTAGACGGCTCCCGCGTCGGCGGCCTCGAAGTCGACGTAGACCGAGATGTCTTCGCGGTCGTAGTACTCGAGTTCGGCCTCGGCCAGCGCCGTCTCGTTCTCGATGGACCAGTGGACGGCCTTCAGGGCGCGATACACCAGGCCCTGTTCGACGAGGGCCGCGAGGGCTTCGAGGACCGCGCCCTCGTAGGCGGGGGCCATGGTCATGTACGGGTTGTCGTAGTCGCCCAGGGTGCAGAGTCGCTGCATCTGGGCGGCCTGGAGTTTGATGAACTTCTCAGCGTGCTTCTGACACTCTCGCCGGATGGCCATGCGGCGCGGGCCGTCGTCGAGCGCGGCGATCTTGTCCATTTTGCCGGCGGCCATGAGTTCGCCCATGACCTTGTGTTCGATGGGCAGGCCGTGGCAGTCCCAGCCGGGGACGTAGGGCACGTCGAAGCCCATCATGGTGCGGGATCGGACGACGAGGTCCTTGAGAACCTTGTTCATGAGGTGGCCGAGGTGGATGGAGCCGTTGGCGTAGGGCGGGCCGTCGTGGAAGACGTAGCGGCCCTTGGGGGCGGACGTTCCTTGGTCGCGGAGGCGCTGGTAGAGGTCCATGGCCTGCCAGCGCTTCAGGCTTGCGGGCTCGTTCTGAACGAGGCTGGCCTTCATGGGGAAGGCGGTCTTGGGGAGGTTGAGGGTGGCGCGGTAGGCGTTCTTGTCGGAGGCCTTGGGGGCTGGATTGGCGGCGCGGGCATCGGAGCCGGCGTTGGGAGCGGTGTTGGCGGGCTGGGTGGGGTTCATGGGTGGGTTCACCGATGGGCGGGAGTTCCCCGGGGCAGCGCGCGGAGCGGCCCCGAGTGGGTCCTGGTCGAGGGTTTGGATGGTACGGGAGAGCCGCGGAGGCCACGACGGAGAGTCGGCCCCGGCGCGGGCGTCGCGGGGCGTCCGGGGGCATGGCCAGCCCGACGGCCCCTCAGCCCGCGCGGGGCGAGGGAATTCGGATCGGGGTGGCGGCTGGGCGTGGCATGTGGGGAGTGTCTTCGGCGAACGTGGGCGTTGGAATGACCCCAGCGGGGTCCGAAGTGTAGCACGAAACGTCGGGGATTCTGGCGTTCTCGCCCCGAAGCAACGCACCAAACAACGCAGTTCGGTATCTGCCCCCCGTGGAATCGACCACGACGCCGACGTGCCCGACCTGTCCCGCGCGGCCCTCATCGCCAAGGTGGTATCGGCCCTGCCCGACCTGACACCCGATGCCCTGGCCCGCGTCGAGGCCATCATCGACGCGCCAGCGGCCCGTGGCGCCCGCGTCACCGACTCCGACTGATTCCCGCCCCGGCGTCCCCTGCTGGGCGGGGACGCGGCACGGGGAAACGTGGCCCAGCATGGAGAATCGACGATGGAAGCGACGAACACGACAACCACCCCGGCCCCGGCAACGCAAAGGGCACCCGACACCGGCACGTTCGAGCGGCTGGCCCAGGTGTGGCCGATGCTCGACCCGGACGGGCGGGCGGTCCTGGCCCACGTCGCGGGCGTCCTGCTCGGGGAGCCGATGGCCAGCAACGGGGCGGGCCAACTCGCCGACTTCGGGGCCGGGTGGCACCGGCTGGCCGAGAAGGACCGCACCGCCCTCGGTCGCACCGCCGAGGCGTTCGCCTGCTTCGGCGTCCTGCGCAGCGTGGATGGCACGAGCACGATGGACCGCCCGCACGGGGCCGAGGCCATCGACGCGGCCCTCACCCGCCTGGAACGTGCGGGACTCCCGACGTGCATCGTGTGCCCGTAGGCCACTCCCTCCGGCCCGCCATCCCGGTGGGCCGGGGATTCCCGCCCCGCGTGGGGCACTACGTCCCTTTCGAGGAACTACACGATGGCACGAAACGACATTGGCTCCCTGAGCGTCCGTCTCCACGCGGATACGGCGGGGTTCGCCCGGCAGATGGCCCTGGCCGAGCGTTCGGTGGAGCGTGTGGCCACGACTACAAAGCGAAGCATCCCCGCCATCGGCGCGTTCGGCAGCGCCATCGGGCGGGCGTCCCTCGGACGTGGCGCTGCCCTCGGTGCGGCTGGACTCGGCATCGGTGAAGCCATCGGTGTCGGCGCCCTGGCCGGCGGCGGTGTCGGCGTCGCCATCGCGGGTTTCACCATCGCCCTCAATGAGACTGTCGGGGCGCTCCAGCGCCAGCGGGCGGCCATCCGGGCCGAGTGGGAGGCACGGGACAAACTGGTGGAGACGGTGCGGCAGCAGGCCGAAGAGGCCCAGCGGCTCGTGGTGTCCATCGGCGGCGGCGCCCCGGCCCGCGTCCAAGCGGCGTTCCAGACGTACCGCCAGCAACTCACGGTGCTCGAGGAACAGGTGGCGGCACGTTCCGCCGACCTGCAACGGCTCGGCAGCGTGGACCCGAGCGTGAACTCGGGGCTGCGAGGGGAACTCGAACGGCTCCGCGAGGCCATCCGCGTTCTGAATCTGAACTACCAGCGGCAGGTGGCCCGCATCGAGGGCAGGCCAGACCCCATCTACGTCAACCCCGGACTCGACGCGGCGGCGGAGGAACAGCGATACCAGAACCTCATCAACGGACGCTTCCTCGGTGCCGACCTGTTCCCACTCATCGAGGGCGGCGGGCGAACCAACATCTTCGGGGCGATGGCCGAGGCGGCGCGGGAACAGGCAGCGGAGGCCAAGGCCCAACGCGAGGCCACCGAGCGGATGGAACAGGAACTGTCGGACTGGACCCGTTCGCAGCAACGCCAGACGGATCAGATTGTGACGAGCGCCAATCGCATCAACACCCAGGTACAGCAACTGCTGGCGCGGCGGAACTAGGCGGCCATCGTGGGGAAGTTCCCCACCTGCCCCACCCCCACCGGGTAGGGGGGGTCGAAAACGTGGGCCTTTCAGGCATGGACCGCACGGTCAAGCGCAAACGCCCGGGCGGCAGTTTTGGAACTCTCGCACTGACAAGGGGTTACGCATGGGACTTCGAGGGCCACAACCCACACCAACGGACCTTCTCAAACTCTCCGGCTCCCGCGAGGTGAACGGACGCAACGACGCGCCATCCCTCCCCGGCGTGCCCGAGAAGCCCGAGTGGTTGACCGGACGGGGGGCGGAGGTGTGGGCCAACTACGTCGGCATGGCTGGCCAACTGCCCGGCCTCTTGGCCCGCACCGATGGCAACGCGCTGGCGGCGGCGTGCTGCGCCACGGCGATGGCGGAGCGGGTGGCCCGCGAACTGAACGAACAGGGACTCATGGTGCCCGACGAGAAGGCGGGGCGTGAGGTGGCCAACCCGTTGGCGCGGACGCTCCGCGAGTGGTTGGAAACGTCGTGCCGACTCTGGGCCAAGTTCGGTGCGACGCCAGCGGACAGGGTGCGGACGGGGAGCGCCGGGGCGGTGGGCGCGCCCAAACTCGGGTTGGCCAAGTTCACGAGGGGATGACGCCCGGTCAGGAGCGTGGCATACTGGCGGCGAAAGGGGGCGACGATGCCGACGTACAAAGTGACCGGGGCGCACCGGGAGACGGCGGAGGACGTGGAACTCACCCTCGACGCGCCCGACCTCGCGGCGGCGTCCCGGCTGGCCAATGACTCGGGCGTCGTGGTGGCGGTGGTGACCGAACTCGGGGCATCCTCCCGACCGCCCGAACCGGAGTCCGAGGCGGCCCAGCGGGAGCGGATGCTCGAACTGCTCCGCACCATCGCCAGCAACACGCGCCCGCCCCAGCGTGCCCCGGAGTCCGAGGCGGCGGACGTGGCCTTGGCGTTGTGTACGTTGGTCTGCCCCGTGGTCGGCATCATCAGCGGGTCAATCAGGTTGGCCCATCGGGACGCATCGGGCGCTGGCTGTGTGGCCCTGGCCATCCTCGCCATCCTGCTGTGGGGGTTCGCGCTGTTCATGTTCGGTGCGATACTGCGATGACCTCCACGGGATTCGCGCTGTCGGCACCGGCCATCGCAACGGCCCCAAATCTAAACTCACGACGCGGGCGCGTTCACACCGGCCAGTGTGACCGCCGAAGCGGCGTCGGTGGGTTGGGTTACTCCATCCCCTGCCCACCGACGCCAGCCCGCTAGATGGAGTCCCCCCGATGGCAAAGAAGGCTGCCGCACGGACGCGGGCAACCGGAAGCAAGGCGAAGCCCGCCCCACGAATCGACCGCACCGAGGCCGACCGCGAACTGCTGGCCAGCCTGCCGGACATTTGGAAGATCGACGACCCCCGCGAGGCGTGCGCGGCGTGGGATCGCTGCGCCCAGGCGATTCTCGCGGGTTCCGATCCTCGTGGCCCCATCGGCCATCGGCTCGCGGCGTACTCCGGCATGGTGGCGGCGAGTCTGAGCCTTCGCTCCATCTTCGTTCCCACGGAGGAACGGGATGCGTTGGTGGGCCTGCCCGACGCACTCCGCAACGTGCCGGATGACCAATGGGGGATTCAAAGCGGCAATGCCGACACCCCAGGGCGGCACCTGCTCCAACCTTCGGCGATGCACCAGATTGGACATGCCTGGAAGGCGGTGAACAAGGTGTGGTCGTGGGCGGCGGAACGGGCGCGGCAGCAAGAGGCGATGGACCGGCTGCTCGGGCAAACGGAGACGCTGCGTTCCCACGCTGGCCAGTCGCCCGCCCTTCAATCCGTCTATTGGAGCCAAATCAAACGGGCAGTCGGAGAGTACCTGAATGATGACGGCGGGGCGATGGATCACGCAAACAAGGAAAGGACGCTGACTCGGATTCGTGAGAAGGCGGGCATCGAGTCCCCGCGCGATGGGGCGAAAGCAAAGACCCATCCGTACTTCCGAGGCGATGTGGCGAAGATGGCGACGACGGCCAGCAAGTCTCCAAACCCGAAATGGCAGCGAGTGGGCGGCGCGCTGAACCGATTCCTTGCTGAACGGATGCCCGACTAGGGCGACAAACACGGGACAGATACTCGTCAACGCCGCGCCAGCGTGGACGTGACTAGACGTGCCGCAAATGCTGGGGCATGTCGCACGCCACACCTTCGCAACTCATCACGTTCAGGGAACTGCACCGCCGCCTCCCCCTCTCTCGTGAGTGGCTGGTGGCGGAGATTCGCGCGGGGCGACTGCCCCACCTCAAGGCAGGCCGCACGCTGCTGTTCAACTTCGAGGCGGTGAAGACCGCGCTCGCCGAGCGTGCCGCCCAGCGCCCCGACGCCGACAACTGAACCAGACCGCCATCGCCCGCCCGTCGCGCGTTGCGGCGTGGTGGCGTTGGCCCGCTAGGAGCAACTACCAATGAACTCGGATCGACTGTTTGGGGAAAGCGTGCCCGCGCCCGCCAGCGCCGATCAGCACGCGACTAACACCCCTGATCTTACGCGACTGCCCCTGTCTCTGCCCGCGCACCACAAGGCTCCCCGTGGCACGTCCGAGGTGGCGGCCAAGCGTGCGGCGAGGCGTGCGCCCACCCACCGGCAGCGGCTGTACGCCGCGATCGTGGACGCGGGCGAAGCCGGTGCCACCGACGCCGAACTCGAAGAACTCACCGGCATCCGCGCCCAGACCATCAGCCCCCGTCGCGGCGAACTCGTCCGCATGGGGCTGGTGGTGGACAGTGGCCGGCGTCGCAACACGCCGAGGAACTCGCCTGCGGCGGTGTGGGTTGCGCTGCCGAGGGGCGGTGCACAATGAGTACCACGCTCTCTCACGACGCCACGACCGCATCGGCGTTCCTGAAGTTCTGGCGGGGTGGCGAGTCCTGGCTCACGTCCCTTCCGGTGGAAGGCGGAGCGCCCCGCACATCGGCGTTCGCACCCGATGACGTGGAAGGCATCGCGCGATGGCTCGCCACCAACTCGCGACGCAACGTCTACTTCAGCGTCAACACCCCATCCGGCCCGGTGAAGGACAAGGCGAAGGAAGCCGACATCGGCGAGGTGGTGGGCCTGCATGTTGACGTGGACCCGCGCCCGAACCACGACCTGCAATCGGAGCGGGCGCGAATCCGTGACCTGCTGCTGAGTCCTGGCGGCGACATCCCCGCACCCTCCGCCATCATCGACACCGGCGGCGGGTTCTCGGCGTTCTGGAAGTTCGCCACGACCCAGAGCATCGAAGGCCCGGACGACGTGGCACGCCTGAAGGCGATGAACAAGGCGCTGGCACGGCGGCTCGGCGGGGACAAGTGCGAGAACCTCGACCGGATCATGCGCCTGCCCGGCACGGTGAACCACCCGAACGCCGACAAGCGGGCCAAGGGGCGAACGGTGGCCCAGGCGAACATCGTGGAACTGCACGAGGAACGCCTGTACGCCCCGGAGGACTTCGACCACCTCATCCCCGTCCCGGCGCCGGCGCCTCGCCCTGTGCCCCGCTACGAGCCTGTGGCGGGCCACAACGCCCAGGCCCGGTGCGACGCATACCTCGACAAGTTGGACGCCGCGGTTGCGGGGAATCACGGCCACGACCAGACGTTCCACGCGGCGTGTGTGGTCCACAAGTTTGGACTCGACAACGGGGCGGCGTGGCAGTCGATGCAGCGGTACAACGCGCGGTGCCAGCCACCTTGGAAAGACGCCGACCTGCGGCGGAAGTTGGATCAGGCCCGCGAGCGGGTGGAGCGGGACGGGCAGGTGGGCGCGATGCTGTCCGACACCGACCTTGTGCCCCAGCGTCGCGCGACGACGGCGCAGACGAGCCAGCCAGCCACGCCCCCACCTCTCGCCGACGACTACAGACCCTTCCCCATCCACCTGCTGCCCAAGGCCATCCGCAACCACGTTCGCGGGGTGGCGGCTCGAATGGACGTGGACGTGGCGTTCCTGGCCCTGCCCGCGATGGCTGTCTTTGCGGCGGCCATCGGCAACGCGGTTCGCGTTGTCGTGAAGAAGGGGTGGTTTGAACCGGCGTGCCTGCGGCTGGGAGTGGTGGCGTTCGCGGGCACGATCAAGACCGAGACGATGGACGTGGCCATCGTGCCGATGTTCAAGGCCCAGCGGCAGGCCGACGCCGAGTATGAGGCCGAACTCGCCAAGCACGCCGAAGCCATCGCCAAGGCCGAAGATGACCACAACGCGAAGAAGAAGTCGGGGGAGAAGTCCAGCAAGCCGCCGAAGCCGCCCCGCCCCCTGCGGCGGCAGTGGGTTGTCAGCGACGCCACGCCCGAGGCGCTCGTCCACGTTCTCCGCGCCAGCCCCCGCGGCGTGCTCGCGTTCTACGACGAACTGGCCCTGCTGTTCGCGTCCTTCGCCCGCTACGACAAAGCAGGGAAGACGGCGGGCGAGGCGGGCGCATCCTTGTGGAAGACGACGTACAGCGGCAAGCGGTACGTCTCCAACCGGCGGGGCACCGATGGGGCTGGCGAGTATGTCAGCATCGAGGCGCCTCTCACGTCGGTGTGCGGCTGCATCCAGCCCGGCCCGTTCCGTGGCATCGTGGACAAGCGACGCATCGAGGATGGCTTCGCGTCCCGGTTCTTCTGGGCGCAGCCACCCTACCGCCCGGCCCGGTGGATCGACGACGACGGCGGGGATGACGAGGCCGAGCGGGAGTACGCCGATGCGTTCTTTACGCTCGCGTCCATCCCCTTGAACATGGATGCCGACGGCGGCATCAACCCCATCTTCCTCGGGATGACGAGGCCCGCCCAGGCGATGGCGCGGGAGTACGTCAACGGCATTGCCGACCGGCTCGCGGGCGAGTCCAACGAGGCGGTGCGGGCTGCCTGGGCCAAGTTGAAGGGTGGCGCGTTCAGGTTGGCCCTCGTGTTCCACCTGGCCGACTGGGCGGGCGACGCCGACCGAGGCGCGGAACCGGGGCCGATCCCGCCCGAGACGCTGGAGCGGGCCATCGGTGTGGCCCACTGGTTCGCCGATGAGGCCCTGCGGGTGTACGCCATCCATGCCGAGTCTGAAGCCGACGCCGCACTCCGGCGGGTACGGGACTACATCGTGGCCAAGGGCGGGAGGCTCACGCCATCGGAACTCTCTCGCGGGATGAAGTCCCGATACCACGGCGACGCTGAAGCCGCCGAACGGGACTGCCAGACCCTCGTGGAACAAGGGCGGGCGCGATGGGAGGACGGCACCACGGGGCGGCCCACGAGGCGGATTGTGGTGGATGCTGGAACAGAAACCCCCTCAAACTCCGAGGATTCCGGGGGTTTCTGTTACTGTGACAGCGGGGACGCCCCCGCAAGCGCGGACGGGGAGGGGGTGGAGCGATGCTGAATCGCGCCACGACCGACCGCCTCGAGGGGGCGATGCAATGGAACGGGCCAGCGGCGTGGCTCGGGAATCGGCTCTGGGGGCGACAGGTTCCGGTCGAATCTGTGAAGGCGTCGGCGAGGGGTGGCGGGGTGGCGTGGCCCGCCATCCTGAACGCCGCCCGCTACCTGCGGGTTGAAGTCGTGGTGATCGGCACCGAGGCCCCCCTGGCCTGCTGGCAACTTCCGGGGCAGGGATTCCCGCCGGGGCGACTGGCCTCCACCGACGCGCCGGAGGGGGAGTCCTACTGGCACAGTAACAGAAACCCCCAGAATCGCCGGGGATTGGTGGGGTTTCTGTGCCAGCCCCTGCCCGAATCGGGGCTTTCGCCCGGTCGGGCGCCCGGTGCCGAGGGGGTGGAACCATGATTCGTCTACCCGACCCCGAACCGTCGCCCCGGCCCTTCCGGCTGGCCCTCCGCCCCGATGACGCGGCGGAGGCGCTCGGCATCAGCCGACGCAAACTCCAAGACCTGACGCAGCCGAACGGGCCGATTCCGTTCCTGCGGGTGGGGACGGCGGTGCTGTACCGAGTCGTGGACCTCGACCGATTCCTGGCCGACGGGCGCGACGAGGCCGAGGCCGCGGGCTGGCCGAGGCAGAAGGTGAATCCCGGCAACGGGGAATCTGGACTTGCCAACGCGCAAGCAACCGAGTAGGATGGTGCATCATGGGCGCGGCCGACGAACTCAAGAGGCTCATCGAGGCATCGGGCCGGAGCCGCTACGACATCGCCCAGGCCAGCGGCGTGACCCAGGGGCAACTGTCCCGATTCGTCAACGGGCTGGTGGGGATGAACCCCGAGTCGATGGAGAAGGTGGCCGACGCGCTCGGCTACCGGCTGACGTTCGTGAAGAAGTCCAACAGGCGGAAGGGGCGGTAGATGGCCAGCGTGAGCAATGCTCCCAACGGAACGAAGCGGGTGCTGTTCTCCATCGCCCCGAAGCGGCGGCGCACCATCTACCTCGGGAACGCGACCGCCGAACTCGCGGAGGACGTGCGGTTCCACGTCGAGAACCTCCTCGCGTATCGCAACGGCGGCCCGGGCGCTCGGCTGAACCGCGATACGTCCCGGTGGCTTGAATCGGCCCCCGATGACCTGTACGCCAAACTCGCGGGCGCCGGGCTGGTCGAGTCGCGGGAGTCGTCGGCCATCGAAACGCTCGAACACCTGCTCAAAGCGTTCGAGGATCAACTCGTCGTGAAGGAAGGGACAAAGACAACGTACCAACAGGCGATGGGCAGCCTGCGGAAGCACGTCGGCGGCTCCACCCGGCTGGCCAGCATCAGCGCATCGACCGCCGACAAGTGGCGCAAACTGCTCACCGATGACGGGCTGGCCCCGGCGACGATTGCCAAGAGGGTGAAGGTGGCCCGCGCCATCTTCGGCAAGGCGGTGCTGTGGAAGGCCATCGACGCCAACCCGTTCGCGCACATCAAGAGTGGGAGCCAAGCCAACTCGGCCCGTTCGTTCCACGTCCCGCGCGAATGGCTCCCGGCCCTGTTCGATGCCTGCCCCTCCGACGAGTGGCGGGCCATCATCGGACTGTCCCGGCTGGCGGGTCTGCGGTGCCCGAGCGAACTGGCGCCGCTCACCTGGGGCAGCGTCGATTGGGACAAGGGGGTTCTGCGTGTCCAGTCGCCAAAGACGGCGGGCCACGAGGGGCAGGACGAGAGGTACGTCCCGATCGACCCCGACCTGTACGCCATCCTCGACCGGCTCTACCACGACGCCGACGAGGGCGTGGTGGCGATCGTGCCCAGCGTGCGAGACGGGAGTGTGAACCTCCGCACGGGGTTCCGGAAGATCATCGCGAGGGCCAGCCTCAAGGTGTGGCCTCGGTTGTTCCACAACATGCGGGCCGCGTGCATCACGGACTGGCTCACCCGACCCAACGTGACGGTGGCGGACGTGGCCGAGTGGGCCGGACACTCGCCCGTGGTCGCGGCGACGCACTACTGGCAACCGCGACCATCGGCCATCCGTGAGGTGACGGGGCGGACGCCCGAGGCAACGCGCCAAACAACGCAGCACCGGGCGGAACCGGGCGGCACGGGCACCCCGGTCGGCGCTGGCCGACCCACTTGGAACGCCGATTCCGGCGTGTGCCAGCCGGTGCCGAGTACCGAACGGACTACGAATGACCCCAGCGGGATTCGAACCCGCGTCGCTACCGTGAAAGGGTAGTGTCCTGGACCAGGCTAGACGATGGGGCCGTGGCGGGGCGATTGTAGAGCGCGAGGGGCGTGGGGGGCGTCGAAGGGCCGAGAACTCGGGGCGGGCTGGTCGTGTGTGACGCGGCGCCGGGCCGCATGATCCGCGCGATTGGCGGGGATGGCCTGGGCGGGGGTGGGGGTGTGGGCGGAGGCGGCGGGCGGGCGTGGTTTGGGGGCTGGATCGGGTCGATAGAGCGTGCATGGAGTTCCAGCCCCAGAGTTCAGGTGCTTCGCCGGCCGCGCTTCCCGTTGACTCCCGCACGATGCGGTTGGTGGCGGGGGTTGGTGTGGTGGCGGTGTTGTCGATCGTGGCGGCGGTGGCTCGGCCGTCCGGGAGCCGGGCCGCGGAGGCGGGGGCTGGCTCGGCGGGCGTGGCCGCGGGCGGCGGGTCTGTGGGGGCGGGTGAGTTCCGGCACACGGCGCCGTTCGGGCTCGAATCAGGCTCGTCGGGGACGATCGATGGAGGTGGGCTGGCCGGACATTCCGGGATTCCGGAGCCGTTGCCTTACGACGAGGCGGGGCGTGCGAATCTGGGGATCGTCGTGGGGCCCGCGCTGTTCGTGTGGGTGTACGGCGGCGAGGACGGGGTGCGGTACACGATCGCGGATGTGCGTGGGCAGGTGCTGGCGTCGGGGCTGACGGCCAACGAGGTGTACGGCGCGTTTCCGGAGATCAACATCCCGGAGATGCAGTTCGGACCGGATGGGGCGTTGTGCGAGCCGCTGATGTGGGCCGGGGACGGGATGTAGGGCGGCGGGCTGGCGTGGACTTGTGAGTCGTGCCGGGCGCGACGTGGGGAAGTCGCGCAATCGCCGCGCGGTTCGGGTGCGCCGTGGTTGCGCGTTGGTGTGGAAAACTACCGTTTGGCTGGTGGGGCGTCCGATGGTGGCCCATCGCCGGGGGTGTGCCCCGGCTACGGCGCGGAGCGTCGGGTCAGGGGGCCAGGATGGCCGACGAGAAGCAACCAGCATCCACACCGGAGGGTGCGGCGCCGACCCCGGCGCCAGAGGCGGCCCCGGCGGCGGGCGGGTCCGGACCATCGACGCCTGCGGCGAAGCCGGAGCCCGAGGTCCCGACGGGTCCGGGCGCGGACTCGCCGGAGGCGATGGGCGAACAACTGGCAGAGATGGACCGGGACGCGGCGGCGACGGCCGAGACCGCGGGCGTGGCGGCCGGGGCCGGGCCCGCGCGGGCTGAGAACGCGACGGATGACGCGTCGCCCGGCGTGCCGGAGTTGCCCGAGTTTGATCTGGCGGACTTCGGCGTGTCGTCGAAGGACATCGATCTGCTGTCGGACGTGAACCTGAACGTCACGATCGAGCTCGGTCGGACGCGGATGCTGATCGAGGACGTGCTGAAGCTGGTGGCCGGCGCGGTAATCGAACTGGACAAGCTGGCGGGCGATCCCGTGGACGTGTTCGTGAACGGGCGGCTTGTGGCCAAGGGCGAGGTGCTGGTGCTCAACGACAACTTCTGCGTTCGCGTGAACGAGATCGTTGACGCGGCGGCGGCGGAGAAGGCGTGAGCGATGGCGGCGCGGCGTGCATCCCGGCTGCGAGTTGGCGCGCTGGTCGCGTTGGGCGCGATGGCGGTGTGTGCGGGAGCTGCGGCCGGGCAGTCGGGCGGTGGGGGCGCGTTTGTCGGGCCGATCCCGGCGGCGTTGGACGGGGCGGCCGGGGCTGGCGAAGCGGCGGTGGCGGTGGTGGAGGCTGGGGCCGAGGCTTCGATCCCGGTTGCGGCGGGTGGGCCGACCGACGAGCGACGGCCCCTCATCCCGGGTGCGGGTGGGGCGGTTGGAGGGGGTGGCGCACCGATCGATGCGTTGGGGGGCGAGTCGGTTGATCTGACGCCGACGCTGCTCGCGCTGGTGGGTGTTGTCGGCCTGATCGCGCTGGTGTTCGGCGGGCTGCGATTGATGCGCGGCGGGGGCGGGCGGGGCGGGCTGGCGACGGCGCGGGCGCCCTCGGGGATTCTTGAGGTGCTGGGGCGGTACCCGCTGGGTTCGGGGCCGACGCTGCTGCTGCTGCGGGTGGACCGGCGGGTGCTGCTGCTGTCGCAGGCGCGGGCGTCACGGCTGTCGGGCTCGACGCTGACGGCGCTGTGCGAGCTGGATGATCCGGACGAGGTGGCGTCGATCCTTGTGCAGGCGCGGGATGCGCGGGATGAGTCGATCTCGGCCCGGTTCGGCGCGCTCCTGGGAGGGTTCGCGGCGGAACACGCGGGCGGGGACGGGCAGGGGTTCGGGGCGCGCGGGGGGTCGCTGCGTGCGCTGGCCCACGGCGGGGTGGAGGTCTCGGTTGTTGATGCGGCGGGCGGGGAAGGACTCGACGAGCCCGCGGCGCCGATGGCCCGAGTGGCGCGGTCGTCTCGCTTGCGTGAGCGGCTTGAGGGGATGCGGGCGTGGGAGGGGGTGGTGGCGTGAGGCGTGGGCCGCACACAACTCCCACTTCGCGCGCCTGGCTGGCGTGTGCTGTGGCGGCGCTGGCAATGGCGCTCTTGGCGTCGCCCGCTTGGGCGCAGGAGGTGTATGGCCCGCCCACGCCGGGGCAGGGCGGGGTGGCGACGGGTTCGATCCCGCGGCTCACGTCGATTCTGGATGCCGCGAGCGGGGAGAACCCGCAGGACCTCGAGGACGCGTTCAACCCGCTGCGGATGCTGGAGGCGGCGGCGGCGCTGGCCCCGGGTGGGAGCGGATCGGGCGATTCCGGGCCGGGCGGTCCTGGGGCGTCGGGGCCTTCGCAGGGGCCCGGAATCTCGCCGGCGGTGAACATCCTTGTGCTGCTGACGGTGCTGACGGTGGCGCCGGCGATCGTGCTGATGACGACGTGCTTCGTGCGGATCATCATCGTGCTGGCGCTCTTGCGGCAGGCGATGGGGACGCAGTCGCTGCCGCCGCCGCAGGTGCTGACGGGGCTGTCTCTGTTCATGACGATGCTGGTGATGGCGCCGACGCTGGATCGCGTGTGGAACGAGGCGGTGGTGCCCTACCAGCAGGGAGAGATTCGCGACTACGACGCGCTGTGGGACAAGGCCAAGCGGCCGGTGCGTGACTTCATGTTCGACCAGATCGAGGCGACGGGGAACTGGTCGAGCCTGGTGATGGTGCTGAACTACCGGGGGGTGGACACGTCGGACCCGTCGAAACTGACGCGGGCCGACGTCGACATGGTGTCGCTGGTGCCGGCGTTCATGCTGAGCGAGCTGAAGACGGCGTTCCTGATGGGGTTCCGAATCTACCTGCCGTTCCTGGTGATCGACATGGTGATCGCGGCGATCCTGATCTCGATGAGCATGATGATGCTGCCGCCGGTGCTGATCTCGCTGCCGTTCAAGTTGCTGCTGTTCGTGCTTGTGGACGGGTGGACGCTGGTGGTGGGGGGTCTGCTGGGCTCGTTCGTGCTGGAGGGCCAGTCGGCGCGCCTGTCGGAGACGGCGACCGCGTGGCTTGGTGAGGCGGCGAACTGGTGGCCCTCTGTTTCGAGCGGGCTGGGGTAGCGCGTGGGCGCTGCTCGGGGCGAATCGGCACTGCCGAGTTCTCGGTCCTGGCCCGCGCTTCGTCTCTGTGATTCTCCTCTGTGCTTCTGTGTCTCTGTGTTGAACTCGGCTCTGGAGCCTGCCAATGCCCTTCGACGACGCGACGGTCGGGATGGTGCGGGACACGCTGACGCTGGTGCTGATGATCTCGCTGCCGATCCTGCTGGCGGGGATGGCGGTGGGGCTGGTCATCAGCCTGCTGCAGTCGATCACGTCGATCCAGGACCAGGCCTTGACGTTCGTGCCGAAGATCGTGGTGATGGTTGGGGTGGCGGCGCTGCTGATCCCGTGGATCGCGTTCCGGATCGCCGAGTACGCGGCGGAGATGTTCACGTTCACGCCGTAGCGGGTTGCCGATGGGCGGAGTCGGCGGTCGGGGGCCGGCTCCTTGTGTACTAGATCGTCCTCATGGCCGCGCTCTTCTCGCTCCATCTCGTGCCCTTCGCGCTGGTGGCGTTCCGGGTCATGGGGCTGTTTCTTGCGCTGCCGTTGCTGGGCAGCGCGACGGTGCCGGTGCGGATCAAGTCCTTCCTGGCGGTGGCGGTGGCGGCGGCGGCGTACCCGGTGGTGGTGGCGGGGCAAGGGCAGACGCCGGTGCTCCCGGCGTCGATGGGGCTGTTCGCGTTGGTGCCGATGATCGTGTTCGAGCTGGCGATCGGGGCGTCGCTGGGGTTCCTGGCGGGCATGCCGCTGCACGCGGCGAACTTCGCTGGGTTCCTGATGGGGCACCAGATGGGTCTGGGGCTGGCGCGGACGTTCGATCCGTCGAGCGACGCGGAGACGGACCTGCTGTCGCAGCTGCTGTTCATCATCGCGTCGACGGCCTTTCTGGCGATCGGCGGGCTGGACGGGCTGTTCGTGGGGGTGGCGTCGTCGTTCGAGCGTGTGCCGGTGGGGGGGTTCGAGCCCGGGATCACGCCGCTGGAGCTGGCGGTGGGGCTCGTGGCGTCGGGGACGGAGCTCGCGGTGCGTGTGTCGGCGCCGGTGGTCGGGATCGTGATCCTGGTGCTGGTGGCGCTGGGGGCGTTGTCGAAGACGCTGCCGCAGCTGAACGTGATGACCGTGGGGTTCATCATGAAGATCCTGCTGGGGTTCGCGATGCTGATGGCCGGGCTGGCGTCGATCGATGAGGCGATCGTGGTGGACGTGACCGAGTCGCTGGGGCGGGTGATGGGGTGGTGGCGGCAGGTCGGGGCGGGGGCGGGGCTCGTTTCTGTCATGCGTTGACTTGCGGTTGAGGCGCACCTGGAGGGCCGATGGCGGACGATCTGGGAGAACGGACCGAGGCACCGACCGGGCGTCGCCTGTCGGAGGCGCGCGGGAAGGGGCAGGTGCCCAAGAGCCAGGACTTCGGCTCGGCGGTGACGCTGATCGGCGACGTGGTGCTGCTGTCGATCTTCGGGGCGGGGATGGCGCAGGTGTTCGTTGTGGTGATGCGGTCGGCGCTCTCGGCCGACCCGGGCGAGACGATGGACGCGACGGCGCTCTGGCCGGCGTTCCGGTGGTCGCTGGCGCAGGCCGCGATCGGCGCGGCACCGATGCTGGCGCTGGTGGTGGCGCTGGGGGTGCTGGCCCAGGTGCTGCAGGTTGGGTGGCTGGTGACGCTGGAGCCGGTGAAGCCCAAGCTCACGTCGCTGAGCCCGATGAAGGGGCTGAAGCGGATCTTCGGGAAACGCGGGCTGGTCAAGTCGGGGATCGGCATCCTGAAGATGTCGGTCGTCGGATGGGTCGCGTGGCTGGTGCTGTCGCGTCAGGCGGTGAGTCTGGCGAACCTGCCGGGGATGGAGGCGGTGGCGGCGGTGCGGACGATCCTGGGGCTGGCGTTCGAACTGGCGATCTGGCTGACGCTGGTGCTGCTGGTGATCGCGCTGATCGACCTGGCGTACCAGAAGTGGCAGCACAAGCAGGACCTGAAGATGACCAAGCAGGAGGTCAAGGACGAGCGTCGGATGATGGAGGGCTCGCCGGAGGTGAAGAAGCGTCGGTTGCAGATGGCGATGGACATCGCGATGCACCGGATCCAGCACGCGGTGCCGAAGGCGGACGTGGTGGTGACGAACCCGACGCACTTCGCGGTGGCGCTCAAGTACGACAGCAAGTCGATGCGGGCCCCGCGGGTGCTGGCCAAGGGTGCGGACCTGATGGCCTTTCGGATCCGGCACGTGGCAATGGCCACGGGGGTGCAGATCGTGGAGCGCCCGCCGCTGGCGCGGGCGCTGTACTGGGGGGTGGAGGTCGGGCGCGAGGTGTCTCCCGAGCACTACGAGGCGGTGGCTGAGGTTCTGGCGTTTGTCTATCGGCTCAAGGGGAAGAAGGTCGCGTAGCGGGGGAGTACGCAGGGGTCACAGAGAGGGCGGAGGGACGCGGAGGAGTGGCTGTGTTCGGACCGGAGGCGCGGAGTGACTGAGACGATCTACCCGTATTCCTACCTCGGCGCTCCTCTGCCCTCTCTGTGACCCCCGCGCCCTCCTAGAGATCAACCACGAACCATGGCAACGACGGTGTCCAAACCCGCGATTCCCGCCTGGCTGACCGGCCTGGCGAAGCACCGTGGGCTGATCGTGCCCATCGGGTTCGTGATGCTCATGTTCGTGATCCTGGTGCCGCTGCCGCCGGCGATCATGGACGTGCTGATCGTGCTGAACATCGCGCTGGCGGTGATCATCCTGCTCACGACGATCTACATGGCCGAGCCGCTGGATTTTTCGGTGTTCCCGTCGCTGCTGCTCGCGACGACGCTGCTGCGCCTCGTGCTGAACATCGCCTCGACGCGCCTGATCCTGTCGGCCGACGCCTCGACGCCGGACCAGGCGGCGGGGGTGGCGGGCAGTGTGATCTCGGCGTTCGGCGACTTCGTGGCGGGGGACAACCTGTTCGTGGGCGTGGTGATCTTCCTGATCATCGTGATCGTGCAGTTCGTGGTGATCACCAAGGGCGCGGGTCGGATCAGCGAAGTGGCTGCGAGGTTCACGCTCGACGCCATGCCCGGCAAGCAGATGGCGATCGACTCGGACCTGAACGCGGGGATCATCGACGAGAAAGAGGCCCGCAAGCGCCGCGAGGCGATCGCGCAGGAGGCGGACTTCTTCGGGGCCATGGACGGCGCGAGCAAGTTCGTGCGGGGCGACGCGATCGCGGGCATCATCATCACGGCGATCAACGTCGCGGGCGGGTTCGCCGTGGGCGTGATCAGCCGCGGCTGGCCCGCGGGGCAGACGGCCGAGGTGTTCACGCGCCTGACGATCGGCGACGGGCTGACGGCGCAGATCCCGTCGTTCGTCATCGCGATCGCGGCCGCGCTGATCGTGACGCGCTCCGGGGCCAAGCAGGACCTGGGCGAGCAGCTGACGGGCCAGATCATCAGCCAGCCGAAGGGCATGCTGATCACGGCCGGGTTCCTGGCGTTCCTGGCGGCGACGCCGCTGCCGACGATCCCGCTGCTGCTGGTGGCGTCGGTGATGGCGGGCGGCGCGCTGGCGATGCAGCGGAAGACCAGGCGGGCCAAGGCGGACGAGAAGCGGAAGGCCGAGGCCCCGCTCGCTCCGGAGCCGCCCGCGGTCGAGTCGCTGCTGAAAGTGGACACGATGGAGCTGGAGGTCGGGTACTCGCTGGTGCGTCTGGTGGACGCGGGCCAGGGCGGGGACCTGCTGAGCCGCATCACGGCGGTGCGGAGGCAACTGGCGTCGGAGATCGGGCTGGTGATGCCGCCGGTGCGGATCCGGGACAACCTGCAACTGGCGGCGACGGAGTACCGAGTGAAGATCCGGGGCGCGGTGGTGGCGCGGGGGGCGATCCAGGCGGATCGCCTGCTGGCGATCGACTCGGGGATCGCGACGGCGCGCCTCGAGGGCGAGGAGGCGCGCGAGCCGGCGTTCGGGCTGCCGGCGCGGTGGATCGAGCCCTCGCTGCGGACCAAGGCCGAGACGCTCAACTACACGGTGGTGGAGCCCTCGGCGGTGCTGGCGACGCACATCACCGAGATCGTCAAGCGTCACGCCGACGAGCTGCTGACTCGGGACGAAGTGTCAAACCTCGTCGAGGGGCTGAAGCAGAAGGCGCCGAAGCTGGTGGAGGAGACGATCCCGGCGGTCGTGAAACTCGGCGACCTGCAGCGGATCCTGGGCTCGCTGCTGCGCGAGCGCGTGCCGATCCGGGACATGGAGACGATCGTCGAGGCGCTGGCCGACTGGGCGCCCAAGACCAAGGACCCGGACATCCTGGTGGAGTACGTCCGCAACGCGCTGCGGAGGTCGATCTGCGACCACGTGGCGGCGCCGGCCCAGGCGGGCTCGGGCGACGACAAGGCCCGGATCGCGTGCGTGACCCTCGACCCGCTGCTGGAGGACCAGATCGCCTCGCACATCGACCGGGGCCAGCACGGCACGACGATCTCCGTGCCGGCGCGGACGGCCAAGGCGATGGCCGAGAACGTGGGGCGGGGGCTGGAGAAGCTGACCGGGGCGGGGCACCTGCCGGTGATCGTGGCGTCGCCGCAGGTGCGGGCGGCGGTGCGTCAGATCGTGGAGCCATACGTGCCCGGCGTGACGGTGCTGGGGTACAACGAAATCGTGTCGGAGGTTGAGGTTGAGTCGGTGGCTCTGGTGCCGGGGCTGGGGCAGGCCGACGAGGGGGCGGGGGCGACGCGGGGGGCGGCGGCGTAGCGGGCGGCGGGGCGACGCGGGATGGGTCGGGTCTGTACGATCGTCGGGCAGGCCGCCGAGCGCGGCTCGGGAGCCGGACGATCGACCAGACGCCGCCAGACTCGGGCACGCCAGCACCAACCTCGTCGGGCAGCGGGCCCGCCGGCGGGCCCGACGGGTCGCCCGCGATCGCGGAGGAGACGCTCAAGCGTGCGTTCACGGCGTTCAAGAAGCGTTGGAAGGTGACGCGCCTGGACGATGAGTCAAAGCTGGGGGGCGGGAGGCCGCTGACGTCGGGCAAGGCGTCGCAGACGGTGGGGATCCGCCCGCCGACGGACTTCGGGCGTGAGGTGTGGGTGGAACTGGCGCGCGTGGGGCGGATACGGGACATGGGCGGTGGGTTCTACGCTTTGCCGTGAGGGGGATCGATGCCGACGGGCGGCTATCTTCCGTCCGGATCGTCGGGTGGTTCGTTGGCGCACAGCGGAGTTTGAGCATGGGCCGAGATTCGCACCGTTTCGCGACGATCCCGATAGCGGCCGGCGTGCTGGGCGCGGCGAGCCTCGGCCTGGTCGGGCAGGGCTGCGGCGGGGCCACGAACGTGGACACGTCGTTCGCGCGGCCGTTCCCGTCGGGCCTGGAGCAGCAGCGGGTGCTGGCGATCCAGGTGCGGCGTGAGCCGACCTCGATCACGTTCACGAACACGACCGCCGGCGATGTGCCCGCGGGCACGATGTGGCTGAACAAGCGGTACTCGAGGCCGTTCTCGGGGCTGGGCGTAGGCCAGACGGTGACGATGCGGCTGGTCGAGTTCGTCGACGAGTTTGGGGAGTCATTCCGCCCCGGCGGGTTCTGGGCAACTCGGGCCTCGCAGCGCCTCGTGCTGGCCCAGTTCGAAGTGGACGACGGGGCCGGCGCGACGACGCTGATCGGGACCGTCGTGGTCAACGGCGAGGAGGACCCGGACGCGCGGCGGCGTCAGGCCAATCCCTACTGAATCGCTTGATGGCGCGACGCGCGCGCCGACAGCCAGCATGTGAGCAAACCCACTCATTCGCGCAAACCAGTCTGCGATAAGGAGGGGGCGGGGCTTTCCAGCCCTGCCCAGCGCCCGATCCGCGGCGCGTCGATTCAAGTCGGGAGTCTCCGATGGCACGCATCCTCGTGGTCGGCCCGCACCCGGACGATCAGGAACTGGGCATGGGCGGCACGATCGCGCTGCTGGCCGACCAGGGGCACGACCTGCTGCTGCTGGACATGACCAACGGCGAGCCGACGCCGATGGGCAACCCGGAAGTGCGGGCGCGTGAGGCGGAGGCCGCGGTACTGGCCTTGCGGGGCAGCGGCGCGGAGCAAGGATCGATCACGAGGGTGTGCCTGGGGCTTCCGAACCGGTTCGTGGAGCACTCGATCGCGGCCCGCCATCGCGTGGCGGCGGTGATCCGAGCCCATCGCGCGTCGATCGTGTTCACGCCGTACTTCGAGGATGCCCACCCGGACCACGTCGCGGCGACGCGGATCGTGGAGGATGCGCGCTTCGACGCGAAACTGTCGAAGATCGAGATGCCGGCGCCGCCCGGCGTGTTCGATGGCGGGTCGGCGGCGGGGGCGGGCTCGCACCCGGACGGGCACGATGGGCGGGCGCTCGACGGCGAGCGGTTCCCGCCGCTGTACCCGAAGTGGCTGTTCTACTACTACGCGACGCACCTGCGGATCGTGCCGTCGCCCTCGTTCGTCGTGGACGTCTCGACGACGATGGCGCGGAAGGTCGCGTCGATCCTGGCGTACGAGTCGCAGTTCGTGGCGAACCAGCGGAACCACGGCGTTGTGGAGTGGGTCCGGGCGTCGGCCACGTTCCTGGGGTCGCGGATCGGCGTGGCTGCGGGGGAGGCGTTTTTTACGCGCGAACCTGTGGGTCTGACGGGCTTCGGGTGCTTGGCCTGAGCCGAACAGGCAAGATATGATCCCGCCCCGACCCGTGATCGCTCCCAAGGGGATCCCAGATGGCCCTCCAACTCGGCGACACCGCCCCCGACTTCACCCAGGACTCGACCGAGGGCCCGATCCGTTTCCACGAGTGGATCGGCAACTCGTGGTGCGTCCTGTTCAGCCACCCGAAGAACTTCACGCCGGTGTGCACGACGGAGCTGGGCGCGGTGGCGAAGCTCAAAGGCGAGTTCGCCAAGCGGAACTGCAAGGTGATCGGGCTGTCGGTCGATCCGCTGGCCGACCACCAAGCGTGGGCCAAGGACATTGAAGAGACCCAGGGCGCGGCCCTGAACTTCCCGCTGCTGGCCGACGGGGATCGGAAGGTGTCCGACCTGTACGGGATGATCCATCCGAAGGCGAACGACACGCTGACGGTGCGGTCGGTGTTCATGATCGGGCCGGACAAGAAGGTGAAGCTGATGATCACCTACCCGGCGAGCACGGGTCGGAACTTCGCCGAGATCCTGCGGGTGCTCGACTCGCTGCAGCTGACGGCCAACTACAAGGTGGCCACGCCGGTGAACTGGGAGCACGGGCAGGACTGCATCATCGTGCCGGCGGTGCCGGATGCGGAGGCGGACCGCCTGTTCCCGAAGGGGTACAAGCGGCTCAAGCCGTACCTGCGTGTGACGCCGCAGCCGAATCTGTGATCAGAGCGGCGGTGGCCTCCGGCGCAGAGCCCGACGCGCGAGCTTCGCGGTTCGAGAGACGGGGCGGTGGCGGGTTGACGGGCGCGCGACTACGACGCCGTCGCGTCGGGCTCCGCGGCTGGTGCGCTACGATGGGCGGACCGGGGCGGTAGCTCAATTGGTAGAGCGCTAGCTTTGCAAGCTAGATGTTGGGAGTTCGAGTCTCCTCCGCTCCATTGACGGTCCGGCCCGCACGGGCAGGAAAACAACACGCCCGCGGCACGGAGCCGCGGGCGTTGCTGTTGTGGTGGACCGAGGCTGTCGGGCTTCGCTCAGGCGCGACGCCGACGGGCCAGCGGGGCCACGAGGCCCGCCATCGCAAGCACGCCGGCCGGTGCCGGGACGACCATGTCGGTGACCGAGGCGCGGACGGCCTGCGAGCCGAAGGACAGATTCGGATACGCGAACCCGCCGTTCGGGAAGTCGGTGCGCACGTAGCCGGACGGGAGGGTCACGCCCGGGGCGGCGATCTTGTCGTTGGAGAGAGTGACGTTGTCGCCGTTGACCTCGCCGGCAACGCGGTAGGTCCCCGCGGGGAGGTTGAGATCGGCGATGGCCTCGAAGAACCACAGGGCGGTGCCTTGGGCCGACGGGATCGTCATGCTCGCGGGCGTGACGGTGGCCTCGGCGAGCAGGGCCTGGGTCGCCACGTCCCAGAGGCCGACGCGGTGGGAGTTGGTCAGGCCGTCGCCCTCGGCGTCGATCCATCCGAGGCCCCGGATGGTCATCGGCGAGTCGATGACGAACTCCGAGCCCGCGACGTAGTTGCCCGTGCTGAAGGTCTGGAGCGTGGAGGACGGGCCCCCGTCGATCAGCACGCCCGCCGAGGCGGTCGCGCCCGCCGCCGCGAGAACCGCGGCAGCGACGCTCGCTCTTGTTCCAATCATCGTCATGGTGTCTCTCCTGGGTGCGTGCCCCGATCGCCGCCGGAACGACCGAGCGGCGAGTGGCCCGCGGCGTTTGGATTCGACCCTAACGCGCGCCGGTGGGCGTCACAACCCCGCTCTCGGTGGAATAGGTGGATCTGAGGCGAGATCGCAACTCGGTGCTTCACGTTGCGGCGAGCCGCGTACAAAACCGCGTCCCATAAGCGGCCGCACCGTGGGCTCCAACGGCGGAGTGCGGGCGTCGCATTCGCCGGCGCTACCATCGCCGATCGACGCCGGCGATCGACGGGTCAGCGAGCCGCGAATCGTCGGACGATTGCGTCGCTCGGCCCGGCCGCGAGCGGCGTTACCCGAGATCGCAGGCCGCGCCGAGACCCACGTGCCTCAAGGCCCGGAAGTGCAATCACCGTTGCGTCCGCGGGCGGGCGTCGATCCGGAAGTCGGTGAGCGTGGACGATCGCCCTCTCGCGGCGACGAGCGTGGGCCTGCCCGTCCGCTGGGTCGAGCCCCGCACGCGGCCCCGGTGCGGCTCATCTCGAAGGCTCTGCGTTCGTTCCACCCGTCGTCGATGCCGCGGATGTCGCGCCGGAACTACGCCCTGGAACTGAGGGCGGCCCTGTTCCTGCCGTTCCTGCTGGTGGTGGTCGATTCGTCGATCGTCGGGGTGATCGTCAAGAACGCGTACGAGGGCGTGGTCAGCGCCGCGCTGCTGAACCAGGCGGTGGCGATCCTGTCGGCCTCGACGGCGGCGGCGAACATCGTCTCGTTCATCTGGGTCAAGCTATCGAACGGGCTCAACAAAATCGCGTTCATCAACGGGCTGCAGGTCTCGATGATCGCGTTGTGCGTGCTCATCGGGTTCGCGCCGCGGACGACGCTGGGGCTGTGGGGCGTGGTGGGGGCGGTCATCGCCGGGCGCCTGTGCTGGGCCGGGTTCCTGACGCTGCGATCGACGATCTGGAGTGCGAACTACGGCCCGCACGTGCGGGCCCGAATCACCGGCAAACTCGCGACGATCCAGGTGCTCATGGTCGCGGGGCTGGGGCTGGCGCTGGGCAAGGCGCTGAACTTGTTCCCAGACGCGGACCGGTGGTTCTATCCGATCGGCGGGGCGCTGTCGCTGGTTGGCGTCTGGGCGTGGGCCGGCGTCCGCGTGCGCGGGCACCGGGCGCTGCTGAGCGCTGAGAAGGCGCGGACGGGGTCCGACGCGCCGACGTTCAGCCCGCTGGGCGTGGTGCGCGTCCTGAAGGCTGACCCGCTCTACGCGCGGTACATGCTTGCCATGTTCCTGCTGGGGCTGGGGAACCTGATGACCACGCCGCTGGTCGTGATCGTGGTGCGCGACCAGTTCCGGTTGGAGTATCTTGGCGGGATCGCGATCACGACGGCGATCCCGATGCTGTTCATGCCGCTGATGATCCCGGTGTGGGCCCGCCTGCTGGACCGGTTCCACGTGGTGCAGTTCCGGGCGGTGCACTCCTGGGCGTTCGTGAGCGCGACGTGGGTGTCGTACCTGGCGGTGCAGTTTGACAGCCAGGCGCTGCTGTACGTCGCGGCCATCCTCATGGGCCTGGGTTTCGCCGGGGGCGTGCTGGCCTGGAACCTCGGGCACCTGGACTTCGCGCCAAAGGGCATGGAGTCGCAGTACATGGGCGTGCACGCGACGCTCAACGGCGTGCGAGGCATCATGGCCCCGTTCATCGGCGTGGGGCTGTACCAGGTGCTGGACGCGGCGGACCCGTCGCTGAACCTCGGGGCCTACGTCTTCGCGCTGTGCACAATCCTGACGCTGGCCGGCGGGCTCGGGTTCCTGCACCTGGCCCGGTCGATGCCGGCGGGGGGCTGGAGGCGCCAGCAGCCGGTGGAGACCACGCCGCCGGCGCGGGCGGCGGGGTCGTGAGCGGTCGGGCTCATGCGTCAGCCAGTTCGCGCCCAGACGCCGGACCTGAGGCTTTGCGAAGGTCCGGGTCGAATCGTTCGCTCAGTTCCCCTCGCGCCCGCCCGTCGCCTCGGCCGTCACCGGGCCCTGCACGCGCCCCGGCAGGCCCGCGTCGACCGGGCCGCGTTGGTGCATGACGGAGATGAGCCCGTCCTGCCAGGGGTGCTCGCCGAGCCACTCGACCTGGCCCGTGCGGAGGTTGTAGATGGCCCCGACGAGCGTCGTCTCGCCGCGATCGACGGCCGAGCGGACCGCGTCGCTGGTCGAGAGCAGGTCGAACATGGACTGGAGCACGTTCTCGCGGACCGCGGCGGCGACGAGCTCGTCGCCCTCTGAGCCGGGGTGGAGGGTGGCGGCCCGTCGGACGGCGGGCTCGATCTCGCCAATCAGGAAGCGGATGTTGCCGCCGACGTGCCCGCCCTGGCAGGCCGCTGACACCGCGCCGCAGCCCGTGTGCCCCATGACGACCACGATGGGGGTGTGGAGGTGGTCGACGCCGTACTCGATGGTGCCGGCCTCGGTCTCGCTGACGACGTTGCCGGCGACGCGGAGCACAAAGAGCTCGCCGACGCCGCGATCGAAGACGCGCTCGACGGGGATGCGCGAGTCGGCGCAGGTGAGGATGGTGGCGAAGGGGTGCTGGCCGTTGTCGGCGGTGTCGTGGCGGGTGGCCTCGTCGGTCCTGGGGCTCTGGCAGTGCCCGCTGACCCAGCGTGCGTTGCCGTCCTGGAGGATCTGGAGCACGGTGGGGGCGTCGGGGGTGGCGCCGGAATAGGTGTCGACGAGCGGCTCCTGGGCGACGAGCGGCGCGCCGTGGGTGTCCATCACGTCGGTGTCATGGTCCGCGTGCGTCGCGTGGTCGTCGGCGTGGTGGTCGGCGGTGTGCGAGTCATGCGGCGGGGTGTCCGCGTGCCCGCTCTCGTGACCAGATGCCGGGCCGGAGGCCTGGCCCGACGAGTTCGCGTGCGTGGTCGGGGTCCGCTGGCCTGGATGGACCGGCTGGGACCCGTGCGGCTGGCTCTCGTGCGGCTGGGCGGACGCGCTGGCCACGCTCACCACTGCCAGCCCTGCCACCACCCCGAGGCCGGCCACCGTTGCGATCGTGCGTGCGCGCGTCATGTTCTTCTCCGTGGTCAGCGGCTAGGTGGGGCGGGTTGCCCGCCCCGCAGTTCCTGCTCGCCGGGCGACGCCCGGCGTTCACACCGACGAGGGACACACGCCCGCGTCCTGCGCGGCATCGGGTGGCGCCGCGTGGGGCTTGATCGCGCGTCCCGTTCAAAGGCACCGGCGCCTCGAGCCCCACGCATTGCAGCCCCACCAGACCCCCTGCCCGCGCCAGCCCAACGTCCGCCCACGCCCCGCGAGCGTTCTCGGACCGGCGCAACCGCCACGCGGCTCCCACAGCATCCACACCACACCCGTCCGCTCGCGCGCGGCCCGCACCCGGCGGCACGCCTCCATGCTCGGCGTGCCCGCGCCGATGCTCCGAGGCCGCCCAAACGCTTCGAACAGGCGCCGGCGGCTCGGTTGTGGAGGCCCTGCAATGCGTGCGATGAATGGGTTGGTGCTGAGCGTCGTGCTCGGTCTGGTCGGCGCCGGGGTCTGGATCGCGTTCAGCCGCCTGCTGGACATCCGGTTCCTTGTGGTGCTCGCGTTCGGCGTGGGGGCGCTGGCCGGCGTGGGCATGGCGCTCGGGACGCGGTACAAGGGCGGGGTCGGGCTCGGCGTGCTGACCGGCGTGGTGTGCGTGCTGTGCTGCTTCGTCGCCAAGGGGACGATTGCGTACTTCCGGGCTCACGAGTTCCTGCACGACGGGGCGACGGTGTCCGACGCCGAGGCGTACGACGCGCTGTGCCAGGACATCTACTGGTCGCTCGTGGACGAGGGCGTGCTGCACGGCGACGAGGAAACCATCCCCCTGGCGGTCTTCGAGGACGCCAGTGCGCAGTGGCAGGCGATGTCGTTCGACGAGCAGGAGGCGTACAAGGCCAACCTCGCGGGCACGTGGGAGGACCTGGACGGGACGGCGACGGGGATCGTGTCGACCATCGCGTTCCTGTTCTCGTGGTCGTGGCTGGACATCGTGTGCGTGTTCTCGGCGACGGGGATGGCGTACCGGTTCGGCTCGGTGATGCGCCACGAGGAGTCGGACGAGGTGCCGCAGTGGGCCACCGGCGACGCGTCGACGCTCATGGCCAAGCCGGGCGCGCCGCCGGCGTCGGTGGTGAACACGGCCCCGGCGGGGACGCTCGGCACGCCGGAGGCCGCGCCGAGGGTCGAGGGCGCGGACTCGTTCTGGACACGACTCGGGGCCGAACCGCCGGTGAGCAACACGCCGAGCATGAAGCGGACGCCGAAGGCGGCAGCGGATGGGGCGGGGCAGCAGGAGCCGCCGCGGGCCGAGGCGGCGTAAGGGGCAGTCCGACGTCCTGAGTCCCGTGTCCTGTGTCCTGGCGGTCAGGCTCTCGGTCGACCGAAGGCTTCCGGCGACAAGGCGCCCGACTCCGAGGACTCAGGACGAAGGACCAAGGACGAAGGACTCAGGACGGATCGCGCGTCGCCCACACCGTCCGATCGCCAAGTTCGATCGCGACGCGCGTGGCCGCGGCCGCGGGCTCGAACCGCAGCAACACGGCCTCGGCTCCGGCCGGGTTGAATGCAAGCCCGCCCTGGTGGAAGAGGTTGCGGGCGAACGTGCCCTCGGCGCGGAACTCGAGGCCGCGCCGCCCTTCGGCGATCTCGAAGCGCCCGTGGTCGTTCGGCGCATCGTCGGCGAGCGTGCCGTCGGGTGTGCGCGGCTCGAGGGTGTAGGCACCGCTGATCGCCGCGGCGTCATCCACCGGCTCGTTCACATACTGCTCATCCGCCCCGCCGACGCTCTCGAGATACTCCACGACGCTGGCGGCCTCGTCGCGTCCCGCGCGGGCGTGGGACATGAGCGTGATGCCGTGGGGACCCTTGATCCGTTGCACGCCGGGCATGGCCTGGAGAGTGGCGCGGACGGCGTCGACGTGCCCGAGCATGGCGAGCGTAAACAGGTTGGGGCGGGCCCCATGGGCGATCAGCAGCTCGGCGATCTCGCGCCGCCCGGTGTGGGAGGCGGCGCCGAGCGCCGATTCCCAGTCGCCGAAGCCCCAGTCGATCGCCGACCGGGCCAGCGCCGGGCGCTGCGTGACCATCTCACGCACGACTTCGATGTTCGCGCGCGAGGCGCCCACGACAGCCTGGGCATCCTCGTTGCTGGTCCGCGGCAGCCACGGTGCGGCGTCGCGGGGCACCGCCGCATCGGGCTGCATCACACCGAACGACCGCCCCAGCGGCACGCCGACACCGCCCACCGCCACGGCCGACAATCCGACGAACGACCGCCTGCTGATGGACATGGTTTGCTCCCGCACGAGGCCTGCATCGAATCAGAGCCGCGATCGTGGGATCGCGAGCGGCGTTGCCACCGGCAACCGAGATCACCCGAACCCCGCTTCGCGTCGCGATCCCACGATCGCGGCTCCTTTGCGGTACCGCCATCGGCGCTCAAGGCTGCTGGCCCCGCGTGGTGCCGCCTTGCGATGAACGCCAATCAGGACGCAGCACACAGGACTCTCGCCCCTACATCCCCCCGCTGCGCCCCGGCTGCTGCGGCCTGTCCCGCTGGAGCGACTCGAGCTGGCGCGTATCGAGGTCGCGCTGGCTCAGGCGCTCCACCCGCACGCCGGCCCCCGCCGACGTCGCGCGAATGGCGAACGGCGGCGGGGGCAGCAGGTCCAGCCACTGGCCCATGTCCGGCCCGGCCCCGCCCGGCGTCACCAGCACGCGCATCGCGACAACATCCGAACGCCCCGCCGTCGCGCCCAGCGCATCGGTCGGGTCGGCAATCGGCTCGGTCACGATGCCGCCCGTGGGCACGCTGATGAGCACGATGCCGCCTTCTCCCGGCGTGGCCGGGTTGCCGTCCGGAGCCAGCACCGCGTACCGCACGTCGATCGGCTGACGCGCGTCATTCTGGATCGTCAGCGTCCGTGGCGGCGGGGCGGTGCTGCACCCGCCCAGCCCGCCGACAGCCGCGAGCACGATGGCGAACGAGGCCGCCAGCCGGGGGGCAAGCTGGGGGACGAGCCGAGCGATGGCGTTCATGCCTGTTCCTCGCGGGGTTGGTCGGGGCGCCGGGGGGGGTGGGCCGGGCGGACCTCGACCTCCTCGATCGTGGTCCGCCGGAGGACGATCTCCTGGCCATCACGCTCGCCGCGCCGCTCTTCAACGTCGTGGCGCACGACGGTCCTCTGGCCCACCGACGCGGTGATGCCCTTGGCGACGTTGCCCACGAACTGGCCGAGGCGGAACATCATGCTGCGGCGCTGGCCCACTCAGGGAGTGTAAGCCCAGGGGCCGGAGCGTCCCGGTGCACGCTGCCCGGCAGGCGATCATCGGCCCAGGTACGAGATCGACCGCCGGCGCATCCCCCGAATCGGATCCGCCGCTCCGATTCGCCTCCCGCCCTCTCCAACGCCCTTTCCCGCAGGCGACTGGACGCGGCGACCGATCCCGCGAACCCTACAGGTCCGGGGCACGTCGCCGTGCGGGCCCCGTCATGGAGGATCCAGCCGCGCATGATGCCCGAGCAGCGCCCGTTCCCAAGGCGTGAGGAGAAGCGGACGCTCCACCCCCGTCGGGTGCGTGGGGGCGTCCGCCTGTCGCGCAAGGACGCCGACCTGGCCGCCTCCTGGGCCGCCCAGCGGATCATCCGCCTGATCGAGGCGGGGGTCGCCGGCGAGGCCCTGCGCGAAGGCCTCGAATACGCCCGCCTCGGGCAGACCAAGACCCTCCGCCTGGCTGCCGGCAGAGTTGAGGCCCTGATCCAGGGGCGGTCCACCCGTCCCTACCAGACCCGTCTCGATCTGCCCGCCATCAAGCGCGACGGCTGGGAACGCGTCACCAAGGCCATGGCCGAGCAGGCCGTGTACTCGGCCCGACTCCTCGGCGGCGAGGTGCCCTCGAACATCGAGGACGCCTTCGCCCCCTCGGCCCTGCACCTGTTCCCCGCCAACCTCGAGGAGTTCACCAGTTCCTGCACCTGCGGGCACGCCTCGCCCTGGTGCAAGCACGCGGCCTGCGCGGCCTACCTCCTGGCCGACCGCCTCGGCTCCGACCCGCTTCTAATGTTCGAACTCCGCGGCATCGAGCGCGACGAACTCATGGACTCGCTCCGGGCCGGGCGCACCACCACGCCGGCGGGCGTCGACGTGCCGGTCTACATCCCGACATCCCACGGCGACGGCGTCGCGCCGCTGTCCGAGTGCGTCGAGAACTTCTGGGAGGCCGGCCCGGAACTGGACCTGGTCGACCTGCCCATCGAGGCCCCGCAGGTGAGCCACCCGCTGCTACGCCGCCTCGGCCCCAGCCCGTTCCCCGAGAGCCGCTTCCCGCTGGTGGGCCTGCTGGCCACGTGCTACGACGTGGTGTCGGCGCGGGCGCTGGAGGAGCGGGGGGAGGCCGAGACCGATGCGCCCGACGGGTCGGCGGATGTGGTGCGCGGAGAACGTTGATAACTTCCGCTGTTCGGCTTGCACGCGGGGCGTTGATCGGGTAGTGTATGCTGGGGGATCCGCGGAGGCGACCATGACTTCCCAGCCGTCCAGCCGTCCAGCCGTCCAGCCGTCCAGCCTGAACCGGTCCGCCTTCGTCCGGTGACTCGCAATCGCCCGGCGATCGCGCGTGTTCTTCTGGTCGCGTGGGCGTGCCTGATCGCGGGCCTGCTGGCGACGCCCGCGGCCTTCGCCCAGCCGAATCCCCGCCCCGTGCCGCAGCGGGACTGGGTGCCGGGGCGCCTGATCGTGCGTGTGCGTGCCGCTGAACTGATCCCGATGATGGAGCAGGAGATCGCCCAGATGGGCCTGCATGTCATCGCGCGGTCGATCACGGGCGAGCGCCTGACGCTCGGAGTGCCGATCGGGGCCGAGCAGGAACTCCGCCAGATCCTCAAGCGGGCCCCGTGGGCCCGGTGGGTGATCCAGGACTTCGCGAGCCCCGGCGGCACGTTCACGCCGCCGCCGAGCGAGATGCCGGCACCGACAGGGGGAACTCCACACCCTCATAACCTCTGGTTTCTCGAGAACACGGGACAGACGATCACGGCCCAAGACGGACTGACGCTGACGGGAACACCCGGGGTCGATATCAACATCCTTCAGGCGTGGGAGCGATCGCAGGGCGACCCCGGCGTGCTCGTGGCCGTCCTCGATTCCGGCATCGACTTTTTGCACCCGGAGTTCCAAGGGCGCATCTACGCACACGACTACACGAATCTCTGCCAGTCGCAGGCGTATCCCAACTGTCCGCTGGTTGTCCCGATCGCGGGATGGTGTCTGCCTTCTCCGGGTATTGTCGGCGGCGCGACTGATAACTTTGGGCATGGGACACAAGTCGCAAGCGTTCTCGCCGCCTCAGCGGACAACGGATCTCCCACAGTCTTCGATGACAAGCAGTTCGCAGGGGTTGACCCGGGATGCACACTCGTGTCCTTTCGGGTCTCCTTCGCCAACAATTACTCGTTTGGAGAGTATCTAGGGGCGGTTGACGAGATTCTGAACAACCCAGTCTTCGCGGATGTTCGAGTGATCAATATCAGTCACGGCGGATTCACTTGCCCGGTCTCTGAAGAAGAGGATGTCTACGCCGCGTTCGAGGAACTCGGTTCTATCATGTCTTGGCTATATGTTCGAGGCGTGTTCATCGTGACCATTTCTGGAAACGGTGGCCTGAACAACCTCTGCCCCAACAACTGGGGGTCTGTCGTAATGGTTGGCGCTACGAATAACCAGGACGGCTTGATGACGAACGGCAGCTTGGGCTCAGGCACGAGCCCGAACTTGGACTTTGTCGCTCCGGGGTGGGGCATGTACGTGGCGCAATGGGATGACCAGTGCGATTTGGGACTCCAGTTCACCAACGGTACATCGCTTGCGGCACCGGTGGTCTCCGGCATCGCGTCGCTGCTCTTCGCACGCGCCGACGTGCTCGGCATCACACTGACTCCGGCGATGATCTACGAGTGCTTGAGACAGGGAGCCGTTCCGCTTGGATCGGCTCCGTACCCGAATAGCGAGTACGGCTGGGGGCGAGTGAACGCGTACGAATCGTTGATGAAACTCGAGGAACTGTACTACACATGCGCAGCAGACGTGACCCACGGAAACACTCCTGGCGCGTTCGGCTACGGTGTGCCCGACGGCGATGTGGATCCCGACGACTACAACTATTTCCTCGCGCAGTGGACGGCGAACAACGTCCTGGTGGCCGATATTGCGTCGAGTTGCTCTTCGTGCGGCCAGCCCGGTTGTTCAACGCCGGATGGCTCGGTGACTTACGCCGACCTCTTTGCCTACGGATGCCTCTATTCGGCTGGTTGTCCCTGACTCGGGTTTAGGGTTCCTCGCGGGAGTTGAGGGGAGTGGACGTATGCTGCGTCTGATGCTCGTCGTCGCCGGCCTCGCGTTGCCGTGCTTCGCGCAATCGGCAACGGTTCGAGTCTCCCACGACCAGATGGGCGGGACGGTGATGCCCGGCGAGACGATCCGCATCACCGCCAACATCGCGTGGGAGGGTGCCGCCCAGTGGGCCGGGCTCAAGGGCGAATTCCTCGCCGTCGGCGATGCCGGCGCGGCCTCAAACGTCGGCTCTCCGATCCATCCGAGCGTAACGGTCACGCTCGGGTTCCCAGACGGCGGAAGCGTCAAGGGATTCGACGTCGCGTCCACGCCCGCGTACTTCACGGGCGGGATCGTCCCGCCTCTGCCGTGGTCGCTGAGCGCGACGGGGTCGAACGAGTTCCTCTGGTACGACTGGACCGCTCCGTCGGTTTCGTCGCCCACGACGATCTCGTTCGACTTCGTCGCCCATCCGATCGCGCCCAACGTGCGGCTCTATCCCACGTCGGCATCGCCCGCCTTCATCGAAGCCCCGACCACCTACATCGGCACCTCCATCCTCGTCGTGCCCGCCCCGGCGGGGCTTGCCCTGCTCGGCGTGGGAGCGATCGGCGCCCGCCGCCGGGCTCGCCACGCGTCGGGCATTTGAGTTCAGTTCGCCGCCGCCACCGGCTCGGCCTCCATCACCGCGCACGTCGCGCACCACGTCTCCGGCGCCAGCAGGTTGATCCGCGACGCCTGCGGCTGCGGGATCCGGCCCAGCGGCTGCAGGAACTCGTCGTTGAAACGCGACTGGTACATCTGGTACTGCTCGTTGAACTGCGTGTTCGAGTACTTCGACGCGATCAGGCTGTCGATCTGCTCGATCCGCGACTCGGGGTGCGGGTGCGTCGAGAAAAACTCGGGCGGGCTGCTGCCGCCGGAGGCCTCGGCCAGGATCTCCATGACCTGACGCATCGCCAGCGGGTTGTACCCCACGCGCGTCATGTACTCCATGCCCAGGCGATCCGACTCGAGTTCCTGGTCCCGCCCGTACTTGAGCAGGAACGACCCCGAGCCGGCCTGCACCAGCAGCGGCACGCCCGCCGCGAGCAGGTCGTTGTCCGACCCGCTCACCGCGACCGCGGCCCCGATGACCACGCCCTGGGCGATCAGGCTCGCGCTGATCTTCTGGTTGCCGTGCCGGGCCGTCACGTGCCCGATCTCGTGTCCCAGCACCCCGGCCAGTTGCGCCTCGTTGGTCATCCGCTCGATCAGGGCGCGGCTGACGAACACCTTGCCGCCGGGCAGGGCAAACGCGTTGATCACGGGCGAGTTGAGCAGCGTGAACTCCCAGGGCAGGTCGCGGAAGTCGCCCTCGAGCGTGTCGGTCATGCTGCGCCCGACGCGGGTGAGGCTGTCGCCCAGGCGGGCGTCGGGGACCGCGCCGCCGTATTCCTGGGTCAGTTGCGGGGCGGCCTCGGAGCCGAGGGCGACCTCTTCGGAGAGCGAAAGGAGTTTCACGCCGCAGCCGGACTGTGCGGCGACGAGCAGTGCGGCGGCGAGGATGGCGAGGATCGGCTGCATGCGCATGGTGGACTCCGGCGGCCGCCCCGGTGCGGGGCGGAAGGGCTGCGGGCGTGATTCTTGGCGATCCCCACGTCCGGGGAGATCGGCTCGCGAATCCTACCATTGATGGTGAACGACGTGTCGAGCACGACCGAACCCCAGGCGAGCCGCGCAGGGCCCGACCCCGAGGCGCAGAACGAGCGCGGCGGTGCGCACCAGACCGGGGCCAAGGCCCCCGCCTGGACCGACCGCGAACTCGCCGACCCGCACGTCCGGGCCGACAAGGCCGGTCGCGTCCGCTCGATGTTCGCCGCGATCGCGCCGTCCTACGACCTGAACAACCGCGTCCACTCGCTCTGGCGGGATCAGGCGTGGCGACGGGCCGCGGTCCGGGCCGCGGCCGTCGAGCCGGGCCACGACGTGCTGGACGTGGCCTGCGGCACGGGCGACCTGACCCAGGCGCTGGCGAGGCGGACCCAGGCCGCGACGGTGACCGGTCTGGACTTCACGCGCGCGATGCTGGATGTGGCCGAGATGAAACGCGACCGGCGTCCCGGCACGCCCCTGTCGCGGATCCGCTACGTCGAGGGCGACGCGATGGCCCTGCCCTTCGAGGACGGCTCGTTCGACGCCCTGACCATTGCCTTCGGCATCCGCAACGTGCAGGAGCCGTCGCGGGCCCTGGCGGAGTTCGCGCGCGTGCTGCGACCCGCCGGACGCCTGGTGATCCTGGAGTTCCATCGCCCGCGGAACCCGCTCGTGCGCGCGTTCAACGGGTTCTACGCGGGGCGGGTCATGCCGTGGACCGCGACGCTGCTGGCGCGGGACCGATCCGGGGCGTACCGGTACCTGCCCAGGTCGGTGGGCTCGTTCATGGACGCGGAGCAGTTGCGGGCGGCGGTGACCGCGGCGGGGTTCCAGGACGCGACGGTCCGCCCGCTGACGATGGGCATCTGCTGGCTGCACCGCGGCGTCAAGCCCTAACGAACGCGACGCGCGCCTCACCGGCTCGTCGGATCCCCCGGCAACCCCCACTCGTCCATCGGCAGATGGCGGTGGTGCACGTGGATCACGCGACCGAGTTGCTGGCCGAACAGGTCCGCGATGATCTCGCAGGACTCAAGATGCGCCCGCGTGAACGGCACCGCCGCGTCGCGGAAGAACGCCGCGACCGCCAGCGTCTCGCCATCCTTGCGGCAGCCCATGACGACCAGCCCACGCCCCTCGAGCCAGTGGGCGTCCTCCCCCAGAGCCCTCTCCATGGCCGCATCACCGGCGAAGTGCGTCGGGGCCTCGACATCCTCGAAGCGGTGGGGCACGACCGTTGTCAGATGGTCGAGCAGAACCTCCGCGGCGTCCTTGGGCACGTCGTAGTTGACATACGCCCCCAGCGTGTGCTCGCCGGAAGACGACGGCAGGAAGATCGCCGCGTTCGTCGGGCCCAGGCGGGCCAGGGCGTACTCCAGCACGGTCCGCAGCAGGCCCTCGACGTCGAGGTCCTGGCGGACGAGGCTGTTGAACTCGCTGGAGATGGCCACGCGGGTCATCTGGTCGCTCATGCGCTCGTAGGCGCCGGCCATGTCGTCGCACAGCGACTCGATCTGGCCGACGACCTCGCGCCGCGCCGAGTTGAGCCGCCTGCACAGGCGACGCAGGCGGCGCACCCGCCGCGCCTCGGCCCGTCTGGCCCGCGACTTCTCCGCCGCCCCGGCGATGCACGCCAGCAGGTCATCAGCGCTCGGACGCGACGCGATCAGGTCCGCGGCCCCGGCCCGCATGGCGGCCAACGCCTGCTCCATCGTCGGGTGCTCGGAGACGATCACGACGCTCGGCGGCGCCGAGGTCTCGCGCGGGCGGTCGGTCAGCAGCGCGGCGGCCGAGGCGCCGGCGATCTGGTCGCTGAGCATCACCACGTCGAATCGGTGGGCGGCCAGAAACTCGGGCAACTCCTCGGCGTCGTCGGTGTGCAGGCATCGGGCGCCCGACGCGGCCAGCAGCGCGACCAGGCGGTCTCGCGTCGAGCGCACCGGCGACACAACCAGCACACGCACGCCCTCGATGGCGTGGCGTCCGGCGCCGGAGATCACTTCCGGCACAGGCCGCGGCATGGGGCGGGCCTCGACGCCCGCATGCGCCGCTCCGTACGGCCCGTGGATCGCTCTCCGGCTGGGCATGCGTCTCTCCACCAGCGGGGCCTCGTGGGCCGGGTCGGTCGTTGGATTCAGGCGGCCCGTGCGTGGCACGCCGGTGAAGCCAGGGTGATGCGGGCCTCGGTTCCAACGGGGCTCGCCGGTTCGATGGTGATCTGGCCGCCCATCTGCTGCACCAGACGCCGCGCCCGGGGCAGCCCGAGCCCACGCTGCCGACCCGCCGGCTTCTCCGAGAAGAACGGGTCGAACGCGTGACGCAGCGCCCGCGGCGACAGCCCCGGGCCGGTGTCGATCACCGAGAGCACAAGTCGGCCATCGAGGGGGTCGGTTTGAGCCCGCAGGGAGATCGTGGGGCGATCCTGGTCGGGGGCGGCACTTTCTGCCGCGTTGCAGATGAACTCGGCCAGGGCCGGCCCGAGCAGGTCCGGGTCGGCAACCAGTTGACGCACCGCGTCTTGAGCGTTGATCGCGAGCGGCACGTCGCGGTCGAGCCGGTCGCGCGCGACCTCGAGCGCACGATCGGCCACCTCGCCGACGGTGCAGGGGCGCAGATTCGGCTCGGGCGGATCGGCAAGAAGATGCAGGCTTGTGATCAGTTCGGTGAGGTCACGGGTGGCGCCGACGATGGCCTTGGCCGAGGCGCCGTCGGCGGTGTCGCCCAGTCGGAGCGCCAGGAGCTGGGCGCGTCCGGAGATAACCGCCAGCGGGTTGTTCATCTCGTGGGCCGCGCCCGCGGTCATCTCGCCCAGGCGTGCCAGCGACTCGGCCTCGGTCAGGCGCTCGTGGGCCTCGCCGAGGCGGCGCGAGGCCTCGGCCAGCTGCTCGCCCAGCACACGGACCTCGTCCTGGCGCTGCCCGGCCAGCCACGCCGCGCCCCACGCCGCCCGGAGCGACTCGAGCCCGTCGCCCAGGATCTCAACGACGCCGCTGCGGCTCTCGAACAGCAGCAGGGCGCTCGGCATCGCCGCGTCGCCTAGGGCGACCGCGCGCAGGCCGCGCGTCTTGACGCGCTTATCGGCGTGTGCAAGCACCCACGACGCGACCGCACCGGCCGCGGCGGGGTTGTGGGCCAGGTCGCCGAGCGCCACGCGGTCGGCGTAATCCGCCGGCGGCTCGTCGGCCAGCGGAGCCCCGGGGTCGCCGTCGGGTCCGATCTCGATCAGGTGCCAGGCGTCGGCCTCCAGGCCAAGCAGGGCGATGTACCCGTCGCCCAGCACACTCCGGGCCGACAGCCCGATCCCGCCCTGGGCCTCGGCGGTCGAGCGGGGCGCTCCCGTGTGCTGGTGGAACTCGCGGATCGCCAGCAGGCATCGGTGCAGCCCGGCCGTGGTGCGGACGCGGTCTTCCAGCGCGCGGTTGGCGCGGCTGAGGCGCTTGTTCGCGTTGGACACGGACTGGATCAGCAGGTCGGGCGACTCGGAACGGTCGAGACCCAGCACGTTGCAGCGGGACGCGACGGCCTCGTGCAGCTTCGGAACCAGACGCCGGATGCGGTTCGGATCAAGACCGGCCTCGATGAACACCGTCTCCATGCTCGGCGGCGTGTCGCAGTCGCCCGACCAGCCAAGGTGGAGTTGGCGGCACACCGCCCGAGCCGCGGTCACGAGCAGGATCAGGTCCTTGTGGGCGACGCTGGGCAGCGACGCGGCCGGCTGCGAGTGCAGCCAGATCGTGTCGGCGATCGGCGTCGGCAGGCCCCAGTGCTCGCACACGCGCTTGCCCGCCAGGTGGTTGTCCATCCCGATGATGGCCCGCTCAATCGGGGCCGCGGCCGACTGGCGGCGCTCGCACGCCTCGATCACGCGCCGGTACGCCTGCGGGAGCACCAGTTGCAGCACAAGGCGACCCAGCCCGTGCAGCAACCCGCCGGTGAAGGCCTCTTCCGGCGCGACACCGGCGTCCGGGTGGCGCTCGGCGATGAGTTCGGCGGCGCAGGCGACGCCGATCGCGTGCTGCCAGAAGCCGCGCCGGTCGAACTCGTACGCCCCCTTGTTGTGCCCGAGGGCCTCGGCGGTCCGGTTCTGGATGTCGCACTCGCGGTCGAGCAGCTCGAAGACCGCCACGCCCAGCACCGCGGACTGGACGGCCTCCAGCCCGAGCATGACCACCGCCCGCCGAACCGTCGTGATCGCGCCGCCCAGCCCGCGATCGGCCTTGCGGCACAGGCCCAGGATGCGGACGGTCAGGGCCGGGTCCGACTCGATCAGCGACGCGACCTCGGCGATCTCGGCCTTGTCGTCGGAGCCAAGCTCCAGGATCCGTGTGGCGATGGGCGAGAGGGTCGGCAGCGAGTCGAGGCGCCGGAGGATCAGCTCGACGTGCTGGGTCGAGGCCGGCTTCGGATTGGGCGGGGGCGCGTCCATGGTCGTCGCCCCTGGCGGCCCCCGGGGCCGGGGTGTGCGAGGCGGGGGCGCCCCGCCGAACTCGGTCAGCGCGTTCCGTTGTTCTTGTGGTGCGACGAGGCGCCCATCCCGAGCAGCTCGGCCATGCGCTTGATCAGCGCGTCCACATCGAACGGCTTCTTGACGAACTCGTCCGCTCCCGCGGCCATGAGCCCACTGATCTCCTCCGGGCGAACGACGCCGCTGATGAAGATGATCTTCGTCTCCGAAAGCGTCGGATTGGACCGGATGCGCTGGCACACGATGTTGCCGTTGAGGTCCGGCAGCATGTAGTCCAGCAGGAGCAGGTGCGGCTTGAAGGACTCGGTCATCAGCCCGGCGTCGTACCCCGTGCTCGCGGTCTTGATCTCGAATCGCCCGTCGCGCTGGATGATGTCCACCAGCAGCTCGAGCACGCCCTTGTCGTCGTCGACGATGAGCACGCGCCGGCGCGCGCCCTCCAGCGGGTCCAGCGGGATGTTGTTGGCCCGCATGAAGCGGACCAGCTCCTCCCGCGGGATGCGCCGAAACTTGGAGCCGGGCACGCGGAAACCGGTCAGACGCCCCGAGTCGAAGCAGCGGATGATGGTCTGCTGGCTGACCTTGCAGACCTGGGCGGCCTCGCCCGTCGTGAAGATCCGCTTGTCGCCCCAGTCGGAGGGCTTCGTGTCGCTCATGCCAGGACTCCGGCCATGCCCACGGCGGGCGCGTGCTCAGCGCGACGCCGCGGGGCGACGCGCGCGACCTCGTCCTCCCAAGCGCTCTATCGACCCCGACCCTGCCCAACTTCACCCACCGGCGCAGGCCACAGGCATTGCCCACCCTCCCAACCCGTCCAGAGCGTCTGGGGCGGGCGGGCGGCGGGCGCGGCGCACGGGATCGGAGAGGGGTTCTATCTGTCGGTCCGCATAATCGGCCCGCGCGGATGCCTTCCTTATGATGGATTCCCGATGGTCGAGCCGCGCCGGATCTTTCTGGGATGGGACGAGCCGGTGCTCCCGGCCGCGGCGCGCCGGCTGCTGGATGAGGCAGCAAGGCTCGGCGAGTTCGATCTGTCGGGGTCGGTGGTGGTGGTGCCCACAAGTCGAGCCGCGAGGCTGTTCCGCGGCGTGCTTGTCGAGGAAGCGCTGGCGCGCGGCGGCGGGGCGATCTGTCCGCCGGCGATCGTGTCGCCCGGAGAACTTCGGTCGGTGCTGGCGCGCTCCGCGACGCCGCCCGCTGGGGTGGTGACAAAGCGGCTGGCATGGATCGAAGCGATCAGGGCGGCGGGGGCGGATGTCCTCGGCGCGTTGCTCACCGACGTGCCCTTGGGCGATGACGCGATCGACGTGTCCCGCGTGGCCCGTCTGTTCGAGGCGTGGCACCGCGACGTGTGCGCCGCCGGACGCCGGTTCGGCGACGTGGCGTCGGTCGGCGAGGGCGTCCCGGGCTTCGCCGACGCGGATCGCTGGCGCGCGGCCGATGTCGTGCAGCGCGAGTACGAGCGGATCCTCGCGAGCCTGAACATGCACGACGAGGGCCTGACGCTGATCGACGCGATCGCCCGGGCGGTGCCGGACGAGCGCCACGGGCGGCACGCGCCGCTGGGCTCGGGGCGTCGGATCGCGCTCCTGGGCGTGGTCGATCTGGCGCCCGTGCTGCGGGCCGGGCTCGCCCTCGCGCCCGGCGTGACGGCCCTCGTCGCCGCCCCGGAGTCCGAGCGCGACTGGTTCGATGCCTTCGGGCTGATTACCGGCAGCGCGCGGGAGCGGTGGGCAACGCGCCACGTGCCCCTCGAAGACGCGTCGATCCGCTTCGCCGAAGGCCCAGACGAGCAAGCCCGTGCGGCGTTGCACCTGCTCGCGCGGGCGTGCGCCAACCTCGCGGATCCGCCGCCCCCGAGCGACATCGTCGTCGCCGTCGCCGAGACCGACTCAACCCCCTCACTTGCCCCCGCGCTGGCGATCGCGGCCCGGTGCGTCCAGCCCCGCGGCATCGAAACGCGCGACGGTCGGGGGCGACCGATCGAACGCACGCCGGTGGCGACGCTTGTGCGCCTCGCGGGCGAGTACGCCCGCACCGGATCGATGGACGACCTGGCCGCGCTGGTGCGACACCCCGACTGCGAGCGGTGGCTGCTGCGGGCGATGGGGCCGCCGCAGTTCGGCGATGCCGCCCCCTCCGTCGAGTCCTGGCTCGCATCGCTCGACAGGTATCGCAACGACACGGTGCCGGAATCGGCCCGCGGCACGCTCGCCGGGGGCCACCCGGCGCACCGGGCGGTGGTCGAGCGCCTGCGCGACGCCGTCGACGGGCTGCTGGGCCCGCTGCTGGATCGCACGGCGCGCCCCGCGGCGTCGTGGGCCCGCGAGTGGCTCGCGATGCTCTCACGCGCGTACGAGCACCGCCGCCTGCGTGACATCGATCCGGTCCAGACCCAGCGTCTGGCCGCAAGCGACGCCATCCGCGACGCCGCTCTCGACATGGCCTCCGGCCCGCCAACGCCGATCACGTCCTGGGAGGCCGGTCGCCTCCTGCTCGAATCGCTCGACGCCCGCGCGATCGCCCCCGAGCCGGGGCACGACGCGATTGAGATGGTCGGCTGGCTCGAAGTCGCGCTCGACCCGGCCCCGATCGCCATCGTGGTGGGGCTGAACGAGGGGCAGGTGCCCGCGGCCTCGCCCACGACGCCGATGCTGCCCGATTCGTTGCGCCGCGCGCTCGGGCTGGACACGTCCGAGTCGCGTCTGGCGCGAGACGCGTACCTGCTCACGCTGCTGGCCCAATCCAAGCGCTCGCTCGGCGTCGTCGTGGGCCGGCGCGACGGCCAGGGCAACCCGCTCCGCCCGAGCCGCCTCCTGTTCGCCGACGAGGACGCGGTCGCGGCCAGACGCCTGGAGCGGTTCGTGCGGGGCGATGCACCGCGAACCGATGGCGAAGCCGGGACGGGCGAGGGGGACGCGCCCACGACGCCCGAGGCCCTCCGCACCACAGACCCGGGCCAGACCGCGATGCCGATCGACAGGTGGAGCGTGCCGGAGTCGCTGTCCGTGACGGCGTTCGGCGCGTTCCTGCGCTCGCCCTACGAGTTCTTCCTGCGCCGCGCCCGCGGGCTGGAAGATGTTGAGGAGGCGGGGGCCGAACTCGACGGGCGCGGCATGGGCACGCTCCTGCACGAGGCGGTGGGCGTGCTCGCGGGCAGCGACGCCGGCGCGAGCGATGATCCGTCGCGCGTGCGCCAGGCGCTGTCCGATGCGCTGTCCGATGCCGCCCGGGCCCGGTTCGGGCCGGGCCCCCGGGCGGTGGTGCGGGCCCAGATCGAGATCGCGCGCGAGCGCCTCGCGGTCGCCGCGGGGGAGCAGGCCGACTGGGCACGCACCGGCTGGCGTGTGGTCTTCGCCGAGCGCGACTTCAAGGCCGGGGCGGCGGGGCTCGTCGTGGACAAACAGGCGATCGGCATCCACGGGCGCATCGACCGGATCGATCGGCACGACGACGGGCGGTGGGCGATCTTCGACTACAAGACGGGCGAGAGCCCCGACGAGCCCGACAAGGCCCATCGGCGCGGGCGGGGACCGAACCGGGAGTGGACCGACCTTCAGCTGCCGCTGTACCGCCACCTTGCGGCCCCCTGGCTGCGGGCGGTGGAGTCGGAGCGCGACGCGGCAGCGGGCGCGGCGTGCGAACGTCCCGACCTGCTCGGGCGCATCGTGGTCGGGTACTTCCGGATCGGCGCGTCGCCCGAGCACATCGGGGTCGCCAGGGCGGAGTGGGACGCAGGCGCGCTCGCGGACGCCGATGCCGCGGCGGCCAACGTCGTGCGGGCGATCCGGGGCGGCGAGTTCCGGGTTGCGGGGCGGGGCAATGGGCGACATGAGGGGCGCGTGGTGGGGGCCCTCAGCAGCGGCGGCTGGGGCGTCGTGGCCAAGGCGGCTGCGCGAGCGACCCGCGAGGCGGAGGGCGTGCCATGAGCGACACGCCGATCCCGGAGTTGGAAGGCCAGCCGCCCCCGCGAACCCTGGTGCGGGCCTCGGCGGGCACGGGAAAGACACACACACTCACGGGGCGCATGCTGGGCGCCCTGCTCGCGCCCGGGGGGATGGACGATCCGGCCCGCGTGCTGGCCACCACGTTTACGCGCAAGGCGGCGGGGGAGATCCTCAATCGCGTGCTCGAGCGTCTGCTCGACGCCGCCCACGACGGATCGAAGCGGGACAGGTTGGAGGCACAGACCGGTGTGCCGTTGCCGCCCGTGGCGTACGAGCGGGCGGCGGTCGAACTGGCCCGGCGGATGGACCGCCTGCGCATCATGACCATCGACGCGCTGCTGTTCCGCATGGCGCGCGGGGCGGGGCTGGACCTGGCGATGGCCCCGGGCTGGCGTCTGGCCGACGAACGCGACGAGCGGGTGATGCGCCGGGCGGCGCTGGAGGCGGCGCTGGCTGCGGGCGAGTCGGGCGGGCCCGCGGGCTCGCTCACCCCCGACGCGGTCATCACGCTCATACGTCTCACGGGCAAACGACCGTTGTCGGCGCGGGTGCTGGCCTCGCTGGAAGGGCTGGTGGACTCGGCCCATCCCGCGTACCTGGAGACGACGCGCGGGAGCGTGGGCGGTGACGCGGGGGCGTTCGCGGGCCTGTGGACGCGCGTGGGGCCGAGGGGCGAGCCGCTGGATGGCGATGGCCTGGCGGCGGCCCTCTCGGCGGTGCGGGACGCGCCGGTTCCGGATTCGGGCTCCGGCAAGAACACCCGCCCGGATCGGCGGTTCGTCGATGCGGTCGCGAGGGTGATCGCCTGTGCCCGCACGCAGGACTGGGAGGCGGTGGCGACGCACACGCTGGTGCGGGCGGCGATCACGGGGGGCACGTTCTACCGGAAGGCTGTTGACGGCGACCTGGGCGCGGCGCTGCGGGTGCTGGGTGAGCACGCGGCGTGCCACGTGCTCGGGCAGCTGCGCGAGCGGAACGGGGCGGCGGGGCGGCTGCTGGCGCGGTACGAGTCGTGCCTGTGGGACGCACGCCGGGCCTCGGGGGCGGTCGGGTTCGGCGAGATCACCCGTCTGCTGGTGTGGTCGGACGTGCTCGATCGCCTCGGCGAGCTGTGGTACCGCCTCGACGCCGGGCTGTCGACCCTGCTGATCGACGAGGCCCAGGACACGTCGCTGCTGCAGTTCCGCATGCTCGAGCCGCTGCTGGACGAGTTGCTCAGCACCGAGGAGGCCGGGCGGGGCGTGCTGGTGGTGGGCGATCCGAAGCAATCGCTGTACGCCTGGAGGCAGGCCGAGGCCGAGCTGATGGACGCGATGGGCGTGAAGTGGGGCTCGCTGGAGCAGCGGACGCTGTCGGCGTCGTGGCGTTCGGGGCGGGTCGTGCTGGGGGCGGTCAACGCGGTGTTCGCCTCGCTCGGCTCGTGCGCGTGCCTGACGCGCGACGACAGGCCGGGCCTGGGCGACGCGGCCCGCGCGTTCGTCGAGGGCTACGACGAGCACCGACCGGGCGAGCGAGCCACCGATGCGGGGCCCAGGGGCGACGAGCTGGGGCTGGTGCAGGTCTGGACGCTGCCCGCTCAGGGCGACGCCGACACTCACGACTCTCACGACTCCAACGACTCCAACGACACTCACGGGTCCGAAGGCACTCACGACGCTCACGGGTCTCACGACTCTCACGCCAGCAACGGGTCTCACGCCTCACGCACCAACTCCGCCGATGCCAGGCCCAAGCCCGACATGGCCCGCGGCGTGGCCGAGGCGGTTGGGCGTCTGCTCACCGAAGCGGGCGGCACGCGCGTCGAGGTCGGCGTGCTCGTGCGCACGAACAAGCCGATCCGCGCCCTGGTCCGCGCCCTGCGCCAGGCGGGGATCGATGCCAGCGAGGAGGGCGGCGCGCCGCTCTCGGACGATCCGCTCGTCTCAAGCGTGCTCTCGCTGCTGCACCTGGCGGACCACCCTGGCGACACGCTGTGCGCCTACCACGTGGCCATGACGCCCGTGGGGCGGGCCATCGGCTGGCACGGCGTGCCGAGCAGGGCCCGCATCCGAAGGCGGGCCATGCGCCTGCGCCGGGCCCTGGCCTCGCGCGGGTGGGCGGCGGTGCTGGAGACACTGGTTGAACGCATCGCGGCCATCGACGGCGTGCCCGGGGCTTCCGTCACGCGCCTGTGGCAAATGCTGGGGCTCGTGCGCGAGTTCGAGGCCACTGCGCCCGTCCGCACCGGGCCGCTGGTCGAGATGATCGCCGAGCGGCGCGTCGCCAGCGGCGGGCAGGCGCAGGTCCGCGTGATGACCATCCACGCCGCCAAGGGGCTGGAGTTCGACGCGGTCGTGCTGCCCGAGCTGGATCGGACCTGGGGCGGACGCGCGGGCGCGCTGCTGGCGCGTGACGGGCCGCTGGGCGGCGCGACGGCGGCCTCGCTGTCCGTCTCGCGCGACGTGGCGGGCCTGCACCCGATGCTGGGCCAGATGGTCCGCCAGCGGGACCGGCGCGAGGCCTTCGAGGGCCTGTGCACGCTCTATGTCGCCATGACCCGGGCCAGGCGCGCGCTCGTGATGCTCGTGGGCGAGTACGACGACGCGAAGGCCAAGCCGACCAGCGCCGCCAGCGCGGCCCGGGTCGTGCGGTCGGGCCTGCGTGCGGGCGGGGGCGATCCGCCCCTGGATGCGGCGGGGGCGGGCGAGCTGGTGTACGAGCGGCGCGTCGGCGAGTGGTGGGTGCGCCCCGGGGCGGCCGGGGCGGCGGCACGCACGCCCGAGGGCGGGCCCATCGAGATCCGCCTGGGCGAAGCGGATCGGGGGTCGCTGCGCCGGGCCCGCGTGGTGCCGCCTTCCTCGCTGGAGGGTCGGGGGCCCGGGGGGGCGATCGCGCTGGGGGCGCGGTTCGCGATGGGCGCGCCCACGGGCGGGGCCCCGACCGGCCCGAGCGCCCGCGACCTGGGCACGATCGTGCACGCGATGCTCGCGTCGATCGAGTGGCTCGACGATGACGCGGCGAGCGGGTGGGACGCGCTCGAGCCGATGCTGCGCGAGGCGGGGCGGATCGAGCACGCGCGCCGGTACGTCGCGGGCGATGCCGAGGCCGTTGTCGACGCGGGGCTGGCGATGCTGCGCGAGGCGATGGGCGGGGCGGGCTCGCGCGTGCGCGAGTGCCTGACGCGCGGGTGGAGCATGGATGCGAATGGGGATCACGGGTCTCACGGGTCTCACATCCCATCGGGCCCCATGACCCCCGAGGCCCGGCGTGAGTGGGCGTTCCTGTGCCAGGACGAGCCGGGCGATGATCCGGGCCAGGGCCCACGCCTGCTCTCGGGCGCGATCGACCGCCTTGTGCTCGTGCGTGCCGGGGGCGTTGCGCCCGGCACGCTTGGGGCGGTCGTGCGGGGCGACGTGATCGACTTCAAGACCGACCGGATCGCCTCGCCGGACGAACTCGCCGAGCGGGTCGCCCACTACGCGCCCCAGGTGCGGGCCTACCAGCGTGCGGTCGCGCGGATGTTCGCCCTCCCGCCCGAGCGGGTGCGGGGCGTGCTGGCGTTCGTGGCGGCGGGAGAGGTCGTGGAAGTGACGCAGTGACGAAGTGACGAAGGTGGAAGATCGCTCACGCTCACGGCTGCAACGGGGCTCACGGGTAGCATGACTGCCATGCCGGGCATGCCCCGGTCTTTCACTCCGTCACTGCGTCACTCCGTCACTCCAACTGGCTCGCCGTGAACGTCGCCCCGACCGTCTCGCGGTCCCAGGTGTCGGCCCGCCCGCGTTTGGCCTCGTAGAACTTCCACAGCTCGAACCAGTACGAGCGGAACTTGTGCGTGCCGAACGGTTCGAAGTGTGCGCCCACGCGCCGCATTACCGCCTTGTCGGTGCCCTCGAAGCCCAGCACGCTGCGCCCGTGGCGGACGCTCTCGGTGTCGAGGGGCAGACGCCCGAACCGCCCGAGCAGCTGCATGATGTTGGCCGCGGCGTAGGGGCCGATGCCCGGCAGCGCGACCAGCGCGTCCCACACCTGCTCGTCGCTCGTGCCCGGGTCCTCGAACCAGGCGGGGTCGATCTCGGGCGGCCGCTTGCCTCGCGGGGCGAACAGGCGGGCCAGGTCGACGATCCGCTGGTCGCGGTACCCGCAGCGGCAGCGGGCCCGCAGCGTCGCGGGGCGGGTCCTTGCCAGCTTCGCGGGCGTCGGGAACGCCCCGCTCGCGCCCACCACCTCGCACAGACGCCGGTTCATCGTGATCGTGCTGGGCCACTGCACGTTGCAGGATGTCACGGTCTTCACGACGTCCTCGAACATGGTGGGCGAGCGGAACAGTCGTCCGCGCCCGGTGTCGGCCCAGCGGGGGTCCAGCGCGTGGAACGCCGCGAGCGTCGAGGCGGGCTCGTCGAGGCGGAGCATCCGCGTGACCTGGGCGATGGCCCCGGCGCGCTCGGGGCGGGCCAGCGTGCGGTTCACCGCGATCCGCAGCGGGTTGCCCGCGACCCGGGGCCACGGCGCGGGGGCCCCGTCGGCGTCGGGGTCGCCCGCCTGCGTGATGCGGAGCGTGGCGGGCCCGCCGGGCAGGTGCAGGACGCGCGTGAGCACGCGGCGTTTGGGGTCCCAGTGGTTGGGGCGGAGCAGGAAGTAGCCGTAGGAGCACGCGTCGCGGGCCAGCACGAAGTCGTCGGGCACGGGCGGGGCCAGGCGTGAGGGCATGGGCGAGGGTATGGAAGAGTGACGAAGTGACGGAGAGACGAAGTGACCAAGTGGGGAGCGGCGAACGTCGCACTGTGCCACCGAGACTCGCCGGCTCGGCGGCGTTTCTCGGTGCCGATCAACCCCACGCTGCCGCCACTCGATGCCTCGATGCCTCCTGCCTCGATGCCTTCCCCATCATCCTCACCACCGCCGACAACGCACCGCACACCACCACCTCCCCGCAGAGCCGCCGACCCACCACAGATCGGACGCCGATCCGCGGCCGCACCGAGAAACGCCGCCGAGCCGGCGTGTCTCGGTGGCACAGGTGCGCCGGTGTGCTTCACGCGTACCCGCGCGACTGGCGCGAGTGCAACCGTCCGATGTGTGGCATGGCTGCAGCTCCGGGCAGCCATGCCGAACGTGCAATCGGCCGCGTCGAACCATCGCGCCGGCGCACAGCAGCAAGCACGCGATGCCGTGTCGCCGCGCGGGTTGATGGCGCGCGACCACGCCCCGGGTCGCAACGGTCGTGGCAGGTGGTCATGTGTCTGGCGTGGTCAGTTGGCTCAGCAGGGCGCGGGAAGCACGCACGACTTCCGGCCATCGCTCGTAGCCAAGGTCCCGGAGATCGCAGCGAAACCGCGCGAGTGCATCAAGCTCCTCGGTCGCGAACTCGGCGCGAAACGGCGCGTAGTGCAGCAACTCGGGAGTGTAGTAGTCCACGATCTGCGACCAGCTCTCGATGCGTCCATCGACGAACGGATACGCCTCCTGGAACGCCGCCAGCGCGTCGGCGTCGGCGAGCGGTCGCAGGTCGCGGACAAGTTGTGCGCGGAACGTGGTCTGCATATGAACCCTGATTGGGTGAATCGTGTGGCGCGTGAAGAGCCGAGCCCAGCGCGTCAGCGATGTCGGATCGCCCGTCCTCCCATCAGTCGATCGCCGGGATCGGGAACAGCGCCGAGGCCACGTGCTCGCGGTCCATGATCGACTCGCACAGCTCCACCAGGTCCGGGCGCAGGGCCGCCAGGTCGCGCGTCTCGAACGGATCGGTCGACAGGTCGTAGATCTCGATGGTGGGGCGTCGCCCCTCACGCCCGTCCTCACGCCCATCCTCGCGCAGGCGGGGCCTGATCCCCTTGATGTCCCCCACGATCACGCACTGCTGCTGGGCCGCCTCGGGGTACTCGATGTACACGTACCCCGGGTGGTCCTCCAGCGCGGCCCCGCCCAGCAGCCCCGCCAGCGAGACCCCGTCGATCCGCGCGGGCGGGGCCGCCCCGCCGATGGCGCACAGCGTCGGCATCAGGTCGTACAGCCCGACCACCTCGTCCCGCGTCGTGCCCGGGGCGATCCGCCCGGGCCACCACGCCACGAACGGCACGCGGATGCCGCCCTCGTAGAGGTTCGTCTTGAAGCCCCGCAGCCCGCCCAGCGAATCGAAGAACGCCCGGTCCACCCCGCCGTTGAACGTCGTGCCGTTGTCGGACGTGACGATGATCAGCGTGTTGTCGCCCAGGCCCGCGGCCTCGACCGCCTCGCGCAGGCGTCCGACCGAATGGTCGATGTACTCGATCATGGCCGCGTACGTGGCGCGGGGACGCTCGCAGGGCAGGTAGCCCTGCTGGCCCAGGTACGCCCCGCCCAGCGGGGGCTGGTCCCACTCGCGCGGGTAGCGGTCGACGAACTCCTGCGGGGCCTGCAACGCCGCGTGCGGGAGGATGGTGGAGAAGTAGAGGAAGAACGGGGCGTGCGGGTCGTTGGACCCGTGAGCCCCGTTACTCCCGTCCGCGTCGCGCCCACGCTGGGCGTGCCGCTCGATCCACCGCACCGCCTCGTCGAGCATCTCGCCGGGCGCGAAGTCCGGGCCGCGGTATTGGTCCCAATCGGCGCTGGTCCAGCCCTCGGGCACCGCGTCGAGGCGCTGGTGGGCGGGGAAGTAGTCGTTGCGAAGGACATCGACGTCGTGGTTCCGCCACAGGTGTGTGGGATAGAGGTTGTGGGCCACTCGCTGGCACAGGTACCCGTAGAAGTGGTCGAAGCCCTGGCGGCTGGGGTGCCCCTCCGAGCCGGGCCCGCCCAGCCCCCACTTGCCGATGCACGCGGTCGAGTACCCCACGCCCCGGAGCACCTCCGCGAGCGTGACCTGGGCATCGGGCAGCGGCCACTGGCCCTCGGGCTCCTCGGGCCCCCAGCCCCCGACCTCGCGGTTGCCGCGGATGACACCGTGCCCGGTGTGGTAGCCGGTCATGATGGCGCAGCGGGCCGGGGCGCACACGGTGCTGGCCGAGTAGAAGCGCGTGAGGCGCAGGCCCTCGTCCGCGAGGCGGTCGATGCTGGGCGTCTGGATCCGCTCCTGCCCGTAGCAGCCCAGCTCGGCGTAGCCCAGGTCGTCGCAGAAGACCAGGATGATGTTGGGGCGCGTGCCCGCCAGACCGCCGGGGCGATCGACCCGCCCCTGGGCCAGCGCCGGCAGGGCCAGCAGCGCGAGCGCAAGCATGGCCAGGCGCTCGGGCCAGACGCGGAGGCGGGTGCTGGTGTTCGCGTTGGGCGAGATCCGTGCCATGGCGTGTTCCTTGCACCCGCGTGCGGTCCGGGCGTGGGGGTTGACAGCCCGTGGGGGAACGATATGCTGGGAGCGTTGAACGTTCATTCAAGTCAGGAGCCAGCGATGCCCCGCACGCCCATGACACCCGTGAGTCCCGTGACTGTCACAACACCCGTGACAACTGTGAGTCCCGTGAGCCATCGCCGGTGGCGCCCCCGGGGCGCGCTCGTCCTGGCGTCCGTCGCGGCGGGCCTGTCGTTGGGCGGGCTGGCCCCCCACGCGCCATCGTCCCCGGGCACCGACATCGCCGCCGACCGCTTCGCCGCCCACGGGCGCGTCGCCCAGGGCGTGACCGTGCAAGCCGTGTGGCCCGTGAGCCCCGACGAGGCGTTCGACCTGCTCACCGACGCGGACGCCCTGCGCGAGGCCTTCGCCCTCGAGGCCCGCATCGACCTGGCCATCGGCGGGCGGTACGAGTTCCTCTTCGGAACGGGCGTGGCCCCCGAGGGCCAGCAGGGCTCCGAGACCTGCCAGATCCTGGCCTACATACCGGGCGAGACGCTGGCCTTCTCCTGGAACGCCCCGCCCGCGTTCGAGGAGCGGGCCATGCACACCTGGGTCGTGATCACGCTCGCTCCCGGAAACGACACGGGCACCACCGCCCTCCGCCTCCGCCACGTTGGCTTCGGCCAGGGCGGGCGCTGGAGCGAGGTCGAGCACTACTTCCAGACCACGTGGGAGCGCCTGCTGGGCGCGATGGGGGAGGATCTACGCCAGTGACGGAGTGACCGCGTCACTCCCCGTACACTCCCCCGCATGTCCACGCCCACGATCTTCTTCGATGATGAGGCCGCCCCGCTCGCGCCGCTGACCGACACCCGCGCCTCGTTCGACATCCGCACCGGCGGGTTCACGACGCTGGGGCGTCTCAAGCGTGCCCTGGACCTGAACGTGATCGCCCTGTTCGTGCCGGAGCGCCTGAAAGCGGTCACCAGGCAGCGGTACGCCGTGCCCGTGAACGACATCCCCGAGGGGGCGCTGGGGGCGGTGCTGCTGATCAACGGGCGGTGCCCGCTGCCGCTGGCCCAGATCACGGAACTGACGCGCGGCCAGCGCCTGGTGGAGAAGTCCTCGGGGCACACGATCGCCTCGATGGTCGACAGCGCGGGGGCGCGCCGGATCGTGGAGGGCGACAACTCGGGCCTCGACGTCCGCGAGTTCGACGCCAACGTGCTGCTGCGGCGGCCGTGGAACGTCCGGACCAGCCGCGACGCGGCGATCAAGGTCGACCTCACGCTGCTGCACACGATCCCCGGGAAAGCGGCAGGGCCCGGCACGTTCCAGCTCGGCGGGCACCCCGTCATCATCGACCCGTCGGCCAACGTGTACCCGTCGGTCGTGCTCAACGCCGAGGCGGGCGGGATCTACATCGGCCCGAACGCCGTCATTCGCCCCGGCGCGATCCTGAGCGGGCCGTGCATCGTGATGGAGAACGCGAGCGTGCTGGAGCACGCCCACATCAAGGGGCACACCGCCATCGGCCCGTACTGCAAGGTCGCGGGCGAGGTCTCGGGCGTGGTGTTCCAGGGGCACGCCAACAAGGCCCACGACGGGTTCCTGGGCGATTCGTGGGTGGGCGAGTGGGCCAACCTCGGGGCCGGCACGACCAACTCGAACCTGCTGAACACGTACTCGCAGGTGATCGCCCAGGCGGTCCCCGGCGGGGCGCGCGAGCGGACGGGCGAGACGTTCCTGGGGGCGATCATCGGCGACCACGTCAAGACCGCGATCGGCACGCGGATCATGACCGGGGCGGTGCTGCACACGGGGTGCATGTTCGCCCAGACCGCGGCGGTCGCGGGGACCGTCGGCCCGTTCACGTGGGCGACCGACCGGGGCATGCAGCCGTTCCGGTTCGACAAGTTCATGGAGATCGCCCGCACGGTGATGGCGCGGCGGCACATCGAGCCGACGGACGCGTACGCGAGCCTGCTGGCGGAGCTGCACACGGAGGCGGTGGGGGCGTAGGGAGTGACGGAGTGACGGAGTGACGAAGAGAGGAGAGAGGAGAGAGGAGAGCGCGGGGGGCGAGCCGCGCGGCCCGTCCCCCCCGGCGTGTGGAGCACTGTTGTCGGCGTGATTCAGCGGCGGCGTCGGACGGCCAGCCCGGCGGCGAGCAGGAAGGCGCCGAGGGCGGAGGGGGCGGGGAGCACGGTGAGCGACGTGCCGATGTAGGTGGTGTTGCCTTCGACCCACCCCGGCGACGCCGGCGAGTTGTAGAAGCGGGCATTTGGCGCGATTGCGTACGCCTCGAAACCGAACGCCACTTCGATTGGTGTTGTGACCGCCGGAGCCGTCCATGTGTACTCGATCAGCGTCATGTGGTTCCACAGAAGTGAGATGGGCAGGGGGGCGGCGGTGAAGTATGAGGGAACCACGGCGATATCGGTGTCAACGACCGACCCGCCTTGCGGGTCGCCGATTCTCGTATAGGCAGCGGGGAACACCGGGTGAACGTAGGGCGACCGGAGGTCTGAGATCGCTCCCAGGTCCGCGGTCGCACGCGTATCGCCGCGCAAGCCTGCAAACTGGTTTCCCGGCGTCCACGTCAGCCACACCTCGATGCTCACCGGTTCGCCCGGCACCACGGTGTTGGTGTGCCCCTTGTTGTGCGACACGATGACGAGCGCGTCGACCGCGTGGCACGGCACCCCAAGGGCCCCGACGAGCCCCACGCCCGCACAACAGGCCGATTGCGCGATTGGGAAGGTGGTTCGCACGGAGGATCCTTTCGCCTTAGAGCCCGAGCAGCGTCTCGTACGCGTCAACGCGACCCCATCTGAACTGGACCGCGGCGCGTCGCGAATGGCGTGCGGCACCGAGCACCTCCCGAGCAAGTGTGGCACGGACTTCCGACCCGTGCCAAGATTCGCGGCGCGAAGATTCGATTCATTCCTCTGCGCCTCTGCCCCTTCTACCCTCACCCATGGCCACCATCATCGTCTTCCAGCACTCTCCCCATGGCGGGCCCGGGCGGCTTGGGCTGACCCTGCGCGACCATGGGTTCCGGCTCGATGTCCGGCGCCCCGACCTCCATCGCGAGCGGGGCAAGGGCGTGCCGCCGGATTACGACAACGTGCACGGGCTGGTCGTGCTGGGTGGGCCGCAGAACGTGGGTGATCCGGAGCCGTGGCTGAATGAGTCGATGGCGTACATCCGCGGGGCGCACGAGCGGTCGCTGCCGATCGTGGGGGTGTGCCTAGGGCACCAGTTGATCGCCGCGGCTCTGGGCGGGCAGGTCGGCCCGATGCCCACGCCCGAGCTGGGGTTCACCAGGACGAGCGTGACGGTGGCGGGGCAGACCGACACGATCATGGCGGGCGTGCCGTGGGACTTCATGGCGTTCCAGACGCACGGGCAGCAGGTGACCGCGCCGCCGGCGGGGGCGACGGTGCTGGCGTCGAGCGAGGCGTGCAAGGTGCAGGCGTTCAGGGTGGGGCTGCGGACGTACGGGTTCCAGTTCCACTTCGAGTCGGATCGCCCGAACGTGAGCACCCTGCTGAGATCGAGCGAGGCGTGGGCCAGGGAGCAGGGCTTGTCGCTCAAGACGCTGGAGTCGCAGGCGGACGACCACTATCAGCGGGCCGCGCTTGTGGCGGATCGGCTGTGCCTGAACATCGCGGCGTACTGCTTCCCGAGCGTGGGGCTGGTCGCGGTGTGATCCACGAGGCATTGGTGAACCACGGAGACACGGAGGGCACCGAGGGAGGCATTGGGGTGAGGATTTGGCGTGGTGTGCTCGGGCGGTGAGGGCGCTTCGAGTTCGTCTCTCTCTCTCTCTCTCTCTCTCTCACCCGTTACACTCGGGCCATGCCCGACGCCTTGCTCGACACGATCGGCCGATTCCATCCGATGGCGGTGCACCTGCCCGTGGGCCTGCTGGTGGCGCTGGCGGCGTGGGAGTGCTGGCGGGCGGTGGTTCTGCGGCGAGCGGGCGCTCGTGCCGGCGAGGGGCCGGAGACGCGGGCGCAGGCTTCGATGCACGTCCCCGTGTTCCTCTGCTGGTTGGCGGTGCTCGGTTCGGGAGTCGCGATCGGCACGGGCCTGCTGCACGAGGGCGAGATCGGCCGCGACGCGACCACGGACCTGCACAAATGGTTGGGCATTGGTGTGGGCGTCTCGGCGTTGGTGACCGCGGTGGGCGCGACGCTGGCGCGGAGCGGCGTCGGGCCGATCGCGACGGCGTATCGCGTGGTGCTGCTCATCACCTTTGCGGGGCTGATCCCCGCGGGGCACCTTGGCGGGACCATCACCCACGGCGAGGGCTATCTGTTCGAGCGGCTGCTCGATCGCGGCACGCCCGAACCGGTTGTCGGCCCTTCGACCCGCAACGGGCCGGACCCGGCGTCGGGCGCGGGGGCAACAGGGGCCGGCGATCCACTCCCGGCGCCCATCGACGCCGAGACGCTTGGCGTGCGTGCCCGCCAGATTCTGGCGGCCAACTGCGAGTCGTGCCACGGTCCGGCCCGGGCCCGCAACCGCCTGCGCGTCGACAGCCTGGAGGCGATGATCGAGGGCGGACGCCACGGGCCCGCGATCGTGCCCGGGGACCCGCCCTCGAGCCCGCTGCTGGAGCGTCTGCGTCTGCCGCTTGAGGTCCGCGGGCACATGCCGCCGCGCGACGAGCCGCAACCGTCCGCCGAGGACATTGATCTGATCGAGGCGTGGATCGCGTCGCTGGGTCCGTCGGCGGGCGAGCCGGGCTGATCCGGATCAACCGGGCCCTCGAACCATTCGCAACAGACTCCAGTTCCCGATTCGGATGGGGCGTGGGGGCGGGCGTGGTGGAAGAACCGATCGCGCGGGCGATCCAGGGCACAGGAGTGGACTCTCGATCGGTCGCGCGTACCGCTCAATCGGGCGTCGCGCGAACGCCAACGAGAGTTCGTGTGCGAAGCGGATCGGGCGGTGCGGAGCGCTCCGCCCAGCAAACGCACAGGGGCGCCGGTTGGCGCCCCTGCGGTTGGCGATGCGATGTCGAGCCGGCGGGCGATCAGGCGACCGGGTTGGTGCCGCCGAGCGGGGTGCCCAGCGTGCCGAAGGAGCCGGGGAACGACTGATCGAAGTGGCCCTGGTAGGCGACGATGGGGGCGCCGGCCTTGACCGTGACGCCGTAGGTCTGGGCGGTGCTCCGGCGGGTGCCGGTGACCAGGTCGTGCAGGTCGATGGCCAGCACGGAGCGTGCGTTGATGGTGAAGCGGAAGGTCTCGGCGGTGCCGGCGTTGTTGCCCGCACCGGCGAAGTGCATGGTGACCTCGACGAGGACCTGGCTGACGCTGGGGTTGAACAGGCGGAGGTAGGACTCAACGCCGTTGCCGCTCGCGGGGCGGTAGCCGGCGGCGAAGGACCAGCGGCTGAAGGCGGTGTCGGAGAAGTTGGCGGCGTTCTCCTCGCCGAACACGTGGGTCGGCAGTGTCAGGACGATGCGCTGGCTGGACTCGAAGAGCACCGAGTAGGCCTCGCCCGACGGGAAGTTGCGGAGGTCCTGGACGTTGATCTGGGCGCGGCCTAGGGCGGGGACGCTCACGCGGGTGCGGTAGGTCGTGCCGGACTCGAAGATGAAGGAGAACAGCACGGAGGCCTCGGCGCCGCTGAAGTTGGTGATCCCGATGTCCTCCTCGGTGGAGTTGAGGCCGATCTGGCCCTCGGGGATCACGCCGACGGTCTCGCCGCGGCCGATGGTGCCGGTGACGCCGAAGGCGGAGCGGTCATTGGCGGAGTAGTGGGAGAGGGTGGCGACGAAGTCGTCCTGTCCGACGACGAGCACGCCGTAGGTGCCGTCGGGCAGGTCGGGCAGCTGCTTGAGGCTCACGCCGCCGCGGCGGTTGACGTCCACGCCGCGGGTGAAGGAGAAGACCTGCCCGCCGCCGGTGGGCACGAAGGTGAAGGTGATCTTCTGGAAGCGGTTGGAGGTGTTGAGGACGAGGATGAAGTCGTTCTCGCCCTGGCCCTTGACGGCCTGGGAGAAGGTCCACTCGTTGGACTGGCGGTTGGTGAAGGCCTCGCCGACGGCGGCGTTGGCGTCGGCCAGCAGGAAGGTGTCGAAGTGGGAGAAGTTGGCCGCGACCGGGCGCTCGGACCAGACTTCGAGGGCGTAGGGCGTGTCGAGGCGGACCTTGGCGGTCGGGCCCGGGGTGGAGTTGAGGGAGTTCTGGTAGCGGGTGGGGTCGGTGAGGGTGACGCCGTTTCGGGCGTTGGGGGCCAGCACGCGGTCGATGACGACCTGGTCGCGGGCCCCGTCCTGGTAGCGGGCGATGACGACCACGCGGGTCGAGTCGTTGTGCGGGTTGACGATGGGCAGGAACGTCGTGGTGGCGGGCCCGGCGTAGCCCGAGGCGTAGTAGACCTTGTACGGCAGCGACGGGGCGGTGTCCCGGTCGCCGGCGGCGGCCTCGAGGAACACGTCGTCGGACAGCAGGCGTCCGTTCGAGTCGATGGCGGCCAGGTGCCCGTTGCCGTCGCCGGAGTTGACCAGGTCGTAGAGGCCGAGCACGTCGTCCTCGCCCGCGCCGAAGAAGACGAAGTAGCGCATGCGGGTGGTGGCGCCGGCGTTGATGTTGCCCAGGTCGTAGGCGAGGGTCAGCACGCCGTCGGTCGAGGCCCCGTCGGGGTCGATGGTGCCCATGTTCAGCAGGACGGAGGGGTCGCGGATGTCGGCGGTGGAATCGACCACGGAGGCCTGGGCCCTCCCGCCGAAGTCGATGCCGTCGGCCTGCGGGGCCGCGATGGCGACCGAGAGCCCGTCGGGGAAGATGTTGTTGGCGAAGGTGCCGATGGCGATGGGATCGAAGCGGTCCTCGACGTTGTTGTTGTTCGTGTCGAGGCCGATGACGTTGTTCTGGGTCAGGGCCGAGCCGCCGGCGACGTTGAGGCCCTGCTGCGGGTTGAACCCCTCCATCCAGGAAACGTCGTTGATGCGCGAGCCGGTGGTGTTGGTCAGGACGACGTCGACGGCGATGAAGTTGTCTCCCTCGGCGAACGAGATGGTGCGGGCCAGCGACAGGCCTCGGAACGCGCCGGTGGCGATGATCCGCCGGTTGGCCGAGTCGGACTCGTCGGTCAGGGCGATGGGCAGGCCGGTGCCGGCGGCGGCGGAGGAGTCGTTTCGGCCGGTGAACCCGTTGGCGGACAGCCCGAAGAAGAGCTGGGGCGAGGCGCCCTGGCCGCCCGACTCGTTGAAGAGGTACTCGATGCCGTCGAACCGCAGGCCGACCTGCTGGTTGATGCCGCCGACCTGGCGCGTGGCGTTGAAGGTGGCGTCGGAGTCGATGCCGACCTCGAGCCCGGTGGTCTCGAGCACGCGGGTGGTGTCGCCGATGCCTGGGGCGACGCTGATGGTCAGGCTGTAGGCGCCGGTGGTCTGCGAGGCGGAGCCGCCCGCGAGCGCGTCGGGGTCGTAGGCGACGTTGGCGGCCTCGGAGACCGCGACGAAGTACGTGCCCGCGTTGTTGATCACGAAGTTCTGGACCGAGGCGTTGAGCGAGTTGTCCGGCGAGGCGAGGGTGAGCTCGTCGCCCGCCTCGCTGAACACGCGGATCGCGGTGTCGAGGATGCCGCCCGAGGAGGTGTTGACGCTCAGCGTGGTGCCGGCGTCGGCGTCGAACACGAACAGGTCGCGGTCGAGCACGCCGAACCCGCCGTCGCCGATGACGCCCTGGAAGGACTGGCTGCCGGTGCCGTTGATCGCCGAGACGGTCGTGGCGGTCACGAGGGTGTCGTTGAGCTCGAAGGGCCCGAAGATGTCGCTGCGGAGGGTGAGGTCGAGCGACCAGGAGATGAGCTGGCCCGTGTGGATGCCCAGGCGGTCGTTGATGACCAGGGTCCAGTTGCCCGCGGCGTCCTGCCCATCGAACGCCGAGAGCGACGACTCGGGGCGGTAGGAGCCGGTGAACGGTGTGGGGGCGGTGGCGATGCGGTTGACCGCCTCGTCGTCGAACAGGACGTTGCGCAGGCCCTGGGAGTTGGACCCGCCGCGCTGGTTGACCAGCGTGACAGCCGTGCCGGTCGGCCCGAAGAGGATGACCTCGAGATCGCCGACGAACTCGTGCTGGATGTCGAGGCGGACGTTCACGTCGCGGATCGAGCGTGCGTCGGCGACGTTGATGATGGAAGGCACGGCCTGGCCGATCGTGCCCTCGGCGGGGATGCGGATCGGGCTGGGGATGCTGGCGGGGAACGTGACGCGGTCGTCGTTGACCAGCTCGACCTCGATCTCGAGGTTGTAGAGCCCGCCGGACTGGGCGGTGCCGCTGGCGGCCAGGGTCGGGTCGTACTCGTCGTTGGGGAAGCCGGAGACGCCGACGTAGTAGGTGCCGCCGGTGGTCACGAAGAAGTCGACCAGGGCGTCTGGCCCGTTGAACTGGTCGTTGGAGGCCAGCTCCTGGCCGGTGGCGCCGAAGAGGCGGATGAACGAGTCGAAGCCGGACGGCAGGGGCAGGTTGGCGGCGACGACCGAGGCGCGGATCAGCCCGCCGCGCGGGATGTTGATCGCGAACAGGTCGACGTCGAGCGCACCCGAGAGCCCGTCGCCGAGCGTGACGCCCTGGAAGGTGGCGGAGCCCGATCCGGTGAAGACGGTGGGCGTGGCGGTGGCGAGCGTGTCGTTGGGCTCGAAGGTGCCGGAGATCGCGACGACCTCGAAGTCATACTGCTCGTCCTCGCCGGCGATCTGGTTGCCGTTGAGGCGGTTGCCGTCGGTGTCGCGGAAGTCGCCCTCGTCGAGCACGAGGCGGTACAGGGCGATGGGCAGGCGCTGCTGGGCGAACCCGGTCACGTCGAGGTCGATGGTGACGGTGCGGGCGTTCCCGCCGAGCGTGACGTCCGTCACCGTGATCTCGGTGTCGTCGGCGGTGCCGAACTGGCGGTCGGCCCCGGCGCGGATGAGCGTGACGCCATCGGTGCTGAGGAACCCGGCGTCGATGTCCTTGTTGAACGAGACGCTGATCGAGTCCAGCGGGGTGCCGTCCGGGCGGTTCTGTCCGGTGACCGGGCCTGGGCTGAACGCGATGGTGGTCGGGCCGTCGATGCCGACAATCCGCAGGGCCCGCGCGACGTTCATGCGCCCGCCGGACTGGACGCGCCCCTGCAGCGTCGGGAGCGGGTCGCTGGAGTCGATCAGGATCTGGCGGATTTCGTCGCGCGAGACGTCCGGGCGGATGGTCTTGATCAGCGCGATCGCGCCGGCGACCATCGGCGAGGAGAACGACGTGCCCGAGATGTACTGGTACCCGCCGCCCTCGGCCGTCGTGAACACCTGTTCGCCGGGGGCGGCCAGGTCGACGGTCTCGGCCCCGAAGTTCGAGAAGTCGGCCAGGGCGTCGACGTTGTTGGTGGCGGCGACCGTGATGATGCCGGGCAGGTCGAACGAGGACGGGTAGTGCGTGATGTCCGGGTCGTCGTTGTCGGACCCGGCGTTGCCCGCGCTGGTGACGAAGTTTGCGCCTGCCGCGATGAAGTCCTCGATCGACTGGCGTTCGGCGGCCAAGAGCGCGGGGAGCTGCTCCGGGTCGGCTTCGGTGTAGAACGACTGGTCGTACCCGCCGTAGGAGTTGTTCGACGCCACGATGTTGTGCCCGCGCCCGATCATGAGCGTCAGGTACTCGTGGGCGCTCACGATGGCGCTGGTGCTCAGACGCCCGAACCGGTCGGCGATCTTGACCGGGAGGATCGAGACGTTCCAGGCCACGCCGGCGACACCGACGTTGTTGTCGCCGACCGCGCCGATCACGCCCGCGACCGCCGTGCCGTGCCCGGCCTCGTCGTCCGGGTTGTTGTCCAGGTCGCCGAAGTCCCAGCCGTTGACGTCGTCGACGAACCCGTTGCCGTCGTCGTCGATGTTGTTGCCGGGGATCTCGCCCGGGTTCTGCCAGATGTTGCCGATCAGGTCGGGGTGCTGGAGGTCGACGCCGGTGTCGATCACGCCGACGATCACGCTGCGCGAGCCGGTGGTGATATCCCACGCCGCCACCAGGTTCGAGTCCGCGCCGATCGTTCCCGGCCCGCTGCCCGGCACGTTCTGGCCCGAGTTCTCGTGCTGCCACTGGTCGGGGAAGAACGGGTCATCGGGCACCGCGGTGGTCGAGCGGACCAGGTCGGGCACGAACGACCGCAGCCACCCGTACTGGTCCACCAGACGGTCCACGTCGGACTTGGCCAGGCTGGACACGCCCTCGAGCACGACGTGGCGCCCCGAGAACAGCGGGCGGACGCCGCCGGCGGTCGCGTCGAGCTCGCGCACGAGCTTGCGACCCCAGAAGTTCGCCTTCGACTGCTTGACCGCGCGGGTGAAGGAGACCAGGTACTGGTCGCGAACCGCCTGGTAGCTGCCCTGGCCCCACTCGACGACGCCCGTGCCGTTGTCGATCGGCCCGACGAACGCCTGGGCGCCCGAGAGCAGCTGGCGCGGCTCGAGAGCGTGGAACATGTCCGTGCGGGCGCGGGCGCCCCGGGACGATGTGCTGCGGGTCTGACGGCGAGAAGTGGTGGACATCGCAACGTACTCCCGTGCCCTCGGGGCCACGACTGATCAGACTGGTGGACCGATCTTCTTGTCACGCCCCGCATTGCGCTCAAGGGCGGGCCCGGGCCGCTGGCCCGGACGGTTGGGGTCGGTGCTCTCGGGTGAGCGCCTGGCTGTCGCAGGCGCACGCAACCCGGTTCCCCAGATCGGCTCCCACCTATCCGCAGGGGTCTGGCCCGGGGTTCCAACCCCGGGGCGACTCCCCACGCGCCACCACTATAACACGACCGCGGCGGGCGTGCGCGTCAACTCCCCCCAGAATCCCCACCCCCGGGGCACCCCGACCCCGGCCCCGCCCCCTTTGCCAACGCCAGCGGCAGGAGGCGGGCCTCCTCCGGGCCGCCGACCAGACCGAGGGACGCGGCGAGAGCGGCGTCGTGCCGGGCGTCACCTGGGCTTCCTGCCCCGGTCGCCGACGCCAGCGCCGCTTCGACGTCCAGGCACCATGCTTTGGTCGCGGCCATCGCCTCCGGAGGCTTCCCCGCCAGCCCTTCGGCCAGTTCGAGTGCCCGTTTGGGCACATCGCCTGGGTCGGAGACGATTTCGTGAACCAGCCCGAGGCGGGCGGCCTCGGCGGCGTCGATCAGGCCCGGGTCCAGTTGGAGGCGTCGGGTCGGCCCCGTTCCGACCGCCCCCGCGAGTGTGCTGGCCGAGACCGCCGGGGACACGCCGATCCGAACGACCGGGTATCCGAGGCGGGCGCCCCGGTCGGCCACAACCAGGTCCGCCCCCGCCAGCAGGGCGCAACCCCCTGCGATGGCACCACCTTGCACACCCACCACCACGGGTGCCGGGAGTGCCCGCATCGCCCGGACGACGCCCGAAAGTCCGGACAGCAGGCGGCGCATCGTGCGGCCCTCGGCGTCGGCGGCACAGAGCGCCAGATCGAACCCGGCGCAGAAGGTCGGACCCTCGCCGAGCAGCACCAGCCCCCGGCACTCGCCTTGCGACGCCGTGACCAGGGCCAGCAGCCGATCCACCATCTGGGGCGTCAGGGCGTTGCGACGCTCGGAGCGGGCGAGCGTAATGATCCGAAGGTGCCCGCGGCGTTCGAGGCGGATCATGACCGCCCCCCGTTTGCAGGAGGACGCGATGCGATAGTTGCGGCCAGGGTGGACGCCTCGTGCATTGCGCTGGGGTCGATGTCACGACCCGCGCCCGCCCGCAGCCCCGCCCGCTCGATCGCCTGCAGCAGCGTCGCCGTGGCGATGTTGCCGGGCGCCCGGCGCCCCGGCGTCGAGGCGTAGGGGCAGCCGCCGAGCCCGCCCGCCGACGCGTCGAACGAGCGCACCCCCATCGCCAAGGACCGCTCGACGCACGATGCCGCGGCCCCGAAGGTGTCGTGGAGGTGCAGCGTCATGTGCGGGCCGCCCGCGGGCCGGGCGCCTGGCGTGCCGACGCCCTCCTCCATCACCGCCTCGATCACCCGCCCGATCGAATCCGGCGTCCCCGCCCCGATCGTGTCCCCGAGATCGATCTCATCCACACCCAGATCGACCAGCATCCGCGCCACCCGCGCGACCGCCGCCGCCTCGATCGCCCCCTCGAACGGGCACGCCACGATGCACGAGATGTAGCCGCGCAGCGGGATCCCCTCGCCCCGGCACGCCGCGGCGATCGGGGCGAACCGCTCGATCGTCTCCTCGATCGTCGCGTTGGTGTTCTTGCGGCTGAACGTCTGGCTCGCCGCGGTGAACACCGCCAGCTTGTCCGGCAGGGCCCGCCCGTGGCGTGCTTTCGACGCCGCCCGCACCTCCATCGCCCCCGACAGGCCCCGCTCGTTCGGCACCAGCGCGGAATACACCACGCCATCGCGCGGCGAGATCAGCGAGAACACCTCCGCGGCATCCCCCAGCTGCGGCACCCACTTCGGCGACACGAACGACGAGACCTCGACCTCATCCACCCCCGCCGCCGACAGCGCATCCACGAGCGCGGCCTTCTCGCGCGCGGGGATCCCCCCGGGCTCGTTCTGCAGGCCATCACGCGGGGCGACGTCGGTGATGCGGACGCGGTCGGACATCGCGCCATCGTAGAGAGCCCCGGACACCCCAGTGCGCAGAGCCCGACGCGCGAGCGTCGCGGTCGGCTTCGTTTGGGCGGGCGAAAGAAAAGACCACGACGCTGGCGCGTCGGGCTCTGCGCGCGACCGCGCGGTCTTACCCCACCCGCTCCCCCTTGAGCCGCCGGCTCATCAACCCCCCGATCGCGTCGAGCGGATCGACCTTTTCGAACAGCACCGCGTGCACGGCCTGCGTGATCGGCATCTCGACGCGGTACTTGCTCGCCAGATCCACGACCGACCTCGTCGTCGCCACGCCCTCAACGACATGCCGCGACGCCGCGAGATAGGTATCCAGCGTCTCGCCCTTGCCCAGCGCCTCGCCCAGCGACCGGTTCCGCCCCTCCGGGCTGAAGCAACTCGTGGCAAGGTCGCCGACGCCGGCGATCCCGAAGAACGTGTCGGGGCGCGCCCCCATCGCCGCCCCGAGGCGTGCGATCTCCGCCAGGCCGCGCGCCAGCAGCGCGCTCTTGGCGTTGTACCCCGCGCGCAGCCCGTCGATCACGCCGGCCGCGATCGCGATGATGTTCTTCGTCGCCCCCGCCAGTTCCACGCCCAGCACGTCCGGGTTCGTGTACACCCGCAGCCACGACGTCGAGAACAGCCCCTGCACACGCTCGGAGAACCCCGGATCGTCGCTCGCGGCGATCATCGTCGCCGGCAGGCACCGCGCCAGTTCCCCCGCGATCGTCGGCCCGCTGAGCACGCCGATCGGGCGCGGGGCCGAGTCCGGGCTGTCCACGCCGAGGCGCGCCAGCGCGTCGGCCACAACCTGCGTCGGGCGCAGCAGCGTCCCGTTCTCGATCCCCTTGGCGACCGACACCACCCCCGCCCCCGCCGGCAGGCTCGCCCCCAGCCGCTCCCACACGCCACGCATGTACTGCACCGGCACCGCGCACACCACCAGGTCGGCCCCGCGCAGCGCCTCGCCATCGCCCATCGCCACCCGCACCTCCGCCGGCAGCACGAACTCGGGCAACCGGTCCGACCGGCGCGTCTGGGCCAGCGTGCCCGACTCCTCGGCGCTGTGGCTCCACATCGTGACGCGGGCCTGCTGCCCGGCATGCAGCAGCGCGGCACAGCACAGGCCCATCTGGCCGGTGCCGAGAATGGTGACGCGGGTGGGTTCGGGCATGACCGATTGTTGGAGCCCGACCCCAAACCCGCGACCCGGGGGGCTTCCCCGCCCCGCAAACAACCACAGCGAGCCGGGGCGTCCCCGCCCCGGTCCTCCACATGCCACGACCGTCGGGGCCATGGCCGAAGGTCGTGCCAACAACGGACGGACGCCCAATGCGTGGCGTGCTGTGGCCCTGCACAAACATGCCGAACGTGCAACGCGCCCCGCCTGACCGACCGTGCGCCCCAATCCGCAGATTACGGTTCACCCGCGCGCGCCAATTCCTGCCCGTTCCGCCCAACCGGCCGACAACGCTCGAAACGGGTGGTAAGGTTCCGCGCCACGCTCGCCGAGGGGCGCGTGCCACACGTATGTGTTTCGCGCGATTTTCATGCGGAACACCCGGTTCGTGTGATTGCGGAGCGCCCCGCGCCCGCGGTATCTTGGGTCCACGCCCCAGGGACGGGGCCCAACAGGGAAGGTCACGATGATGAACGCCGCTTCCACTCGAACGCTCGCCGCGGCGGCCTTGGCCGCCGCCCTCGCCGCCCCCGCCCCCGCCGAACTGGTCTTCACGACCGAATACGGCATCGAGTTCTCGACCATCGGCGACATCGGCAACCCCGTCGTGCCGCAGAGCGTCGGGCCGGGGTTCTACTTCAACGGCCAGCTGCTGTGGCAATCCGGCGCGGTCAACTACGAATACCGCATGGCCCGCACCGAGGTCACGGTCGAGCAGTGGGCCGAGTTCATCACCGCCTATCGCCCGCACTACACCGGCGGCAACCCGACCTTCGCGCCGTTCACGTCCTTCTGGATCTCATGGTCGCCGTCCCAGCAGGAGTACGTGTACAACCCCGAGAACGCCGGGATGGCGGTTGATCCGTCGTGGCGGAACGCCGCCGCCTTCTGCAACTGGATGCACAACGGCAAGGTCAACGAGGCATGGGCCTTCCAGTCCGGGGCCTACGACATCGCGACGTTCGGGCAGACCCCCACCGGCGAGATCACCGACCAGCGTGAGCACTCGCCCGGCGCCCGGTTCTGGATTCCGACGCACGACGAGTGGATCAAGGCCATGCATTGGGACCCCGACCGCTACGCCCCGGGCGAGGGCGGGTACTGGGCCTACCCGACTTCCAGCGACGATCCGCCGGTCCCCGGAGTGCCCGGCGTCGGCCAGACCAGCGGCGGCATCCAGACCAACCCTCGCTTCTTCCCGGTCGGCTCCTACCCCGATGTGCAGAGCCCGTGGGGCCTCCTCGACGGCTCGGGCAGCGAACAGGAATGGACCGAGACCTGGTTCCTCAACGGCGAGAGGCTCTACAAGGGCAGCCAGCCGGGGTTTGGCCCGCAAATCTGGGATCGCATCGACAAGATCAACTCGGGCCAGTCGTTCTCGGGCGGGATTGGATTCCGCCTGGCAGCATCAATCCCAAGCGCGGGAACGTTGTCCGTTCTCGCGATCGTCCTGCCGGGTTCCATGTTCAGGAGGCGTACACGATGAACCGGATCTCATCTCTCGTTGCGTGCCTGTCTCTCGCAATGTGCGCGGCGAACGCGCATGCGCAGTGTTCCGGCCCGTTCAGCCTGTCAACCAGCAGCGGCGACTCGGTCTCGATTGTCTGCTCGCAGGTTGGCATGAAGTGGAACGTCACGCTCACCGCGACCATCGATGGTGGAACCGCCGGGATCGCCTCGACCCTGGACGTCACCAGCGCATCGACGCAGTTGGGCACGGTCACGCTCACCAACACGGCCGGATCGTCCGTGGACTTCGCCGTGACGATCCAGGGCCTCGCCGGCGCCGTGAACATCACCAGCGCGGACTCCGTGGTCAAGGGCGGCGGCAGCAACGGCACGGTCACGCTCGCAGACCTGCGCACCTCCGGAAACGTGGGAGCGATTTCCGTCGATGCCATCACGCAGGTCCGCGTCGGCGGCAATCTGACCGGGAACATCATCGTCTCGAACGGCAACCTCGGCACGCTCTGGGTCGACGGCAACGTCTCCGGCGACACCGAGATCTCTGTGACCAAAGGCCGCATCGACTTCATCAATCTGCCCAACTCCGGCAGCGACTTCGGCGAGTTCGACGACTCCGCCTCGATCTACGCCTCCGACGAGATCCGCAACATCTTCGTCGACGACCGGCGGGGTGGCATCGACCCAAGACCACCCTTGACGTGCCACCGACTTGCGCAGTCCGCGGAGCAAGTCGGTGCCGATGAACCCGCGGCGTCCGTCGCTCGATCCGCCAACGCACGACCAGACGCCCGATCCAGCGGACGTGAACCGACGAACAGGTTCCCCGCTGATCGCACTGACTTGCTCCGAAGACTCCGCAAGTCAGTGGCACGCGAAAGCACTGCGGCCTGACCGACCTCGCCCCTACTCCCCCTCCCACATCCACGCCCACTCATCCGACGGCCTCATCACGAACCACCGCACCTCGCCCTCGAACGTCCCCACCCCCAGAATCGTCCCCCGGTTGTTGATGTCCACCGGCATCAGGAACCCCGTCCAGCCCTCGGGGTACGCCCCGCCCAGCAGTTCCCGGAACGAGTAGCCCGTGCCGCTCGTCCACAGCATCGAGTCGGGGATGTACACCCCCGGCGTCACGCCCGCCCCCACCACATCCCCCAGGTCGTTCATCGCGCGGCTCATGGTCATGATCCGCCACGACGCCGGGTCGGCCAGCAACTCGAACTCCCCGTCGGTCCCCACCGCGTCGGCGTGCCAGATGAACTGGCGCAGCCCGCCCGACTCGGCGCAGGACACCAGCAGATCGCCGTGCGCGCTCGCCTCGATCGCCTCGTTCCAGATCGTGGAGTCCGTCGCCGGGGCCGAGACCAGGCGCCCGCTCAGCGGGGCCAGCACGCCCTGGCCGCGGTACATGCCCAGGACCATGTTGTCGTTGGTGATGCCGCGCATCGAGCGGCTGACCGCCGCCAGCGACCCGGTCTTCCACACCCGCGTGCCCGTGGCCCACGTCGACGCCACGTCGCCATCGCCCCACACCACGCGCCCCGAGTCGTTCAGGAACGGCCCGGTCGTCACCGCCTCGTACACGCGCGGCAGGTTGTTCCGCTTGCCCTCGGGCGTCCACTGCACGATGTAACGGGCACCCGACGAATACCCGACGTAGCCCGCGACATAGCCCGTGTCGGTGATGTCGGTCAGGGCCACGTCGTGCATGGCCACGGTCAGGGCCCGGAACCCGCCGGTGGACAGGTCCAGCACGCCGCCGACCTCGCGGCTCGAGTCGTACGGCACAACCAGCGTGACCTCGTCGTTGTTGTTGATCGCTCCGGAAGCCCCCGGCAACGCCTCGATCGTGAAGCGTGGGATCGGCTGGGCCATCGCCAAACCCGCGGCCAGCGCGACCGCCCCGACCGCACCCGCGATCCGGATCACGCCCTTCGCGTTCGCAGTATTCGGACCCACACCCTTGCTGCCCCCAGCCACGCCCACACGACCATCACGCATCATCGCTCCCTCCGGGTTCCCCCCGAGGAGGGATCGGGCGGGGCCGCGCGGTGCGTGAGGGGCGGGGCCGGTTCCGCTGGCGACGGGGCCATGGCGTGCCCACCATGCGGGGCCGTTTGCGCGGGCGATACACCCCGCCCGGCGCCGAGAGTCGTTCGGCGAAGCGACTTGACACGGCCCGTTTGGTTTGCTTGCCCCGGGTGTGCCGCTGCGGCGGCGGCGCGGCCCGCCCGGAGTCGGCTACACGCGCTCGGCGATCAGATCGAACACCGGGGGCAGCAGGCAGAACCGCGTCGGGTCCGCGCTCGCCCGGGCCCACGCCGATTCGAAGGCCGAGCGCATCTCGGGCGTGATGTGCCCCGACGCGACCAGCCTGGGCAGCACGCTGGGCCAGAACACGCCGGGCCAGGTCCACATGAAGTCGCCGGGGCGGGCGATCCGGTGCTCGATGTCGAGGTGCGTCACGCGGAAGCCGGCGCGTTCGAGCATTGCGGGCAGACGCCCGACGATGTCCGGGTCGCCGCCTCGATCGCGCCAGGATCGGTCGATCTGCTGGACGACCGCCGTGAACGCCTCGTCCTTCGGGGCGAGCGTCATCGTGGAGTAGGCGAAGTAGTCCTGGATGCACCAGCGCCCGCCGGGGCGGATCGCCCGGGCCGCGGCTTGGACGACCGCTTCCGGGTCGGGCACGAAGCACATGACCCAGCGTGTGTAGGCCAGGTCGAACGGGGCCGACTCGCCGCCCGCTTCAAGAACGGCGTCGAGCGCCTGCACGTCGCCGTGCAGCGCGACCGCCCACGGCATCAGCACTTCCGCGGAGCGCCGGTTGTACTCGCGGACGAACGCTTCCGACTCGTCGATCCCGACGACCCGTCCGCGGTCTCCGACGATCATCGCAAGGTCGCGCGCGGCGTATCCCGGCCCGCAGCCGATGTCGAGCACGCGCTCGCCGGGGACGAGGTTCGCGCGGCGCCACAGCGCGTGGGCCGCGTCGCCCCAGAGGCGGTGCTGGATGCCCAGACGGACCAACTCGGTCTGGTCGGTGCCCAAGACGTACTCGCCGGGCAGGCCCGCGGGCGAGGAGGGGGGCGGCGTCGGGTCGCTCATGCCCCAATGTAGCCCCAGGCCGACGTGACGCGGCGGGGTCGCTACCTGGGCACGGGCTGGAACTCTCCATCCTCGTCCACCGGCAGTTCACTCTTCTCGATCGGGAGGTCGGCCCGGATCCACTCCTCGATCCCGCCGCGATACATCCGCACGCCGGAGTATCCGATCGCCAGCAGGCGCTTGGTCATGGCCCGGGCGGAGGGGCTGGCCGGGTTCTCGCCGTAGACGATCAGGTTGGCGTGCCCGACGAGGCGGGCGTCGCGCCCGCCGTAGGTCGGGGTCTCGGAGAGTTGGAGGCTCAGGGCCCCGGGGATGTGCCCCTCGGCGTAGCGCCGCAGGGGGCGGGGGTCGATGAGGACCAGCGTGCGGGGCTCGGAGGCGTCGGCGGCCTGCAGTTCTCGGACCTGATCGAGCGTCGAGAAGGCGATGGTCTTGTCCGAGATGCCCTTGCCGCACCCGCCCAGCAGGACCACCCCGATCAGGGCGATCGTCGCAACCAGTCCGCCCCTGAGGCGTGCCGCCGGGGAACGCTGTGTTGGTGTCAACCCTTCTGGCATGGCGGGAGAATAATAGATGCGGCACCGGCGTTCTCCTCCCGCCCGACAGGGCGGCCGATGGTGTGGCCGCCGACCGGAATCCGATCCATGCCCGGACCGACGCTTGCCGCCGCCGCACTCGCTCTCGCCCTTGGCTCGGGCGATCGCGCGTCGATGGAGCGGGCCGCGCCCCAGCCGAGTGAGGAGCACGCCCGTCTCCGCCTGGTCGCGCCGACGCGCGCCCTGGTCGCGGGCGACACGAACTACCTCGGGCTGCTGTTCGACATCGATCCCGACTGGCACATCTACTGGAACGGGCTGAACGACTCGGGCTTTGCCCCGAGCGCGGAGTGGACCGCCCCGCCCGGCGTCGAGGTCGGCCAGATCATCTGGCCGGCTCCGCACCGGTACATCGCGCCCGGCGATGTGCTGGACCACGTCTACGAGGAGCGGGTGCTGCTGCTGGTGCCGGTCGAGGTGCCGCGCGGCATCCGGGCCGGGGCGATGCTGACGCTCCGGGCGCAGGTGGAGTGGCTTGTCTGCAAGGACGTGTGCCTGCCCGGGTTCGGGGACGTCCGCCTGACGCTGCCGGTGGTCGAAGCCGGCTCGGAGAACGCGTCGACGGCGTTCGCGTCGGCGTTCGAGTCGGCGTGGGCCCGGGTGCCGCTCGACGGCGGGGTCCTGGACGATCCGCGTCTGCGGGTGCGTCTGGCGGGGGCGTCCATCGAGATCGACGCCGACGGCGCGAGGCGCCTCTCGTACTACCCCCAGAGTGAGGCGGCCCGGGTCGAGGAGCCGATCCGGCGGGGCGTGAGCACCAGCGGGCACCTGCGTCTGCGGCGCAGCCCGTACGATCGGGGCAGCCTGTCGCGCGATCCGGTGGTGCGTTTTGTGATCGTGGCCGATTTCGGCGGCGACGAGCCGCCGCTTGTTGTCCGTGTGGAGCGCCCGCTGAGCGAACTCGGCGGGTGAGTGCGTTAGACCCCATGTCCCGCGCCGGCTCGGCTCGCGTGCGGGGCTCCTTCTGTGAGAGGATCGATCCCATGCTGTGCTGCTCGAGCAACGTGTGCCTTCCCGTGATCGCCGGTCTGGCCGTCGCCGTGGGGGCCTTTGGCTTTGCCGCTGTCCAGCCCGAGGCGGGCACGACGGGCGGCGGGTGCTGCGGCGGGGCCACGACGGCCGCGGCGACGACCGACTGCTGCGCCGGCGGCGGCGGGTGCTCCACCGGCTGCGAGAGCGAGACGGCCAAGGGCCCGGTCGAGGACCCGCAGCCCGAGCCGGGCAGCGCGGTCGTCGGCGAGGCGGCCCCGGACTTTGCGCTGTACGACCTCGAGGGCAACCGCTACCAGCTGTCCGACTTCACCGAGAACGGCCAGATCGTGGTGCTCGAGTGGTTCAACCCGGAGTGCCCGTTCGTGGTGAAGCACCACGAGCGGTTCAGCACGATGCTGGACACCTACGCCTACATGCTGGAGAACACGCCGGCGATCGAGGCCGAGGGCGACGCTTCGGCGGATGAGGAGATGCCGGGCGTGGTGTGGCTGGCGATCAACTCCGGCGCCGAAGGGCGTCAGGGCGCCGACCCCGCGCTCAACGCCGAGATGCACGCCGAGTGGGAGATGCCCTACCCGATCCTGCTCGACCCGACCGGTATCGTGGGTCGCGCGTATGACGCCAAGACCACGCCCCACATGTACGTGATCTCCGCCGAGGGCACGCTGCTCTACGCCGGCGCGATCGACAACAACCGCAGCGCCCGCGAGGCCGGCGACGTGAACTACGTCATCCAGGCCTTCCAGCAGCACATGGCCGGCGAGACCATCACCGACGCCGAGACCCAGTCCTACGGCTGCAGCGTGAAGTACTGAAACGCTTGTGAGCCCGCCCAAGACCGCCCGAACCGGGCGGTTGTGTGAGTCACCCGACGGCCCGCGCCCCATGGCGCGGGCCGTTCCTGCTTGATGGGGGCGGTTCCGACGGCGGGCGTCCGGGGCGATCCCGCACGATCCTGGAATCGGCCCGCGGGATCGGGCCGATACGATGCCCAGCCATGGACGCGATCTCCAACGCCCTGATCACGCTCTTGAACATCGCGATCGTTGTGGTGGGCTTCGGCCTGATCGTGTTCGTGCACGAGCTCGGGCACTTCGTGGCCGCCAAGTGGGCCCGCATCCGCGTGCTGGCGTTCGCGCTGGGATTCGGGCCGGCTGTGTTTTCGTACCGCAAGGGCATGGGCTTCCGGCGGGGTTCGAGCGAGCGGGAGTACCTGGACATCATCCGCGCCGAGCCGGGGCGGTTCGATGCGTTCAGCCCGACCGAGTACCGCCTCAACGCGCTGCCGCTGGGCGGGTACGTCAAGATGCTCGGGCAGGAGGACCTGAACCCCGGGGCGGTGTCGAGCGCGCCCGACTCGTACCAGAACTGCCACCCGGCCAAGCGGCTGGTGGTGATCTCCGCGGGCGTGGTGATGAACGTGCTGCTGGCGGGGGTGCTGTTCATCGCGGTGTTCCTGATTGGGCTGGAGCGTCAGCCGGCGCTGATCGGGACGCTGACGCCCGGCGGTCCGGCGGCGTCGGCGGTGGCGGTCAACGCGGCGGACCTGGCCGACGCGTCGGGTGCGGCGCTGTCCGAGGACGACCTGCGTCCGCGGGCGGGCGACCGCGTGGTGTCGATCGATGGGCGTCGTCCCTCGACGTTCGACGACCTGATCCTGGCCGGGGCGATGGGCGAGCGCGGGCGGGCGGTTCGCTTCACACTCGAGCGTGAGGGCGTGTCGGGCCCGCTCGAGTTCGCGATCGTGCCGACGCCGGGCGTGTTCGACGGGCTGCTGGACTTCGGGATCGAGCCGTACCGGTCGAACAGGTTGCTGGAGGCGGGCGGCGGCGTCCCCGACCAGGACGTGATCGAAGGGCTGGCGCGGGTCGGGCTCGCGGGGGTCGAGCCGGGGAGCGTGCTGGTGCGGGCCGGGGATCGTCCGGTTGCCTCGGCCCACGACCTGCGGGCGATCGTCGGGGCGTCGGGCGGCGCGCCGGTGCCGCTCGTGTTTGAGGCGCCCGATGGGACAACCACGCGTATCGAGATGCGTCCGGTCGCGCAGCTCGAGAACGGCCTCGTGCCCGGCACGGGCGACGCGGTCGTGCCGATCGAGCACCTGCTGGGGCTGACGCCGGTGATGATGGTCGAGGACGTGAACGATCGCGGGCGCGGACAGGGCCTGCGGACCGGCGACGTGTTCGAGCGGATCGGCAGCGTCGAGTTCCCGTCGATGGAACAGGGCATCCGCGCGATCCGCGCGGCGGCGGGCGGGGAGATCGATGTCGTGGTGCGGCGCGCTGCGACGGGGGGCGACGGCCCGGAAGGCGCCATGGAGCCGGATGAGGACCTCGCCCGCGACGCGTTCACCCGCGTCACGCTCCGCTGCTCGGTCACGCGCGAGGGCACCATCGGCTTCATCCCCGACACCGTGGCGGAATTCGACACGCTGGTGTCGCTGCCGCCGGAGCGGGTCCGGGCTGTTCGACGCGACGCCGAGGCGATCCCGCCGCCGGCGGACGGCGTGATCGAGCACCCCGGCACGCGGATCGAGGCGGTCGACGGCACGCCCGTCGCCACGTTCACCGAACTCCGCGGCGCTTTGGCCGGCGCGACCCGGGCGGCCCACGACGCGGGCACGGGCGCGACGGTGCGAATGACGGTTCAGCGGCTGCTCGCCAATGGCGAGACCCCGCGTGAGACGGTCGAGTGGACGCTCAGCGCGGACGACGTGGCCCGCCTGCACGCGTTGTCGTGGGAAACGCCGTTCCCGATCGGGCTGTTCGATCTCGAGTCGTTCACGCTCAGGGCCGACGGGCCGTGGGACGCGGTCAAGACCGGCGTGGGCGAGACGCACCGGGTGATGATGTCGACGTACCTGACGCTGCTGCGCCTGTTCCAGGGCACGGTGCGGGTCGAGCACCTCAAGGGCCCGGTGGGCATCACGCACATGGGCACGATCATCGCCGACCGCGGCCCGATCTGGCTGATGTTCTTCTTCGCCCTGGTCAGCGTGAACCTGGCGGTGATCAACTTCCTGCCGCTGCCGATCGTCGACGGCGGGCAGTTCCTGATGATCGTGTACGAGTGGGTCCGCGGCAAGCCGGTGCCGGTGGGCCTGCAGAACGCGATGACCCTGGCAGGGCTGCTGCTCATCGGGTCGGTGTTCGTGATCGTGACGTTCAATGACGTGGCGAGGCTGCTTGGCGGGTGAAGACGGGACTCACCGCAGACGGACTCACCGCGGAGGCGCAGAGGGCGCAGAGGAAAGCAGAGGCGTTTTTGTTGGGACCTGAAGCCGGGCGTGGGGCGAGTGTCGAAACCCCGCCTTCTTGCCTTTCTCCGCGTCCTCTGCGCCTCTGTGGTGAGTCCTTTACTTCGAGCGGAGTTCGGCCTCAATCCCGCGCGAACAGGCGGCGGATCGTCGCCGGGGATTCGGTGTTGCGGGTGCGGGCGCTGAGGATGGCCGCGTGGGCCGCGGCCAGGACGTGCTCGGCGTTCGAGGGCGGCTCGGCGGCGGCGTGGGGGTCGAGCAAGCGCCGCAGCGATTCGGCGATGGCGTCGGTGGCGTCGGGAGGCGCGGCTCGCGGGGACGGGGCTGCGTCGTTCGATGCTGGGTCGGCGGCTTCGAAGAGGCTCGATTCGCCGCGTGCGTGCTTGGCGCGTGGCGATTCGCTCTCGCCAGGTGCGTTCGGCACGATTGCCGCGTTCGGCGTGCCGCGGCCCGTCGCGCGCCACTCGTCGCGAACCTTGCCTGCCGGGTCGGTCCACACGAACGAGCCCTCGTTCAGGCGGACGACGCCGGCCTCGCCGAGCAGCACCGCCTCGCGTCGCCAGCCCGAGGCGCGGCTGGTGGCCTGCACGCACGCGACCACGCCCTGCTGACGCGTGGCCCCGGCGTGGGTCAGCGTCGCGACGATCTCGCCCGTGATGGCCGCCAGGTCGTCGGCGGGGCGGTCGGGGTCGATGGCGGTGGCGGCGGCGTGGACGGTTTCGGCGGGGCCGAGCAGGTCGTGCAGCAGGTCGAGCCCGTCGATGAGGCGGGCCCCGAGCGAACCGTGGGCGGGTGTGCCCTCGCAGCGGAGCCACGCGGCCCGGATGGGGCCGAAGGCCTCGAGCATGTCCAGCGCGTTGCGCATCGCGGGCGAGCGCCGGAACCGGGCCAGCGGTCGGCACGCGTCGATGGGGCGCTGGGTCTGCACCTTGCCGAGCCACGAGGCGGAGGTGAGGTCGTCGAGGCGCGACGGCACCGGTTCGAGCGAGGCGACCAGGACGCGGCGCGATGTAGCGGCGGCCAGGGCGCCGAGTTCGCCCACGCCGATCGACTGGGGCGAGAGCACGAGCACGCCCTGCACATCAAGCCCGGCACCGGCGTCGGCGAGGGTCGAGCGCAGGTCGGGGAGCGGCTGGGGGGCGCCCAGGCGGGCCGCGACATCGGGCCCGGCGGGTGAGCCGGCGGCGGCGATCTCGACGCCGGCGGCGGCGACGATGGCGCGGGCCAGGGGTTCCTGTCCGTCGTCGAGCCAGACCGCGAGGCGGGCGGGTGCGTCCATGCCGCGCGATCGTACACGCCAGGCGCGTACAGTTCCCCGACGCGGCCGGACGGTCGCGCGTCGGGCGAGTGTCGCCCGGCGTGAGGAAAGTCCGAGCACGACAGGACACGGTGGTGGGTAACGCCCACCCGCTCCCGCGGCCGGGGGCGAGGGAAAGTGCCACAGAGAACAGACCGCCGATGGCCCCTCTCAACGCTCGGATCTGAGATCTTGAATCTGAGATTCCGGGTCTGAGAGTTGAGAGGGGATCAGGCAAGGGTGAAACGGTGCGGTAAGAGCGCACCGCTCCGCTGGCGACAGCGGGGGCACGGCAAACCCCACCGCGTGCAAGCCCAAGCAGCCCCACACCCTTGTCCGGGGCACGGGGCGGGTCGGGTGCTTCGGGTCGGTCCTTCGGGGCTTGCCCGAGACCCGGGCGGCAACGCCCGGGCGAGAGAAATGGCCGTCGGCGTCGGCGCGGCGTGGCCGAGCCCCCGTCAAAGCCACGCTCGGAGCGAGTCTCCGGCGTGGGCCACGACGCCCGGCGTGCACAGAACTCGGCTTACAGGCCGCGTCGGCCGCATGTGAGACGGGCCGGTGGGAAACCCCCGCCGGCCCGTCGCCCTTTGTGCGGCGGGGGCAAGATCGAGTCGAGGGTATCGCGGGGCTCCGGTTCGGTCGGCGTGCGGCGTGTCGTGCACGCCCACGGCTGCAAACATGCGAACCGATGCCGTGTGGATTCTTGGTCCGGTGTGATGTAACTTATCGATTCGGGCTTCGGCGTGTTCGTTGACGATCGTGCGTCGAGTGGCGTGCGAGTCGTCGCCGCGCCGGCGGTGGTGTTGCGTCGGTCACGGAGCATCCAGCGGCTCGCGGTTCGCGGCCCGCCTCGTCGGCGGCCCGATGCGGACCGCCGCCGTTCGATTCGAGGGCGTTCCCATGGATCGTTCGCTGCGTCGCGTTTTTGTGACGGCTGTGGTCTCTTCCACGCTCGCTTCGAGCGTCGCCGTGGCCGGTGTGCGTACGTTCACCGACGAAGCGGTGTTCCTGGCCCAGACCGGCGCGACCAATGCCTCGGGGCCGATTCCGGACCTCGGCATGGTGCCGTTCGCGACGGTCGGATCGATCGGCTTTGCGATCGCTCCGGGCGGGGACAACATGGCCATCGGCGCCGTGGGCTCTCCCCAGGTCATCGGCGGCGACTGGTACCCGCTCACGCCGGGCAACGACATCGCGCTGGGCTACGAGAACCTGCTGATCACGACGTCCGGGCCCGTGTACTCCCTGGCCATCCGGGTCGTCGAGCCCGACACGACCATGCCCTCGTGGGGTGGGACGCCGGTTGACTCCAACTTCCTCGTGACACTCCTGAGCGCCGGGGTCCAGGTGGGCCAGACGACCGTCAGGGTGCCCGACGACGTGGACGCGGTGATCGGCGTCTGGAGCGATGTGTCCTTTGACCAGGTCGCCATCGTCGACGTGACGGTCAGCCAGTTCATCGATGACGATGAGTACTTCCAGGAGGTGTTCACCGGGACCACGCCCGCGCCCATCTTCTGCCCGGCCGATCTGACCACTGGCGCCATCCCCGGCCAGCCCGGCTACGGCATCCCGAATGGCGTTCTCACCAACGACGACTTCTTCTACTACCTCACGCTGTTCGCGGCGGGCTGCTGATCTCCGGATCGGGCATCTCGCTCGGACGGCGGGCGGCTCAGCGCAGCCCGTCCACGAACGCCGCCAGGCGGTCCATCCCTTTGTTGATCTGCGCTTCGGAGCAGGCGAAGGAGATGCGGATGTGGTTGCCGCCGCACCCGCCGAAGTCCTCGCCCGGCACGACGGCCATGAGCGACTCGTCGAGCAGGGCGTCGGCGAAGTCGAGCGCGGAACCGATGGGCGTGCCGTTCGGCGTGACCATGCCGAAGACCTGCGAGACATCCGGGAAGGCGTAGAACGCGCCCTGGGGGCTGGTGACCTCGAGGTTCGGGATGGCCTGGAGGCGTTCGGTGATGAGCCTGGCCCGGCCCGCGAACGCCGCTCGCATGCGCTCGACGTCCGCGGCGCCCTCGCCCAGGGCGACGCGGATCGCGGGGTAGACGAACGACGTGATGTTGGTGGTCATCTGGCCCTGGATGGTCGCCAGGCCCTTCATCAGGCGCAGGCCGAACTCGCCGGGGCAGGCCGAGTATCCCACGCGCCAGCCGGTCATGGCGAAGGCCTTGGACAGCCCGTTGACCGTGACGACACGCTCGGCGATCTCGGGAACGCTGCCGATCGAGAAGTGGGGGACGCCCGCGTACACGATCTTCTCGTAGATCTCGTCGGTGATGACCGCCAGGTCGGGCGCGACAGACTCGGTCTCGGCGATGACCTTCGCCAGGGCCCGTAGCTCGGCCTCGCTGTACATTGCGCCCGTCGGGTTGCTCGGCGAGTTCAGGATGAGGGCGCGGCTCTTGGGGCCGATGGCGGCCTTCAACTGGGCCGGGGTCACTTTGAACCCGCCTTCGGGGGTCGTCGGGATCTCAACGACCTTGGCGCCGGCCAGTTCCGCGAGCGGCGCGTAGGACACCCACGCCGGAACAGGCAGCAGCAGCTCCCGCTGGGCCTCGCCCGCTTTAGGCTGGTCGAACAGGCACTGCATGAGCCCGAACAGGGCGTGCTTGGCCCCGGCAGAGATGCCGACGTGGTTGCCGGTCAGCCCGGCGATCCCGTTTTCGTTGACCAGTTTCTCGGCAATGGCGCTCCGGGCTGCCGGATCCCCCAAGGTGGGCATGTACTTGGTCTGGCCCGCCTGGAGCGCCCCGATGGCGGCCTGCTTGATCGGGTCCGGGGTGTCGAAGTCGGGCTCCCCGGCGGCGAAGGAGAGTACGTCCTTGCCGGCCGCCTTCAGGGCCATGGCCCGGTTCATGCACGCCACGGTGACCGAGGGCTGCAGGCTGGTGACCCGGCTGGAGAGGGAAGGAGGCATAGAGATAGGGTAGCGACACCCCCCTCGTGGTGGGCCGGGGGTCGGGAAAACGCCGGTGTGCCCGCGGCCGGGAGCGTCCCAAGCCGTACAAAGGCCAGTTGTCATCGCGGCCAGACCGGAGCGGCGGGTTGTCCACCGTCCCTGCACGCCTCGCGGGCGGCCCGGGCCTTCCTTGCCCGTCCCGGCCCCGAAGCCTAATCTTTGAGCGCTCCGGAACCAGCGTCCGGGGGTTGTGCGTCGGCGGTTTGCGCGGTGGGCGCCTCGCCGATTCGGGTCGGAACACACGTCCCAGCGGACAGCCAGGTCACATTCGCCCTCGCCCTGGAACGGGCGGCGGGCCCAACGCGAGCACCACAGCACCCATGCCCCTTTCCATCGATCAGAAGCAGGCGATCGTCCCCGAGGCCCGGCGTCACGAAACCGATACCGGGTCGCCGGAAGTCCAGATCTCGCTGCTGACCCAGCGGATCCGCGACGTGTCCGAGCACCTGCAGAAGCACCGCCACGACGCCCACGGGCGGCGCGGCCTGATCATGATGGTGTCGCGGCGCAACCGCCTGCTCCGGTACCTGTCCCGCACGAACCGCGAGGCGTACCTGGAGCTGATCAAGCGCCTCAACCTCCGCAAGTGATTCCCGAGGCCCGTGGGCGAGACCCCGCGGGCCTCTTTTCGTTCGCCGTGCGTGTCCGCACGGCACGCTGTGGCAGCCCTGGGCGTGTACTCCGGCTGCCGTTCCGCAAGGGCCCGCCCGGCCAAAGCGGCAGCAGGCAACGCGCGGCCCACCCCCCGCCGGTGTGAGGCTTCGAGCCTCCCGGCCCCGGTTGAGCCGGCCGCGTGTTGCCCCCTGCCTCTGGCGTGACCGGGTCGGCCGGGTCAACGCGCATCGCGACGGGCCGGACGGCTTTCCGCGATCGCACAAGGGCGCCGGCGCTCGCCGGCGAATGAAGAGGCTTTGGCAATGTCTGACATCCTGGGTGATCGGTTCGTCAAGGTCGAGCGCGAGATCGGCGGACGCACGCTGTCGTTCCAGACCGGCGTGGTCGCGAAGCTCGCCTCCAGCGCGGTGATCGCGACGTACGGCGAGTCCACCGTCCTGGCCACGTGCGTGCGGGCCAAGCCCCGCCCCGGGTTGGACTTCTTCCCGATGCAGGTGGACTACCGCGAGAAGCTGCCGGCGGCGGGCAAGTTCCCCGGCGGGTTCCGCAAGCGCGAGGGCGCGCCGAACGAGAAGGAAGTCCTGACGATGCGGATGATCGACCGCCCGATCAGGCCGCTCTTCCCCGACGGGTTCATCGACGAGGTCCAGGTCCAGTGCTGGGTCATGAGCCACGACACGGAGAACGACACGGATGTGCTGGCGGGCACGGCGGCGTCGGCGGCCCTGCACATCTCCGACGCCCCGTTCGAGGGCCCGATCGCCACGGTCCGCGTCGGACGGATCCACACCGATGACGGCGCGGTGTTCGTCCTGAACCCGACGACGACCCAGCTCGAGTACTCCGATCTCGACCTCGTGCTCGCCGGGCACAAGGACGGGATCAACATGATCGAGGTTGGCGCGGCCGAAATCGACGAGGTCTCGATGGTCGCCGCGATCGACTTCGGGTACCAGGCCATCCTTGAGATCTGCGACATGATCGAGGAGCTCCGCTCCAAGGCCGGGCAGCCCAAGACCGAGTGGAACTCCTCGCTCCCGCCCGACGAGATCATGGAGAAGGTCAAGAAGGCGTGCGAGAAGGACCTGCTGGCGGCCCGCCAGATCCCCGGCAAGGCCGACCGCAGCGCGAAGGTCGACGAGATCCGCGACGCCCTGCTCGAGAAGCACTTCGCCGAGAACGTCTCGGGCACGTACGGCGTGTGGGCCGACTCGGCCAAGGCCCGGACCCAGGCCAAGGAGGCCTTCCGGCGTCTCGAGAAGAAGCTGACCCGCCGACTGATCGTCGAAAAGGGCGTCCGCGCCGACGGGCGTCAGCCGCGCGAGATCCGCCCGATCGTCGGCCAGGTCGGCATGTTCGCCCGCACGCACGGGTCGGCGTTCTTCCAGCGCGGCGAGACCCAGTCGCTGTGCTCGGTGACGCTCGGCACGTCCAAGGACGAGCAGATCGTCGACGGGCTGCTGCCCGAGTTCAGCAAGAAGTTCACGCTGCACTACAACTTCCCGCCCTTCTGCACGGGCGAGGCCGGGCGCATCATGGGCCCGGGGCGGCGCGAGGTGGGGCACGGCGCCCTGGCCGAGCGCTCGCTCATGGGCATCCTGCCGAGTCCGGAGGACTTCCCCTACACGATCCGCGTCGTGTCGGACATCACCGAGTCGAACGGCTCGTCGTCGATGGCCAGCGTGTGCGGCGGGTGCCTGGCGCTCATGGACGCGGGCGTGCCCATCAAGGCCACGTGCGCGGGCATCTCCGTCGGGCGCTTCACCAACGACAAGGGCGAGAACGAGCTCTTCGTCACCGACATCATCGGCGAGGAGGACTTCTTCGGCGACATGGACTTCAAGGTCGCCGGCACGCGCGACGGCATCACCGGCATCCAGCTCGACCTCAAGGCGCGCGGTCTGTCGGTCAAGCAGGTCGAGACCATCTTCGAGCAGGCCCGCCAGGGTCGCCTCGAGATCATCGAGACCATGGAGGGCGTCATCCCCGCCCCGCGTTCCGAGATCTCCATCTACGCCCCGCGGATCGTCACGCTCCAGATCGCCCCGGACAAGATCGGCAAGCTCATCGGCCCCGGCGGCAAGACCATCCGCGCCCTGCAGGACAAGTACGGCGTGACCATCGACGTGGACGACGACGGCACGGTCCAGCTGGCCGCGGTCGACGGCACCAAGATCGCCGAGGCCCAGGCCGAGATCGCGGCCCTGTGCGAGGAGATCCGCGTCGGCACGATCTACACGGGCAAGGTCGTCTCGACCAAGGACTTCGGCGCGTTCATCGAGATCGCCCCCGGCACCGACGGCATGTGCCACATCTCCGAGCTGGCCGACGGCTACGTGGAGAGCGTGGGCGACGTGGTCAAGATCGGCGACACGGTGAAGGTCAAGGTCATCCTCGTGGACGACCAGGGGCGCATCAAGCTGTCGATCAAGCAGGCCGCCAACCCTGATGCCGAGCCGGTCGTCTCCGGCGCGAGCAGCGGCGGCGGACGCGGGCGCGGCGGGGACCGCGGCGATCGGGGCGGACGCGGCGGCGACCGTGGTGGCGATCGAGGCGGACGCGGCGGCGGCGACCGCGACCGTCGCCCGCGTGACTGATCGACCGATAGGAACCCAGCACCAAAGGCCCGCGCGAGCGGGCCTTGTTCATTGGCGGACGCTTACTGATCGCCCTGGTCGCGCTCGGCCTCGCCCAGCAACTCGCGCTCGGCCTGCAGCCAGTCCACCGCGGCGTTGCCGTCGCCCCCGCCGCGGCGCTGCCAGATCTCGTAGGCGCGTTGCTGGATCTGCTCGGGCGTGGGGCGGTGGGTCGCGCCGTCGTGGATGTGGCGCACGCCGCGATCGGTCGCGCCGGGCTTGATCTCGGTCGCGCGCGGCTGGGGATCGGCGTGGGTGGGTCTGGCGGGCGTGCACGCCGGCGCCTCAGCGCGCCTCGGCGCGGGTTTCAAAGCCGGGGCTTGCGACTCGTTCGGAACGGGCGCGGCGTCGGTGCGCCGCCGAGGCGTCGTGCTCGTGGTCGCCATGCGGTCCTCCTTTGTGTCAAACAGGACTATGAACTCCTGTTATTGAACGCCCGCGGGGTCCGCGTTGTTCTGGCGTTGGATCGGAATTCCGACGAGCTGGCACCCGCTCAGGGGGGGATCGGCGGGATGTCGGGCGAGGGTGGAGCACGAACACCGGCGCGGGTGGGCGGCCTGGTCAGTCGCGGTCGTCGTCGTCGCGCCCGTTCCGCGAGCCGCGCCCGCGGGAGGGTGCGTCCTCGGCACGGTTCTTCAGGTTCCGGAACTGGAACACCATGCCGATGATCGCGACCACGGGCCAGGCGATGAGCCACTTCAGGCTGGCGTGGTCGCCGCTGGTGAGCCATTGGCGTCCGGGCAGTTCCATGGCCTCGGCGAGCCAGGCGAGCGAGGCGAGCCAGATGGCCGAGCCGGCCAGGCTCGTGAACATCGCGGCGGACTTGTGCGGCATGGCCAGTCCGATGAGGGCACCGCCGGCGAGTCCGACGATGACGAATCCGGCGAGCACGACCCGCTGGGCCGCGTCCAGCGCGTTCCACTGGCGGACGAACGATTGGTACACGTCGTGGACGAAGGCTCGCACTCGCTCGGCGGCCTCTTCGACCGCGCCCGCGGTCTCTTCGGAAACGAGCGATCGCAGGCCCTGCTCGGTCTGGTCGGCGGCTTCTTCGGCGGAGCGCCGGGCGCCCTGCTCGGCGATGTCGCGCGCCGCCTGCTCGAGCGGATCGCCCCCGTCCGCTCCGCCGGCCTGGCCATGCGTTGGGTTATCACCGCCATCGGGCGCCCATTCGACGATCGGGGCGAGGCCATCGGGCGTCTGCATGTCGCTGGGCGGCGGGGCGACGTTGACGTACACGAGCCCGCCGAGGGCGGCCGCCGCCCCGATCACGCCGGCACCGGCGATGACCATCGCGAATCGGAAGAGCAGCACCGCCGCCACGAGGCCGACGATCGCTCCGATCGCCATGCCCACCAGGTGCCCCGGGAACCCGGCGACAGCGGACACGCCGATCGTCGGTGCCAGCACGGAGCCCAGGCCCGCGCCTCCCGCGAGGCCGAGCACCGCCATCGCGAACTTGACGATCCGCCCGCCGAGGACCCACAGGAGCAGTCCGGCGATGAGGCCCACGACCGCCGGGGCGTGCAGGCCCAGGGGCAGGGTCGAGACGCCGCGCTCGATCGCCTCGCCATCGACCGCGATCGGCGCGGGCGCGACGGGGGTCATGGTTCCGAGTTGGACGAGTTCGAGAAGCACGGCGTCTGGGGACTGTAGTGGGAGTTTCGGGTCGGGCGTTCCGGGGCGAGCTGAGGCGAACGCAGAGGCCGCGGAGAGGGGACGCGGAGAGCGCGGAGCGGAAAGCCAGGTTCGAATCCACGTCGCGGACCTGATTGGGTGTCTCCCGAATCAACGTGGGTGCCCGACGGCTCGACACCCAACCGCCTCCCTCCGAGCCCTCCTCGTCCCCTCTCCGCGGCCTCCGCGTTCGGCCCCCCGGTGGAGAACCGCCGCCCAAGGGCCGATAGTCTCACGCGATGGCCAAGCGTTCGGCAAAGAAGGCGGGCAAGGCCCCGGCGGGGCCGCGCCGTTCCCGCGCGGGTGGGACTCGAGCGGCCGGCGGCGAGACCAACGGCGCGCCCGACACCCCGCCCCCGGGCGCCTCCACCCCCGCCCCCGACAAGGCCGGCACCGATCGCTCACCGATCCCGGGCGGCGAGGCCCGCCTGGGCGAGCTCCGCGAGCGCATCGACGCCGTCGATTGCCGCCTGGTCGAACTGCTCAACGAGCGGGCCTCGCTGGTGGTCGATGTCGGGCGCGTCAAGCGCGGCTCGGACATCCCCGTGTACGCCCCGCACCGCGAGGCCGAGGTTCTTGGGCGGGCCATCGCCATGAACCACGGCCCCTTGCCGGACCGCACCATCGAGGCGATCTACCGTGAACTCATGTCCGGCTCGTTCGCCCTCGAGCAGCCGCTGCGGATCGGGTACCTCGGCCCCGCCGGGTCGTACTCGCACCAGGCGGCCATGAAGCACTTCGGCTCGTCGGTCGCGTTCGAGGACCTGCACGAGATCCGCGGCGTGTTCACCGAGGTCGTCCGCGGGCACGTGCACTACGGGCTTGTGCCCATCGAGAACTCGACCGGGGGCGGAATCGCCGAGACGCTCGACGCGTTCCGCGAGGTCGCCGGCAAGATCGTGGTCTACGCCGAGGTGCAGCTCGCGGTGCACCACGCGCTGCTGGCCAACTGCGAACCGAGCAGAGTCCGGCGGATCCACTCGAAGCCAGAGGCCCTGGGCCAGTGCCGCATGTGGCTGGCGACGCAGTACCCGAAAGCGGAACTGATCGCGGCCCCGAGCACCAGCCGCGCGGTGCAGATCGCGATCGAGGAAGACCAGATGGCCCGGAAGATCGGGGCCGAGCCGGGCTCGGCGGCGATCGCGTCGTCGCTGGCGGGGCAGTTGTACGGCCTGAAGGTCGCGTTCCCGCGCGTCGAGGACGATCCGAACAACGTCACGCGGTTCCTGATCATCAGCCGCCAGAGGGCCAGGCCCAGCGGCGACGACAAGACGGCCCTGATGTTCAACACCGCTGACAAGCCGGGCGCGCTGGTCGAGGTGCTCAGCGTGTTCGACCGGGCCGGCGTGAACCTGACGCACATCGACAAGCGCCCGAGCGGGCGGATGAACTGGGAGTACACGTTCTTCGTGGACGCCCAGGGGCACGTGGATGCGCAGCCGCTGGCCGGGGCGATCAAAGAGGCGAGCACGCACTGCAAGGACCTGACGGTGCTGGGGAGTTTCCCGCGGAGCCGGCGGATTCTGTAACCGGTTTCAGCGAGTGCGTCGTGCGTGCTTCACGCCCGGATCAGCAGCGCCACCGCGTGCGCCTCGACCGCCCGCCCCTCGCCGACAGCATCGACCCGCTCGTGCGTCTTGCCCTTGACGTTGACGCGCGAGGCGTCGAGCCCGAGCATGGCCGCGATCGAGGCCCGGACCTCGCCCTTTCGCGGCCCGAGTTTCGGACGCTCCAGCACCACGGTCGCGTCGATGTTTCCGATCTCGTAGCCCGCCGCCCGCACGCGACGCGCGGCCTCCTCCAGGAACACACGCGAGTCGCCCGACTCGTGGCGTGGGTCGTTGTCGGGGAACAGCTGCCCGATGTCCGGCGCGCCGATCGCGCCGAGCAGGGCGTCGGTGATCGCGTGCAGCATCGCATCCGCGTCGGAGTGCCCGACCGGCCCGACCGCAACGCCCTCCACGACCGGAGCCTCGAACCGCACGCCGCCGAGCATGAGCGGACGCCCCTTTCCAGCGGGCGCCAGCGGCTCAAGGCGGTGCAGGTCGTACCCCAGCCCGACGCGGAAGGACGGTTGCGGTGTCGTCGAGGGGGCAGGGGGCATCGTCACAAGTCTATTGATCGATGCTGGGCGGGCGGGTCAGGCGATGCGCCAATCCGGTCTTGCGTTCGGCCCGGAACGGCACGCGGGCCCGGGGATCCACCCGGGCCCGCGTCGAGAAGGATGACATGGTTGGGCCGGGGCGGTGAGCCGAGGCCCGCGTCGTACTCAGCGCCGACGCCGACGCACGCCGACCAGGCCGGCCGTGGCGAGCAGCGCCGCGCTGGCGGGGGCGGGGATGACAAGGTGGACGGCCACGGCGTCCACGTCGAAGCCGTCGGCCAGTTCTGGGAGGGCCGCCGGGTTGCTCGTGTCGACGATGCGGACGAAGTTGTAGGTGCTGCGCCCGGAAACCGCGCCGACCGGCGCCAGCGACAGCGGGATCCCGTCGGCGGTGTTGAACACGGTGTCAACGAACCAGAACTCGGCGGTCTCGGCGGAGGCCCCGTAGCCAACAAAGACGTCGGCCTTCTCCGGGTGGTTGGCGATGTTGCCGACCGTGGTCTCCCAGACCGTCACGGAGGTGCCGAACTCGCCGCCGAAGCCCAGGACCATCGACCCGCCCATGCCGAGCGAGAAGAACATGTCGTTGGGGGCGCCCAGGGCGTTGGCGGGGTTGCTGCGGCTCGGGCCGACCGGGGCGTGGTTCGCCGCGTTGGTCGTGCCCTGGTTCACCGCCTCGACGGTGATCGCGAAGTCCTGCGCCGCCGCCCCGCTCGCAAGAGCGAGCGCCAGCGCCGTCCCGGCATACACACGAGTCTTCATCGATCTCTCCTCCTGCCGCCCTCTCGGTCGGCCTGGCGGCACTAAGGCACCGCAGACACTAAACTTACGCGATCTCGAGCGGGATGGATACCCGATTCAGGGGGAGAGGCCGCAAATCGACCGTATCAGACGTTCGGAGGACGGTTACAGGACCTTGCGCTCGTCCGAGAACCGAACGCGCTGGCTCCGGGCGCCGCGGCACGATCCGGTACGATTCGGTTCCAGCCGCGGAATCGGCGGGAGTGCCGGCTGCGAACGATCTCCGGACTCGGACCTTGCGGGCGACTTTTGGAGACCGGAAACGAGGAGTGCTTTCGGGTGGGCGATGCGTTGCAGGCCGGCTTTGTAGCGGAACTGCTCCATGCGGAGGCGGCCCGCGTGGGGCATGACGCGGCCCGCCGCCTTCTGGCCGACAACGGGGTGTCCTCTCGTTGGGGAGGGGATGCGCTGACGACGTGGGCTCGCGCGCTCGAGTCGCGGGTCCACGAGCTGGCCGCGAGTGTCGCGGCCCAACGTCCACGGGACCTGGCATCGCGCGCGTCGTGGGCTCGGGCCGCGTTCGAGGCCCGCGGGATCGACCCGCGCGACCTGGTCGCAAGCCTCGAGGCCCTCCGCGATGCCGCGTTGGCCGCTGTTCCCGAGGACGACGCTTCGCTGGTGTCGGGCGTCATCGATGCGGCGATCGACGCCGCTCGGGGCCCTGCCCCCGAGGTCCCTGCCGAGTTGTCGCCGGACGCTCCCAATGGGCGTCTGGCGGGCGAGTACCTGCTCGCGCTGCTCGAAGGGGAACGCCTCCGGGCGCTCGCGTTGATTCGCGACGCGGTCGCTGGGGGGCGGGCATCCGTTCCCGACGTGTACCAGCACGTGTTCATCCCTGTGCTCCGGGATCTCGGGCGGATGTGGCACCTCGGTGAGGTCAACGTTGCCGAGGAGCACTTTGCCACCGCGACGACGCTGATCTCGATGTCGCAGATCGCGCCGCTGGCGCCGCGGGCCCCATCAAACGGGAGGAGCGTGCTGGCGGCGACCGTCGCGGGCAACACGCACGAGGTCGGGGTTCGGATGGTCGCCGACCGCCTGGAGTGGGAGGGGTGGCGCGTCGTGTACCTTGGGCCAAACGTCCCCGCCGAGGACCTCGCCCAGGCCGCCGTTGACTTCGGTGTCGACGTCGTGGCGCTCTCGGCCGCGCTAACGGTTCACCTCGAAGCGCTCGAGTCGGCGATCTCGGCGGTGCGGGCCGCGGCGCCGGGCGTCCGGATCCTCGTCGGCGGGGACGCGCTTCGGGGCGACGAGGACCTGGCCGCGCGCCTCGGGGGCGATGCGCTGGCCATCGACCCGGACGACGCGATTCGAGCCGTGGCCCGGCTGGTAGATTGACCGCGCGCCCCCGGCGCGTCGGGGGCGGGCCTAGACTTCACAAGTTTCAGAGAGTATTGAAATCAGACGCCTCCCCGGCGATGACCCCGGGTTGGAGCGCCCCGACGATCGGGGCCCGCGTCAGGAGAAGCGATGGCGGCGACGCTCGAGAGTTCGGCGATGACGACCACAGGCGCGGTCGCCGCGCCTCCGCCGCCACCGATCACTCGCGTCGCCCCGGCCCTGATCCGCGACGACCGCCTCGAGCCCATCCGCGCCAAGGTCGATCGCGGCGAGCGCCTCGCGATCGACGACGGCGACCTGCTGTTCACCACGCCCGACCTCTGGAGCGTGCTCGAGATGGGCGACGCGGTCCGGCGCCGCCTCCATGGCGACTCGGCGTACTACAACATCAATCGCCACCTGAACTACTCGAACGTCTGCGCCCTGTCCTGCAAGTTCTGCGACTTCTACGCCAAGGCCGGGCAGGCCAAGGCGTACACGCGCGACATGGAGTATGTGCGGGGCGAGGTCCGCAAGGCCGTCGAGGGCGGGGCCACCGAGATCCACTCCGTCGGCGGGCTGCACCCGACGCTGCCGTTCTCGTACTACACCGATCTGGTCTCGACGATCCGCGACGAGGCCCGATCCCTGGGCAGCGGGCTGAACGTCAAGGCGTTCACCGCCGTGGAGATCGTGCACCTGGCGCGGATCGCCAAGCAGTACAAGGGCGCAAGCCTGCCCGGGCCGGAGGGCAAGACCGCGCGTCGGGCCGGCATTCGCTGGGTGCTGGAGCGATTGAAGGAGGCGGGCCTTGGCTCGCTGCCGGGCGGCGGGGCGGAGGTGTTCGACGACCGCGTCCACGACGAGGCGTACAAGGGCAAGATCCGGTCGGACGTCTGGCTGGATGTGCACGAGGTCGCCCACGAGATCGGGCTGAACACGAACGCGACGATCCTGTACGGGCACATCGAGCAGCGGCGCGAGCGCCTCGTGCACATGGACATGCTGCGCCGGGCCCAGGATCGGGCGCTGGGGAGGATGGGGTACCAGGGGGAAGCGAGACAGCGAGGCAGCGAGACAGCGAGACAGGGGGAGGAGCGAGAGGTCGACGCACCCGCCATCACGCTCACCCGCCCGGGCACGCCCCTGCCGGAGCGCATCGCCTTCGGCGCGGATTCGACCCCTTCGTCGCTCCGTCGCTCCGTCGCTCCGTCGCTTCCCCCTTCCACTCCCGGCTACTTCCAGACCATCATCCCCCTGCCCTTCTTCCCCGACGGCTGCGAACTCGAGCACCTGCCCGGGCCGACGGGGCTGGAGAACCTGCGGACGATGGCGATCGCCCGCCTCATGCTCGACAACTTCCCGCACGTCAAGGCGTTCTGGATCATGCAGACGCTGGCGATGGCCCAACTGATGCTCGCCAGCGGCGCCGACGACATCGACGGCACCGTGGTCTGGTACGACATCACGAAAGTGGGGGGCGCCTCGACGCACCAGGAGGTCACGGTCTGGTCGCTCCAGAAGGCGATCCGCGAGGCCGGCTTCGAACCGATCGAGCGCGACACGCTGTACCGGCGGGTGGTGCGGGATGGGAGCCGGTGGAGCGTGCAGGCCGAGCCGTCCGCTCGATGATCGTTTCACCGCGTGCCGCGCCGTGCAAACTCCCGGGTTCGAAACCAGACTGCGTATGTCACCGCCGCGACCGCGATCCACCCCAGCCCGATGATCGCCGCCCGCAGCGTCGCCGGGTCGAGGTACGAGCCGACCAGCACGCCCACCTCGCCCAGCACGAACAGCGCGGGCACGAGCGGGAACAGCGGCACGCGGAAGCCCTTGGTCGATCGCTCCGCAGCCGCGCCCGCGGCGACGCCACCAGTGCCCGACGATCTCTCCGACGCCTCGCGCCCGCGCCGGCGCAGCACAAACAGCGCCACCCCAGTCAGCGCGAAGAACACCCCGTCGATGAACACCACGCCGGTGAGCAGGCGATCCACCCCGCCCGGTCCGGCCACCAGCAGCAGCACCAGCCCCGTGCCCCCGATCAGCCCGATCGCCAGCCCCGGCGTGCCGCGCGTCGTCAGGCGGCCGAACGCCCGGAAGAACCGCCCGTCCCGCGCCATCGCGTACACCAGCCGCGGCCCGGAGAGCAACTGCGCGTTGAGCACGCCGAACGCCGACACCGCCACCGCGCCCGCGATCAATCGTCGACCCAGGCTCGGCGACACGACGCCGACCGCGTCGGCGGCCAAGGCCGTGCTGCCCGCGACGCCGTCGATGCCCAGCAGGCGCAGCGTGGACCACGCCGTGAGCACGTAGACCAGCACGACCACGACCACGCCGGCGATGATCGCGCGCGGCAGGTTCCGGCGCGGCTCGCGCACCTCGCCCGAGATCCACAGCGCGTGCTGCCACCCTCCGTAGGAAAAGAACGCCGGCACGAGCGCGGCCAGCACACCGGCCACGGGCGAGAGCCGCGCGCCGACCTGCTCGTGCGCCATGGGCCCATGCTCGAACGGGATGTTCTCCGGGTCCGCCGGCGGCGTCGCGCCCGCCAGCACGTCCTGCCCGCCCCAGATCGCCGCCAGGGCCGCGATCACGACCAGGGCCAGCACTTTGGCGACGACGGTGGCGTTCTGGATCCCCGCCCCGGCCCGCGCGCCCCACGCGTTGGCCGCGATCACCGATCCGATCAGCGCGCACGACACGAGCAGCACCAGCGTCGCGTCGCCCTCCTGCCCCGTCGGCAGCCCGATCGCGACGAGATTGCTGGCGCAGATGAATGCGATGATGCCCACGGCCCCGCCCTGGATCGCCGTCGCGTTGCAGAACACGAACAGGAACGCCGGGCACGGGCCGTAGGCGTCGCGCAGGACCTGGTACTGGGCCCCGCTGTCGTGGTAGCGGGCCCCGAGTTCGGCGAAGACCAGCGCGCCGCACAGGGCGATCAGCCCCGCGATCGCCCAGGCAAGCAGCGCCAACCCGCCATCGCCGGTGAGCGACGCGACCTTCGACGGCGTGAAGAAGATCCCGACGCCGATGATCGCCCCGATCACCACGCTCATCGCCGAGAACGGGCCGAGCACGCGGGCGGGGGCTGCCGGGCCGGACGCGGCCGCGATCGGGTCGGGCGAGACGGGCGGCAGCGGGGCGTCGGTCGGGCGCACGGGCGGAGCATACCGATCGGCTCGGGCAGACTGGCCGGCAGCCGCTCGAACCGTCTCAGCCCGCTCGGACCGTCTCAGCCCGCTCGGACCGTCTCAGGCGGATCGGGCCGGGCGTCGCGACGCCCGCTCAGCGTGTCGGCTCGGCCACGACCGCCGGGGCCGCGTCCCGCGTCGTCGCGCGGCACGCCACCACCGCGACCACATAGATCTCGCAGTCGGCCTCCAGGTCGAAGTGGCGGACCACCTCGCAGTCCAGCGCCAGGCTCGACCGCTTCAGGATCGGCACGCCGCTCTGGAGCGTCTGCACCGGCACCGAGTCGAACGGGTCGCCCGCGTGCTCGTCGGCCAGGTCCGGGCCCGATTCCGTGTCGCAGAACTTCCGCATCAGCAGGCGGTCCGACGACTCGACGCGGCACACGCCCACGTGCCGGCTGTCCCGGATCAGCGGGGCGATCGAGTGCCCCTTGCGCAGCGAGAGCATCAGCAGCAGCGGCTCGGTCGCGCACGGGGCCACCGCCCGGGCGAGGACCCCGGCCCGCTTGCCGTCAAAGGACGAGGTCACCACGAACGTCCCGGAAGGGACGTTTTCGGCAATGACCCGGGCCCAGTCGAGAGGCTTGATGATCACGGACGGACTCCCGGCCCCACGGATCGGACACGACGAGAGGGGAGTCCAACTGGATGGCCCAACAGCGCGAACGCCAGAACAAGTTCCGCTCTTCCCACCGGATCGGATGCCGGTTTTGGGACGCGGCGGGCCAAGAAAATGCACCGGAATCTGTCGGTTTGGGGACGGACGGTGAATTCACACGCCGATGACTTGCATTGTGGGGCAAAGTGGGAGAGAATCCCTCAAATGACCATGGAGACCCAGGGGCGTGCTCTTCACTGGACAAGCCGAGGCGAGCATCGATCAGAAGGATCGCCTGGCGATACCGTCCAAATACCGATCGCAGTGGGAAGTGACAAGGGACGGCGAGGCATGGATGTGCGTTCCATGGCCGGGGGGCGTGCTGCGGCTCTACACCGAGAAGCAGTTCGCCGCCCTGGCGACACAGGTTCGGGGGACTTTAGCCCCGGACGAGGACCAGGCCGCTTTGGATGTGACGCTCTTCTCCGCCGCCGAGCGGCTGGAGATGGACGCCACGGGACGGATCCGCATCCCGCGTCACCAGCTCGACATGGTCGGGCTGAGCGGCGAGGTGATGGTGGCCGGGGCCAGAGATCGGCTGGAGGTGCACGACCGGGCCACATGGAAGGCCCAGGCCAAGGAGCGGTGGTCGTCTTTGCCGGAGCTGGTCAAGCGGATCGAGCAGCGGAAGACCGGCGGGGTGTGAGCGCGGAGTGGAGTGCGGCGCCGACGCGGTGGGGGCGGGGGCGGGAGTGACGAAGTGACGCAGTGACGAAGGGACGGAGTAGGAAGCAGCGAGACAGGGAAAGAGCCCGAGAGATGGAGGGATAGAGAGAGGTTGGAGGGGAGAGAGAAGGACCGTTCCGGCGCGTGATGTGCCGCGGGCGGATTTGAGCGGGGTCGGCTGAGAGCGCCCGACGGTTCCGACGCGTGGCATGGCTGTGGCTTTGCACAGCCATGTCGAGAAACCGAGGGCGACCGTGACCGGGACATGCCTGTGCCGAGCCACAGGCATGCCACACGTGATCCCTGGTCGGGCCGGGTCGGCCCTGACCCCGCGTGAGCGGCGCCGGAAACGGCGCGAGATCGGCGTCGGTGTGGCGGCGGAAGGATCCGCCGCGAGCCGGCGCGTGGTGCAGGGGGCCGAGCGCTGCAAGGACCGCGGCGCTGGCTCCATTCGGGATTGGGCGTGTGGCATGGCTGCGGCGTTGCACAGCCATGTGGAGCACCTGGGACGCGCCGTTCATCGCCATGGCTGTGCCGAGCCACAGCCATGCCACACCGGCGGGCCCACGCCGCGGGCGCGGTTTCGCTACCGTATCTGCCCATGGCCAAGCGGACCCGCAAGAGCCCGGCCCCCAGCGAACGCGACGCGCCAGCGACCGCCCCGCCCAAGCGCACGCGGACGCCCAAGGCCCCCAAGGCGGCCGCCGCGAGCGCCGAGCCGGGCGCGCCGACGCCCCCCGCACCCAAGCCCGCGCCGCCGCCGAAGCCCGGCAAGCCCTCCGCCCTGATCGACACGCGCGTGGTGTACTGCGGCGACTGCCTCGAGCAGCTCCGGAAACTCCCCGACGGGTGCGTCGATCTGGTCTACATCGACCCGCCGTTCAACTCCAACCGCAACTACGAGGTGTTCTGGGGCGAGACGAAGGAGAAGCGATCGTTCGAGGACCGGCACGCCAGCACCCAGGCGTACATCGACTACATGCGCCCGCGCTGCGTCGAACTGGCCCGCGTGCTGAAGAAGACCGGCTCGTTCTACTACCACTGCGACTGGCACGCCGGGCACTATGTCAAGGTCATGCTGGATCAGGTGTTCGGCGAGGGCTGCTTCCAGAACATGATCGTCTGGAAGCGAAGCCATGCCCACAGCGACACAAAGCAGGGCATGACGCAGTACGGTCGAATCTGCGACTACCTGTTCTTCTACACGCGCGGGAAGAAGTGGACGTGGAATCCGATCCACACGGCGTACGAATCGTCCTATCTCGAGTCCGAGTACCGACACGTCGACGAGCAGGGCCGCCGGTACAAGGAAACCGACGTTACGGCCGCGAAGCCGGGTGGCGACACTTCGTACGATTGGCGCGTAAAGCGATCTCGAAGGCCGGGGGCGGAGTGGATTCCCGACCTCGACGAAGAGTGGAAGCGCCCGCTGAATGACACGGAGTACAAGGGTGTCGCACCGTACGACAAGCGGTATTGGGCGTATTCAAAGACGAACCTGATTGCGTTCTGGAACGAAGGACGCTTGGCCCACCGATCAACGGGCATGCCGCGGCTGATGCAGTTTGCCGAGGACATGCCTGGAGTCCCTCTCCAGGACATGTGGACCGACATTCCGCCGATCAGCGCGCTTGCCGCCGAGCGTCTCGGCTACCCCACCCAGAAGCCCCTCGCCCTTCTCGAACGCATCATCAACGCCTCCAGCAACCCCAACGACATCGTCCTCGACGCGTTCTGCGGCTGCGGGACCGCCCTGGTCGCGGCCCAGAACCTCGGACGCCAGTGGGTCGGCATCGATATCTCGCCCACCGCCTGCCGCGTCATGGCCAAACGCCTGAAGGACGTGTGCAAGATGAAGGAGTCCGAGCCGCTGTGGCTGGCCAGGCGGGCCGACGCGTTCCTCGTGCGCGACCTGCCGTGGACGATCGAGAAACTGCGCCAGATCCCGCCGTTCGAGTTCGAGAACTGGGCCGTCATCGCCATGGGCGGTATCCCCAACACGGTGCAGGTCGGGGACATGGGCATCGACGGGCGGATCTTTCCGGTGGGGACCAAGCCGGACGACCAGCAC